>WFUO01000031.1 GCA_015484945.1 Gammaproteobacteria bacterium | reverse complement strand
CAGGCGTTCGGTTTCGCTGAGTACGACATTGAGCTTGTCGGGATTGTCGGTCGTGATCTGCAACACGATGCGATCCCCGGTGTTCTTGTATGGATTGACGGCCTTGGCGATATTCTCGAGGGCGCGTGGACGGTCATGGTTCTGTGGTGCAAACACCAGCCCCAGCAGCATGCCAACGGCAAGCAGCAGGGTTGCCGCCGCGATCTGCGACAGATTGCGGCGCGGGTTGGTGATGTTGTCCGTTGCTTCTGTCTTCGGACAGGCGAGCCTGACCAGGTCGCGAACTGCGCGCAGTTCATTGATGCGCGCGGCAAGTGCCGGATCCGTACGCATGGCGGTCAGCAGTCGCGCTCGATCCTCGACATCGAGTTCTCCATCGATGAAGGCGTTGAGCATTTCATCAGAGTAATGCGCTTGCGTCATCATTTGATCCTTTTCAGGTGGCTCACTTTCGCTGTTTCCTGGCTGCCCGATGGTGTCAGCAACAATGCCTTGAGGGCGTTGCGTGCGCGGCACAACCGGCTCATGACCGTGCCGATCGGTATCTCGAGGATCTCGGCCACGGTCTTGTAGCTGAACTCCTCGAGATCGACCAGTGTGACTACCTGGCGCTGTCCCTTGGGCAGCCTGGCTATCGCGCAGCGGACCTGATCGACGAGCTGACTCTGCTGGCAGATGCGCTCCGGGGATCGTTCATCGGCCAGGTCGAGATCATCCACATCGCAGGTATCACGCCGTTTACGCAGGTGATCCAGCCAGGCATTGTTGAGGATTCGGTAGAGCCAGGCATCGAAGTTGTCGCAATCGCGCAGTTGTCCGTGTTTGTCGAGCGCGCGGCCGATCGTTTCCTGGACCAGATCCATGGCCAGATCGGGATCACGCGTCCAGACCAGTGCCATGCGATGCAGTCGTTCACGCCCGTCGACCAGCTTTTTGTGCAGGCGGGCCTGGCCGCCCAGTCCTCCGAATATGCCCATGGCGATACTGCCCTGTGGTTATCGTGTATGACGTCGGAATCAGCGATTTATTCCATCGCATCCACCATTTTGTGGACCAATGCAGCTGTGCTACATTCGGTCGGGGCAGGTTAAGGCATGCTGCGTTTGCAGGCAAGGCTTGCCGGATTCGCAAGGGCATGGAATAAATTTCCCGTTGCTGCGTCATCCTCTGTAATGGCTGGCCGGTAACGGACCATGCCGCGGGCCAGGGAGGAAGCTCAATGACCCGAAAACCAATAATCAATCGATACGGAGGAGAAACCCTATGAAAGCAGAGCTCAAGAAGCTGTGCGTGGCCTCTGCCTGTGCGACCGGACTGCTGCTGGCAGCCGTTCCCGCGCAGGCGGCCAACTGGCTGATGTTGCAGGGGACAGAACGACCCAATGCCAAGCAGAAATGGTGGGGCTTCGTGCAGCCTGCCTATACCAAGGATCTTGGCGATCCGCTGTCGGGGCTGGTTGGCGCCGCGGCGGCCAACAACGGCAAGCGCAGCGCCGGTTCATCCATTGCGCCCTACTTCACCAGTGACAGCCGCTGGCACCTGCGCCGTGCCCGTGTTGGTGTGCGTGGCAATTTCACGGGCGCGTTTCGCACCCCGTTCACGTCGAAGATGAACTTCTTCACGCTGTTCGAGCTGGCGCCCAACCTGCTGACCTTCGACCCGTTTGGCAACCGCGCCCGGCGTCTGTCGCTCGATCACATGAGCCTGACGTTCAACCACATCAAGGGCGCGCGTATCCGTGCCGGCCTGTTCAAGACCCCGGGTCCTGAAGAAAGCTTCAACGCCATTCATGTGCTCAACTACATCGAGTTCACCGACTTCATCGCGCGCGAGGTGCTGGAGCGCTTCACGACCGGCGCCCAGCAACCGACCGGTTCCAACACCAGCCCGACGCTGGGTACGCCGACCAATGTGGCCTATGGCTTCAACGGCGTGCGTGACTGGGGCGTGCAGGTCTTCGACCGCTTCAAGTCAGGCAGGTGGGCCTATTCCTATGCCGTGATGGTTGGTCGTGGCGAGTCGATCAACCACCGGCGTGACCGCAATGGCGCCAACGAGCTGTACCTGTACGGATCGGCCGAATATGACCTGCCCGGCGGACGCGGCCCGTACAAGCATGGCATCAAGCTGTTCAGCTGGTACCAGAAGGGCAAGCGGCGTTTTTCGAGCGATGCCTCGGGTGCCTCATATGACCGTAAACGGTACGGCTTTGGTGTGTTTGCACTGGGCAAGCTGTTCGGTGGCCGTCACCGTCACCGTGTCAGCGCCGAGTTCATGTTTGCCGATGGCATGCTGTTCCTCGGTCCGGCAGGCGGGGTCAAGGGCGGCAACCTGATCTATGCGGCTGAAAGCGGCAACAAGTCACGCGCTTTCTACGTCGATTATGGTTTCTTCCTGAACCGCAAGTGGGAGTTCGACATTCGTTATGCGCGTCACGAGCTGCTGTACGAGCGTAACGCCAACATCAACCCGGGCAACGAGCGCCTGTTCAAGGAGGTCACGCTGGGTGTGCAGTATCGTCCACGCAAGAAGATGCGCCTGACGCTGAACTACATCATCAAGGATGCCTCGGCGCCGAATGCCTACACGGCCACCGGCGGTCTGAGCGCTGGCCAGGCCAATGCCGTTACCAACAATGTCAAGCAGATCCTCAAAACCCTGGATCGGCGTGTGGCACTGCAGCTGACCTGGATCTTCTGATACGGATCAGCCTGTTTCGCCCTGAAACCCGGCACCTGGTGCCGGGTTTTTTTTGGCCTCATGGGTGTTCTGGCTGCCTGTCTGTAGCCTCTTTCCCTGCGCCACACGTGTCTCGTGTCGAAATCACCCGCATGGCTATGGTGCTTGATTCCCTGCAGGAAATGCACCAGATAAATGCATGAATAACCCGAAAAGTATCATGATGACGCAAAAATAATCGATCAGGCGCATGATGATGCACCAGTTTATTGCAATATTCGTTGCCATTTCGCATACTCTGCCCATAAAAAGCACAAGGCAGCAGCCGGAGGAGCAACCATGAAAATGGTCATCGCCATCATCAAGCCGTTCAAACTCGACGATGTGCGCGAGGCCCTGCACGAGATCGGCGTGCAGGGATTGACGGTCACCGAGGTCAAGGGTTTCGGGCGTCAGAAGGGTCATACCGAAGTCTATCGTGGCGCCGAGTACGTGGTCGATTTTCTGCCCAAGATCAAGCTCGAGGTCGGGGTACAGGCCGACCGGGTCGATGATGTCGTTGAGGCGATCAGCCGCTCGGCGAACACCGGCAAGATCGGTGATGGCAAGATCTTCGTCCTGGATATGGAGAATTGTATCCGTATCCGCACCGGCGAGAGTGGCGACAGCGCGCTTTGAAGCAGGCGCTGGTCGATTCATGGAACGGCATCCGGCATCCATTAAAGATACGGCCTGCGGGCATTCAGGGTGTCGCCGCCGTTTCCAGCCGGTGCATGCCATGATGTTATCCGTTCCGGCGCCTAATCAATGACGGATTGCTTGCAAAAACAATAACGAGGACCCATCCGATGAATACCCAGTCAGTTATCAAATTCCTGGCCGGCAGCCTGCTGGCTCTGGCCGCCACCCCGGCCCTGGCGGCCTCTGGCATCGACAAGGGAGATACGGCCTGGATCATGGTTGCCACGGCATTGGTGTTGTTCATGACCATACCTGGCCTGTCGATGTTCTATGCCGGTCTGGTGCGAAGCCGCAACGTCCTGTCGATCTTCATGCAGTGCTTCGCGATAACCTGCATGATCTCTATTCTGTGGATCGCCTTTGGTTACAGTCTGGCGCTGACCACCGATACGCCGGTCAGCAAGTGGATCGGCTCGACCAGCCGGGTGTTCCTCGAGGGTGTGAGCCTCAAGTCAACGCATGACAGTATCCCGGAATCGGTTTGGGTGATGTTCCAGATGACGTTTGCGATCATCACGCCGGCGCTGGTGGTCGGTGGTTTCGCAGAGCGCATGAAGTTCAGTGCCATGATGTGGTTCTCGGCCCTGTTCTTTCTGCTCATCTACATTCCCAGCTGCTACTGGGTATGGGGTGGCGGCTGGCTGGCCCAGAAGGGCTTCATCGATTTCGCCGGCGGCAGTGTGGTGCATATCAATGCCGGGGTTGCGGCCCTGGTTGCCGCCATCTACCTTGGCAGGCGCAAGGGTTTTCCGGAGACCGCCATGCCGCCGCACAACCTGACCATGACGGTGGCCGGCGCCGGCATGCTGTGGGTGGGTTGGTTTGGTTTCAATGGCGGCAGTGCCGTGGCCTCAGGCCAGCAGGCCGGCATGGCCATACTCGTCACACACATCAGCGCCGCGGCCGGTTCCCTGGCATGGATGACCATCGAGTGGATCCGCTACCGCAAGCCCAGTGTGTTGGGCATCGTCACCGGCATGGTGGCCGGACTGGGCACCATCACCCCGGCATCCGGTAATGTCGGGCCGTTGGGCGCACTGGTCATCGGTCTGGCAGCCGGGGTCGTTTGCTACTACGCCACCCAGTTCATCAAGCGGGTGGCGAAGATTGACGACTCGCTCGATGTGTTTCCGGTGCACGGTATCGGCGGCATGCTCGGTACCTTTTCAGTGGCCATCTTTGCCTACACGCTGGGCGGGGCCAACCAGCCGGCGGCTGGACAGACCGTTGGCCAGGCCATTACCCAGCAGATGGGTGTGCAGCTGACCGGGATTGCCGTACATGTGATCTGGGCCGCTGTGGTATCGTGGGTGATCCTGTTCGTCATCGACAAACTCATCGGCGTGCGGGTCAGCGAGGACGAGGAAACCGAAGGGCTGGACATCACCCAGCACGAAGAGGCCGGATACAACCTGTAGCTTGGTTGCGCTTCGCGCCATCCGGATGACATGTATCCCACACAGAGATCACAGAGACACGGAGGGTGTGATTTAACACAAAGAACGCCAAGGCGTTTGCGCCTTGGCGTTCTCTGCGTAGATGCCATGCCGCTGGCGGGTGACACGCCAGCAGTCCACGCCGTTTCGTTTGGCATCAAATGTAGCCGGGATGGAGGCCCTCAGGGTTGGAATCCAGGAAACCCGGCGGCGAAGCCGCCACCCAAGTCCGGCCAAGTGATGAACCGACAGGACTTCGTACGCAGGGCATGGATCCAACACGGAGATCACGGAGCCACGGAGTCACAGAGGCTGTGATTGAAAGGCCTGTCAGAACACCCACAAGCGTTTCCTCCGTGCTCGCATAGAACCCCTGCGGGGTTCACCATGCGCGCCTTACCCTTCGGGTCAAGGCGTTTGCGCCTTGGTGTCCTCCGCGCTCAATCCACCTCCGTGGCTCTGTGTCTCCGTGGCCTCGGTGTTGAGCTCACGCTGCCAGCCAATGTCGTCAACTGCGTACAGCCTGGTGTTTTGTTCCGGGCCGATGAAGCACCTCAAACCAGGGTATCCCGCTGGGCGGGTGGTTCGGGTTTCTTCTGCTGCTGGTTTTCGAGGAAGGCCCAGGCCAGGGCGCGGTAGATCGGTTCGCGGCACACCAGACGGGAGACGCCATAGGCGATGAAGGCGGTGGCCATGATGGGCAGTAGCATGCTCTGGCTGTCGGTCATCTCCATGATGATGACCATGGCCGTGAGCGGGGTCTGCACCACGCCGGCGAAATAGCCGGTCATACCGAGGATGACGACAGCGCTGAACGCGATGTGTGGAAACCAGTCAGCGATCACGGCGCCGAACCCGGCCCCGGTGGCCAGTGACGGCGCGAAAATGCCACCCGGGATGCCGCTGAGATACGAGGCCACGGTGGCAAACAGCTTGGTGACCGGATAGCTCCAGTCGAGGCGCCCTTCGCCGGTTACCAGCAGGCGCGCCTCGTCGTAGCCGGTGCCATAGCTGAGGCCACCGCTGAGCCAGCCGATCACGCCGAGCGAAAGGCCGCACAGTAGCGCGATCCGGTAGGGTCGGCGCAGGTGCCAGGGCGCCAGCCACCGGCTGCCACGGATCAGCAGGCTGCTGAAACCACCGCCGAGCAGGCCACCGGCGACACCGCACACCAGTACCGCCAGCCACGCGCCGCTGCTCATGTCGAAGGACACACTGGTGGAACCGAAATAGGTGTAGTTGCCCTGGATCACGACCGCCGTTACGCCAGCCAGGATCACGGCGGTGATGACGGTGCCGCTGTTGCGCTCCTCGAACGAGCGGCTGATCTCTTCGATGGCGAATACGATGCCGGCCAGCGGGGTGTTGAAGGCTGCCGAGATGCCGGCTGCGCCACCGGCCAGGATCAGGCCGCGTTCGAGATAGTGGGGCGGGAAATGGGCCAGACGCCCGGCCGTATGCATGATGGCGGCGCCGATATGCACCGTTGGACCCTCGCGCCCGATCGAGGCGCCGCTCAGCAGCCCCATCAACGTCAGCAGGATCTTGCCGATGGCGATGCGGATGGACAGCAGGCTGTCGCGCAGCGCCTGGCCGCGGGTATCCAGCGTGGCGATGGTCTGCGGGATACCGCTGCCCTGCGCACCGGGGAAGAAACGCCGGGTCATCCAGGTGACCAGCAGCAGACCGGCCGGCGAGACAATCAATGGCGCCCATGGCGCCAGCGCCACCAGGCGCCTGAACGAGTGCGCGGCGTGTTCGCTGGCGATGGCAAAGCCGACGGCCGTCAGGCCGACCAGCACGGCACCGCTCCAGAATACCAGGCGGCTCTTGATATGGCGCACCGAGAGCAGGCTTTCATCGTGTGGGGGGCTTGGCTGGTTCATGCCGGATGGTCCGTGGCGTCTCGGAAAGTGGGATATCCTATGATATTTCAGTGTCTTGGGCCAGGCGTCATGGCGTTGCCCAGGTGCTGGAATACCGTTACGATTATTAAACTATTCTAATATACTGAAAATTAAGCAAAAAACTTGACCTGGCGCACCGATCTGGGGTAAATTCGTTGCGCGCCTGAGGAGTCGCATACAACAAACACAACAGCGGCGGGCTGCAGAATACCCAATAACAATAATGATATACCACCACCTCATTTAAGCGGCCCTGGCCGCTTTTTTATTGTCATGTCTTTTTCGTTTGTCCGTCCGGTTCTGCGGCCGCGTTTCAATATACCGCGAAACCCTTTATGATTGAACGCCTTGCCGTACGACACAAGAGAGAGGAACGATGATCAAGGCGGGTATCGTGGGGGGAACCGGCTATACGGGCGTGGAACTGTTGCGCCTGCTGGCCGGGCATCCGGAAGTGACATTGACGGTGATCACCTCGCGCAGTGAGGCGGGCCGGCCAGTGGCCGAGATGTTTCCCAACCTGCGTGGTCATCTCGATATCAGCTTCAGCGAGCCTGACACGGCACGCCTGTCCACCTGTGATGTGGTGTTCTTCGCCACGCCCAATGGCACCGCGATGACCCAGGTTCGGTCATTGCTCGAGGCCGGTGTACGGGTCATCGACCTGGCTGCCGATTTTCGTCTCAAGGATGCCGCTGAGTGGGCGCAATGGTACGGCATGCCGCATGCCTGCCCGGATCTGCTCGACGAGGCCGTCTATGGCCTGCCGGAGATGAACCGTGAGATGATCCGTAATGCCCGTCTGGTGGCCAATCCCGGCTGCTACCCCACGGCTGTGCAGTTGGGTTTCCTGCCCCTGCTGGAAAGGGGGCTGGTAGATGCCGGATCGTTGGTGGCCGATGCCAAATCCGGTGTCAGCGGTGCTGGACGCAAGGCTGCCGTCGGCAGCCTGTTGTGCGAGACCAGCGAATCGTTCAAGGCCTATGCGGTACCGGGGCACCGCCATCTGCCGGAGATTCGTCAGGGGCTTGGTGTAGCAGTCGGTGCGCCGGTGGGTCTGACCTTCGTACCCCATCTCACGCCGATGATCCGGGGCATTCACGCCACCCTGTATGCGCGCCTGCTCGGTGATCCCGGTGATTTGCAGGCCCTGTTCGAGGCACGTTATGCCGACGAGCCGTTCGTCGATGTATTGCCGTCCGGTTCGCATCCTGAAACGCGCAGTGTGCGCGGGGTGAATACCTGTCGTATCGCCGTCCATCGTCCACAGGATGGCGATACCGTGGTGGTGCTGTCGGTGATCGACAATCTGGTCAAGGGGGCTGCCGGTCAGGCAGTACAGAACATGAACCTGATGTTCGGTCTGGATGAGGATCTGGGTCTGAACGCTGTTGCGCTGATGCCCTGAATTGTGAACCGGGCAACGTCATCGGGATCGGGCATCTGTCATCATGTCTAGATTGAAGAAGCCGTCACCCAGAATCGTCGTTCGCAAGCAGAACCCGCTGCTGGCGCGTATCGTAATGGCCATCGTGATCGTGGTGCTGGTGTATGCCGGCTGGTGGCTGTTTGAATACGGACGCAAGCGGGCCGGCTATGATTGGCAGACCGCAAGGCAGACCGAGAAACGCCTGCGTGCCGAGATTCTCAGCCTGCAGAACGATCTGACCAATCTGCACCGTGAAAATGCGCGCCTGGAAAGCGGGGTGCTGATCGACAAGCAGTCCACGCGCGAGGTGCGCAAGCGTCTGGCCCGGTTGCAGCAGGAAAACCTGGAACTGCGCGAGGAGTTGCAGTTCTATCGCAACATCGTTTCACCCAAGGCGGGCAGGCCCGGGGTCTATATCCAGCATTTCAAGATCGACCAGGGCGCGCGCCCGGGACAGTACCTGTATCGTCTGACGCTGATTCATGTGCAGGCGTTGAAGAAACGCCGTGTCAAGGTGTGGGGGCAGCTGGATCTGCGTGTGGAAGGCGAGATGCGAGGCCGCCCGCGGGTGCTGGGGATGGCCGAAATCGTACCTGGCATGCGCAGGCGGCCCCGCTTCGGTTTCAAGTATTTCCAGCGTTTCGAGGGGCGTCTGGTTCTGCCCGAGGGGTTTACGCCGCGCACCGTGGTGGTGCAGGTGCGTACCCTGCGCAGCAAGCTGATGGCGGAAAAACGGCTCAAATGGCCATTGTAGGCACACGCTGAACGAGCGGCTATAGTTAGTTTCAGGAGGATACAAGCATGTTTGGCAATGGAAAGAGGCGCAGCGCGACCCGGATCGATACTCTGGTCGGACAGCAGACGGTGATGCATGGCGACATCAGTTTCTCTGGTGGTCTGCATGTGGATGGACGGGTGATCGGCAATGTCACGGCCCCGGATGATTCCGGGTCGGTGCTGACACTGAGCGAGAATGGCAGTATTGAAGGCGAGGTACGTGTGCCCCATATCGTGCTCAATGGTAGAATCGCGGGCAATGTCTATGCCTGTGAGCGTGTGGAACTGGCGCCCAAGGCGCGGGTCAATGGAGATGTGTTCTATCACCTGATAGAGATGGCCATGGGTGCCGAGGTCAACGGCAGCCTGGTGCACCAGGCGCAGGCCGGCAAGCGAACACCCGCGGATGCCGGCAAGACCCATGGGCCGACGGCCGGCACACAAACGGCCGACGCCAATAGTTGACTACTTTAGTATGTCATGACATGCTGATGCGTGTGATGACGAGCAGTTCGTGGAGAGAGCAGTGGACATAGCACCGATTGAAATTGGTATTCCCACCCGCCCCAAGCCGTTGACGGTATCCGATGCGGCGGCGGCCAAGGTCAAACAGCTGATCGAGGAAGAGAACAATCCCGGCCTGATGCTGCGTGTCTATGTGACCGGTGGTGGTTGTTCCGGGTTTCAGTACGGTTTCGATTTCGATCAGGAGGTCAAGGAAGGCGACATGAAGATCGAGAAGGACGGTATCACTGTACTGGTCGATGCCATGAGCGCCCAGTACCTGGGTGGCGCCGAACTCGACTTCAAGGATGATCTGGAAGGCGCACGTTTTCTGATCAACAATCCGAACGCCGCCTCGACCTGCGGCTGCGGGGCGTCTTTCAGTATCTGAGCGCCCGCGGGTGTTGTAAACTATGCAAGGGGTATCGGCGACGGTACCCCTTGTTTGTCAGGGGTATGATACCCTGCACAGGCACAATTCAGGCAAGGGTATGGATGTATGAGTGAATATCTGCCAGGTCTGGCCGGCGTGCCGGCGACCAAGTCCAACATCTCTGACATCGACGGCGAGCGGGGCATCCTGACCTATCGCGGCTATACGCTGGAAGAGCTGGCGGAGAACAGCAGTTTCGAGGAGACCGCGCTGTTATTGCTCGATGGTGAGTTGCCGTCGGCCGAAGAGTTGGCCGAATTCGACCGCCAGTTGCGTGCCAATCGCACGGTCAAGTTCCATATCCTCGACATGATGAAAAACCTGCCGGCCACCGGCCACCCGATGGACATGCTTCAGACCGCGGTGGCCAGTCTGGGGATGTTCTATCCTGGCAATGAGGCGCTCACGAGCGAGAAGCTGGGCGACGATCTCAACTATATCCACAACATGACGGTCAAGATCATCGCCCGCATGGGCACCCTGGTGGCCATGTGGCAACACGTGCGCAACGGCTATGAGCCGAATCCGGTGCGTCAGGATCTGACCTATGCCGAGAATTTTCTCTACATGCTGACCGGCGAGGATCCCGATCCGTTGTTGGCCCACATCCTCGATGTGTGCCTGATCCTGCATGCCGAGCACACCATCAACGCATCCACGTTCTCGGTGCTGGTCACGGGTTCGACCCTGGCTACGCCGTACAGTGTCATCGCCGCGGCCATCGGCACCCTGTCCGGGCCGCTGCACGGCGGTGCCAATGAGCGCGTCGTGAACATGCTCGAGGAGATCGGCGATCCGAAGAATGCAGAGAAATACGTTGATCAGCGCCTGGCGAAGAAACAGGTCATCTGGGGCATGGGACACCGCGAATACAAGACCAAGGATCCGCGCGCCAAGATTTTGCAGAAACTCACGGCCAGGCTGATCGAGGCGCGCGGCGGTGATGTCAATCCACTGTTCGAGACCGCGCAGGCGGTCGAGAAGGTGTGCGAGGATCGCCTGGCGCACAAGGGCGTGTATGCCAACGTCGATTTCTATTCAGGCATCCTGTACAAGGAGATGGGCATACCGGTCGATCAGTTCACGTCCATATTTGCCATCGCCCGTTCGGCTGGCTGGCTGGCGCATTGGCGCGAGCAGCTCAGCGACAACCGCATCTTCCGCCCAACCCAGGTCTATACCGGGCCGGCGCCACGACCGTACGTGCCGCTCGATCAGCGTTGAGGGGCGAGGGGAAGGAAAAAAACCGCCCAAGCGCCACCTGTGAGTGACCAGGTGCCGTTCAGGGCTGTTGCGCTTCCAGTCTGCGCCGCGCGCGGTGCTCACGGACGAAATAGACGATGAATATCAGCAGCAGCACACCCTGCGTGGCCAGCGTCTGCAATGTGGGGTAGATGCCGAGCAGCGATAATTCCGGCCCCGGCACCGATGTGACATCGATGACCCCGGCCTTCTGCAGCCCCGCCACGCCATGGCCGGCGAACATGAACGCCAGCAGCAGCATGATCCCCGAATTGATCTGGAAAAACAGCTTCAGCGGCAGGCGCAGGCTGGTGCGCAGAATGATCAATGTCAGCACCACGAGAATCGCGGCGCCCACGGCGATGCCGCCCAGCAAGGGCGTTGCGGCGTGTCCGGCAGTCTGCTGGTACAGGGCCTGGTAGAACAACACGGTCTCGAAGATCTCGCGGTACACGGCCAGGAACGATATGCTTGCCAGTACCCACAGGGCGCCGCCATGCAGGGCCTTCTGAATCTTTTCGCGGATGAACTGCTGCCAGCGTACTGCGTGGGTCTTTCCATGCAGCCAGAAACCCACATACAGCAATACCACGGTGGCGAGCAGGGCGGTGACGCCTTCGGTCATCTCGCGCCCGGCGCCAGAGATGCTGATGATGTTCTCCGAGACATACCATGTGACGATGCCCAGCGCGATGGCGGCGATCCAGCCCAGGTGCAGAAACCACAGCGCATCACGGCGGCCACTCTTGATCAAAACACTGGAGATGGCCGCCAGGATCAGGATGGCCTCGAGTCCCTCGCGCAGCAGGATTACCAGCGCACTGACGAACGCGGTACGCGGCGACATGGTGTTGCGCGACATCAGTTCGCGCGCTTTGCCTAGCAACATCAGGGCCTTGTGATAGGTTTCCCTGACCTGCTGTGCGTCGGCCTGGCGCAGGGCACTGCGGTAATCGATCATCGCGGCCTCGACCTGGCGTACCAGACTGGCGCTGGCGGCGCGCAAGGCCGATTCGGCCAGTTCGAAACCGTCCAGGTAGGCGCTCAGGGCCAGTTGGTAGGCCTGTTTGGGTTTGCCTGCCTGCCACGCGGCCAGGCTCTGTTGCATGCGTTCATGGGCCACATCCAGCGGGTCTGCCTGCAGTTTTTCCAGTGCCTTGGGGTTGCTGCGCAGCCAGGCCAGCAGCGCCAGGCCATCTTCGCCCAGTGACTGTTTGATCTGCGCCGGCGTGACGCGTGTGAGGCGCTTGAGCGAGGACAAGGCCCCCGGCTGCTTGCCCGAGCGCCACAGCGCCTCGCCCCGCTTGCGTTGCGCGTCGTTGAATACGAACTGGCTGACATAGAAGGCCAGCGCCCAGCGCTGACGGCTGTCGAGCCCGGTGAAGGCGCGCATGCCGGTGCCGTCCACGCCCTGGGTGATGGTGCTGTAGAGACCGTACAGCGAACGGCGTGATTGACGCCTCCATTCGGTGAAATCGGTTGGTGGTGGATTCAGCGAGCGCCCCTGTGGGCCGTTTCCGGCACCGCTGACACCGTGACAGCTGGCGCAGTGCTGGCTGTAGAGGCGTTTGCCGATGGCGAGATCCGGGGTCTTGCGTGGCGCGGTGGTGATGCCGAACCGTTCGACGATCGCGTGCTTGAGTTGCAGCGTCAGTTCACGGATCTTGCTGGCCGGTTGACGCTTCTCGATGGCCTGAACCAGGGATGTCACCCGAGGAATGAGTTCGCTGGCGCCTTCGGCGCGCAGTTGACGGGCTACCTGTTGAGCGAATTCCAGCTGTTCACGGTATTCCTCACGGTTGATGATCTTGCCATTACGCACTGCGTCCGGGTAGTCGATGCCGATGTAATCGAGCGCATGGAGGGCCATTTCGGCCTTGGATGCCGCCTGAGCAGCGGCGGCCGCAACCAGAAGACAGAACGCGAACAGCCAGCGAGAGAGCATCGTGCACCACCATGAATTTAATGCTAATGAGAATGATTAACATTTAATCACTTTCACGATGACAAAGCAAGGGCTCACCTTGCGTCGATGCGGGCCTTAGCAGGCTGTTGAAAAACTGCTGCGAACCCCGCCTGCTGCGTTGCGCGCTGCTCGCTTCCTCGCCTATCTGCTTGATATGTCTCGGTCGCTGTGCTGCGTGCGCCTTGCATCCGGGCTTCTCGCGACGTTTTTCAACAGCCTGTTAGTGCCGCAGGCCATCGTTGCCGGGATGGATGGCGCCCAGGATGCGTGATCCCCGGGCGCCGGTCACGGCCGGCAGGTTGCCGGGCAGGCCGAGCAGGGTCTGGCGCGCCAGCCACGCAAACGCCATGGCCTCGACCCAGTCTGGTGCGATGCCGTAAGCGGCGGTGGTTTCGATGGCGTGACCGGGCAGGTGCGCGCGCAAGCGATCCATCAGCAAGCTGTTGTGCGCGCCGCCGCCGCATACCAGTACCTCGTCGGTGGCCGGCGCATGTCGCAGAATGGCGTCGGCCACCGTGGCGGCGGTCAGTTCAGTCAATGTGGCCTGGACGTCGGCCGGGGCGACAGGCTGGCGGTGGATGAAGCCATGCAGCCAGTCGAGGTTGAAGGTCTCGCGCCCGGTGCTTTTGGGTGGCGGGGCCTGAAAATACACGTCACTGAGCAGGCGTTGCAGCAGGGTGTCGTTGCAGGTGCCCGTGGCTGCCCACCGGCCGTCCCGATCAAAATCCCGCTGCTCGTGCAGTCTTACCCATTCGTCCATGAGTACATTGCCGGGGCCGGTGTCGAACCCGGTCACAGGCGCCTGTTCATTGGCGGGGAGAATGGTGATGTTGGCCATGCCGCCGATGTTGAGTACCACCCGGTCTCTGTCCGGGTGCTGGAACACCGCCTGGTGGAAGGCAGGTACCAGTGGAGCGCCCTGGCCACCCGCGGCCACATCGCGGCGGCGAAAGTCGGCCACGGTGGTGATGCCGGTGAGTTCGGCGATGGTGTTCGGGTCGCCAATCTGCATTGTCCACGCCGGCTTGTTGTTGGGCGCATGGCGCACGGTCTGGCCGTGGCTGCCGATTGCGGCCACGCGTGAGGCATCGACACCGGCCTTGCTCATTAGCGTGATGGCAGCGCTGGCCAGGCATTCACCAAACAGCCGGTCGGTTTCGCCAAGCAACCGGATCTCGTGTGCGCTGTTTGCGGTGCTCAGCGTGACCAGACGGGTGTGCAGGCTCGATGGAATGGGATGACTGTGGCTGGCGAGCAGCCTGGGTTGGTCGTCGAAATCAGCCAGCACTACATCGATGCCGTCCATGCTGGTTCCTGACATCAGGCCGATGAACAGGTTTTCCATGCCGTGATCAGCGCTTGCTGGCAATGAGGTTGTGATGCAGCAAATCCAGCTGCGACAGCAGTGGCGCGGTCTTGCGCCTGAAGTCCGCGCGATATCTGCGTGGCAGGGGCGCGGCGTCGGGCAGACGCACCGTTAGCGGGTTGCGATGGATGCCGTCAACGCGAAACTCGTAGTGCAGGTGCGGGCCGGTGGCGAGACCGGTCATGCCCACATAACCGATCACCTGGCCCTGGCGAACCCGCGAACCGAGGCGTGCCTTGCGGTTGAACGCGCGCAGGTGCCCATACAGCGTCGTGCGCCGGTGACCATGACGGATGATGACCACCTTGCCATAACCGCCCTTGCGCCCGCGATAGATGATCTTGCCGCTGCCGGTGGCCTTGACCGGTGTACCTGCCGGTGCGGCATAGTCCACCCCCTTGTGGGCGCGGATGCGGTTCAACAGTGGATGGCGGCGCCCGCGGCTGAACCGCGAGCTGATGCGTGTGAATGCCACCGGAGTACGCAGAAAGGCCTTGCGCATGCTGCGGCCGTCCGGGGTATAGAAATCTGAATGGCCGGTGGGATCGGTATAGCGCACGGCGCGGAAGGTGCGCCCGCGGTTGGTGAACTCTGCGGCCAGGATGCGGCCCTCGCCGACATAGCGGCCGTCCAGATAAAGCTTTTCATAGACAATGGTGAACCGGTCGCCAGCTCGGATATCGAGCGCGAAGTCGATGTCCCAGCCGAAAATGCCGGCAAGGTCCATGGTCTTGTTGTCGGACAACCCGGCGCGCTGGCCGGCGCCAAACAGCGAATACTTGATCACCGCCGAGGCGTGTGTGATGCGGCGTTCGAACTCGCGTGTCAGCAGCCTGGCATCAAAGCGATCGTTATGCCGTTCGACAGTCAGTGTGCGCAGTGCGTCGATCCGCAGTTCCAGCCGCCGCAGGCGAGGGCCATCCACCAGCAGCCGCAGCCGCTGCCCAGGACGCAGGTTTCTGAGCGGCCTGGTCGCCTTGCCGGCCGCCATGACGCGGAACACCTCGGCCCCGGGCAGCCCGACCCGGCTCATGATCAGTGCCAGGCTGTCACCCACGGCCACGGTGACCTGGTGGCATTTGCCCCGGGTTGCGGTACGTGGCGCGGAGCGGGCCGTTGGTTTGTCGCGCGCAACGGCAGGCGTGGACAGACGTGGTTCGGGGAGAGGAATCTCGTATCGGATTGCGCGCGCAGGATCATAGGCGGCAAGACCGACCTGTGGCGCATCACGGCGCGCATCGGCATCATCCGGCAGCAGGCCGATCAGCGCACCGCCGATCAGGGCGGCGACTGCCACCAGCGCCAAGCGGTGTCCGCGGCCATTCCCTGCAGGTGAATGGTTGGCGGATTCGGCCAGAAACTTGTAGTCATTTTTCATAATGAGAGGCCAAGTGCCGGAATTAACAGGTTTTTATAATTCTAACCCTAACGTGCAGTCAGGGGCCGGTCAAGGGCAAGCGTCGCAGGAAGGCGAATAAAAATCAAGCATGTCGTGGTTCGAATGGACGGCCTCCGATTGACCCGCTATATCCTTTTGAGCCGCTTTCTTGTATCTTCACGATCCTTCAACAGACATCCATCCAATGTGCAAGGGGATTCGATGACGGATATCGCTGCAGCCATGGCGCAGATCAAGCGGGGTGCCGAGGAGATCCTGCTCGAAGAGGATCTGCAAAGAAAGCTTGAACAGGGTCGCCCGTTGCGGGTCAAGGCCGGTTTCGATCCGACCGCGCCGGATCTTCATCTGGGTCATACCGTACTGATCAACAAACTGCGCCAGTTCCAGGACCTGGGGCACGAGGTCATGTTCCTGATTGGCGATTTCACTGGCATGATCGGCGATCCGACCGGCAAGAGCAGTACCCGTCCGCCACTCACGCGTGAGCAGGTGATCGAGAACGCGCGCAGCTACGAGCAGCAGATCTTCAAGATCCTCGACCCCGAAAGAACGCTGGTGATGTTCAATTCCAGCTGGATGAACGAGATGAGCGCGGCTGACCTGATTCAGCTTGCCGCCCGGCATACCGTGGCGCGCATGCTCGAACGCGACGACTTTTCCAAGCGCTACAAGGGGGGGCAGCCGATCGCGATTCACGAGTTCCTCTATCCGCTGATTCAGGGCTACGATTCGGTGGCCATGCGGGCCGATGTCGAGCTGGGCGGCACCGACCAGAAATTCAACCTGCTGGTCGGGCGAGAGCTGCAAAAGCAGTACGGCCAGGAGCCCCAGGTTGTGCTGACCATGCCCATCCTCGAGGGGCTGGATGGTGTGCAGAAGATGTCCAAGTCACTTGGCAACTATATAGGCATCGACGAACCGGCCGAAGAAATGTACGGCAAGGTCATGTCCATCTCCGACGAGCTGATGTGGCGGTGGTTCGAACTGCTCAGTTTTCGTTCCCTTGATGACATCGAGGCGCTCAGGCGCGCGGTGGAGGGCGGGCGCAACCCCCGTGACGTCAAGTTCATGCTTGCCGGCGAGATCGTCGAACGGTTCCACGGCGCACATGCCGCCGAGCGTGCGCATGAGGCTTTCGTGGCGCGGTTCCAGAAGGGCGCCATGCCCGAGGACATGCCGGAAAAGGTCGTGGTCAGCACCGATGGCCGTATCGCCATCGCCAACCTGCTCAAGGAGGCCGGACTGGTGCAAAGCACCTCCGAGGCCATGCGCATGATTCGTCAGGGCGCGGTGCGCATCGATGGCGAGCGGATCGAGGACACACGGCTTGAAATCACCGCCGGCAGCACACATGTCTGCCAGGTCGGCAAGCGGCGTTTCGCGCGTGTGACGGTGAGCTGATGGCCTCCGTTTACGGACAATTCGGCGGTCGGATAAAAAAATGTGATTTTTTTATCCGCAGGGTGTTGACGGCCGATCGCAGGTGCGTATAATGCGCGTCCTCAGCCGATGCTGAGCCACACCGGCAGACCGGAAAAGCTCAGCATCAGTGAAGATTATGTGTTGACAAGCTGGTTTGGTGTCCGCATAATTGATCTTCTTTGCCGGGGCCTTTGCGCCAGGCAATGTTCTTTAAAAAGCAATCAGATAATTTGTGCGGGTGCTCGTATCGAATTCGTTTGAATCACGAAAGAAATTCGATGTGAGTACTTTTGGTAAATTCCAAAGTGTAAACATCGAGCTAGATTTGGCTGTTAGATCAAACAGTCACAATGATTGAACTGAAGAGTTTGATCCTGGCTCAGATTGAACGCTGGCGGCATGCCTAACACATGCAAGTCGAACGGTAACAGCAGGAGCTTGCTCCTGGCTGACGAGTGGCGGACGGGTGAGTAATGCGTAGGAATCTGCCTGGTAGTTGGGGACAACCTGGGGAAACTCAGGCTAATACCGAATAAGCCCTACGGGGGAAAGCAGGGGACCTTCGGGCCTTGCGCTATCAGATGAGCCTACGTCGGATTAGCTTGTTGGTGGGGTAATGGCCTACCAAGGCGACGATCCGTAGCTGGTCTGAGAGGATGATCAGCCACACTGGGACTGAGACACGGCCCAGACTCCTACGGGAGGCAGCAGTGGGGAATAT
>WFUO01000030.1 GCA_015484945.1 Gammaproteobacteria bacterium | reverse complement strand
GGGTTCTTGTGGAAGATATCGATACAGGTGCCGATCAGTCCCTTGACCGAAAATCCGGGATACAGCGAGCGCAACACGTCTTCGTATTGGCTCAGCAGTTTGATGGTCGAGTCATTGGCATAGGTGATGACCAGATCCCGATCGATCATCATCATCGCCGTTTGCGCCCCATCGACCGCTTTTTGCAGGCGTGACGCCTGCTCTTCCTGCTTGCGTTTCTCGGTCACGTCGGTCCACTGCACGACATAGCCGAGACGATTGCCCTGTTTGTCAACCAGCACCCGGGTCTCGTGCTCGAAGATAAAGTGCCCGGGGGTGATCAGGCCTTCACGCTTCTCGCCAGGTCGCAAATTGCGCAGGATCTGCTTGATGGGCTCCGGATCCTTGTGGTAGCGGTGAATGCTGCCGCCAACGATGCTGTCAACATCGAAACCGGGCAGGTACTGCCTCAACTCATCCTCGACCGAACGCAGCACATCACGCGCCTTCTTGTTGATGAAGATGATGTTCTCGTCGATATCCGCCATCATGATATTGATGGGCGCATGCTCGAGTATGTCCATCAGCACATCGATGTTTTCCGTTACCATGGCGCCGCCGGTATCTGCCGCTGCGCTTTCCTG
The DNA here is from genome assembly GCA_015484945.1 of Gammaproteobacteria bacterium. GTDB lineage: Bacteria > Pseudomonadota > Gammaproteobacteria > WFUO01 > WFUO01 > WFUO01. The sequence goes on along the minus strand of WFUO01000030.1, from coordinate 2,717 downwards.
TGTGCTCGCTGCCATTGCTTCACCCTCCGATGAATCGTCATAGGCGCTGATCATGATCTCAGCGACCGTGTTGAGTGCCTGTTGCCATGCCGTTGCCACCTCCTCTGTCCACAGATCACCCGCCATCTCGGCCATGACATCGAGAAGGGTGGTAGCCACGGCTTCGTAATGAGCCGGTTCGGCGCCATAGGCCTGATGTTTTTCCCCCAGGGTCATCAGTGCCTTCTTGAGTACATCCGGCTTGCGCAGGTTCCTTACCACCAGCGACAGGGCTGCCAGCAGTTTTTGCTGTTGCCTGGCCGGATCCGCGTTCCTGAACAAAGGGACGACTGCCGGATAGCGTCGGAAAAGTTCTTCGTAAAACCTGGCCACCAGCTTCTCGCCTTGCGGGGCCAGCGCCTCGAATGTGGTCTCGAGCAACGCTACGTCGAGCCCGGTCTTCTTCTTGCGGCTGGCGCGCTTTTTCTTTGCCGTGGGCTTGACGACCCTTGGTTTGGTGGTTGAAGCGGGCTCCTCGTTCATCCATGCCAGTGGATCGAAACCCATTTTCTTTTTTGTCGCCATTGTCGATATCTCCGTCGTTCAGCCGTGCCAGGCCAGTCCAGCCAGCAGTTGCCGGCCCAAATTCTTGAAGAAGGGAAGCGTCCGCTTGCTGGCCCGCGTCCCCGGATTGTTCAGATTCAGAAATTCTGTCCGTTGTGACGGAACACTGGTTTCATGAATCTCGTGTGTCTGTACTTTGGGCATCAGCAGGTTCTCCCACAGATAAAGTCTTGCGCCAGCGCGCGGTAGTCTTCCGCACCACGCCCCTTGCCCTGGTATTCGAAAATGGTTTTTCCGAACCCGGGGCTCTCGGCCAGGGCCACGCTTTCGCGTACCGGCGTGGGCAGCACCTGACCGGAAAAGTGCTTCATTACCGTCTCACGCACCTCGTTGGCCAGACGGCGGCGTTCGTGAAAGCGGGTCACGACAAACCATCGCTTCGTCCTGCGCTTGAGTGCTTCGTCGATGGCATCGATGATATCGACCATGCGTGACAAACCTTGCAGGGCAAGGAAATCACCGGACACCGGAACAATAACCTCGGTACAGGCGAACAGGGCATTCATGCCCAGCATGCCGGCCGATGGCGGACAGTCCACCAACACCATGTCGTAACGCCGGCGCACGGGTTTGAGCGCCTGCGCCAGCAGCCAGCCACGCCTGGCGCCGCCGGCATTGGTGGTCTCGAACTCGGCCAGACGAGGACCCGCGGGCACAATATCGAGACGTTCGCGCACTTCGACGATGTAATCACGGATATCAGCGTCATCGATAAGCACCTCGTCGATACCCGGCATGCGGCCATGCTGCGGTCCGAAGCTCATTCCCAGGTGGGCCTGTGGATCAAGGTCGATACACAGCACCCGGCTGCCCGCCATGGCCATGGCGTGCGCCAGGTTGATGGTGGTTGTGGTCTTGCCCACACCACCCTTCTGGTTCATGACCGCTATCTTCCGCATCACGCCGGTTCCTGTTCCGTTGCCGTGATATCCAGCTCACCCGAATTGAGCAGATGGTCGATATCGAGCAGGATCAGCATCTTTTCATCGACTGTGGCAAGCCCCTGAACGAACTCGACACTGACGGCGCCACCAAAATCCGGTGCTTCCTTGATATCGTCGCTCGGTATCGAGTAGGTATCCGATACCGCATCGACGACGATGCCCATGACCCGGTCACGCTCTTCATTGATAACCTTGAGCACCACCACGACCGTCATCGGGCCATACTCGACCTCTTCAAGACCAAAGCGGCAACGCAGATCGACGATCGGCACGATGGTGCCGCGCAGGTTGATCACCCCCTTGATGTAGGGCGGGGTATTGGGAATCTCGGTCACGGCATCCCAGCCACGAATCTCCTGTACACGGAGAATATCCACCCCGTATTCCTCATTGGCCAGGATAAAGGTCAGAAACTGCTCGCCGTCGCCGGTCATCTCGGATTCCAGTCCCAGTTCCGCGTTTTGTGCCATTGTCATTCCCGTGTCCTCATGGTTTCGTTCAAACTGCCCTTGGCAGGGTGATCCTGTCGCCACCCCTGCCTGCCAGGGCGATCAGCCCCGGTACATCGAGAATCAGCGCCACGGTGCCGTCACCGAGTATGGTTGCGCCCGAGATGCCATCAACACGCTTGTAGTTTGTCTCAAGACTCTTGATGACGATCTGCTGCTGACCCAGCAGGTCATCGACAAACAAACCGATACGCTGACCGTCACCCTCAACCACGACCAGCAGGCCACTGGCGATATCGGTCGTGTCGGGTACGAGATTGAAGGCCTCATACAAACGTACGATGCGGATGTACTCATCGCGCAGTTTGTAAACCTCGGCCTTGCCGGCGATGGCATTGATCATCTCATTGCTGGCCTGCAGGGATTCAACGATCGATACCAGCGGAATGATGTAGGTCTGGCTGCCGACACGCACGAGCTGGCCATCCATGATGGCCAGTGTCAGCGGCAGGCGAATACTGATGGTGCTGCCCCTGCCCTCCTCTGACCAGATATCGATACTGCCACCCAGGGCCTTGATGTTCTTGCGTACCACGTCCATGCCGACACCACGGCCGGACACGTCACTGACCTGTTCTGCCGTGGAGAAACCGGGCTCGAAGATAAGATTATGAATCTGCTCATCGGTCAGCTGCTCATCGTCGGTCACAATGCCATTGGC
>WFUO01000029.1 GCA_015484945.1 Gammaproteobacteria bacterium | reverse complement strand
TGATGGTGTAGAATCGCTTGTCGGCGATGACCTCCAGCGTGATGACGGCCAGTTCCCGTTGCCATATCAGCCGCCTGGGTATTATCAGGCGTACATCCACGTGGCTGTTGCCAAGGCGGTACTGTCGGACGAGCATCAGGCGCTGGTGGCGATTTGACGGTCTTGACAGCAAGTGCTGTCGCGTCGGGACCATCCGGTCATCGCGAAGCCCCTGCAAACGCCAGCCGGTCTCGCCGGCTGATGCCGGCATGTGCGGCGTCAGTAAAAGGAGCATGGCTGTCAACACAGCGTTCACCATGGTCTCACCCCCGGCATGGTCTCCGGCTGCTCCAGTGGCGCGTTGTAACCGGCCTCCAGTTCGAGCAGGGTCTTGATCAGCAGCCCCGTTTTTTCCTCTATCTGGCGCATTCGCGCACGCACTGACTCAAGGCCCAGCGGATCGTCCGGGTCGGTCATTCCCCGCCCGGCCTGGCGCCGTCCGACAACCCTGGCAAAGCGCAGACCACGGGCGATCAGCCGGGCGAGCTGGTCCGGGGGTATCCGGTAACGTGCCGCCAGCCGTTTGCGGTTCTCGTCGGATTCCTCGCTGCCATAGCGGCCCAGGCCGCCGTTGCCCATCCCGAGGCGGGGGCCATGCCCGCCACGGCCCTTGCGCAGCAGGCGCGCCATGCGCTGCTGACGTTCGATCTCCCGGATCAGCGCCCGGGTGAATGCCAGGTTGTGGCGTGTCGCCGGATCGCCGGGCCGGTAACGCAGGCTGTCGCGGTAGCTTTCCTCGGCGGCGCGGTAGCGGCCCAGCCGAAACCAGCTGTTGCCAAGATTGAACAGTGCGGCGGCACGTTCCTGGTCGTTGCCGGCATCGATGACGGCACTGGCGAAATGACGCGCGGCCGCGGCGTAATCCGCGCGCCGGTAATGGCTGGCGCCGCGTCCGAAGCTGCCCCGATACCCCGGTACCTGACGGTAGAGGGCCGCGGCGCGTCGGTAATCGCCCCGCTGCCATGCCTGCCATGCCTGACGCTCGATGGCGGCATGGCCGGCGGCCTGGGCATCCGGCAACAATGCCGGTGACAGCAACAGGACCAGCAGGGCCACTGGTGTCGCATGGCGGTGCAGTCCGCCAAACAGCAACACACCGAGCAAGAGCAGGGCCGGGGCAAGGAACCAGACATACAGCTCGCGCCAGCGGATACGCTGACGTTGCGTCTTTGATATCCGGTATGAGGCCAGGCGCGCGATACCGTTGTCATACAGTAAACCCCAGTCGCCATCGTCACGCACGCTGCGCGCAAAGCGTCCGCCACCAATGTTGGCGAGCCGCTTCAGCCAGTCTGCCTGCAGGCGCGAGATCACCGGTCGGCCATCCAGGCCCAGCCACTGGCCGTTGTCGAGCAGGATGCCGCCACCTGTTTCGCTACCGAGACCGAGCACGAACAGGCGGATGCCGGCTTGACGCAGTCGCCTGACTTCCTCTTCGATCGCCTGGCGCGTGGCAATGTCGAAGTCGCCATCGGTAAGTAGCAGCACCGCACGCGCGCGGTCATTGCGCGACGATGACAACAGTTTGCGCGCCAGCGTCAGGGCCCGGTCGGCGCGGCTGCCGTGCACCGGCAACAAAGACGGTGACAGACGATTGAGATAATGACTGAACACCTGGACATCCCAGGTTGGCGGCACCAATACATGAGCGCTCCCCGCGTACGGGATCAGCGCCAGGCGGTCGCCACGCAATCGGCCCATCAGTTCATGCAACTCGATTCGCGCGCGGCGGAAACGGTCAGGACGCTGGTCCTGGACACGCATCGAGCGTGAGGCATCCAGCAGCACGGCGATGTCCACGGTCTCGCGGATGCCGTCTTGCTGCAACGGGTCGGGTACCCGTGGTCCGGCCGCGGCCAGCGCCAGCAACAGCCACACAAGCGCCCACAGGCTGGTACGTGACACCAGCCGCATGCGCCAGTCATGCGGTTGGCCGAGCACCAGCCAGGGCAGCAGGTGCGGGCTGGCATATCGCTGCAAAAGGCGCTTGCGCAACAGGTAGCGGATACCATGCAGAATAAATGGCGTTAGCCCCAACAGCAGCCACCAGGGATAATGCCATTCCAGCGCGTTCATCAGTCGCCTCCCTTGGCGGCACTGACGATACGCGCACCCAGCAGGATCAGGATCGCGGTTGCCAGCGGCCAGATATACAGGGGCGTGGTCTCGAACATCGCCTGCTTCGTGGCCGGTTCACGCTCGGTCTTTTCGATCAGGGCCACGGCCTGTTTCAGGGCGCGGGTGTCGCTGGCCTGGTAGAAGCGTCCTCCGGTGGCGCGTGCGATGGCGCGCAGCCTGTTCAGGCTGGCGGGGTCATAGATGAGTCCGGCGTAGCGCCGTTCACCGGCATGTTTGTCGGCGGAACCGATTGCAATGGTATGGATGCGCAGTTTCTCACTCGCGGCCAGGCGGCTGGCCTCGGTGGCGGATATGCTGCCGGTCGAACGTGAAGCGTCACTGAACAGAATCAGCAGGCGCCGTTTGCGCTGTGACCGTTTGGCCTGGCGCACGGCCAGCGCCAGGGCTTCGCCCAGAGACTTGCTGCGTCCGGCCATGCCGGTTTGCACACGATCCAGCATGGCCTGTATCAGTGCCCGGTCACGCGTCAGCGGCACCAGGGTATGGGCCCGTTCGGCAAACACGATCAGCGAGATGCGGCTGCCCCGGAGCTGACGGGTGAAACGTCCCAGCACACCGCGCAACATGGTCATGCGGTCGATACGCTTGCCGTTGACGACATAGTCGCGCAACAACATGCTCACTGAGGTGTCAATGATGAACACGATGTCACGTTCGCCCGGTATTGCCGGCAACCGGCGCCCGATCCATTGCGGCTGGGTCAGGGCCAGAAGCAGCAGGCAGAACACCAGCCAGCGCCACCACATCCGGCGATGCGCATGGCGATGCCGGTGTTGCATCATGCCGGCGATCAGCGGTACTGCCGGATGACGCAGCCTAAGTTCATGCCTGCGCAGGCCCCGTGCAACATGGCGCAGGCGCTGCAACAGCCAGGGCAGGGGCAACAGCAGCAGCCACCATGGCATGGCCAGGTGCAGGCTGTTCACGACCGCCTCCGGAGCGATGCCTCGATACGCGCCAGCAGTTCCAGCGCATGCCGGCGGTCGGGTTCGCGCGCGGCGAAGCGCATGTGTTGCAGCTCATCGACCAGCGGGTGATTCGCCAGGCCATGCATGCTGAGCTTGCGACCGGCCTCGTGCAGGCAGTCTCGTACCGGTGCGCAGGCCATCAGACGCCGTTGCTGGACACGCAGACAGTGGCGTACCGGTCCCGGACGCAGGTAACGAATCAGCAGCGCGAGGCACAACATTGCCAGCAGTCCGGTGAATACGGGGAGCATGATGCCGGCAGCAGACGGCGGCGGGGCGGGTGGAGCAGTGATGTCGCTGATACCATCGGCAGACAACATGCCCGTGACGGTGGTTTCCCGGTTCATGGCAGGCCCATGTGTGCCAGTACGCTGGATACGAGTCCGGAAACCGGGGTAATGGTATCGAGATCCAGCAACGGGATCCCGGCGCGTGCCAGGCGTCTTGCGGCTGCTTGGAAGCGCTCCGCCATGATCTGTTCACAGGCCTGGCGCAGACCACTGTCAGACAGGTCGATATCGACCGTCTGTCTGCCTAGGCAATCCGCGAGGCGCGCATGGCCAATGTCCTGGAGCCGATGTTCCACCGGATCGCTGATGCGAATGGCCCTGAGTGAATGATGCATGGCCATGCGTCCGAGCAGAGCGGCACCGGTGTCGTCGAGGTCGTGAAAATCACTGATCACAAGCAGGTGGCTGCCCCGGATCAGGCATGCCTCGCAGCGGCGCAGGGCATCGTTCAGCGCGGGTTCCTTCACGGCTTCGAGCGGCGGGCATGGAGCCGTCAGCAGGCCAAGCAGATGGTCAATGGCGTTGGCGTGGTGGCGCGCGGCTTGAAGGCGGGGTTGGCGTTCCAGTAACAACGCGCCGGTGGCGATCATGCGCTGGCTGGCATGCATGACCGCCAGACAGGCGCATACGGCGGCCTGGGCGACCTTGAGACGGTGGCGGGTGCCAAAGCGCATGTTGCTGCGCCGGTCCAGCAGTACCCACAGATCAGGACGGCGTTCCTCGCGGAATATCTTTACATAGGGTTTGCCGGTGCGAGCGCTGAGCCGCCAGTTCATGAACCGGCTGTCGTCACCGGGCTGGTAGGCGCGGCTTTCCTCGTAATCCATGCCGCCACCGGTATGGATCGAATTGATATCACCGATTGCCATGTGCGCGACCAGGCGGTTCCGGGTTGTAGCGGGCGGCCTGTGGGCATTCAGGGCATCACGTATGCTGTCCAGATCCCGGCCATCGAGCAACGGGGTAAGGGCAGGCGAGGCAGTCATGCTGCCCGATCCGCTCACGGTACAGGCACCTCGGCAACGATACGTTCGATGATGTCATCCTTGCCGACGCCATCGGCAATGGCCGCGTAATTGAGTACGATGCGATGGCGCAATACATCCGCGGTCATTTCGACAATGTCTTCCGGCATCAGATAGTCACGACCCTGCAGCCAGGCATGGGCACTGGCGGCACGCAACAGCGCGATGGAGGCACGCGGGGAAGCGCCGGCCTGCAGATAATCGCCCATGCCTTCATCGATTTGTGACAGACGGCGTGTGGCCTGCACCAGATCAACGATATAGCGCTCCAGGGCTTCCTCGATATGGATATCGCCGATCTCGGCCCGCGCCGCGAGCACATCGGCCGGTTGCAGCGGGGTGTCAGGGCGGGGCGGCTGGTCGCTGAAATGATGCCGGTGGTCACGTTTGAGAATCAGCAGCTCTTCGTCGGCATCGGGATAATCAAGCACCACGTGCAACAGGAACCGGTCAAGCTGGGCCTCGGGCAACGGATAAGTTCCCGATTGTTCGAGCGGGTTCTGCGTGGCCATGACCAGAAACAGCTCGGGCAGCGGGTGCGTTTCACCGCCGACCGTGACCTGGTGTTCCTGCATGGCTTCGAGCAGCGCTGCCTGTACCTTGGGCGGCGCCCGGTTGATCTCGTCGGCCAGTATGATCTCGTGGAACAACGGCCCGGGCAGAAAGCGGAACGCACCACTGCCCGGGTCCAGCACCTCACTGCCGGTGATGTCTCCCGGCATCAGGTCGGGCGTGAACTGAATGCGCTGGAAACTGGCATGCACGCCAGAGGCCAGGGTCTTGACCGCGGTGGTCTTGGCCAGCCCGGGGGCGGCCTCGAGCAGGATGTGCCCGCCGGTCAGCAATGAGATCATCAGCCGGTCGAGCAGGGAATGCTGGCCGACGATGACCTGTTCCAGATAGCTCCTCAGACTCGTAAAGCGGGCGTGGCTGCTCATCATGCACTTCCGTTGCCGGGTCAATCCCCGGTTTTGTCGGTCAGGTTTCCGGTTGGCAGGCCGGCAACCCGCCATTCGGGATAGCCGTGTTCGAGCCGGCGCGCATTGAAACCCTTGTCACGCAATCTGGCCACGGCATCGAAGGCGAGGATGCAATGTGGTCCGCGGCAGTAGGCGACGATCTCCTTGCCGGGATCGAGATGGTCGAGGCGTTTTTCGAGTTCATCGAGCGGGATGTTTATCGCGCCACTGACATGCCCGGCGGCAAATTCATCCTCCGGCCGCACGTCGATGACCACTACCTCACCGGACTTTGCCCGCTCGAGGAGCATGTCGGCCGACAGCGGTTCGAGGTCATCACGTACATCGAGAAAGGTCTTTATCAGGCGGTCCACCTCGGCCAGGTGGTGCTCGGCCACATTGCGCAAAGATCCCAGCAATACGATGACATCGTTGCCGGTGAGACGGTAGAGCACATGCTGGCCCTGCTTGTGTGAAGTAACGAGCCCGGCCTGGCGTAATTGCTGCAGGTGTTGTGAGGTATTGGCAATCGTCAAACCGCAACGTTTGGCCAGACTTTCAACGCTGCTCTCGCCCTGGGCGATGAATTCCAGCAATTCGATCCGGTTGGCGTTGCTGAGCGCCTTGCCAACACGGGCAAACTGGGCGAACAGGTCTTTTTTGAAATTGCCGCTGCTTGACATCCGGGATTCCTGTTACTAATATTCAATTACTTTATTGAATATGAGAAAGCTATATCACTAAGATTATATACAGCAGCCTGACAACTGGCAATGAACCCCGTTGTCTGCAGGTTTGGGCGAAGTCTCAAGTGTGATCCGGGAGACAGACATGAATATCGAACAATACATTATCGCGCACGCCGACCAGGTCCGATTCGGTTTCTTCATTGGCATACTCGTGGTCATGGCGGTCTGGGAGCTTTTCAGGCCGCGTCGCAGGCTGACGGTGTCCAAACCCCTGCGCTGGGCCAACAACCTCGGGCTGGTCTTTCTGAACGGCGCACTGGTCAAACTGGTGTTTCCGGTCGCGTCCATCGGGGTTGCCGCGCTAGCCGCCCAACATCAGTGGGGATTGTTCAATCTGGTCGATGTTCCGCCTCTGGTGGCCATTGCGGGATCCATCGTATTGCTGGATTTCATCATCTGGTTGCAGCATGTCATGGTGCATGCCATTCCGGTGCTGTGGCGGTTGCACCGGGTTCATCATGCCGATCTGGACTACGATGTCACGACCGGCGCGCGTTTTCATCCGCTCGAAATCCTGCTGTCGATGGGCATCAAGTTCACCGCCATCGTATTGCTCGGCGTGCCTGTGATCGCAGTCATCGCCTTCGAGATCATTCTCAATGCCACGGCCATGTTCAATCATGCGAACGTTCGTCTGCCCGCCGCTGTGGATCGCGTGTTGCGCTGGTTCGTTGTCACGCCGGATATGCACCGGGTACATCATTCGGTCGAGGATCACGAGGCGAACAGCAATTTCGGTTTCAATCTGCCATGGTGGGACAGGCTGTTCGGCACCTACAAGGCTCAGCCGGATGCCGGTCATGAACGAATGACCATCGGTATTCGCGCTATTCGCAGCGTTCGGCGCTGCGCGTGGCTGGATGGCATGTTGCTGATCCCCTTCATCGGCAGGATCAGTGGTTATGCGATCAACCGCCGCAACTGGGAAGATCGGGAGGAACAGCAGTGAGCCGCCAAATCATCATCAAGTGGTTGCTTGCGATCATGCTCGTGACCGGTATCGCTCTGGCCATTGTCTATCGTGGGCAAATCGATACCTCGGTACTGCAACGCTGGCTGGAGCAGGCCGGATGGTGGGCGCCAGTCGCCTTCATTGTCATCTATAGTCTTGGCACGGTGTTCTTTCTTCCGGGCATACTGCTCACAGCTGCGGGCGGCGTGATCTTTGGTCCTTACTGGGGCACGTTTTACAACCTTACGGGCGCGACCATCGGTGCCGCGATCGCTTTTCTGGTTGCCCGTTACCTGGGTGCCGACTGGGTCATGCAACGCCTGGGCAAGCGTGCGCGGCGCCTGATGGACGGTGTCAATCAGGAGGGTTGGCGTTTCGTGGCCTTCGTTCGGCTGGTGCCGTTGTTTCCTTTCAACCTGCTCAATTACGCGCTCGGTCTGACCCGAATACCGTTCTGGCACTATGTTCTGGCTTCGTATGTCTGCATGCTGCCGGGCGCGATTGCCTATACCTGGCTGGGCTATGCCGGACGCGAGGCCGTGGCTGGTGGCGAAGGCGCCATTCGCAATATCATGCTGGCGCTGGCCCTGCTCGGTATCGTTGGTTTTCTACCCAGTCTGGTGGCACGTATTCGGCGTGGCCCGATGAAGACGGTGAAAGAACTGCGCGACATGCTCGAACACCATCAGGACATACTGTTGCTCGATGTACGCGATGAGAACGAATTTCGTGGTGAGCAGGGGCACATTCAGGGGGCCGTCAACATCCCGCTTGGGATGCTCAATGAACATCTCGACGAACTGGGTGACCACCAGGAGAAGCCGGTGCTGATTGTCTGCCGTACCGACAAGCGTTCGGCACGCGCGGCGCGTCTGCTGGCCAGGGCAGGGTTTTCCGATGTGCATGTCGTTCGGCGCGGCATGACGGCCTGGCACGAGGCTGGATACGAGGTCGTGATGTGATGGCTTCACAAACCGGTTTGTCGTCTGTTTGAGCATCACGACACCTGCTGACACCCATGCCGGATGGTCTTTTACCCGGTGGCATATCGTCGTATTATTCCTGAAAAGATAGTGTAGATGGAAATGCACGGGGGATCATCATGTCAGCCAGGCTTCTGAAATCGCTTTTCGTTGTTCTTGCTTTCGTTATCCTTATGTTTTCCTCGCCTGTCACGGCGGGGGAAAAGGTCATTCTGGTCCTGGACGGGTCTGGCAGTATGTGGGCCAGGATCCAGGGCACGCCCAAGATACAGATTGCCCGAAATGTCATCAACAGCATCCTGAAAGACTGGAAACCCGAAAACCAGATCGGTTTGGTGGTCTATGGACATCGGCGTAAAGGCGATTGCAATGACATCGAAACCCTGGTGCCAGTGGGCAAGCTCGACAAGCCAGCCTTCATGCGCGCGGTCAACGATATCAATCCAAAGGGCAAGACACCCTTGTCGAAAGCGGTGCTCCAGGCCGCGGAGCGGCTCAAGTACACGGAAGACAAGGCCACGGTGATCCTGGTCAGTGACGGCCGCGAAACCTGTAATGCCGATCCGTGCGGTATCGCAAGGCAACTCAAAAAGACCGGTGTCGATTTTACCCTGCATGTCGTGGGTTTCGATGTCAGTGACAAGCAGGGCGTCAAACAACTGCAATGCATGGCCAAGGCCACAGGCGGTCTGTTCCTTTCCGCAAATGATGCCACGGCGCTCAAGAAGGCGTTGGGCAAGGTGGTCAAAAAGGTTCAGGCAAAAAACAATCTGCGCGTATCTGCGCTACTTCGTGCAGGTGGGCCCAAGGCGGAACGGGCCTGGTTCCGTGTATTCAGGGAAGAAAGGGATGCCAATGGCAAGGTCAGACGGATTCAGGTGGCCAGTAGTGGCTACGGTTCTGAACGTGCCTTCAAGCTCCCTCCCGGTGACTACCTTGTCGAGGCCAACCAGGACAAGGCACGGGCCGAGGCAAGAGTCAGGGTCGTTGCAGACAAAGTGACCCGCAAGGAGGTCATTCTCAACGCCGGCCGTGTACGGCTGTATTCCATCCTGGAGAAAGGCGGCAAGCCAGCGGGCCGGGCGTGGTTCTATCTGTTCCGGGAAGAAAAGGGCAATTTCGGCAAGACCAAACGCATCCAGGTGGCCAGCAGTGGCTATGGCCCGGAACGCAGCTTTACCGTACCGGCAGGCGACTACATTGCCGTGGCCACCCTTGGCAGGGCCAGGGCCGAGGTTCCCATCCGGGTCAAGCCGGGTGAAAAATTGCAACAGGCCATCTATCTGGGCGCAGGGCGTGTGCGGCTCGTTTCCATCCTCCAGGCCGGCGGCAAGCCAGCGGGCCGGGCGTGGTTCTATCTGTACCGCGAGGAAAAGGACAGCCTCGGCAAGACCAAACGCGTCCAGGTGGCCAGCAGTGGCTATGGCTCACAGCGCACCTTCACCGTACCGGCCGGCGACTATATTGCCGTGGCCACGCTGGGCGGCGCCCGGGCCGAGGCCCCGGTCAGGGTCGAGGCCAACAAGCTGGTCGAAACGAAGATAAACCTGAACGCCGGACAGGTGCGGCTGGTCTCCATCCTGCAGGCCGGCGGCAAGCCGGCGGGCCGGGCGTGGTTCTATCTGTACCGCGAGGAAAAGGACAACTTCGGCAAGATCAAACGGGTGCGGGTGGCCAGTGATGGATATGGCTCACAGCGCACATTCACCGTACCGGCCGGCGACTACATTGCCGTGGCCTCGCTGGGCAGCGCAAAGGCAGAAACCCCGGTCAAGGTCGAGGCCAACAAGCTGGTCGAAGCGAAGATCAACCTGAACGCCGGGCAGGTGCGGCTGGTCTCCATCCTGCAGGCCGGTGGCAAGCCGGCGGGCCGGGCGTGGTTCTATCTGTACCGGGAGGAGAAGGACAACTTCGGCAAGATCAAACGGGTGCGGGTGGCCAGTGATGGCTATGGCTCGCAGCGCACCTTTACCGTACCGGCCGGCGAGTACATTGCCGTGGCCTCGCTGGGCAGCGCAAAGGCAGAGGCCCCGGTCAAGGTCGAGGCCAACAAGCTGGTCGAAGCGAAGATCAACCTCAATGCCGGGCAGGTCAAGGCTGTTACTGGTGTCAAGGGTTCCTGGTTCTATGTCTATCGTGAAGCAAGGGACGACAAGGGCAATATCAGGCAGGTAAGGGTGGCCAGTGGCGGTTATGGCGCACAGCGCAGCTTCATCGTTCCTGCGGGTGAATATGTGGTCAAGGCAACCCGGAATGGCCTTGGCGGTACCGCGCGTGTGACAGTGAAGGCCGGGCAGGGGGTTGAAGCCAGGATTGATCTCAAGAGAAAGCCCTGAATAACCTGATGGATGACCACCTGTGAAGCCCTATTGCCACAACAACGGTAAATGCTGCAGATGACCAGGTACCTTGGGTGGATAGCATTTCTCTTGATCATGACGGTGGATGCACAGGCAGCCTGTCAGCATTTTTCAGCGCCAGCGATCCAGTCGGGCAGGCCACCCGCATTCGACGGTCGTCGCGCCTTTGGGCCGTTACAGGGAACCATGACCCTGGATTGCCTGCGTTATGTAGGCTATATCCAGGGCGAAGACGGGAGCAAAAAGGCAGCCATCATCATGGATGATAGAAAACAGGAATATCTGGTCCGTGTGGGTGATCGTATCGGAAACCATTTCGGTATATTGATAGCCATCCACCCTCGCTACCTTGTCATTCAACAATTCATTTACCGGGATAACCGGTATATCAAAAAACG
>WFUO01000028.1 GCA_015484945.1 Gammaproteobacteria bacterium | reverse complement strand
GCGAGGCGATGTTCTTGACCATACCAGTCATCTCGGAAAGGGCCTGGGTTTCGTTCAGCACGGTATTGATTCTTTCCTTGTGCCGCTCCAACTCTTGTGCCCTCTCCTCAATGTAGGCGGACATACCATCGAGTGAATTGGCGATGTTCGCCACTTTGCTGGCCCCTTCCTCCTTGATGGCGCTGCTTTCTTCAATCGCCTGCATGATATGGCCAGAGAGTGTTTCCACTTCCTGTTCCAAACTGGTTACATGTTGGATGATCTCCTGTGCGGCCAACTCCGTCTCCCGTGCAACGTCCTCGGCCTGTTCCGACAGCACCTGGCAGGCCACCGGAATACCATCGAGCACGTTGCAGACATCGCGGCTTAGTTCATCCATGTCACATTGCCTGCACACGACTAAATGCTCATCGTCAATGTGTTTTTTCGTCAGCAAATTTATTTGAAGCCACAATGCAATCGGGAAAAACGCTAAGGACACCAGCGCCATCAGGACGACATCCAGACCCAGGCGAAATCCCGGCCATAGTTCATAGCTCAGATAACCGAAACGGCCGACAGCGACATCGATCATCATCCAGATCCCGAACACTGCCATTCCCAGTGGCAGTGTGCATCTGAACAATTGGCTCCGTTCCAGGATCAGATAACGGGTCTGACCAGGCGCTTGCGCAGGGTTACGATGTGAGTCATGCATGGGTCCGCTCCTAAAATCGTGTCAGCCGCCGGGAATCACCTGCTTTACCACGGACAGCAGTTCCTCGGCCTTAACCGGTTTGACCAGCCAGCCCGTAGCACCAGCCGCCTTTGCCTCATTGCGTTTAGCCTGCTGGGATTCCGTGGTCAGCATCAACACCGGCTTGAAACGCATGCCCGGAACCTTCTTTGCCTCCCGGATCAGGGTGATGCCATCCATGCCCGGCATGTTTAGATCAGTGATCATCAGATCGGGACAGGCGGCGGCAATCTTTTTTAGCGCAGCATCGCCATTGGTCGCCGTTTCCACCTGGTAGCCCGCACGCTTGAGTATGCCTTCCATACTCATCAGCATGGTGGTCGAGTCATCCACAAGAAGTATGGTTTTCATTGTATTCCTTAGCCTCCTGCACATTGAAAAAAGTTTCCAGTTCCTGAGACATCAGCCGATAGTCCATGCTGCCCGCGCTCCTCGGGGCGTATTCCCCGACCGGCTGGCCAGCCTCGAAGGCCTCGGCCAGCTTGATATTGGCTCGTATGCCGCGCAGAATGCGCCGCTTTCCGAACTGCCGACCCAAGTCGTCGAGCACACGCCGGTGCAGCCTGACGTGCCTGTCGCACATGACTGGCAGCAACCCCAGAAGCCTCAGTCCAGGGTTGTGACGCGTGGCGACCTGGTAGAAGAGCCGGGTCAGCTGCCGTACGCCAACCCCTGCCAGGTGGTGGGGCACAAACGGCACCACCACACCATGCGCCGCTGCCAGGCCGTTGACCAGCAACCCATCCAGGGTTGGTGGCGTATCCACCACGATGCGCTCGAATCCCGCCGCTACCTCTGCATCGAACAGGGCACGGTGCAGGGTCATGGCATCCATTTCCTGGCTCATGAAGCCGGTATCCGCCGGTGCGAGCCAGACATTCTCGACCGGCGTTTTATGCACTGTCCGCATTATTGCGCATTGCGGATCGCGGAAGACGTCATGTACCGAGCCCTTGCCATGCCGCAGTTCGGCGCAGCCCAGGCCGATGGCGGCATGCCCCTGGGTATCCAGGTCGATCAGCAGGGTGCGATGCCCTTGCCCGCCCCATTCCGCCGCCAGGTTGACGGCAGTGGTGGTTTTCCCCGTGCCGCCCTTGCGGTTGGCAATAGCAACGATCAGAGGCCCACTGCTCATCACTCTCTGCCATTCATGACAGCTTGCAGCCAGGTGGCGACCTCTTCCTGCTCTGGCACGGCCGACACTTCCGGCCGCAATGCCATCATCACCTGTAGCACGGCCGTGTGCGGATGCTCCAAGCGCTTCAGGTTCAGCTTTCCCCGGGGATGCTCCAGCAGCCAGGACAACAATGTTTCTGCCTCCTCGATCGCGCAGTGCCCTTCCAACACGGCTACCGTCTTCTTGTAGCTTATCGGCATGACAGTAACTCCCGGATGTTCAACACCAACAGTACCTTGCCGTCTCCTAACAGGGCAGCCCCGGTGAACCAAGGATAGTGCGCCATGACGCCCTCCAGGGGTTTTTGTATGATGTCCAGTCCTTCGTG
>WFUO01000027.1 GCA_015484945.1 Gammaproteobacteria bacterium | reverse complement strand
GCGAGGCGATGTTCTTGACCATACCAGTCATCTCGGAAAGGGCCTGGGTTTCGTTCAGCACGGTATTGATTCTTTCCTTGTGCCGCTCCAACTCTTGTGCCCTCTCCTCAATGTAGGCGGACATACCATCGAGTGAATTGGCGATGTTCGCTACCTTGCTAGACCCTTCCTCCTTGATGGCATTGCTTTCTTCAACCGCCTGCATGATATGGGCAGAGAGCGTCTCCACGCCCTGTTCCACACTAGTTACATGTTCGATGATTCCCTGCGCGGCAAACTCGGTCTCCCGCGCAACGTCCACGGCCTGTTCTGACAGCACTTGGCAGGCTACCGGAATACCATCGAGCACGTTGCAGACATCGCGGCTTAGTCCATCCATGTCACATTGCTTGCATACGACCAACTGCTCATCGTCAATGTGTTTTTTCATCAGAAGTTTTATTTGAAGCAACAATGCAATCGGAAAAAACGCTAAGGACACCAACGCCATCAGGACGACATCCAGACCTAGGCGAAATCCCGGCCAAAGTTCATAGCTCAGATAACCGAAACGGCCGACAGCGACATCAATCATCAGCCAGATCCCGAACACCGCTATTCCCAGTGGTAGTATGCATCTGAACAATTGGCTCCGTTCCAGGATCAGATAACGGGTCTGGCCAGACGCTTGTTCAGGGTTACGACGTGAGTCATGCATGGGTCCGCTCCTGAAATCGTGTCAGCCGCCAGGAATCACCTGCTTTACCACGGACAGCAGTTCCTCGGCCTTAACCGGTTTGACCAGCCAGCCCGTAGCACCGGCCGTCTTGGCCTCATTGCGTTTAGTCTGCTGGGATTCGGTGGTCAGCATCAATACCGGCTTGAATCGCATCCCCGGAATCTTCTTTGCCTCACGGATTAGGGTGATGCCGTCCATGCCAGGCATATTTAGATCAGTGATCATCAGGTCCGGACAGGCGGCGGCAATCTTATTCAGCGCAGCATCTCCATTGGTCGCCGTTTCCACCTGGTAGCCCGCACGCTTGAGTATGCCTTCCATGCTCATCAGCATGGTGGTCGAGTCATCCACAAGAAGTATGGTTTTCATTGTATTCCTTAGCCTCCTGCACATTGAAAAAAGTTTCCATTTCCTGAGACATCAGCCGATAGTCCATGCTGCCCGCGCTCCTCGGAGCGTATTTCCCGACCGGCTGGCCAGCCTCGAAGGCCTCGGCCAGCTTGATATTGGCCCATATGCCGCGCAGAATGCGCCGCTTTCCGAACTGGCGACCCAGGTCGTCGAGCACGCGCCGGTGCAGCCTGACATGCCGGTCGCACATGACCGGCAGCAACCCCAGAAGCCTCAGTCCAGGGTTGTGACGCGTGGCGACTTGGTAGAAGAGGCGGGTCAGCTGCCGTACGCCAACCCCTGCCAGGTGGTGGGGCACAAACGGCACCACCACACCATGCGCCGCCGCCAGGCCGTTGACCAGCAACCCATCCAGGGTTGGTGGCGTATCCACCACGATGCGCCCGAATCCCGCCGTCACCTCTGCATCGGACAGGGCACGGTGCAGGGCCATGGCATCCATTTCCTGACTCATGTAGCCGGTATCCGCCGGTGCGAGCCAGACGTTCTCGACCAGCGTTTTATGCACTACCCGCATTATTGCGCATTGTGGATCGCGGAAGACGTCATGCACCGATCCCTCGCCATGCCGCAGTTCGGCGCAGCCCAAGCCGATGGCGGCATGCCCCTGGGTATCCAGGTCGATCAGCAGGGTGCGATGCCCTTGCCCGCCCCATTCCGCCGCCAGGTTGACGGCGGTGGTGGTTTTCCCCGCGCCGCCCTTGCGGTTGGCAATTGCAACGATCAGAGGCCCACTGATCATCACTCTCTGCCATTCATGACTGCTTGCAGCCACGTGGCGACCTCTTCCTGTTCTGGCACGGCCGACACTTCCGGCCGCAATGCCATCATCACCTGTAGCACAGCCGTGTGCGGATGCTCCAGGCGCTTCAGGTTCAGCTTTCCCCGGGGGTGCTCCAGCAGCCAGGACAACAATGTTTCTGCCTCCTCGATCGCGCAGCGCCCTTCCAACACGGCTACCGTCTTCTTGTAGCTTATCGGCATGACAGTAACTCCCGGATGTTCAGCACTAACAGTACCCTGCCGTCTCCTAGCAGGGCAGCCCCGGTAAACCAGTGATAGTGCGCCATGACGCCCTCCAAGGGTTTTTGT
>WFUO01000026.1 GCA_015484945.1 Gammaproteobacteria bacterium | reverse complement strand
GATGAAAACAAGCTGGGCGAGCCACCTGCCCCAAACAAGTTGTCGAAAACCAGCATCGTAAAGGGAATGCACCGGACTGACGACCGGGATATCGGCATCATAGACCGGGAAAACTGATCGCCTCAATACAGGAGCATCTGGCATGAACAATGGATCCATCATCGATGAATCCATGCTGGAACTGTTCAAGTCTGAACTCTCCAGTCATACCGAGACCATCTCCAAAAACCTTCTTCAGCTCGAGAAAGGGAAAGGCGGCGGTGAAATTCTTGAATCCCTGATGCGCGCCTGTCACTCCATAAAGGGTGCATGCCGCCTGATAGGCATCGACGCTGGCGTCAATCTCACCCATCGCATGGAAGACTACTTCGTAGCCCTGCAGGAGCAGGGCGGCGTGCCCGACAGCGCAATGATTGACACCCTGCTGGAAGCCAACGACATTCTCGAAAGCATGCAGCAAATGAAATTTGAGGAAACCAGTCTTTGGTCGGCGCTCAACGCCGACATCATCGACCGCCTCATTGCCGCCATCCCCGACAGACATTCCGTGCCCGCGACAGAACAGGCCGATAGTGAAAACCAGGTTGACTCACCGGCACAAAAAACGGCCGATAGAAAAACCATTCAACATGACAATGAAAAACCAAGCGCCGGTGACGAGGCGCCCGCCACCTCACAATCTGAAGACACCGGCGCCGGAAGCAAGTACGTAAGGATAAACACAGAACGCCTCAACAATCTCATATCGCTTGCCGGTGAACTGAATGTCTCAAGTAAATGGATCAATCATCATGCCCGTGAGCTGTTACAACTGAAGAAATTGGGTAATGAACTGCACAAAACCCTGTGCCACATGCAGGAACTTCAAAACGATGGCGCCTGCTCATACGACATCCAGGCCACTCTGACTGCAAGATCACGAGATATTCTCGCCAACATACAGGAGTACCTGAACGGCAGCATCATCTCATGCGAAAACTATGACAGGCGCATTCTTGGTCTGACGACCCATCTCAATCATGAGCTGTTGACCAGCCGCATGCGGCCATTCAGTGACATTACCCATGGCTTTGAGAGGATGACGCGTGACATCTCACGCCAACTGGGGAAGAACGTCCGTATTGAAATCGAGGGCAGAGACACCCTGGTTGATCGGGATATCCTCGAAAAGCTCGAAGCCCCTATCAACCACCTGATCCGCAATGCCATCGACCATGGTATCGAGGATCCGGAAACCAGAAAGGCCGCCGGCAAGCCCGAACAAGGCGTGATACGGCTGACCGCGGCGCATAATGCCGGCATGTTGTCGATCAATATCTGTGATGATGGCAAGGGCATCGATCTCGAACGTCTGAAGACAAGGATTCTGGACAGAAAACTGTCCACCCCGGCACTGCTGGAAGCAATGTCGGAAGCCGAGCTGCTCGAGTTCCTGTATCTGCCTGGCTTCTCGACCAGAGAAGAGGTTACCGAGATATCCGGCCGCGGCGTGGGCCTGGATGTCGTACTTACCGCAATCCAGGAGATACGCGGCAACATCCGCACCTGCACCGAGGCAGGCAAGGGCACCAGTATCAATCTGGAGCTGCCCCTGACACTGTCGATACTGCGTTGTCTGCTGGCCACCATCAATGGCGAGTTGTATGGCTTTCCGCTGGCACGCATCGACAAGGTTCTGCAGGTCGATCCCGGTGAAATCCTGTCGATAGAAAATCATCAGTATATCCACGTTGATGAGGACAGGATCTCTCTGGTCGATGCGGCCTCGGTTTTGCAATTACCCGACACCCTTGACAGTGACGCTATACTCAACGTCATCATCGTTGGAGACCGAAGCAATCGTTACGGCCTTGTCGTTGACCGCTTCAATGGTGAATACCAACTCGCCATCCGTAGCCTGCCCCGATCTCTCGGCAAGATACGTGATGTCAGCGCCACCGCGCTGACGGACAAGGGCGAAACAGTACTCATTATTGATATCGATGACATTCTCAAGACAATCCATGACAGCCTTGCGGACAGACAGGACAACGACAGACTGTTCTCCATTAACACCGAAGAAAGGGGTACTGAAAGCCGGATCAAGCGGGTTCTTGTCGTTGATGACTCACTGACCGTGCGTGAGGTCGAAAAGAAGCTGCTCGAATCCCGTGGCTATATCGTCGATGTCGCTGTGGATGGAATAGATGGTCTCAACTCGGTACGCTCGGCCAGCTACGATCTGGTCATCAGCGATATAGACATGCCGCGCATGAACGGTATCGACCTTGTCAGCACCATCAAGTCCGACAACCGCATCAAGGACATCCCGGTCATGATCGTTTCCTACAAGGACAGGCCGGAAGACCGCAAGCGCGGCCTGGAGGCCGGTGCAGACTATTACCTCACCAAGGGCAGCTTTCATGACGAATCACTGATCGACGCTGTCCTCGATCTGATAGGAGAAGCCGAATCATGAAAGTGGCCATTGTCAATGATCAGGAAATGGTCGTTGAGCTTCTCAAGAACACGTTGCAGGAGGCTATCGGGCATGAGGTCGTCTGGACAGCCGTCAATGGGCAGGAGGCTGTTGAAAAATGCCGCGCGCAAACCCCCGATCTCATCCTGATGGACCTGATGATGCCGGTGATGAATGGGGTGGAAGCCACACGCAGAATCATGGCCGAGAATCCGTGTTCCATCCTGATCGTCACCTCCTCGGTCAACACCAGTGCCGGAATGGTGTTCGAGGCCATGGGACATGGCGCCATCGATGCGCTCAACACCAGTTCCTTCACACTGAGCAGCCCGGCGATTACCGACATGCTGCAAAGGAAACTCGCAAATATCGAGCGCCTCGTCTCCCAGCAGTCAGAGGGAAAATCGACCCAAACACATGACAAACCGGATTATCCGCTGATTGCCATTGGCTCCTCCACAGGGGGGCCGTCGGCATTGGCCACGGTACTTGGTTGCCTGCCTGCCGATCTGTCAGCAACGGTCACCGTCATCCAGCATGTCGATGAGGATTTCAGCACGGGTCTTGCCGACTGGCTCGATGCACAGATTCCGATGAAGGTCCGTATCGCCAGGGAAGGAGATACCCCGGCAGCCGGCGAGATCCGGCTTGCAGGCACCAACAATCACCTGATTCTCGATAACCAGATGTGTCTGCGTTATACACGCCACCCTGTCAACCATGTCTATCGGCCATCCGTGGATGTGTTTTTCGAAAGCGCGGGCATGAACTGGAATGGCCCCATCATCGGTGTATTGCTCACCGGCATGGGCAATGATGGCGCCCGTGGTCTGAAACTGCTCAGGGATATGGGCATGCACACCATCGCCCAGAACGAAGATACATGCTCGGTATTCGGCATGCCCAAGGCGGCCATAAAAACGGGAGCCGTCTGTGAGGTACTGCCACTCGAGGCGATCGGTCCAGCCATACTGGACGCACTGAACAAGCCCGACAAAAAGCGACTACAGGGGACATAGCATGTTCAGCGGCCTGTCATTGAACAACACGATCCGTGTACTTCTGGTGGATGACCAGCAGATGGTTGCCGAGGCCATCAGGCGCATGCTGGCTGAAGAGGAGGACATCGAATTCCATTACACCGACAAACCGATGTCTGCCATCAATCTGGCCATCGAGATCGACGCCACCATCATCCTGCAGGATCTGGTAATGCCCGAGGTCGATGGTATGACACTGGTCAGATACTATCGCGCCAACAAGAAAACGGCCGACATACCCATCATTGTCCTTTCATCCAAGGAAGACCCCGTGATAAAGAGTGATGCATTCTACAGTGGCGCCAACGACTATCTCGTCAAGCTGCCGGACAAGATAGAACTTCTGGCGCGCATTCGCTCACATGCCAAACATTACCTGATGAAAATGGAACGCGACGCGGCATTTCTGGCCCTGCGAGAGATGCAAAAACAACTCGAACAAACCAATGCGGAACTCGAACGACTATCGTCCCTGGACGGGCTCACCGGCCTGGCAAACCGGCGAATATTCGACCAAACACTCGATGAAGAACTCAAACGCGCGGCACGCGACGGCAACCCCCTGTCGCTGGTCATGATAGATATCGATTTCTTCAAACACTACAACGACAATTATGGTCATACAGGTGGGGATGAATGCCTGAAACAAGTGGCAAGCATCATCGATGGCATTGCCTCACGCCCTGGCGATCTGGTGGCAAGGTATGGTGGCGAGGAATTCGCTGTGATCCTCCCATCCACCGACAGCGCGGGCGCCATCAAGGTGTGTGAAAATCTCAAACAGGCCATCAACGCGGCGGCGATACCGCATGAACATTCCGATACCGCCCCACATGTCACCCTGAGCATGGGGATTGCCAGCACCACCGGAGACGGCGCGTCAACGGCCATGGATATCATTGAAAAGGCAGACAAAGCCCTTTATAGTGCCAAGGAAGGCGGCCGCAACCGCTTTGTCCATTTCGATGATGTGTGAGCCTGACGGTTACCTGTGATGACCTATGTAGTAACGGAAAACTGCATACAGTGCAAATACACCGACTGTGTCGATGTGTGTCCGGTGGACTGTTTCCATGAAGGACCCAACTTCCTCGTCATAGACCCTGAGGAGTGCATCGACTGCAGCCTGTGCGAACCCGAGTGCCCGATCAATGCCATCTTCGCCGAAGACGACTTGCCCGAGGACCAGCTCCAATTCATCGAGATCAATGCCGAGCTGTCCCGGATCTGGCCTGTCATCACCGAGGTCAAACCGCCTCTGCCCGATGCCGAGGCGTGGAAGGACAAACCCGGAAAACTAGACCTGCTGGAGAAATGACCGCCCCGGTCACATTATTGCCCTGGTCAGGCAATGTATTCGAGGCCATGGCAGAGTGGATATTCGCCCACGCTGGCAGTCCTTGTACCGACCTCACCCGTTTCGTCATACTGCTGCCGGATGCCAGTGGCTCCCGGCAAATGCGCCAGGCGCTGCAACAACATGCCGGAGGCGCCTTCCTCGCCCCCGCCATCGGCACCTTGAAGCAATGGATAGACGAAAACTGCCCAAGCGCACGTGACGAGGAAAACCGCCACCTGCGTGAACTGTTGTTTCGCGACATCCTCGCCGAACACCGGGGGCTGTTCGATTCAGCCGACCCAGCCAGACTGGCCAGTGAACTGCTCGGACTGTTCGACCAGTTGAGTCTTCGACACCAGCGCCTGCCCGATGACGAGGCAGAGCTCAGGCAACGCCTTGGCGCGGCCTATGGCGTGCCCGAAGACAACCTGCAACTGGGGTTCGAGGCCAGTGTCGTACATCATCTTTGGCAGGCATGGCGAAAAATCGAGGATCAGGCCGATATCGATGACCCGGCAGTCGCCTATGCCGCGCGCCTGCGTGACAGCATCGAAGGTGTTTGCCGTGACCGCCAGTTTCTTTTTGTTCCTCCACCCACACTGCATGGCGCCGAAATCGACTGGGTGAGAAGGATGCTCGAATTGGGCCGTTTGCATCTGTTCCTGTCCGGCGGCTGTGAACATACGGACCTGCACCCCGATCAGGTCAACCGTGGCTTGCTGCGGGATATCGGCCTGACGCCTCCGACACCGATACCAGGCAACACCGTGGACAAAGTCCTCGACTGCGTCTATGCGCCGGAACCCTGGCTGACCGATCGCGCCCGCGAGCTGCGGCAAACACTTCCCGAATCTCCGCTGGCCGGACGTATCCGCATTCTGGGGTATGACAAGGCCGAAGACGAGGCACATGGGATCACCTCGACCATCGTTTCGGCCCTGATGCGTGGTCCACGGCGGATCGCTCTGGTCACCGACGATCGCCGCCTCGCGCGCCGGATACGCGCCCTGCTCGAACGGCACGATATCTGGCTCGACGATGCCGCAGGCTGGGCCCTGTCAACCAGCAGCGCTGCGTCACTGGTGGAGAGTTGGCTAGGCGCCATCGAGGAGGATTTTCTCTACCCCGCCCTGCTCGATGTGCTCAAGTCCCCGTTCCTGCTCGGTGACGAAATCGACAGCCCTGTGCGCGCGGCTGTTTTCCGCATCGAGCAGGATATCGTACATCACGAGAATATCGGCAGTTCGCTGGCGCGATACCGCCACGCCGCAAAGACGCGCCTGCAACGCCTGGGATGGAACGAAGACACCGCCCGCCATGTATTCGAACTGCTCGACCGTCTGCAACTGGCCTGTGAGCCGCTTCGCCCGCTCGTCCGTCATGGACGGCATCCGGCATCCAGATTTGTACACTGCCTGCTCGACAGTCTGGAACGTCTGGGTGTCGCCCAGGCCCTGTACAACGATCCGGCCGGTATGCAGGTGCTCGAACTGTTGCGTGAACTTGCCAATGCCGTAACCGGATCCGAAATCGAACTGGACTGGCCGGGGTTTCGAAGATGGCTCGGCTCTGCACTCGAAAGCGAGGTGTTTCATCCCGCACAGCAGGGCAGCAGGGTGCGCCTGCTGACACCGGAGCAGGCCCAGGCGCAGAAGTTCGATACCTTGATCATCGCCGCCGCCGACGATGCGCATCTACCCGGCGGCGGACCACGTCATTGTTTTCTCAATGACCGTGTCCGATACGCGCTGGGCTTGCCGGTATGGCGCGACCGGCTGCGCGCACGATACTATCTGTTCCGGCAATTGCTGCAGGCTGCGGAAGAAATCTGCATCACCTATAGCCATGCCGAGGACGAGGAAGCCATCCCGTCACGCTGGATTGGTCTGTTGCAAGCCTTCCATCGCCTGGCCTGGAAAGACGACCTGACCACTCGCATCGACGCCACGGCCATGAAGCCGGCCACTGAACTTCGGGCATCATCACCCCCCCGTCCCGTCCTGCCAGACGGCTTGTTCCCGAATCACCTGACAGCCACTGCGCATCA
Source organism: Gammaproteobacteria bacterium (assembly GCA_015484945.1). Classification (GTDB taxonomy): domain Bacteria; phylum Pseudomonadota; class Gammaproteobacteria; order WFUO01; family WFUO01; genus WFUO01. The sequence goes on along the minus strand of WFUO01000026.1, from coordinate 11,696 downwards.
GAACCTGATCACCTGCCCATACCGCTTCGCGGTATTCGACTGCATGCGTCTGAAAGCGCCCGAGGAAATCCGCGAGGCATTGCAGAAAAGCGATTACGGCAACCGCGTCCACCTGTGCCTTGAGGCCTTTTTCGAGGACAAGCCGGGACTGCCTGGGCCATTCGGCCGTCCCTTAAGTGATGCCACGCGTGCCGAAGCCATCGAATGCCTGCAGCATATCGCCGAGGCCGTCTTCCGCCGCGATCTCGAGACCGACTTCATGCACCGTGGCTGGCTGCGGCGCTGGCAGGACAAGATCCCGTCCTGCATCAACTGGTTCATCAGTCAGACCGGGTGGCGGCATGTCGCATCCGAGAAGCCGTATGAAATGGATTTTCACGGCCTGCTCAAGCTCAAGGGAAAGATCGACTATCTGGGGCGGGATGCCGATGGCAACGGTGTGATACTCGACTTCAAAACCGGCTTCATACCGGCCAAAAAGGATGTCGTGGGCGGTGAAGCGGTTCAGTTGCAGACCTATGCGCTGCTGGCAGGCGGACACAACCATCTTGGCTATCTTGCGCTGGACGAGAAACCGGTCAGGCTCAAATGTCATCTCGACCCGGAACAGGCCGAAGACCAGGCAACAGAGATCGATCAACGTCTGCGCGAGGTTCTCGAGGCCATCCGTGACGGTACCGGCCTGCCGGCATGGGGCGAGGAACAGGCATGCCGGCACTGTGACGCCGATGTGCTGTGCCGCAGGGATTTCTGGCCGGCCTGAGCCTGCCTCATGGCGACAGCGAACCCCGGAGAGGGGCCGCTTTCCGGCACACACGGCCCGTTACGGCAATCAACCACGACAATAAAAAAGGCGGCCACAAGGGCCGCCTTTCATCCATTCCGGGTTTCCATGCCCGATTCACATCCCTTTGAGCCTTCCGTCATCACATTCCCTGCCGTCCATGGGGATGAATGCGCTTGGCATGTGGAAAAACTATCCTGTTGGCGGGTATCGAGCAAATAAGAAAATGCTGATATATTCTGTGGCGCAAAATTTGTCAGACAAATATTTCTTTCAATTTCATAAACTTGCAGTAGGCTTTACTCGTCAATGTAGGATCAGGACTACAAAAAATTCAAACAAGGACTACAAGCCTGGAACCCGCCCAAAACGATCCGGCGGCCCGATATCCACCTATCTGGCACAGTGCAGGTGTTTTACGTATGATCGAATCGTCCCGCAACCACTAACCTGCAGGCATGCCGCAAGCCAGTCAGCCCATCGAAGCCACCCGACCGGATATCAGCGCCAGCGTGCTGGCCTCGGCCGGCACCGGCAAGACCTGGATGCTGGTCACGCGTATCGTGCGTCTGCTGCTCGATGGTCAGGAACCCGGCGGTATCCTGGCCATCACATTCACGCGCAAGGCCGCGGCCGAGATGCAGTCACGCCTGCGTGAACGCCTCGAATCCTTCCTGTTCATGGACGATGAGACGCTCGCCGCCACCTTGCGTACCATGGGCATGAACGACAGCCCTGATCTGCGTCAACGGGCACGCGGACTGTTCGAACGGCTGCTGCTGGCCGAACACGGTGTTCGCACCCACACATTCCACGGCTTCTGCCAGGAGGTTCTCACCCGCTTTCCGCTCGAGGCCGGCATCGCGGCCGACTTCGAACTGGTCACCGATACCGGTCTGCTGTTCGACGAGGCATGGCAGGCACTCGATGCCGAGGCCACGGCCCGGCCCGACAGCAGTCTGGCCGCCGCGCTGGATGAGCTGTTCACCGGAATGGGCGGTATCGACAGCGTCAGGCAGGCACTGTCCCGGTTCATCGACAACCGCAACGAATGGTGGATGTGGACCCGCGATCAGGCCGACCCGCCGGATTTTGCATCCCGCCGGCTCGCGGCCCTGCTCGATCCGCCCGCGGACCGGAAAACCCTGCTCAATACATTGCTCGATGACCGTGCCACCGATCTCAAACGATTTGCCGAACTGCTGGCGCGCCACCAGACCCGAACCAATCTCGAACACTGCACCGACATCCTGCAGGCGCTGGATACCGGACAGGATCTGGACCTGCGTTTCGAATCATTGCAGCGGGTCTTCCTGACCGCCCAGGGCGAGCCGCGCGCGCGCGGGCACAGCAAGGCGCTCGAAAAGGCACTGGGCGCGGACGGCGTGGAGGAGATGCTGGCGCTGCACGCCACCCTGAGTCAGGCGATCCTCGATGCGCGCCGCCGCCTGCACCACCAGTTGATCCATCGCGTATCCAGCGCGTGGTACCATTGCGGCCATCACCTGCTCACACTGTTCCAGCGTCTCAAGGCCGAACAGGGGGTGATGGACTTCACTGACCTGGAATGGCACGCCTACCGTCTGCTGTCGTCATCCGATCACGCGCACTGGATCCAGTACAAACTCGATCAACGCATCGACCATCTGCTGATCGACGAATTCCAGGACACCAACCCGGTGCAGTGGTATATGCTGCGGCCACTGATCGATGAAATGCCCTACCGTGAGAACGAACGCTCCGGGACGCTGTTCATCGTCGGTGACGGCAAACAGTCGATCTATGGCTTTCGCCGCGCGGAACCACGCCTGCTGGATGTCGCCAGCCAGCATCTCGGGCAAACCTTCAATGCCCTTACCGTATCGATGAACAATTCATGGCGCTCCAGTCCCGCCGTCATCGAGGCCGTCAATCGCGTGTTCGACGGCAATCCGTTGATCCACTTCGAGCGGCACGCCACCCATCACAAAGACCTGTGGGGCCGGGTCGAGGTATGGCCGCCATTCCGCAAGGCGAACGATGACAGGACAGGCCTCACGGGCCTGCGCAACCCCTTGCGGCAACCCCGCCCGTCGCCGCCGGCCAGCGCAGTGCGGCTCGAAGCCGAGGCTGTGGCATCGCGTATTCGCCAGCTTGTTGACGATAAGACACCGGTGGAACGTAACGGCGCCGCCCGTCCCTTGGCGTACAGCGATATCTTCATCCTGCTGCGCAAGCGCACCCACATGCACGAGTTCGAACAGGCCTTGCGCCGCAATGAAATCCCCTATGTCTCATCGGGGCGCGGCACTCTGCTCGACAGCCTGGAGATCCGTGACATGGAGGCGCTGTTGCGCTTCCTGATAACACCGTACAACAACCTGGAACTGGCGCAGATTCTCAAATCGCCGCTTTTCGCTTGCGGCGACGAAGATCTCTTCGCGCTGGCCCAGGCCAGCGATCAAGGCAACTGGTTCGAGCGCCTGCAATGGCTGGTGGCCAATGGCACGGCAAGCCAAGCGTTGCAACGGGCGCACGATCGTCTGCTCGACTGGATGCAGGCGGCTGGCCACATCCCGGTACACGATCTGCTCGACCGGATCTATCACGAGGGTGACGTCGTCTCACGTTACCTGGCCGTGGTGCCGGAAGCGCGCCGACCGTCGATACCCGCCAACCTGGGCCGTTTCATTGAATTGGCGCTTGAAGTGGATGCCGGACGTTACCCCAGCCTGACCCGCTTCCTGCACCGCTTGCGTGCCCTGCGCCAGCATGCTGATGATGCGCCCGACGAACCGCCCCAGGGCACTGGCCTGGCGCGCGTACAGATCCTCACCGTACATGCCGCCAAGGGCCTTGAAGCGCCGGTGGTGTTCGTCGCAGACTGTGGCAAACACCGCGCGCCGAGCAAGGGATGGGAATGCCTGATCGACTGGCCACCGGACAGTGACCGCCCGGCAAACTTCCTGCTGTGTGACAGCATCGACGAGAACGACCCGCGCCTGGGTGGTATAAGAAAATCACGCCAGACGCGCGAACAGATCGAGGATGCCAACCTGCTCTACGTGGCCATGACCCGCGCGCGCCAATATCTGTTCCTGAGTGGCAGCGCGAACGGCAAGGACGATGACGGCTGGCTGCATAGGGTGCGCACGCGGCTAGGCGACGACGCAAAGGATAAACATAGCGTCTGGATCATCGAACACGCCACGCCGCCCATTGCGCATCCTTCTGCATTGGCATCCGCAGAAGATGCCGTTTCAGTCACGCACGATGCCACTCCCCCCGGCCAAGCTGACGACCCCGACCAGCCAGTGCTGCCCAGTGGCACGATTCATGAAACCCGGCTGCGCTACCATGACATGTTCGGGCGCGAAAAGGGCATCGTCATGCACAAGATCCTTGAGCTGATCACGCGTGAAGCCAACCCTGACCGTGACGCCATCCTGCGTCTGGTCAGGCTGCGCCATGCGCATGGCCTCGATGAAACAGCCATTGAGACACTGTACGAACAGGCCGTGGCGGTCACCCGCATGCCCGAACTGGCGGCGATCTTCGACCCCGGCAAATACCGCCAGGCCTGGAATGAGGTGGCAATCCAGTATCTCGACGACACGGGCCGGCCGGTGACCGGCGTGATAGACCGCCTCGTCGATACCGGTAACGGGATGATCGTGATCGACTACAAGAACCATACCGGCCTCGACAGCGCGACCATCGACAATCTCGTGACCGACTACGAACAACAGATGCGGTTGTATATGCGCGGTGTCGAAAAACTCAGGCCCGATACCGGGGTATCGGGCCTGCTGGTGTTTACGTCCTCGCTGGAGGTGCGCCCGGTCACACCAGACTGATGAACATCACTGCCCGGTGTCCCCCATGCTCTCCTTGCCTTCCAGGATACGCTTGAGCTGGCGCGGCGGCACATAACCCGGGATGGTCTTGCCGTCTTCCCGAATGATGGTGGGCGTACCGGTCACGTTCATCATTTTACCCATCAGCATGTGACGCCGGACGGGATTGGCGCAGGTCCTGGGCTTGACCGGCTGACCGGCCTTGGCTTGAGTAAAGGCCCTGTTCTTGTCCCGGGCGCACCATACCGACACCGCCTTGCGATAGGATTCTGAATTGACCCCGGCGCGCGGAAACAGCAGATAGCGGACCGTGATCCCTTCTTTCAGGTATTTGTCGATCTTGCTGTGCATCAGGCGGCAATACGGACAGTCGATATCGGTAAACACGGTAATCACATGCTTTTGGTGAGGCGCACGAAACACGATCATGTTCTTCTCGCCCAGCTTGTCGAAGGCCTTGCTGCGCACCGCGGCGGTGCGCCGGGCGGTGATGTTCACGCGCGTATTCAGGTCATAGATGCTGCCGTTGAGCAGGAAGCGGCCATCCGCACTGATATAGTAGATCTTCGGGCCATAGACGACCTCATAGACACCGTTAATCGGCGATGGCCTGACCGAATCCGGCTTTGCGCCCTGGAAGGCCTTGGCCAGCGCGGCCTCGATCCTTTTCACGTCGGCCTTGTGCGCGGCCGTCAATTGCAGCTTGGCAGCCGGGGCCACCATCTTTTGCGCCATGGCTGACGGGATCATGACAATGGCCAGACCGGCCAGAACGATGCCTTGGAAGACCTTGTTAAACGACATGAGCTTGCTCCAGAATTTTTTGATACAGATAAAAACGCACAGTCTAATGTGATTGGGGTATTGAAACCATAAAAAGTTCCGCGTGAACAGAACCTGAACGGCCAGACATCGGCCGGCAGGGACAGGCCGTCAACCACGCGGATGATGGCGGTCATGGATCTCCTGCAACCGCGCACGCGCCACATGGGTATAGATCTGGGTCGTGGAAAGATCGCTGTGGCCAAGCAGCATCTGCACCACCCGCAGATCGGCGCCATGGTTGAGAAGATGAGTGGCAAAGGCATGACGCAGGGTATGCGGCGAGAGGGCTTTGCCGATACCGGCCCGCCGCGCATGACGCCGTATCAGATGCCAGAAGGCCTGCCGTGTGATTTGCGCGCTGCGCCGGGACGGAAACAGGTAGTCGCTCTGGCGCTGTCCAAGTATCGCCTGCCGCGCCTCGCGCAGATAACGCTGCAGCCATTCAAGCGCCTCCTCGCCCATGGGGACCAGACGTTCCTTGCCGCCCTTGCCACTGACCCTGAGCACACCCTGGGTGAGGCTGACCTGTTCAGGACGCAGGCCCACCAGCTCGGAGACCCGCAAACCGGTGGCATACAGCAGTTCCAGCATGCATCGGTCCCGTATCCCCTCGGGCCGGCCGGTATCCGGCGCCCGCAACAGCCGCTCGACCTCGTCTTCGGTAAGGCTGCCGGGCAAGGGCCGTCCCAGACGTGGGGCGTCGATCTCCTGACTGGGATCGATGTCGATGACCCCCTCACGCGACAGGAACCGGTAGAAGCGCCTGAACACCGACACGAAACGGGCCACCGTGCGCGGGCTGGTGCCAGTGCCGATACGCCGTTGCAGATACGCCTGCAGATCGGCAGCCGTCAGGGTATGCAGCGAGCGGTCACTGGCTTTCCGCAGGCCATTGAGATCGGAACGATACGATGCCAGGGTGTTGCGGCTCAGACCGTGCTCCATCCACATCGCGTCGATGAACCGGTCGATGAGCTGCTGGTCTTCGGCCTCGCCGGCAACCGTCATGCTTTTATTCTCCACCATGCAATCAATGTACACTATTATCTTATCAACGGCCCCCGCACAAGTGACGCGCATGACCCAGACACAGACACCGACAGCCGACCTGATCCTCGACCTGGCCCGTGCACTGGCCGGCGAGATCCAGCCCGGCACCGATTTCGGCTACCTTGATCTCGACCACGAGATCGATCGCGATGCCGGTATCGACAGCCTCGCGCGCATGGAACTGCTGCAGCGTCTTGAACAACGTATCGGGCGGCGTATCGACGAACGCTGCCTGCTCGAGGCAACGACCCTGCGCGACCTGCTGAACTGCACGGGTTACACGCCTGAAACCGGTCATGCCAAAGTTCGCACCGATAGTGTTGAAGACAACATCTTCATGGGTCAGCCACATGCCGCCACGACACTGGTCGAGGTTCTGCAGTGGCATCGCAAGCATCATCCAGACCGCATCCAGCTGTACTGGTATGCCGACCCAGAAGGTGAGGCGCAGACCGTCAGCTACCGGCAACTCCATGAACAGGCGAGCCGGGTCGCCGCCACGTTGCGTCAGAACGCGTTGGAATCACAACAGACCGTGGCCATCATGCTGCCATCCGGACCTGAATTCTTCTTCGCCTTCATGGGCATCATCCTCGCCGGCGGTGTCGCGGTACCCATCTATCCGCCCACCCGCGCCTCGCAGGCGCTGGAACACCTGGAACGTCAAAGCCACATCCTGGCCAGCGCCGAAACCCGGTTTCTGATCACCTTCACCGAGGCCAGTCGCGCCGGCCGTTTTCTCGAGAACCGGCTGACAAAAATGGAACGGGTGTTCGATATCACCGAACTGCTGGCCAGTGAACCTTCGGACCACGTCAATGTCAGCGCCGACGATCTCGCCTTTCTGCAATACACATCAGGCAGTACCGGCGACCCCAAGGGGGTGATGCTCAGCCATGCCAACCTGCTCAACAATATCCGGGTCATGGGGCAGGCTGCGCAGGCGACCGAGCGGGATGTCTTTGTCAGCTGGTTGCCGCTGTATCACGACATGGGATTGATCGGTGCGTGGATGGGTGGCCTGTACCATGGATTTCCACTGGTTTTGATGTCACCGATGAGCTTCATCGCCCGTCCGGCGCGCTGGCTGCAGATGATCTCGCGCCATCGCGGCACCCTTTCAGCCGCGCCCAACTTCGCCTACCAGATGTGCCTGGACAAGGTGCGCGACCGTGACCTCAAAGGCGTTGACCTGTCCAGCCTGCGCTTCTGCTGCAACGGCGCGGAACCGGTGCTGTGCCAGACCGTTCAGGGGTTCATCGAGCGCTTCTCCGCCTGGGGGCTGGCACCGGGCGCCGTGGCGCCGGTCTATGGACTGGCCGAGAACTGTGTCGGACTGACCTTTCCGCCACCCGGCCGCGTACCGCCCTGCGACCGTATCGACGGCCGCGCATTCCAGCAACAGCGTCGCGCACTGCCGGCCGCCGATGATACAGAAGAGGTGTTGCACATTGCCGCCTGTGGCCACGCCCTGCCCGAACATGAGGTCCGCATCGTTGGCGAAACAGGCGGCGAACTGCCCGATCGGCAGATCGGCCGCATCCAGTTCCGCGGCCCTTCGGCCACGCGTGGCTATTACCGCAACCCCGAAGCCACGCGCGAACTGATCCGCAACGGCTGGCACGATACCGGCGATTACGGTTACCTGGTCGATGGCGAACTATACATTACCGGACGAGAGAAAGACCTGATCATCCGCGCCGGGCGCAACATCTATCCCTACGACATCGAGATTCTTGTCGGCCAGTTGCCCGGTGCCCGGCCTGGCGGTGTGGCGGTGTTCGGCTCACGCAAGGACGGCGGCGAGGAAAGACTCGTGGTACTGGCCGAAACCCGGTTGCGTGATGAATCCGAACGCGAGGCCCTGCGCCAGCGCATCCGCGAGGTGTGCATGCAAGCCGTGCAAACGCCGCCCGATGACATCGTGCTGGCGCCCCTGCGCACGGTACTCAAGACATCCAGCGGCAAAATCCGCCGCCCGGCCTGCCGGGAACTGTACGAAAAAGGGCTGATCGGCAAAACAACGCCACGCTGGCAGCTGCTGCTGCGCCAGGGCCTGCTGTCGCTGCGCACCGGCCTGGGCAAGCGCCTGCGCCAGGCCAGACGACTGCTGTATGCCGGCTGGGCTTGGCTGGTGTTCGGCCTGCTGACATTGATCGCCTGGCCACTGGTGGTGTTCATGCCAGGCATGAAGCTGCGTCGGCTGTTACTCAAGGGCCTGATCCGCACGGCCCTGTTACTGCTTGGCATCCGTGTCACCGTGCGTGGCCGCGAACATGTACCAGATGGCCCCTGCATCGTGGCCGCCAACCATGCCAGCTACATCGACGCCTTCGTGCTCGGCCTGGCGCTGCCACCACGGTTCGGCTTCGTGGCAAAGAAGGAACTCGGCCGCAATCCGCTGCTCGATATCGTCCTGCGGCGCATGGGCACCCGCTACGTGGAACGCAACGACACCCACCAGAGCATCGACGATGCCGAACGGCTGCTGAGCGACACCAGCCAGGGCCGCTCGCTGATCTTCTTCCCCGAGGGCACCTTCACCCGCGCACCCGGCCTGCGCCCGTTCCGCATGGGCGCCTTTCTGGCCGCCGCCAATGCCGGAATGCCGGTGCTCCCGGTCGCCCTTCGCGGTACCCGTAACATCCTGCGCGGCTCTGACTGGTTTCCGCACCATGGTCACGTAGAAATCCGCATCCTGCCTCCGCTGCGCGCCGACCGGCCTGGCTGGCAGGGCGCGGTGGCCCTGAAACAGCAGGTGCGCGAACACATCCTGCAACATTGTGGTGAACCCGATGTATCCTGACGGCAAAGACGAACTGAACATCACCAGAGAACAGATCACCGGCCTGATACTGGCCGGTGGCCGCGCCCGGCGCATGGGCGGAGAAGACAAGGGACTGCTGACCCTGCATGACCGGCCATTGGTCGAGCACGTCATCGAGCGACTTGAAGGCCAGGTTGGTACGCTGTTGATCTGCGCCAACCGCCATCTGGATCGCTACCGCGCCACCGGTCATCCCGTGATCAGCGATACCTGGGGCGAATACGCCGGGCCGCTGGCCGGCATCCTCAGCGGCATGCAGGCCGCCACGACCCCCTGGCTGCTGGTGACGCCGTGCGACGCGCCCCGCCTGCCGGCCGATCTCGCCAAGCGACTGGCAACCGTGGCCCGTCCTCACCGACCCGCCATACCCTACGATGGCCAGCGTCTGCAACCGCTGTTCGGCCTATACCCGAGCAGCCTGGCCGGCGACCTGCGGTTCTGGCTGGAAAAGGGCGAACGCCGCGTGCACGACTGGATAGCCTGGCACGATCCGCTCTATACAGGTTTCAGTGACAACCCGGAGGCGTTTGCCAACATAAACACCCCCGAACAACTCGCGAGCATGGAGGCCGGAACAGATGCCGGCTGAACGTACGCCCATGGTGCTGGGGTTCGCAGCCTGGAGCGGCACCGGCAAAACCACTCTGCTGGAGAAATTGATTCCGCTGCTACGTGAACAGGATGTGCGCCTGGCGGTCATCAAGGCCAGCCATCACGACATCGAAATCGACAAACCCGGCAAGGACAGCCACCGGCTGCGTCAGGCCGGTGCGATCGAAACCCTGGTTGCCTCACCGAACCGCTGGGCCCTGATCCATGAAAACCCCGAACCGGCCGAGCCCGAACTGGCGCAACTGCTTTCACGCCTTTCTCACGATATCGAACTGGTGCTGGTCGAAGGTTTTCGCCACCAACGCTTCGACAAGATCGAACTGCACCGCAGCGTGCTAGACAAGCCCTGGCTGTATCCCGATGACGACAGCATCGTTGCGGTCGCCTGTGATAACCCGGATAATACCGCCATCGCACTGCCGGTGCTCGATCTCGACGATCCACGGCAGATTCGGGATTTCATCCTGAAAAGGCTCCATGTAAGGCCCTGACAGGCCATCAACCAGGTAAATCTGAAACACACCATGAACATACCCGTAGCCCCCAACTGCGACAGTCCCGGCCAGGACCTGCTGTCGGTGGACGAGGCGCGTCAGCGCATCATGGATCTGGTCACGCCACTGACCACGATACAGCGCGTGGCCCTGCGCGATGCGCTGGATCGCGTGCTGGCCCGCGCGGTGGTCTCGACCATCGACGTGCCACCCTGCGATAACTCCGCGATGGATGGCTACGCTGTACGCGCGGCCGATCTCGCCAATGGCCACGCGCTGACCGTCATCGGCGAATCATTCGCCGGACATCCGTTCGATGGCGAGATGCAGGGCGGCCAGGCTATCCGCATCATGACCGGCGCGATGATGCCTGCCGGCGCCGATACCGTCATCATGCAGGAACAGGTCACGCGGGACGGCGACAACATCACCATCGCCGGTGAACACCGCGAAGGCGAGAACGTGCGCCGCGCCGGCGAGGACATGCGCCGTGGGGAAACCGTGCTCGAACCCGGGCACCGAATCACCGCCGCCGATCTGGGACTGATCGCCTCACTCGGTCTGGCCGAGGTGGATGTGTTCCGGCGTCCACGCGTGGCCTTCTTCTCCACCGGCGACGAACTCAAGGGCGTGGGCGAGCCCCTTGGCGATGGTGATATCTATGACAGCAACCGCTACACGCTGTATGGCATGCTGCAGCGCCTGAACGTGGACCTGCTCGACATGGGCGTGATACCGGACGACCGCAAGGCCATAGAACGGGCGTTTGCCGAGGCCGCCAAAGTCGCCGATGCGGTCATCACCTCGGGCGGTGTCTCGGTCGGCGAGGCGGATTTCGTCAAGCTCACGCTGGACAAGCTTGGCCAGGTGGACTTCTGGCGCATTCGCATGAAACCCGGCAAACCGCTGGCCGTGGGCAAGATCGGTGACGCCTTCTTCTTCGGGCTGCCCGGCAATCCGGTCTCGGCCATGGCCACTTTCTACCAGTTCGCCCAGCCGGCACTGAAGAAGCTGGCCGGCGACCAGCGGCCGCAACAGGACCTGATTCTGCGCCTGCCCTGCGCCACGAAACTGAAAAAGGCACCGGGCCGGCTGGAATTCCAGCGCGGCGTCATGCGCCGCAACGATGCGGGCGAACTGGTCGTCGATACCACCGGCGTGCAGGGCTCGCACATCCTGACATCCATGAGCCGCGCAAACTGCTTCATTATCCTGCCCGCCGACAGCAGTGGCGCCGAACCCGGGGAACTGGTCGAAGTGCAGCCCTT
>WFUO01000025.1 GCA_015484945.1 Gammaproteobacteria bacterium | reverse complement strand
GGTTTAGCGCCACCAGTGCACGGGCAATGATGTTGACGAATCGCCAGGCGAACTCCTTAAAGGCCGCCGAATTTCCTTCACTGGGTAACTGGTTGGCGATGCGGGTAGCAACCTCGGTGATGCGCGAGAAGTTGCCGATGGCGTTGTAGCGAGCCGAGACCTGGGGAAATCCCAGATGGAACATATAGAAGTCTTTGGTCCGTCCGGCCCGTTTGGCCTCGGCATACACACGCCGCAACAAACCCGCATCCCCCTTGGGATCGAAGACGATCACCACGTCACCGCGGCGGATGTCCTGGGTGATGAGGATCTCGGCCAGCCGAGTCTTACCGACGCGAGTGGTCCCCAACACCAGGGTATGCCCCACCCGCTCGCCGATGTCCATCCACACATCCTGCTCGTCCGGCTCGACAGCGTGTAGGGCCGGTTTGCCACCGACGGCCGGCAGCGGCGACAGCGGGTTCCACCAGGCCCGGACCCGAAACAGCCGCGCCAACAAACTCAGAATCGGGACCGCTTCCCAGGCGACCTCCTTGCGGCGCGCCCATTGATACAGGCTACCCGGCTGGACGTAACGCTGGACCTCTGGCCGGATGGTATCGCGCAATCGCTGAGTGTGTTTCTGGGTCCAGCGAAAGCCCCGGCCCAGAAACAACTTGCGGCGACTGAGGGGGATCTTGCGGGAACGTACCTTATATATAGGCAGTCGGCGCATGTTGTGCTGGTAGAGCAGCACCCGCCAGGCCTGCCGCCCCCGGATCAGGCCGATCAGGCCCAATACAGCGCCGGCACCATAGGCGACACCCGGTGGCATCATCAGCGCCCAAGGGGCCAGAATGGCTATACCTGCTGTCGCAAAGGCCACCAATGTCGACCACAGCTCGACCGGAGGACGCAGCAGGGCCTCGATGGGATGCGCACTCACTGCTCGATGCCGTGCACCGAGATCAGCACCGGATAATGCGAAATGCTCAGTGCCTTCGCGATGTCACTGCCCGAGGCTGGCAGGATCGATAAGCCGTCAGCCAATCTGGCAATCGTTCGCAAATCATCCATCGTCTCGGCCTGCACCAGCATCCCGACTGCACCGATCTCCTCGAGCCGATTGCGGTGTGTCTGTAGCCACAGTCGGGAACGGCTGTCTGACCCAATCAAGAAAAATGGCCGCGTGAACGGCCGGTCATGCGCACGGGCCTGCTCCGGCCCCGGTGTCAGACCGGGTGATTGAATCGGCAACCACGCTTTAGGGTCAGCAGCGCCGAGCTGGGGTCTTGTTGGAACCTGACTTTGCTGCGGCAAACCATCTTGAGTTTGAAAAATTTCCAGAAAAGGCGCAATGGGTTGTGTATTGCCACTGTCATGGATCACGGTCAGATCAGCCTGAGCGATGACGGGCACAAGCAGGAAACTCATAACCATGAACTTGCGGCAATAAGGACTGAATCGATCCATCATGTTATCCCTCCTTTACAATGCGCTGCCAGTGGGAGACAACACGGCGACGGTACCGGTCTGCACGATGGGAATCCTTCGGCGAGTGATAACAGCCAACGCTGCCCCACCAGTCCTGCCGCGTGGCGTAACAATCCTGCAAAATCGCGGCGCCCACGCGTATGTTGTGATACGGATCGAGTGCCTGCCACGGGGTCCCGAGCCGATCCTGGTGATAACGCCAGTTGACCTGCATCAGGCCGATATCGACGGAGCGCTTCCCCTCCTCCAGATACGTCATCAACGCCTGCCAGGCCGCTTGCCGGGAATCAAAGAAGTAACCCCGCCCGGCCACATTCAATGTCCAGGGCCATGGCCGGAGAGTACCCGTCCGTCCCGTCTGCTTACCGCTTTCAGTAAGCGCCACCGCAAACAAAACGCTCTGGGGTATTCCATGCTCTGCCGCAATCATGCGATAACCCGTTGGCACGGATTCATTCGCCCTACCCATGGAAGGAAGCATTAGGACGGCAAATACCATCGGCCAACCCAAAACTCGTATCAACGCCACCATGGGCTATAGCTCCGAAACCGGCAGTCTTGAAACGTCCTCGCCTCGACGGCGTAATACGGACGGGACTTTACCCTGCCCCTGGGTCAGTTTGTCGAGGGCGCCGCCATCATGATTGAGGGTGATCCGCCGGCTGCGTACCCAGTCGGGATCAATCTGGTGATTGGACGCCCACTCCCTGACGGCGCGATCATCTCCCATGTCCACATGGGTGAGATAGATATCGATACCGTTGACTTCGTCGATCCGCTTTAACAGCTTATTCAGCAACAGATCGCAGGCCGGACAATCCGGGCGAGTAAAGAACAACAGGCGGTCTCCGGACTGAAAGGTATTTTTCACTTCGGTCTTTACCGGCAACCGACTAATGTCGATCAGAGACACATTCGGATACAGGCGCTTGGTTGCAGCATCGTAGGTGCGCTGGAACGCAAGGATACGGCCGGCGTCTTCATACATGGCATGCGCCCATACTTCGGCATATCGCTGCCGCTCCGCATCATCACGCGCATGAATACCGAGCACTTCGATGGGCGATATCGTCGCCGGGCTGATGCTCCCGCGAATACCCCGCATCAACTGTTTGTAACGGCGCCACTCCGTCTCCGACAAACCCCATAGACGGGCATGCGCCAGATCCGTGGCAGATAAGACGTTCGTGGCTTTGTGCGAGCTATCCTGCCGGGTATCTTCGATCTGGGTATGTGATAGCTCGGCCGCCATCACGGTAGTCGACGCGATAAGAGCGCCCAGAAACGCCATAGATCTCCATCGTCTACTCATCGGTGCATTCCCCTTCACACGTGTCGGCCTTCGGTGCTGCCTGGTCTCTCTGGTTGATATAGGGCACCGTCAGGTCCCGGTACATTCTGGACTTGTCAGACAAACACCCGCGCATCCCCTGTGTAACGGGAACTGAATCTGCCGTAGTTTGGATACGAGATTCACCATTGCTGGATTGTTCAGCACCATCGTTCTTCTCTGCTGTCGCTGATCCCAGCGCAAAACTGCCGAAGAGCAATAACACGGCTAATACGATTTCCATCGGTTCTACCTCTGCAATGAAATGGAATGGTTCTGGCCATGCGGCCCCTTGAATTCGACCCTGCCCTTGAGGCGGTCGATGCCAGCCACTGTCCAGCCTGATTGCTGTTCTCCGGACTTCAAAAATGCAACGCGGCCTGCCTGGGAGATGGCCACGTAGGTCATGTCATCCCAAACGTCGATAGCATCGACATGAAACGGTGGAGTTTTGGCGGGCCGGGGTTTCGATCTGGCCGCCGGCTTATGCTGGACGATCTTGCGCTTCCGGGTCTGCTTGATGAGGGTATTCAGCCGTGTAATGGAGTCGTCAATACGTTGGCGAAGGGCATGGTTACTTTCCGTAAGATCGGCAACGGCCACTTTGATCGCGCGAACACCTTCAACCACAGAAGCCAGGCTTTTCTTCGCATCCGCACTCAGGGCCACTTGCGCTTCGAAACCTCGGTCGATCCGGCCAGATAATGATGTCAGCCTCTGATCGATCCGCTCGACTTTGTCCTCGTCCGCGCCTACCTCCAGTTCCGGTGTTTTGATCACCTCCAGGGAGGGGGCATTGGAGTCCTGTATCTGGAGTTCATCCAACGGTATTTCTTGCCGCTGGATCTTGGAAAGCGACAGCGCACTGATTACGACGATACCGACCACAACGGCAGTCAGTACGGACTTGTAAGCCACCCGGAGGGACGTTGGCTGTCCCTCTGCCCCATCCAGCTTGGTCGCATCTTCCGACGGTATGACCTGCTCCGTTTGCTGCTCAGTCGTCATCCTGCACTACCTCCACATCAGCCATGCTCATGGCCTCGTGGACAGCAACCCGCTTCACTGCACACTGCTCGAAGGTGATCAGTCGGTGGACAGGATCCTGGACTAAATGGAAAGCCGGACCTGCGAGTGTCTCCAGCGCCTCGCGCAAAGTCATCGGCCCAAGGTGGCGATGGACGGCCGGCAACGGTAGCGCAAATAGCGCGAGCGTGTCCGGCGCGGTGGATTCAGTAGCAGCCAGCCGGTAACCACTGCGCTGCAGGAGGTACCGCACCGTCTCTCGGATGGTCTGGATCCGCGTCGGCAAATCAACGGTAACGATCGCTTCCAACAGTTCCGCCTGCGCCTGGGTCGGAGCCGCTGAATACATCGAATACCGGCCTGTCTGGATGTCGCTTGCATGAAGGTTCACGCTGGCGACAGTACAAATACCAGCGATACCTATCGCCCTCACTGCACCAGGGTGCGCAGGATTAAAGAGTAATCGTTTCATAATGGATTCTGCCTCAGTGGTTTGATACAACCTGGCCGGCATCATGAAGGTGCGCTCGGGTACTGAAAATGGATAATCCATTCTCACCGGCGCAGTGTTTTCGTGGCTATATTCACGTCCCGCAATACACAGCCACAATTTGCGGTCTCTCGTGCCCGAGC
>WFUO01000024.1 GCA_015484945.1 Gammaproteobacteria bacterium | reverse complement strand
CGGAAGATCATCAGCGTGGGGATGGAGCGGATATTGAAGTGCGCGGCGATCTGCTGTTCTTCCTCGGTGTTGACCTTGGCGAACACGATGTCGTCGTGCTGTTCCGAGATCTTGTCGTAGATGGGCGCGAAGCTCTTGCACGGACCGCACCAGGGTGCCCAGAAGTCGATGATGACGAAGTCGTTGCCGCCGACGACTTCATCGAAATTTGCGGTGGTGAGATCTACGGTTGCCAATGGCCTGTCCTCTTCAACTGTCGAAAAATTCGCCGCAGTATACAGGAATTCCGTGACCATGGCCCGCCGAAATATCGGTTTGGTCGTTTCAAGACCAAAATACCGCGATTGTTTTTACCACGGGGCACGGGGAGCACGTGGAAAGCCGGCCAGGCTGGCCGGTGGGATGCCTGCTGATGAGACGATACGCTGACTGGTTACCCCGGGATCCGCTTCGCTCGTTCCGGGCTACTCATGATACGCACCTGGAACCTGGTGATGCCATGCCGGTATGGCATTGAATATCATCAACAATTCACCTTTGCGCCTTTGCGTTCTTTGCGTTACCCCACACCGCCAGCCCGGAGACAGGCCTCAGGCATCCAGGACGGCGAATATTCTGTCGCGAATCTCCTCGACCGACCCGATGCCTTCGATGCGGGTATAGCGCGGGGCGTGTGGATCACCGGACGCGGCCCATTCGGAATAGAAGGCGATCAGCGGTTCGGTCTGTTCATGATAGACCTGCAGCCGCTTGCGCACGGTTTCTTCCTTGTCGTCGTCGCGCTGGATCAAATCCTCGCCGGTGACATCGTCCTTGCCTTCGACCTTGGGCGGGTTATAGATCACGTGATAGGTGCGCCCCGAGGGCAGATGCACGCGGCGGCCACTCATGCGCTTGATGATCTCGTCGTCGTCAACGGCGATCTCAACCACGTGGTCGATATCGATGCCCTGTTGCTTGAGCGCTTCGGCCTGCGGGATGGTGCGCGGAAAGCCGTCGAGCAGGAAACCGTTGGCGCAATCGGGCTGGCTGATGCGTTCCCTGACCAGGCCAAGGATGATGTCGTCCGAAACCAGGCCGCCGGCGTCCATGATCTTTTTCGCTTCCTTGCCCAGCGGCGTGCCTGCCTTGACCGCGGCACGCAGCATGTCGCCGGTGGATATCTGTGGAATACCGTATTTTTCAGTGATGAAACCGGCCTGGGTACCCTTGCCGGCGCCAGGGCCGCCGAGCAGTATGATGCGCATGATGGACTCCTTGTATCTGTCGAGACCCCGTTCGGGGTTATCACCCGATTATGCCTGCGCGTGGCGCAAAACGCCTAATGGCCGTATGTATGGGACGATAATCCGGATTTATCGGGCCTAATTGAGCTGGATCCGCTGCCCCCACGGCACCCGGGCCTTGCCCTTGACCAGCCAGATCACCGGGAAAGCCGGTTCACGGTCGGGGAATTCGCCCTCGGCATCGGTGAAATAGACCAGCAGGTCCGGCCGGCGGCCCTCGCGGTCCAGCCAGTCGAACACGGGTGTGAAGCGGGTGCCGCCTCCGCCGGTGATGTCTTCCGGTAGCGTGAAGGTCTCCCAGGTCTCGAACTCCCACGGCCCGTTGGCGGCCAGCTCATGATCACAGGCATGCAGCGTGATGCGGGCGTTGACCTGGCCCTTGATGGCGTCGATCTCGGACAGAAACTCGTCCATCTCGGCGGTGCCGATGGAGCCGCTGGTGTCGAGCACCACCACGATATCGATCTGGTGACTGCGCAGGCTGGGCAGAATGGCCTCGCCCTCGCGGCGTGAGGGCCGGGTATAGTTGTAGTCGGTACGGGCATTGGCGCTCATGTAGCGGGCCAGCAGCATGCGCCACGGCAACTGCGGCTGCAGCAGATGCTCGAGCATGCGCGCGAGCGCACCGCCCATCTTGCCGGCCTGTATGGCCTGTTGCGCGGCCCCGGCCAGGCGCTGCTGCCACTGCACCGAAAGCTGGTCCTTTTCGTCACCTTCCAGCGGCGGGGGCTGGGGGGCGCCGCCGGCGTTCGGGTCGATCTCGGCCTCGTTGCCAGTGCCGCCGGATTCCTGCTCCCGCCGCTGGCCGGACCCCGCATCGGGTGATTCATCGCTGCGGTCTTCCTCGTCGTAGAGGTGCTGGTCCATTGGCTCCTGGTCTTCCATGTCGTCGAGCATCGGGTAGATCTCTTCGGCGGTCATGCCGTCGAACTGGTCCAGGTACAGGGCGTCCGGCGTGGGTGTCAGTCCCTCGCGAATCAGGATGCCGTTGATGGCGAAGTCACAGGCCAGATCCCAGCGATGCTTGACCCGGTGCTGGCGGCGCGCGAAATGCGACAGGGCGCAGTGCAAGGCCTCGTGCGCGAGAACGAACTGGGTTTGCTCCAGGCTCAGTGATTCGATGTACTGTTCGTTGAAATAGAACGATCTGGCATCGGTTCCGCTGGTCTTGCACCATTTGGGATCCGCCGCGACCAGCGGCAGGCGCAGCACCAGCGCGCCGAGAAAGGGCTTGTCGAGTATCAGCCGGGTGCGTGCGGCGCTGAGCTTGGTTTCGATCTCGGGTTTCATAAGCGATGAGGAAAGTATAAAGAGAAAAGAAAAAGGTTTTCTCTTTTATCTTTCATCTTTTATCTATTTTGAAAACAACATCACGTCGGCCACTGCCTGGGCCCATTCGGAGAACTGTGGCACCGAGAACAGGTCCTGGCCAATGGCGCGGTGCATGTCGGAGACCAGCATCACGCCCATCTCGCGTTGCGGGAACAGGCGCGCGAAGTCGAGAATATGACCGATTACCGTTTCGAAATCATCACTGCCGCGCGCCTTGATGGCACGGCCGACCAGGGCCGAGGCCACGGCGTACTGCAGGTCGATCTCCCTGGGTACCTTGACCGTCTCGCCACGGGTGATGGCATCGATATCGGGCAATTGATCGAGGTTGGCGACGAAGGCCGCCAGCTCGATGCCGGCTGCCGGACCGACACAGGCCTGCAATGTACCGGTCAGCATTTGTTCGTTGTCGCCGAACTTCTGCAGCGCGCGATGCGCGAATTCCCACGAACGCGGTGACGGGAAGGCCACCGGGTTGTGCGCCGGATCGAAGTCGAACAGCAGTTCGGGGCGGAAACGCAGGAAACCGATCACCCTTTCGTCGATGTCGTTGGCATAGGCCCAGGCCACCCAGTCGTCTAGATTGACCTCGACTTCGAAATGCGAAAAGCGGTTGGCCAGCGGCGCCGGCATGGTATAGGTCACACCACGGTCGCCCTGACGGTTGCCAGCGGCGAAGATGGCCCAACCGTCGGGGACCCGGTAGGCGCCCAGACAGCGGTCGAGGATCAGCTGGTAGGCGGCTGCCGAGACGCTGGGCGGCGCCGAGGTGATCTCGTCCAGAAACAGAATGCCCGCCTCGCCGTGGCGTTCGGCATCCGGCAGCATGGCCGGTACCGCCCACTCGACCTGTTCGCCTACCCGGAACGGGATACCGCGCAGGTCACTGGGTTCCATCTGCGACAGCCGGATGTCGATGACCGGAACGCTGTGGCGTTCCGCCACCTGGGCAATCATGTCCGACTTGCCAACACCTGGCGGCCCCCACAGCATGACCGGGGTATGATGCCCGGAACGGGTACTCTGGAATTCGCGTTCGAGAATGACCTGTATCTGTGCTGGTCGCATGGTTGCTCCTGTTGCCTGTCAGACGCCGGCAGCCGTTCCGCCGGCATGCAAGGCCGCTGAGTCTAGCAAAACCGGGCACGCCATGCATTCAAGCCCTTGCCGATTGGGGGGCTATTGAACAGGCGAAATACGGGCATAAAGATACAATCGTTTACCCTGTGTACAAATTTCGTAAGGTCGATTCTGATAGAATTGTCTTGGGGATGAAAAACGGGAGACACCAACATGCTCACGCGTCAGCGGGTACTGGTCTATGGTTGCGATGACGATATTCGCTCAGACCTGATCCATCAACTCAATCAGGAGGGCTTTGTCGCGGATATCGCCGAGAACGAGCAAGATGTCCGCTACAGCCTCAACCGTCAGCACTACGATGCCATCACTGTCTGTACCCGGCGGGGCGACGCGCCTCCAGTGGAATGGCTCGATGATCCGGTATCCGGGCACCGTGAGCCGTTGCCTGTTTTCATGATCCCGAGCGAGTCCATCGAAGGCCGCCAGGCCGATGCGCCACCGCCTCCGCTGACCATGGGTGACGGTTCGCGGCCCAGGATCCTGCATGTCGAGGACAATCCGGTCATGGCCGGCATGGTGGCCTCGACGCTGCGTGACTGTGCCCGTATCATCAATGCAAAGAGCCTGGCTCAGGCACATGACTGCCTGCAGCAAAGCGATTTTGATCTCGTCATTCTCGACATGACGCTGCCCGATGGCAGTGGTCTGGACCTGCTGCACGATTTACAGCATGAACATGCCGGCCTGCCAGTCGTCATTCACGCAACCTGGGAGATCACCGACCGGGCCGACAACCTGCGGGCGGTATTGAACAAGTCCTATACCACGCCGGATACACTGCGCCTGACGGTGGAGAGGGTGCTGCACTGATGACGCAAACTTTGCCGTGGAAGCGTCGGCATCCGGGCATGTCTCACGTTTGAGTCAACCAACGACGGTAGTCTTGCAGGATTTGCGCATGGTCGAAGGCCAGTGACGGCAGGTTGTCTAGCCTGTACCAGGCGGCGCGGGCGGCATCATCGGCTGCGGCCAGGCGATCCGGCATGGTGGTTGTCGCCACATAGACGACACTGGCCGTGTGACCGCGCGGGTCGCGCGCCGGATCGGAATAGACGCCCAGCAGGTGCACCAGACGCACATCCAGTGAGGTCTCCTCGCGCGCCTCTCGCACAGCTGCCTGTTCGACCGTTTCACCGATATCGACAAAGCCGCCCGGCAGGGCCCAGCCATGCGGTGGATGACGGCGTTCGATCAATACCACCGGTCTGACCAGTTGCGGTTCGGGTGTGATGATGATGTCCACTGTCAGTGACGGTGTCTGCGGACGGCTCATTGTCGGCCCCGTGGATGGGCGGCAAAGAACCGCCAGATAAGGCGCGAGGCATCGACCTCGAAACCGGGCTTGTCGGACAGCGCGTACTCCATGCGCTGAATGGCGATGAAAAGCATGAATAGTCTGCGGCGCATGAACCGTCACTCGTTCCCGGTGCGGCGTTTGAATCGATGGATCAGACGCCGGTCCTTCTTGTTGGGCCGGCCGGGCATACGCGGCATGGCGGCTGCCAGCAGACGGCGCTGACGGATCCGCTCCTCGCGTTGCGCGCGGCTGGCCTCGGATTCCTCGTACCAGGTACTGGCGACCCTGGCCGAAACGCGCCTTTCACCCAACCCGGTGACCGTAACGGTGTATTCGAGATCTCCTTTGTGGATACACAGTTCGTCACCCGGCTGTACCGCGCGCGCCGGCTTGACACGCTGGCCATTGAGATGCACCTTGCCGCCCTGGACGGCTTCGGTGGCCAGTGCCCGTGTCTTGAAGAAACGCGCGGCCCACAGCCACTTGTCGAGACGCACGCTGCCGGGCTGATCCGGCGCACCGGCCTGTGCTCGTTGTCGGCTTCTGCCCATGCCCGGATTCTACACCACGCTATCCGGGCCGGGAATCAGTCCTCGTCCGCCGGCTTGCCACTGCGTTTCTTCGCCGTGGTCTTCTTCTTGCGTTTCTTTGGTGCGGCCTGGCCAGCGTCGGAGGAGATGGACAACAGCATGCCGTTGAGGCGGGCAACGAAGGCGGCTGGATCCTCAAGCTGGCCACCCTCGCTGAGCAGGGCCTGTTCATACAACAGCAGGCTCCAGTCGGACAGGGCCTGGTCGTCGGTCTCGTCGTGCAGACGCTGAATCAGCGGATGATCGGGGTTGATCTCCAGGGTCGGGTTCAATGCCGGCACATTGTGGCCTGCCTGCTGCAGCAGCTTCTGCATGCTCAGGCCCATGTCGTTCTCGTCCACCACCAGGCACGACGGCGAGGCGGTCAGGCGATGACTGACCTTGACGGCCTTGACCTTGCCGTCCAGGGCCTTTTCGATCCGATCGAGCAGTTTCCGGTATTCCTTGCCGGTCTTTTCGCGCTCTTTCTTTTCCTTTTCGTCTTCGAGATCGCCCAGATCGAGATCACCCTTGGCCACCGAACGCAACGGCTTGCCGTCGAATTCGGGCAGGTTGGCCACCAGCCATTCGTCCACCCGGTCGGACAACAGCAGCACCTCGATACCCTTTTTGCGGAACACCTCGAGATGCGGGCTGTTCTTGGCCGCGGCCAGGGTGTCGGCAGTGATGTACCAGATCTTGTCCTGTCCTTCTTTCATGCGAGAGACGTAATCTGCCAGGCTGACATCCTCGGTCGCGCCGTCGTTGTGAGTGGAACGGAAGCGCAGCAGTCCGGCGATACGCTCACGGTTGCCGAAATCCTCGGCCGGCCCTTCCTTCATGACCTTGCCGAACTGTTCCCAGAACTCGGCGTATTTCTCCTTGTCGTTCTTCGCCAGATCCTCTAGCAGCCCAAGCACCTTCTTCACCGAGCCACCGCGAATGGCATCGATCTCACGGTTGTGTTGGAGGATCTCGCGCGAGATGTTCAGCGGCAGATCGCTGGAGTCTATGACACCACGCACGAAACGCAGGTAGGCCGGCATCAACTGCTCGGCGTCATCCATGATGAACACCCGTTTCACATACAGTTTGACGCCATGCCGGCGCTCGCGGTCGTACAGGTCGAACGGCGCGCGCTTGGGAATGTAGAGCAGGCTGATGTACTCATGGCGGCCTTCGACGCGGTTGTGGGTCCAGGCCAGAGGATCCTCGAAATCATGCGCGACATGCTTGTAGAACTCCTTGTACTCGTCATCGCTGATCTCGTTGCGCGGACGCGCCCACAGCGCGGATGCCTGGTTGACCACTTCCATCTCGTCTTCCTTGCTGCTGGATGGCATCCGGATGGGCAACGTTATGTGATCGGAATAGGTCTTGATGATGTGACGCAGGCGCCAGTGGTCGAGGAACTCGTCCTCGCCCTCACGCAAATGAAGGATTACCGTGGTGCCGCGTTCCGGCCGGTCAATGGTCTCGATGGTGTAGGCGCCATCGCCGGACGACTCCCAGTGCACGCCATGCTCTTCACCCAGCCCGGCGCGGCGGGTGAGCAATTCCACCCGTTCGGCGACGATGAACGCCGAATAGAAGCCGACACCGAACTGACCGATCAAATGAGCGTCCTTGGCCTGGTCGCCGGTCAGGGAGTCGAGAAACTGGCGGGTGCCGGATTTGGCGATGGTGCCGATATTGTCCATGACCTCCTGGCGCGTCATGCCGATACCGTTGTCACTGACGGTGATCGTGCGTTCGTCCTTGTCGAAGCGGACTGTGATACCAAGGTCGCTGTCGCCTTCATACAGTGCGTCATCGGTCAGGGCTTCGAATCGCAGCTTGTCGCAGGCATCCGAGGCATTGGAGATCAATTCGCGCAGGAAGATTTCCTTGTTGGAATACAGCGAATGAATCATCAGATGCAGCAGCTGCTGCACCTCGGTCTGGAACTCCAGGGTTTCCTTGTGACTGGCTACTTCAGACATGAATCGACTCCTGTGGGTGTGCGTTGACTACCTGTGCCGGCTCAATGGGGTCGTGCGCCGGGGTTTTCAAGCCCCGGCCTCATGCGCCAGCAACCAGCGCTTTATGTCTGCCAGACGTCCATGGGTATGGCCGGCAAAGCCGCCGATGCCGCTGGCGGCCACGACCCGGTGACAGGGCACCACAATGGGCACGGGATTGACGCGGCAAGCGCCGCCCACGGCGCGCGCGGACGTACCCAGCCGCTGCGCCAGTTCGCCATAACGGCATACCTGTCCCGGCGGGATCGTGCGCAGGACCCGCCAGACACGGCGTTGAAAGGCCGTGCCCTGAATGCACAAGGGAATATCGATACGAAAGGCCGGATCATCGAACCAGGCCGCCAGCTGCGCCTCGAGCGAACGTGCCTCGGCTGTCACGGGTAGCATGAGCGGCGTGCGCCGATCGACAAACGCCAGGTATGCCAGCCCATGGTCACGAAAACCGGCCGCGAGCCGGCCCACCGGACTGTCGAGCACAAGATCCGGCTGCATCATGGCAAGCCACGTCGCATCCGCCGCAGGCGCAATTGACGCAGTTTGCTGGCAAGCACTGTTCGCCGGCTGCGCTCGCGCGTGACCCGCAACAGGTGCCGGTAGATGGCCTCGGCGTCGTCGTACAGGCCCGCCTTCACCAGCGCCTCGGCGGCGTGATAACGTGCGGTCTGGGCCCAGGGATCCATGCTTTTCGCGCCCGGCAGGGTGGCGGAACGCAGATAATACCTGGCCGCATCCTGGTAATGCCCCAGTGCTTTCCAGGAATCGGCCTGCCAGAACAGGATCTCGCGCCGGCGCTGGAGATCATCTTGCGGTACCGGCATGCGGTCGAACAACTCGATGGCCGCCCGGTGGCGGCCAATGGCCTGGATATCGAAGATCACCTGCATCAGGCGGTCTAATTGGCGACGTGACAGTTTTCCCGACCCGGACAGGATGTTGCGCATGGCCGCGATACCCTGTTCGTGCGCACCGCCAAGAATGAGAATACGCGCCCTGCGCATCTGCCAGAACAACTTGCGCGCACCGGCCGGTGGCCGGGTCAGGCTGCCCATCAGCGTGGAGGCCAGGCGGAAGTTGGAACGCCGCAGCGCACGGTCAACCATGCGCCGGCGCAAGCCGGCGGGCAGATCATCGACCGTGACCGCTTCGCCCGGTTGCAGATACAGGGCAATCAGGAGTGTATGCTCACGCGCACGCGCCAATGACCAGGCGAAACGATAAAGCGCCTTGCGCCGGATTCCGGCATCACGCGTGCTGGCGGCCAGCTCGGCGAGAATCGCACGCGCCGCCAGTGGCTGGCGACGCATCAGGCGTTTCGCCCGGCGCAGCCAGGCGCGATCGTCACCGTCGAGTAGCTGGTAGCGGCTGGCAAGCCTGCGTCCAAGGCGGCGGTATTCTTGCCACAGCTTGCGGCCATCTACGGCGAACAGGCGCGAGCGAACCTGACGCGGCCGCTGTTTCAGAGCCCGTGACCAGGCCTGGATGGCGTGCTGCGCCTGTCCGCTACGCCCGGCGGCCTGTGCGGCCACGATCCACAGTTTCCATACGTGCGCTGAACGGCTCTTTCGGGCTAGACGGTATGCACGCCGATAAACCTGTGCCGGCGAGAGACTGCCGCTGCGCAGACGGGCAAGAAAGTACAATGCGAACTCGCGGCTGGTGCGCGCCCTGCCCAGCAGGCCTTCGGCCTCACGCGGATGACCGGCCAGCAGCAATACGCGCGCGCCCAGCAACCGCCAGTGCGGATCGTCATCACGGTAATCCTGCCGGTAGCGCCGCAATGCCGTCACTGCGTCTCCCTTCCGGGCGCGTGTCAGCCAGGCCTCGATCACGAGGCGCCGCCACTGTTGCAGGCGGGCGGAGGACACCTCCGGCGCCTTTCGCCAGATCAGGCGGCGCAACAGAACAAGCGCTGCCTCGCCCTTGCCCAGCCGCAACAGGGCCCGTACCCGTTGCGTGGCGGCCCAGTCGGCAAAATCCACGGGCAGCCCGGCCGGCAGCCGCGCGAGGCGTTCGGCGATGGCGTGATGATCGCCACGTTTCCTGTACAGTTCGATGCGCAGGCGCTCCCAGGCCATCCAGTCCTGTGGCCGGTGCGCTGGATCTGGCTGGGTAGCGGCAAGATAGTGCAGGGCAAGCCCCGGGGTCTGCACGGCCAGGCGCCTGACCTCGTCGAGCACGGGCGCTGCCTGCGTGGCAAGCGGCAACAGGAACAAAAGACAGGCCAGCAATCGGATCCGGAGCTTCATGATTCAGACAAAAAAATACGGGTAAGCCAAAGCTTACCCGTATTCTTCAGGCAATGCAGCTGCTGTTGTTTATGAACGGGTCTGCAACTTTTCCTTGATGCGCGCGGCCTTGCCGGTACGCTCGCGCAGGTAGTAGAGCTTGGCGCGGCGCACGTCGCCACGGCGCTTGACAGTGATCGATTCGATTGCCTTGCTGTGGGTCTGGAACACACGCTCGACACCCTCGCCATGCGAGATCTTGCGCACCGTGAAGGCCGAGTTCAGGCCGCGGTTGCGCTTGGCGATGACCACGCCCTCGAAGGCCTGCAGGCGCTCACGTTCGCCTTCCTTTACCCTGACCTGTACGACGACGGTATCGCCCGGCCCGAATTCGGGCAGGTCGGTCTTAAGCTGTTCTTTTTCCAGTTCATCAATAATCGTCGTCATGACGCTAACCCCTGTTATCTACCAGTTCAATCCTGTACCTTTCGATACGCTTCAATGAATTCCTGCAGCAGTCCCTGTGCCTCTTCGTCCAGTACCAGCCGTTCGAGCAGATCGGGCCGGCGCAGCCAGGTGCGCCCGAGCGACTGCTGCAAGCGCCAGCGGCGGATGGCCTCGTGGTTGCCGCTCAGCAACACCTCCGGCACCGCCATGTCATCGAGCTGCTCGGGCCGCGTGTAGTGCGGACAGTCGAGCAGACCATCCATGAAGGAATCCTGGCTGGCGGATTCCTCGTGTCCAAGCACGCCCGGCAGCAGCCGGGCCATGGTATCGATCATGACCATCGCGGCCAGCTCACCACCACTGAGCACATAGTCACCGATCGACCACTCCTCGTCGATCTCACGTTCGATGAACCGCTCATCGACACCTTCGTAGCGTCCGGCGACCAGGATCAGGCCCGCGCCGTCGTCCACCATGCTGCGCGCTGCCTGCTGGTCGAAACGCCGTCCCTGGGGACTGAGATAGACGACCCTGGCCCGTTCACCCGCCTGTTCGCGTGCCGCCGCCAGGGCGTCACGCAAGGGTTCGACCATCATCACCATCCCGGGGCCGCCGCCATACGGCCGGTCGTCCACGGTACGGTGTCTGTCGCTGGTGAAATCGCGAGGATTCCACGTGTGCAACTGCAGCAAGCCCCTGTCGATCGCACGTCCGGTAACACCATAGTGTCCCAGCGACTCGATCATCTCCGGGAAAAGTGTCAGCACATCGAAGCGCATGGCCCTCTCCCGGTCAGAAATCCGGATCCCAGTCCGCGGTGATGATGCCGCGTTCCAGGTCGATGTTCCTGATCACCTGATCCTTGATATAGGGCACCAGGTGCTTGCGCGACTCGCCGCGCACGACCAGCACGTCGTTGGCGCCGGTCTCCATGAGATACTCGACCGTACCGAGCATCTCGCCTTGCGGGGTTTCGACCCGCAGCCCGATCAGATCGGACCAGTAGTATTCCCCTTCCGCCAGAGCCTCGAGTTGATCACGACGGATCGCGATATCGTGTCCGGCCAGTAACGCGGCCTGATTGCGGTCGTCGATGCCCTCGAGCTTGGCGATCACGGTCTTGCCGTGCGCCCTGCCCTGCTCCACGCTGCGGGCCTGCCAGCCCTCTCGCGTGGCCAGATACCAGGGATCGTATCTGGTGATGTTGTCTCTCGGGTCGGTATGGGAAAAAACCTTTACCCAGCCCCTGACCCCGTAAACGCCGGATACCCGGCCAACGATGACATAGTCATCATGTTGCCTGGCCATGGCCCTGCAACCGGTACAACCGTGTTCAGGCCGCAGACTTGATCAGCCTGGCAACCCGCTCGGATGTTTGCGCGCCCTTCGAAATCCAGTACTCGATGCGCTCCTTGTCGAGACGCAGGCGCTCTTCCTGCCCCTTGGCAACCGGGTTGAAGAATCCCACGCGCTCGATATAACGGCCGTCGCGGCGGTTGCGGCTGTCTGTCACGACAACATGATAGAACGGGCGCTTCTTGGCGCCGCCACGGGACAAACGGATCGTTACCATAGCGAAAAAGTCCTCTCGAAATCACTCACGCACCCGTGTCTTCCACACGGGATTACGGAAACCGGCAATTCTACGCGAAATTCAGAAAAAGTGAAGGCTTTCGGGCGAATAAATCACCGGTCCATGACTGAAATACCCGCTTTATTTGCATGGATATATATGGTTGTTTCAGCCCCATGCCCCGGTAATCAGCCGCAAACTCCATCACTCTCTGAGAGCCGTGCCGATCATTCGCGCTCGTTTTTCAAGCCGAAGCCAGCAGGCCGCAACGCCGCAGACGGGTTTCGCAGCCGTTTTTTCAACAGCCTGTCAGAACGGCATGCCCGGCGGCAGCTTACCCTTCATCATGCGCATCATCTTGCCCATGCCGCCCTTGGACAGCTTTTTCATCATCTTCTGCATCTGCGCGAACTGCTTGAGCAGGCGGTTGACGTCCTGCACCTGGGTGCCGGATCCGGCGGCGATGCGCCGCTTGCGCGAGCCCTTGATGATGTCGGGATAGCGGCGCTCGCGCGGGGTCATGGAATCGATGATGGCCACGGTGCGCTTGAACTGGCTGTCGTCGATCTGGTTGCGCGCCGCCTGTGGCAGGTTGCCCATACCCGGCAGCTTGTCCATGAGGCTGGAGATGCCGCCCATGGCGTTCATCTGCCGGATCTGCTCGCGGAAGTCCTCGAGATCGAAGCCCTTGCCCTTGCTGAGCTTCTTGGCCAGTTTGGCGGCCTTTTCCTTGTCGAGCTTGCGTTCGGCTTCTTCGACCAGGGTAAGCACGTCACCCATACCCAGGATACGCGAGGCCACGCGGTCGGGATGGAAGGGTTCCAGCGCGTCGGTCTTTTCGCCGGCACCGAGGAACTTGATCGGCTTGCCGGTGATCTGTCGGATCGACAGGGCCGCGCCGCCACGCGCGTCACCATCGGTCTTGGTCAGTATCACGCCGGTCAACGGCAATGCCTCGTCGAATGCGCGCGCGGTATTGGCGGCATCCTGGCCGGTCATGCTATCGACCACGAACAATGTCTCGACCGGGTTCACGGCCGCGTGGATGCGCTTGATCTCACCCATCATCTGCTCGTCGATGTGCAATCGGCCAGCGGTGTCGATGATCAGCACGTCGAAGAACTTTTTGCGCGCATGGTCGAGCGCGGCAGTGGCGATGGCCACTGGATCATCCTTGCTGCTGCTGGGAAAAAACTCGGCGCCCACCTGGCCAGCCAGCGTCATGAGCTGGTCGATCGCGGCCGGACGATAGACATCGGCGCTCACCACCAGAACCGATTTGTTGCGCTGCTCCTTGAGCCAGCGCGCCAGCTTGGCCACGGTGGTGGTCTTGCCCGCGCCCTGCAGGCCGGCCATCAGAATCACCGCGGGTGGCTGAACGGCCAGATCGAGTGATTCGCTGGCCTCGCCCATGACACGGACCAGTTCATCCTGGACGATCTTGATGAACACCTGGCCTGGCGTCAGGCTCTTGAGCACCTCGGCGCCAAGCGCCTTTTCTCGTACATGCGCGGCGAATTCCTTGACCACCGGCAGGGCTACATCGGCCTCGAGCAGGGCCATGCGCACCTCGCGTACGGCATCCTTGATATTGTCTTCGGTCAGGCGCCCCGTGCCGCGGATGTTGCGCAGTGTCTTGCCCAGACGTTCGGTGAGGTTCTCAAACATGGTCGTTGTGGTTCATGACGGGTATGGGGTGGCTATTCTACCCGCAAAGCGTCCGGGTGTCAGGCCGGAATGCCGGCGACATGGCGGATCAGGTCGGGTGCCTGCAGGGTGAGGCGGTCACCGTCCCGGAGCCGGATCAATTCGTGATCGGGCAGCGCCGCACGGCATTCGGTGAAGGTTTCGTCCTCGGCGCCGGGCTTGAGGTGAGTGATATACACGGGGGGACGATAGTCCAGCTTGGCCAGATCCACGGCCAGTGTGCGCGGACAGTAATGTTTGGCCATGCGCGCCAGTTTCTCCTCGCGGTTCGGGAAACCGCATTCGACGATGAGAAAATCGACCGGTTGCTCGTTGAGCAGCTTCCACAGGCCGTCGGTGGTCGCGGTATCGCCACTGAACGCAAACGCGCCCTCACTGGAAGCCACCCGGTAGGCCACGGCCGGAACGATGTGATCGACCCGTATCATCGTCAGTTCGAGACCCGCGACCGAACGTGTTTCTCCGGGGCGCATCAGACAGTATTCCATGACCGGCCGTTGCGGATCCGGCAGCAGAGCGAAATCAGGCCAGATGGTATTGTTGAACAGATGTGTCTGCAGGGCCCGGCAGGTGGCTTCCTGCGCGTGTAGGCGCACGGGTTGTTCCAGGCTGTCGAACAGGGTATCGATCAGCAGCGGAATGCCACCGACATGATCGAGATGTGAGTGGGTGATGAAGATGTCGCGAATCTGCGCCATACGCTCGAGTGGCAACGTGCCGACGCCCGTGCCAGCATCGATCAGCACACGCTCATTCAATAGAAGGGACGTGGTATGAAGACCGGCACCGATCCCCCCACTGCAACCATTGACCAGGATATTCATGATTCGGGTCCGCCACCCCATCCATGCGATTCGTCATACTGAAATATAGACCACCGGCACCATCCTGCCACTGCTAAGAGCCTGTTTTATTGACGGTATTCGCTGTTTTCGACGATGTTTTTGTGAACGGCTGGGCAAATCCGCGGTGGCACGAGGCCCGCATTGCCTTCACTGTCCGGCGCAGTTGTGACATCATCGCTGACATGATGAATACACCTGCCATCAGCCTGCTGGCGCCCGTGCTGTATATCCTTGGCGGCCTGTTGCTGTTGCGTCGGCTGGGCAAGGGGCAGATCGGCAGCAGCAAGACCGGTATTCTGGCACTGGCCGTGGTCGCTTTGATCCTGCATGCTGGCATGCTCTATCAGGGCGTGTTGCGCCCCGGCGGGCTCAACCTCGGTTTCTTCAATGCATTGTCGCTGGCCAGCTGGCTCATCGTTCTGCTACTGGTGCTGACTTCGCTGCGAAAACCGATCGAGAATCTCGGCATCGTGCTGTTTCCGTTTGCCGCCATCAGCGTGATCCTGGACCTGGTCTATCCGGCGGATCATCTGATCGTCATCGACAGCTGGCAGAAACAGACACACATCCTCACCTCCCTGCTGGCCTACAGTCTGTTTGCCATGGCTGCGGTGCAGGCCATCCTGCTGGCGATCCAGAACCGGCATCTGCACAATCGCCGGCCAGGCGGCTTCATCCGCGCGCTGCCGCCGCTCAAGACCATGGAAACACTGTTATTCCAGCTCATCGGCGTCGGTTTCGTGCTGCTCAGCATCAGCCTGCTGACCGGTTTCTTCTTTGTGGAAAACCTGTTCGCGCAGCATCTGGCCCACAAGACCATCCTGTCTCTCGTCTCATGGGTGCTGTTCGGCATCCTGCTGTGGGGACGCATCCGTTTCGGCTGGCGTGGCCGTACCGCGATCCGCTGGACCCTGGGCGGCTTCGTGATGCTGCTGCTGGCCTACTTCGGTTCGCGCTTCGTGCTCGACCTGATCCTGCGTTGAGCCTTGACAGCGGGACGGCAAGGCGCTGAAATAGCCCGCATTCCCTGGCTACCGGGCGATCACCTTGGATGACATTCCTCTGGGCGTGCTGGTCGGCGCGCTGATCTTTTTGTTACTGCTGTCCGCCTTCTTCTCCGGTTCCGAAACCGGTCTGATGACCCTGAACCGCTATCGACTGCGGCATCTGGCCAAGGCCGGCCATCCGGGCGCGAAACGCGCCCTGCGCCTGCTCGAAAAACCCGACCGGCTGATCGGGCTTATCCTGCTGGGCAACAACTTCGTCAACATCCTTGCCTCGTCACTGGTGACCGTGATCGCCCTGCGTACCGGCGCGCAAGGCGCCATCGCCATCGGTGCCGGCATACTCACACTGGTGGTACTGATCTTCGCCGAGGTTGCGCCCAAAACCTTCGCCGCCCTG
Source organism: Gammaproteobacteria bacterium (assembly GCA_015484945.1). Lineage (GTDB taxonomy): Bacteria > Pseudomonadota > Gammaproteobacteria > WFUO01 > WFUO01 > WFUO01. The sequence continues at coordinate 40,572 of WFUO01000024.1, read as the reverse complement.
CATCCGGAACGTATCGCCTTTCCGGCGGCATGGATCTACGGCCCGCTGCTGAAGATGCTCTTTCCCCTGGTATGGCTGGTCAACGGTATCGCCAACCTGGTTTTGAAACTGTTTGGATTCTCGTCGGAAGACGCCAATCATACCAGTCTCAGCAGCGAGGAGCTGCGCACCGTGGTCAATGAGGCCGGCGCGATGATCCCACGCCGTCACCAGAAGATGTTACTCAGCATCCTGGACCTGGAAAAGGTCACGGTCGAAGACATCATGATCCCGCGCAACGAAATCACCGGTATCGATCTGGACGATGACTGGGATGACATCCTGACACTGCTGGAAGAAAGCCCCTACACTCGCCTGCCGGTGTATCATGGCAGCATCGACCGGGTTGAGGGGTTCATCCATCTGCGCAATGTGATCCCGCTGATGCGGGACGACGATTTCGATGCCGAGGCACTGCGCAAGGTCATCCGTGAACCCTATTTCATCCCCGAGGGTACCCCGCTAAACACCCAGCTGCTGAATTTCCAGCGGCACAAACGCCGCTATGGCCTGGTGGTTGACGAATATGGCGATATCCAGGGTCTGGTGACGCTGGAGGATATCCTTGAGGAAATCGTCGGCGAGTTCACCTCCGATCCCGCAAGCCTGAGCCGCAATATCCATCCCCAGGACGACGGCAGTTACCTGATCGATGGCTCCGCGCATATTCGCGAGATCAACCGGGCCCTGGGCTGGAACCTGCCCACCGATGGCCCACGCACACTCAGTGGCCTGATCATCGAGCACATGGAGACCATTCCCGAGCCCGGTACCAGCCTGTTGCTGGACGGCCATCCTGTCGAAATCCTGCAAACCATCGACAATGTGGTCAAGACCGCGCGCGTGGCGCCCAGGTGGAAGCAGCCATCACAGGCAGACGAAAACGATTAGCCGCTCCCGTTTTGGTCAATAATTCAGCATCTTGCGATTCTGACACTGTTTGGCTGTCGCCATATAAGGGCTATACTTAGACAAGATCTGATGACAGGCTTGGAGATGGCAATTTGGTCAATGGCAAGAAACGCATCGTTCACAGACTGACATTGTCCTTCAGGGACCGGATTCTCAAGTCCTACCAGCTCCAGCAGGGCCAGACCCTGATCGGACGCAGCAACGACTGTGATATCACGATCGACAACCTTGGCATCAGCATGACCCATGCGAGAATCGAGCGTGATGGTGGCCGGGTGACGATCACTGACATCAGTGACAATGGCGGCATGCTGGTCAATGGTACGGCGGTGCGCGAGTCCGAACTGAATCCGGGTGACCGGATTACGCTGGGCAAGTTTACGCTGGCCTATGCTCAACTTGAAGAGGAGATCGAGGATGATGCCGCGGCCATCACACCAATCGGCCAGCCGGTCACCAATGGCTGGCTGCAGTTCATGAACGGACCCAAGCTGGGCCGTACGCTGAAACTGGATCGCGCCTTGATCAAGCTGGGCAAGCGTGGCAGCCACAGCGCCATGATATCGGGCCGCAGTGATGGTTACTATATCTCCCACCTGGAGGGGGACACACCCACACGGGTCGGATCACGCGATATCGGCCAGGAGAGCTACAAGCTCAATGATGGCGATACCATCCAGATCGGCGACATCAAGATGCTGTTCTTCATCGATGGCAAACAGGAATGACGACATGACCACTGAACAACGCAACTACAGCCGTATCCCGTTCGATGCCGATGCCCGTATCGTTGCATCAGAACAAAGCTGGCAAACAGACCTGATCGACATCTCGCTGAAAGGCGCCCTGGTCACACAACCCGGTGACTGGAACGCAGCGATTGGCGACAGGTTCTTTCTCAGGATCAGGCTGGGCGAGGAGGTGGAGATCAGTATGGAGGTCGAGATCGCCCACCAGGAAGATGGGCACATCGGGTTTCATTGCCATCACATCGATGTGGACAGCGTCAGCCATCTACGCCGTATCGTGGAGCTGAACCTGGGCGACGAAACCATGCTGCAGCGAGAACTGAGCGCGCTCGGCAAGGGCTTGTAATACGGTCTCCGTCCCGAATCTACGTCACTGGCAATTGTTCGCGTGTAAGCAGAAAGACACCCTCGCCACCGAACTCGAATTCCAGCCACAAAAAAGGCACGTCCGGCCAGGCCTCGATCACCGCATCCCGGCTGTGGCCGACTTCGCACACCAGAATGCCATCATCCGTCAGGTGGCGCGCCGCCTCGCGCAGGATCGTGCGCACCGCATCCAGGCCATCACCCCCCGATGCCAGACCCAGGATCGGCTCATACCGGTATTCCTCTGGCAGGCTTGCCACTTCCGATGTACTGACATAGGGCGGATTGCTGACAATGATGTCGTAAGGGGGGCCGTCAATGGCATCGAACAGGTCAGACTCGATCAAAGTCACCCGCTTGCGCAGATCATGCATCTCGACATTAACGTGTGCCACCTGCAACGCATCGGCCGAGATGTCGCTGGCATCCACCATCACATCCGGCAGGTAGTGAGCGCAAGCAACGGCAATACAGCCGCTGCCGGTGCACAGATCAAGGATACGATGCACGTTGCCGGGTTCGACCCAGGGTGAAAAACCCGATACGATCAGTTCGGCGATGGGCGAACGCGGTATCAGAACACGCTCATCGACATGGAAAGGCAAGCCGGCGAACCAGGTCCGCCCGGTGATATAGGCCGCCGGACGGCGCTCCGCGATGCGTCGTGTGAACAATGCATCGATGGCAGCCATCTGAGAGGCGTCAAGCTGCTGTTGCAGGATGCCGGCATCACAGTCGTAATCCAGTCCCAGGGCATGCAGTGCCAGCATCAGTGCCTCGTCGGCCGCGTTGTCCATGCCGTGGCCAAAGAACAGTCCGGCCTGTTCGAAACGGCGTTCGCCAATGGCAAGCATTTGTTCCAGCGTCATTGCAGCTCCTCGCAGCCTTTTCCTGAACGGCTCGATGGGATAGGATAAACAGCTGATCCAAACCGCATTCTACCGGTGCCCCAATGACAGATAAACCACGACCCAACCCACTGCCCTTCATTGCCCTGGCGCTGGTTGCCCTGATCGCCGGGGTGGTGGTCAGCAAACTGCAATCCGTTCCCGCGCCGGCACCCGCAATCAGCGCCACCGTGCTGCCCAAACCACGCCCACTGCCGAACATCACCCTGATCGACAACAAGGGGCGACCGTTGACGCCCACCAGCCTCAAGGGGAAATGGACGCTGGTCTTCTTTGGTTATACGAACTGCCCGGATGTCTGTCCGGCCGCGCTCACGGTCCTGCAACAGGCGGCGCAACTGATGGAAAAATCACCCGCAGTGGCCGGCAAGGTACGCGTTCTGTTCGTTTCGGTCGATCCTGAACGCGACACGCCAAAGGTACTCGATCAGTATGTGCGCTATTTTCACAAATCGTTCGTCGGTGCCACGGGCACGCATGAGGCGCTCACCAAACTCACACGGACCATCGGTGTTGTCTATGTGATCGGCAAGAAAAACGCCCAGGGGCGCTACAGCGTCGATCATAGCGCCCAGATCCTGTTACTCGATCCGCAGGCACGGCTGTATGCGGTCTATACCGGTCCGCATTCGGCTACCCGCATCGCCGCCGACATGCGCAAGCTCGTCATGGCCAAACAATGATGCAGGCGCGCTTTATACTGATCCTTGTGTTGCTGATGCCAGGCATGGCACTGGCCGACCATGTCCTGGTCGGTCATGCCTGGATACGCGAAGCACCCCCCATGGCCAGGGTCATGGGTGGGTATGCGCAAATCCACAACCGCAGTGGATCGGCGGTCTGGATCACAAACATCACCAGTCCTGATTTCGGCGAGATCCAGCTCCATCGCAGTTTCATGCACAAGGGCATGATGCGCATGCAACATGTCCCTGAACTCAAAATCCCGGCCCGCAGCAGTGTGACACTACAACCTGGCGGTTATCACCTCATGCTGTTCAGCCCCAAAAGGGCGTTGCGATCGGGAGACCGGGTCTTGATCCGCTTCACACTGGGCAACGGGAGACATTTCGTCATCCCGTTCACGGTACGCAAGGCCCGCTGAGCCGCACAAACCATTCCATGTCGCGAATGCCCGCAAAACTGTTCTACAGTCTGCTGCCCACACGGTTGATCTCGAAACTGGCCTATGTGTTGTCACGCTGGCGCCGAGTGCCCTTTCGCAATGCCCTGGCCAGAAAACTCATTCGTATCTATGGTGTCCGCATGGACGAGGCGCTCGAACCGGATTACACCAACCGCGAGACCTACCCCGATCTCAACAGCATCTTTACCCGCGCCCTGCGTCCCGGCTGCAGACCCCTGTCACCGGCGGGGACGGTCAGCAGTCCGGTGGACGGCACCATCAGTCAGATCGGCGCGATAACCGATGGCCGCATCATCCAGGCCAAGGGACATGATTTCAGCGTCACGGAACTGCTTGGTGGTGATGAGTCGCTGGGTTCCAAATTTAGCGACGGCGCCTTCGCCACCATCTATCTGTCGCCCAGCGACTATCACCGCGTGCACATGCCGGTTGACGGCGATTTGCAACAGATGATCCATGTCCCGGGACGACTGCTGGGCGTGTCACCCTCGTTCATTCGCAACGTGCCAGGACTGTTCGCCCGCAACGAGCGTATCGCCTGCCTTTTCGACAGCCAGGCAGGACCGGCGGCCGTAGTCATGGTTGGCGCTATCAATGTCGGTTCAATGGAAACCGTATGGGCCGGACAGATCACGCCACCGTATGGCAGGCGTGTCACATCACGAAACTATGATGGAAGCATCCACCTCGAACGTGGCGAAGAAATGGGGCGTTTCAACATGGGTTCCACAGTGATCCTGTTGTTCAGCAACCAGCATGTCGAATGGCAAGTGGACCTGAAACCCGGCCAGCACCTGCTGATGGGTGAGTCCATCGGTAGAATCATCACGCACGGACAAGCTCAGTGAATCAGATCGCCCGACGGTGACAATCGCAGAACCTCCTGCAAAATGCGGAAATCCGCAATCGAAAATTCCTGGAACATCACCCCAAGCCCCTGATCACTGGAATGCACGACCGTGGCGGTAAACCGGTGTTGCCGGCGGACGCCTCCACATTCGACCTCGACGTCCAATTCCACCTTCCCGTAACGCGGTATCGTGCTGTCGCGCAATTCCAGAAACATGCCGCCCAGGCCTATGTCACGCGTCTTGCAACACGCGCAGGGCTTGCCCTGATAGTACAGCTCGACCTCCAACGACACGGGTTTGCGAATGCTCCAGCGATTTTCCATGATCCCCCCGGGCGATAATGGTGCAATAAACTGAATGGTCATCGTATCTGTCCATGTGATTGACAAGCCGCGTCTTGCGCACGGGAACTTCACGCCAGCCGCAACAGGCAAGTATAGACAAGATCACCTCCCTGTCAGCAGCCGCCAGTCGGAAGGCCGGAAAATTCACGATTCAGACACAATAAATCATCTTCTGAATGTATGGTTTATCAGCCCAGCGGCTTGACACGGGACCACTGCGGGGAGACCCAACCAGGCTGTACGAAACCAGTACGAAGATCACGGCGGCGCAGTGCCTCGCTGCCGCGCAGGGTGATGCGGGTGCGGTTGGCAGGGATGCCATGAGTGATGCTCTGTGTCTTGCTTGCCGCGCTTCCTGCGTAGCCGGAACCCAGAATGTCATTCCGCCGCCGAGGGGGTATCAGGTACAGTCCGGGTGCCAGGCAAAGGCCATGGTTTGTCGGATGTCGTCCACCCCGAACAGGTGCATGAGCAAACGCTCCACACCCAGCGCGACACCGCTGCATTCGGGCAGGCCGGCGGCAAGCGCATCCAGCAGACAATCATCAGGCGGGATTTGAGCCTGTCCACGCTGACGCCTCAGACGGTTGTCGTGTTCGAAACGCCGGCGTTGCTCGTCGGGATCGTCCAGTTCCTCGAAGCCGTTGGCCAATTCCCGCCCGCCGAGCCACGCCTCGAAGCGGCGTGCCACTGCCGGCGATCCGGGTTCGATACGCGCCAGCGAGGCCTGGGTGGCCGGAAAATCGTATATGAACACGAGACTGTCACGCGGCAGGGCCGGCTCGACGATATGTGAGAGCATGAAGTCCAGGCAGGCGTCGTGCCCGTCGGCCTCGGACAACGGGCAGTCCAGACCATGGTCGGAGACGGCATCGAGCAACGACGCCGTATCGGCCACGAAAGGATCGACTCCGGCAAACCGTTCGAATGCCTCGCGGTAACGGTAGTCAAGCCGGGCCGGTGGCTCGGGCAACAGCCAGGCCACCAGCGCAGTCACCTCGTCCATAAGGTTTTCGAGTGTAAAACCGGGACGATACCACTCCAGCAGTGTGAATTCGGGATTGTGCCGCCGTCCGGCCTCACCATTGCGAAACACCCTGCCGAGCTGATAGATCGGCCCGCTGCCAGCGGCCAGCAGACGCTTCATGAAGAATTCCGGCGATGTCTGCAGGTACAGGGTTTCGGCCCCGCCACCGGGTGGTTCGTAACGGGTGGTGAAACTCTCGATGGCGGGATCGGTGGTGCCGTAGCGTGACAGTACCGGGGTCTCGACTTCGACGACGTCGCGTGTGGCGAAGAAATCCCGGATCGCGGCGATGACGGCCGCCCGCTGCCGCAAACGCGCACGGTCGATGGCGGGACGCCAGCCGCTGGCCGCCGGCATCAATCCTTGACGCGCGAGACGTACTCGCCGCTGCGGGTATCGACCTTGAGCACATCACCGATATCGATGAACAGCGGCACCCGTACCACGGCGCCGGTCTCCAGGGTGGCCGGCTTGCCGCCGCCGCCCGAGGTGTCGCCCCGCACACCCGGGTCGGTATCCGTGACAGCCAGTTCGACAAAGTTGGGTGGTGTGACCGAAAGGGGCTCACCGTTCCAAAGAGTCACCTGGCAGATATCCTGCTCCTTGAGCCATTTTGCGGCATCACCCACGGCGGTCTTGTCAGCAGCGAGCTGCTCATAGGATTCGGGATCCATAAAGTGCCAGAATTCGCCATCCGTGTAGAGATACTGCATCTCTGTGTCCATGACATCGGCCGCTTCGACCGTTTCGCCCGATTTCCACGTACGGTCGATGACCCGGCCGGTCTTGAGATTGCGTATCTTGACCCGGTTGAAGGCCTGGCCCTTGCCGGGTTTGACGAACTCGTTTTCGATGATTGCGCAGGGGTCGCCATCGATCATGATCTTGAGACCGCTGCGGAATTCATTGGTACTATAGGTTGCCATGGATATCTGCTCACCCTGTGGTTTGAATCTGACCGCCAATGATAGCGCGAATGGCGGCGACGGACAGCCCCGTTGGCAGCAAAAACTGGCCGAGGCCATACGCGACCCGGCCGAATTGCTGGACCAGCTGGACCTGCCGGCGTCACTGCTGGACGGTGCCCGGGCCGCCGCACGGCTGTTCCCGCTACGGGTGCCGCGTGATTTCGTTGCCCTGATGCGACCCGGCGACCCGCAGGATCCGCTGCTGCGCCAGGTGTTGCCGGTGGCCGGGGAATGCCAGCCGACACCCGGTTACCATGACGATGCCGTGGGTGATGGCTTGGCCCGTGCCGCCCCCGGATTGCTGCACAAGTATCATGGCCGGGTATTACTGCTGGCCACCGCCAGCTGCGCGATCAACTGTCGCTATTGCTTCCGCCGCAACTACGACTATGCCGGTAACCGTCCGGTCAGTGCCAACTGGCGCGAGGCGCTCGACTACATCGCCAGTGATCCGGACATCACCGAGGTCATTCTCAGTGGCGGCGACCCGCTGCTGCTGTCCGACCGGCAACTGCACCGGTTGCTCACGCACCTGGACACCATTCCCCACCTGCGCCGCGTGCGCATCCACAGCCGTTTGCCGATTGTACTCCCGTCACGCATCGACGACGGCCTGCTGACGGTGCTGCATGCCACCCGGCTGCAAGTGGTGGTGGTCGTTCACGCCAACCATCCACGCGAACTGTCGGACGATGTCGGTCAGGCCATGGCCAGTCTGAAACACACCGGTGTCACCCTGTTGAACCAGTCGGTACTGCTGGCGGGAATCAACGATGACATCGACACCCTGGCCGGCCTCTCGACGGGGCTATTCGAGATCAACGTTCTGCCCTACTACCTGCACCTTCCCGACCGGGTCTCCGGCACGGCCCATTTCACCGTTGATCGTGAACATGCCAAACAATTGCATGACGAGCTATCGGCGCATCTGCCAGGCTACCTGGTGCCCAGACTGGTCGAGGAGATTGCCGGCCAGCCTGCCAAGCGACTTTTGTAGGAAAATTCCTACAAATACCGCGTCAAATGGTTAATACGTTCCGACCAGTGGTCGTGCAAGGGCTGGGCGAGATCGCGCGCAGGCTTTATACTGTTGATTGTGTAAACCATACGGACATGTATCGTCCCGCAGGAGGCATTGCATGACGGAACCGGCTGACAGACCATTCGGACTGGGCATACCGGCAAGCCAAAACGAAATCCAGACCCTGAAGTTCGACATCCGTCCTGGTGCCGTAGGCAAATGGCTGCAGCAACTGCCGCTCGGGAGCGCCAGCGATGCGGCACGGGCGTTGTACACTGCCCTGTTCGAAACCAATCGTGTATCGATCGATGCCCGGCGGCGCTTCAAGCTGCTTGAACAGCTCCGCGCCCCGATGGATCTCATCAGCAGCAATCTTCGCCGTCAGTTCATTGGCCGCTCGCTACCGCTCAGCCTGCGCGCACGGCAACAGGCCGGCAACCTGCAGGGCTTGCTGTACGAATTCGCCATCGGTTACAAGAAGATCGTCACTGATCTACTCGCCGAGAGCCGGCATGCGCACCGCAAACTGCTGGCCCAGGCCATTCACCGCACATTGGGCTGTCTGAGTGAAACAGTGCGCAACTCCAGTCAACTATACCAGCAGGCAGAAGAACACGTCTGGGAAGAGATCCACAGGCTCTACTATATCGGTGAAAAAATGGACCTGCTGTCGATCAACTGCAAGGATCCGCTGAAACGTCAGTCACCACTTAACACCATCAGCCTGGCCTACCGCCATCTGGTGCTGTTCGCCCTGTGCCAGCCGGCGCGGCTGCGTCAGCGTGACATCGGCGAGGCACATGAATTGCTCGCCGATTACGCCTTCATGCTCGACTTGCAAAAGGAACGTCCCAAACAACCAGGCATGTACGACCTGCACTGCCGGCTGAACATGGATGAACCGCCCTCGATGCTGGGCATACCGGCAGACAGTTTGCCACGCTACCTGCGTCATGGCAGCCTGCAGCCCCTGACCGAGGCGTTGCTGGAAGCCATTGGCAACACGACGTTGCCGCCCGGGCATATCAGTCTCGCGCAGCGTCTCCTGAAGCTGTGGCGGCAGGAACACAAGCGCAGCCACAAGCGCCGCTACACCGATGGCACGGTACAACTGGGAATGGGCCTGTTTACAACGCACAGACTGCTCAATGGAGAAGATGTCAAGAAACAGCCTGTCCTGACCCGGCCTTCCCGGCCAATCATCGAGGAAGGCAGCTACCAGTTCTCTGAACACAATGGTATCAATCCGGTGGTCGATACCCACACCGAATTTTCGATCAGTGACCATGAAAAAAATCATCAGACTCAACTTAAACCATCACGCAAGGCACGCCCGCTGACCGAGATGGATCTCGACAAGGCGGTTTTTGATCCAGCCTCTGCGTCGCCACAGACACGTATCTGGAAAATGCTTGACAGTTCGGATGGCGGCTATTGCCTGATCTGGGATCATGACGAACCCTGTGATGTCCAGGTTGGAGAACTGGTCGCGGTCAGCGCCAACAAGGAAGACCGCCATCGGTGGCAGATTGGCGTGGTTCGCTGGCTGCACTACCTCGGCGGGTATGGCATCAAGGTTGGAATCCAGATCCTCAGCCACGCGGCCAATGCGGCCGAGTCGCGGCCGCACGATACGGCAAAATTGATCAGCCACCGCTTCGACTGCATTGATCTTGAACTGGGTACAGAACGCCGGTTACTGATACCCGCACAGCGTTGCCAGGTAGGCGACACCCTGACGATACGAGAAACCGGCAGGCGCATGGACGTACGCCTAACGGCACTCGTGGAAGATACTGGCAATTATGCGCTGTTCAGCTACGAACCGCACGAACACGAAAATACACGTGCGGCCAGCTGATACCATCGTCAATAAACGTGGTTGAACTGCGACGGATAAATGACATGCCCACCTTCGGCCAGTACGCCTTCTTCGATCTCGATAGCCGAAATCAGTTTGTCTGCCACCGGTAGATTGACACTGATACCGAAATCGCTGCCAGGACGAAAACCGCAACGCTGGTAAAAATCGGGCTGTCCGATCACGACGATGGCGGAAAACCCCTGTTCACGCGCCTTGTCGATGGCCGCCTTGACCAGGTCGGAACCGATACCGCGATGAGACTGCGAGGGAACCACGGCCATCGGGGCCAGCGCCAGGATATCGATACCATCCTTGCCCCGCTGCAGGCGTACCGGCGTCATGAGCACATGACCAACGATACGCCCATGAAACTCGGCCACCAGCGACAATTCAGGACGAAAACCTGAAGACTCCCGCAACGCACTGACCAAACCGACCTCGTCATCGCCCTCGAAGGCACTCAGATGAACGACATCGATGGCCTTGATATCGTCTGCTGTCTCGGAACGTACGGTTATACCCTGCATAGTCTTCTCCACCACTCTCGATCGACGCCCAGCCTCAAGTTAGCGCTGATCAACCCACACTCACTTGCCAAGCGGCCCAAATACCCGGCTTCTGTATCGGAAATCCTGGTGATAGTCCGGCTCTCACCTGCGGTTTTCGCCTTGAACCCGGCCATTTTCTCACTCATCACTCCACCTGGAATGAATCTGTGCTGCCTTAATAATGCGCAAAGCCAGGCCGGGTGTCCAGTAAGATCATACAGGCTTATCCTCACCCTGTGAAAAGTTTGCCCTCATGGTTGACTGGGTGGCCACAGACGATCAGAATTGAGTGTATAATCTTCTGAAAATTCGTAAAAAAACCAAAACACAGCGAATGACAGCAGTCGCGGGGAGAAGGAGGCAGTGACAGCAGACAAGGCGCTCAGTATTCTTATCGTCGAGGATTCCCTGAACGATGTGGAAATGCTGTCCAACATCCTTCGCAATGCCGGATATCCCGTGCGCCCCGCCAGTGCCGAAGACGAGGAGGAATTGCGGCAAGTTGTCGATATCACGTCGCTCGACATGGTGCTGTGCGCCCTCGACTCCCCGGAGCCCACGTTACAACAGGTCGCCAGTGCCGTACATGCCAAGGATCCAGCCGTTCCGGTCATCGCCACCTGTGATACGGTAACCCCCGAACTGCAGAACGCTGCCATGGAAAATGGCGCAGCCGACCTGATTGGCAAGGACAACACGGCTCACGCCACATTCGTCCTCGAGCGCGAGATCGGCCACCTGCGAACACAGCGCAAGCTCGACTCCATCGACGAAACAACCAGGGAACTGGAACTGCAATGCCAGAACCTGCTCAACAGCTCGCGTGATGCGATTGCCTATGTGCATGAAGGCATGCACATCCTCGCCAATCCGGTGTATCTCAACATGTTCGGCTTTGACAACCCCGACGATGTTGAGGGCATGCCGGTACTGGACATGATCGCACCCGAGGACCATGACACATTCAAGAAATTTCTGCGTGAATACAGCAAGGGTGAAAACAAGCATCAGGAACTGGAAGTGCGCGCCCTGTTGCCGGATGGCAAGGTGTTCAACGCTCGCATGGAGTTCTCGCCCGCCAGTATCGAAGGCGAACCCTGCACCCAGATCATCATCCGTGACCGCACCAGCAACGAGGAGCTGGAGGAAAAGATAGACTACCTGAGCAAGCAGGATCTGCTTACCGGGCTGTTCAACCGGCAATATTTCCTCGAAGAACTCGATCTGCTGTTACAGCATGAGATTCAGGATGATATCAAACGCGCCGTGCTGTATATCGAACCCGATAACTACAACGATATCAAGGCCAAGGTGGGGCTGGCTGGCATTGACCTGGTGCTCAGTGACATTGCCAACCTGATCAGAGAGAACATCAGCGGCAACGACATGGCGGCTCGTTTTGGCGATCATTCCTTTACGATTCTGGCCACACGCAGCAGCATCGAGGAAATCGAACAACTTGCCCGGGATGTTTGCCGGGCAGTGGAAAACCATATCTCCGATATCGACGGCGAATCCCTGACCATTACCTGCAGTATCGGTATCAGCCCGATCACTCCCATGGTCGAAGACAGTCAGACCCTGTTGTCTAACGCGGATGTAGCCTGCAACATGGCACGCAAGGAAGGCGGCAACCGTTACCATGTACACAATCCGCTCACAGACGGGGATGCCAACGAGGAACGTGACCAGTACTGGAGCCATTTGATTCGTGACGCACTGGACAATGACCGCTTCTACCTCATCTATCAGCCCATAGCCAGCCTGCATGGCGACACCTCCGAGAAATACGAGGTTCTGTTGCGCATGCGGGACGAGGAAGACAATGAGATCCTCCCCGGCCAGTTCCTGCCTGCCGCAAAGAAACACAAGTTGATGAATACCATCGATCGCTGGGTCATCGATCATGCGTTTGGAATACTCGCGGACCGGCGACAGAATGGCTTTGATACCACCTTTTTCATCAAACTGGATGGCAAAACCCTGACCGATGAAACCCTGCTGCCCTGGATCAGTCAGCAATTGAAAAAACACCGCCTGCAGGGCAGCGCCGTAGTGTTCCAAGTCTCGGAGGCCGATACCGCCAAATACCTCAAGAATGCCAAACAGTTCGTCAGCAACCTGTCAGAACTGCATGCCGGCTTCTGTATCGAGCATTTTGGCACATCACAGCACCCGTTCCAGATCCTTCAACACATCAAGGCCAGTTATCTGAAGCTCGACGGCCACCTGATGCACAACCTGGCGAACAACCAGGAAAACCAGGAAAAACTACAGCAATTAGCCGACAAGGCTGACAAACTGGATATACCCACAATCGCCGAATTCGTCGAAGACGCCAACAGCCTAGCGGTACTGTGGCAGACCGGTGTCAAATACATCCAGGGGCACTTCCTGCAAAAGCCCGAAGCCGGGATGAACTTCAACTTCGACGAAGACAGCTGATACGCTGGAGTTTTGCTCGCCCTCGCTGTCTTGTTCAACACGGAGGTCACAGAGACACGGAGTCACAGAGGGTGTGATTTAAGGAAGCTTTGATCAATTCTGGGTGGAATGATGAGCGAGAAAAAATGGGGTCATTGAAGAAGTCCGGGGAAACCGACAGGACACAGGGTGTGAAAGACGTCTTGTTATGACGTATTATCCACCCTCACCCCAATCTGTATCAAAAGCCCGATACCTTATTTCCCTCTCCCCTCCGGGGAGAGGGTCTGCGCCGGGACGGCGCAGGGGTGAGTCAAAACAGCCCACCAACCTTTCCCCCTCTCCCCTCCGGGGAGAGGGTCTGAGCCGGAACGGCTCAGGGGTGAGGGGCAAAACCTGTCACAACGTCTATTTTTCCACCCTCACCCCAACCCCTCTCCCGCCAGCGGGAGAGGGGCTTGATGAAACCGCATTGTTTCAGATACGCCCCTGATGCCGTTTGCCCGGCGCCTGAAGCCCTGTCTCTATGCATGGCCCATGGCTTCCGGGATGCCGAGTATTTCTTCCTGAAAATCCGCGCCGCCTTCACCTCAACCGGCAACAGACATCATCTCTGCGACCTCTGCGCCTCTGCGGCCTCTGCGTTACCACACACTGCTTGCCAGGGTCTGACCGTGCCTCGGTGATAATCAGCTTCAGTCGTCGAGCACATGCGAGACAAGGCCATCTGCCAGCTTGGGTTCGAACCAGGTCGATTTTGGCGGCATGACTTCGTTGGCATCGGCCACCGACATCAGGTCTTCCATACTGGTGGGGTAGAGGGAAAAAGCCACGGCCATCTCACCGCTGTCAACCCGCTTCTCCAGTTCCTGCAAGCCGCGGATGCCGCCGACGAAATCGATTCGCTCGTCGCGGCGCGGATCACTGATCCCCAGCACCGGCTCTATCAGGTTTGTGTGCAACAGGCTGACATCCAGACGCGCAACCGGATCATCGGCAGGTATCAATTCGGGTTTCAGCGCCAGACGGTACCATTTGCCAGCCAGATACATGCCGAAACGCGCCGGGCCATCCGGCCGGTAGGCAGTGGACTGTTCCTCTACATCAAATGCATCGGCAACGCGCGCAAGGAATGTGTTGCCGTCCAGGCCATTGAGATCGGTTATCACCCGGTTGTAGTCGAGGATTTGCATCTGGTTGTCCGGAAAGATCACCGAAAGAAAATAATTGTAGCCTTCTTCGCCGGTATGACCGGGATTGCTCTCACGGCGCATGGCCGCGATGCGCGAGGCAGCGGCCGAACGGTGATGGCCATCGGCAATATAGAGACACGCCATCGCATCGAAGCGTTCGGTCAGCGCCACGATTCTGTCCTGATCGTTCACCACCCAGAGGATATGACGCACACCATCGTCGGCTGTCAGATCATACTCCGGTGCCGTCTGCACAACCTCATCGATGATGGCATCAACGACACCGTCGTGGCGGTAGGTCAAAAACACCGGACCCGTCTGGGCATTGAGCGCGTCGATCTGGCGTACACGATCGTCTTCCTTGGCGGGGCGCGTGAATTCATGCTTGCGAATGCGATTACTGTCGTAATCGGCCACCGAGGCGACAGCAACCAGGCCGGTCTGCACATGCTCACCCATGACCAGCCGATAGACGTAGTAGCACGGTTCGGGGTCACGTTTCAGCACCCCATCGGCGACCAGCCGCTGCAGGTTTTCGGCGCCCTTGGCGTAAACCTCGGGCGCATAGGGGTCCGTACCCGGCGGAAGATCAATCTCCGGCTTGGAAATGTGCAGGAAGCTCATGGGCCTGCCCCGGGCGCGCGCACGTGCCTCCTCGGTGTTCAGAACATCATATGGCGGTGCCACGACATCGGCGGCATGCTCGGATACGGGGCGCAGACCTCGGAACGCTTTGATCAGTGTCATATCAGCTTCCTGTGGAAAGAATTGCATGGCAAGAAAGCCGGCATTTTACCCGCCAGGCAAGACTTTGCACAGGGCGAGACCGCCCAACCCGGCGCGCGCGTCTGCTATTTCTGATGATCAGCTTGATATTTCAATAACTTACCCAAACTCATAAGATGCAGGAAACATGCTATTATAACTATAACCATGTACAAACCGGCGTGATCACAAAAAGTCCGGGGCACATGGCCATCCGGGTTGTATCAGCAAAGCTCGAAGGTGCCCGGATGAAACAGGGGAGAGACAAGCGGCATCGGATTGACGGTTCAACCGCATCCTGATGAAACACATTGAGATTTTCGATTGATGACTCAGCCGCCATGTATCTGGCATCGTTTGCCAGGACATCATTCGGGCTGATGACCGCGGACAATGAAAAAGATGCCTGACGACAATCCGGTTCGTCTGCCCGAACCGGCTGCGGCAGCGACCCGCCCGCTTACCCGGCTTGTCATGAACAAGTTGCGGGGCTGGCTGGCGCGTCTGATGCCCGCACGGATTCCGGTTGCCGTCAAGCTTGCCATCTCCATCGGTATCATGCTCAGCATCTCCATGTTGCTGCTCGGTTCGGTCATCGTTGACAACCAGACCCGGCTGCTGGATTCGCAGATACGCAACTTCGGGATCACACTATCGACTCAAATGGCCAATTCGGCCCGTGATCACCTGCTCGCCAAGGATAACCTGATGATCGATGTACTGACCATCAACCTGGCGCGCAGCAAGGGGGTCGTCGGAACCGCCATCTTTTCGGCAGACCGGCAGATCCTGTCTCATGCCGGCAGCAGCCCGTTCGAAAAGAACGCCCCCCTCGAAGGCCATCGCAATGCCCTGCTCGACGGAGCGGAACACGCCATCGAGTGGCGCTGGCGTAATTCACCTCGCGGACAGATCGAGGCCATTGCCTTCATTACCCCCATTCGCTACCGCAACGTCATCGCAGGTTACGCATTGATCTCGGTGAGCAAGGCGCCACTGATACAGGCCATCGCCGATGCCAAGCGCGCCATCACCGCGGCCACGATCCTGCTCATCATCCTTGGTATCATCACTTCGTATCTGCTTGGCCGCAGGCTGTCACGCCCACTCAACTCACTGATGGATGCCAGTGATGCGATCTCGCGCGGAAACTACGACATCCGTCTGCATGAACGACGTAACGACGAACTGGGCTATCTGATGACTTCCATCAACACCATGGCACAGGGGCTGTTGCAGAAGACCCAGGTAGAAGACGCCTTTTCACGTTATGTGCCGTCGAACGTTGCCAAGGATATTCTCAATAACCTGGAGCAGGTCAAACTGGGCGGCAAACAGGTATTCGGCAGTGTGATGTTCGTCGATATCGTCGGCTTCACCGCCAAATCGGAGAATATGCCGCCCGAAGCCGTTGCCGAACTGCTCAACGAGTTCTACACAAACATCAGTCTGGCCGCCTTGCTCTACAAGGGCACCATAGACAAGTACATCGGTGACTGTGCGATGCTGGTCTTCGGCGTGCCTGAAGAAGACGAAGACCACGTATTCAATGCCATTGCCTGCGCGGTGTTCTTCCAGCGCCTGATGGAGAAATTCAACAACCTGCGTATCGCGCGGGGCAAGTTCCCTATCCATTTTCGCATCGGTGTCAATATCGGCGAGATGCTGGCCGGAAATATCGGTTCGGAACAGCACATGCAATACACTGTGGTGGGAGATACCGTCAATCTGGCATCTCGCCTGTGCAATGTCGCGGGTACCGACCAGATCATCATCACCGAAGAGGCCTATCGTCTGCCTGACATACACCGCAAGATCATCGCCTCGCGCCACGAGTCCATCCGCATACGTGGCAAGTCCGCACCGGTCACAACCTATCTGGTCCACGATGTCCAGTACGAATATCAGTCTGCAATGACACGCGAGATCGACAACTTCCTGCAACAGTACCGCGGAAACAACGCATGAAGATGTCTCCGGTGGTCAGACTGCTGATCTTTGTCTCCCTGCTCGCGCTCTCTGCCTGTACCGAGTACCTGCCGGTACGCCTGATCAGCCAGCAGCAAATCGATCAATGGGTCAAGAACCGTCAGTACGGCAAGGCTGTTACCGTGCTCGAACGGCGAAACCGGCAATACCCCTCTGCCACCAACAAACAGCGTCTCGCACGTGTTCGCCGGATCGCAGAACGCTACGCACGGCAAACATCCACAAAGGCTCTGCGTCTGCAACAGGAAGGAAACTGGGCCGCCAGCCTGAGGCTCCTGGATCAGGCCCTGCGCAACTACCCGCAGAGCAAGACGCTTAACAAGGCACTGCGCGAGATACGCCGGCGTCAGACTGTTGCCAGCGACAAGCTGCAAACAAAATTGCTGCTGGCACGCGGAAAATGGCTGTTGGCATCGATACCTGTGCAGCAGTCACTCGCCAGAATCAACCCGGACGATACGCGCATCCAGCAAGCCTTGCGTACCGCGCTACGTGATCGGACATGGATCGCCAGCGAACTGACCCGCCGCGGCATCACTGCCATGCGTAACCGTAACTACGCACTGGCCGAGAAATGCCTCAATCTTGCCGATCGCCTGCATTTCTCTGCACAGACCACAATGGCGCTCGCACGCCTGGCCTCGATACGCTACCGTATCCAGCAACGCCGTGAAAGGGCAAGAAAAAAACGCGAGGACCGCCGTCATCGTCGCCGGATTGCGCGGCGTATCCGGCAGGCGCAACTGGCGCTGAAGAGGGGCAGACTGCTGCGTGCACGGAAGATCGTTACTGCGTTGAAGAATCATGGCGCATGGCATCCGCGGCTCTATTCACTGGATACCGCCATCGAATCGGCAATCCGCAGCCGGATAACCGAGCTGACCCGTACCGGGGACGATCTCTACAGCCATGGCAATATCAAGGGAGCAAGGGAAGCATGGCGGGAGGCCCTGCGTTTCGACCCGCACAACGCCACGCTGATCTCACGTGTCGATCGTGCTACCCGGGTGCTCAGGCACCTGAACGAGCTACGTCGCAAACAACAGCAAAAACGTACTAATCAATCACCATCCGCATAGTCCACGATCACATCGTCCACCTTGCGGAAACCCTGCGGGAGCTTGCGTCCCCGGCGTCCGCGCTCGGCCACGTATTCATCCACCTCGTCACCCTTCAATGTCTTGTGACGTTTGCCGGCATGAATGGTCATGGATTCACCATCCTGCACCAGTGTGATGGCGGCAAGGTATTCTTCCCGGCTGGCGACCCTGGGCGAGGGAATACCGATGATCTTGATTCCCTTGCCTTTGGGCAGTTGTGGCAGTTCAGCCAGCGGCATCACCAGCATGTGGCCAGTATTGGTGATGGCCACGATCCAGTCGTCCTCGACACTGCGCACAGGTACCGGCGGCATGACACCTGCTCCCTTGGGCACATTGAGCACCTTCTTGCCGGCCTTGTTGCGCGCCATCATGTCACCCAGACGCGCGATATACCCATAACCCGCATCCGATGACAACAGGAACAGATCATCCTCGCCGCCCATCATGACACCGACGAAGGTGGCGCCTTCCGGTGGTTTCAGACGCGCGCTGATAGGCTCACCCTGTCCGCGCGCCGATGGCAGGCTGTGTGCAGGCACAGCATAGGTTCTACCGGTGGAATCGATGAATACGGCCAGTCCGTTGCTCTTGCCCCGCGCCGCGGCCTGAAAACCGTCACCCGACTTGTAGTTGAGTGTGCGCGGATCGATATCGTGCCCCTTGGCGGCACGTACCAGACCCTTTTTGGACAACACCACGGTAACCGGCTCGGCACTGACCAGTGATGCTTCATCCAGCGCCTGGGCGGCCGTGCGTTCGACAATGGGTGAGCGGCGCGCATCACCATAGGCCTTTGCGTCTGCCTCAAGCTCCTTGCGTATCAGGGTCTTTAGCCTGGCCTTCGAACCCAGCGTCTTTTCCAGCTCGTCACGTTCACCGGACAATTCATCCAGTTCGGCGCGTAACTTCATTTCCTCAAGCTTTGCCAGATGACGCAACTTGAGATCCAGAATTGCCTCGGCCTGGATCTCGGTAAGGCCGAATCGTTTCATCAGCACCGGTGCGGGCTTGTCCTCGGTACGTATGATATGGATCACCTCGTCGATATCGAGATAGGCGATCAACAGCCCCTCCAGAACATGCAGCCGCTCGAGCACCTTGTCGAGCCGGTATTGCAGGCGTCGGCGTACGGTCTCGGTTCTAAACTGCAACCATTCACTCAACATCTCGCGCAGATTTCGCACGCGCGGTTTGCCATCCAGCCCGATGACATTCATGTTCACGCGATAGGTTCGCTCGAGATCGGTGGTAGCAAACAGATGATTCATTAATTGATCGACATCTACGCGATTGGAACGCGGCACGATGACCAGCCGAGTCGGGTTCTCGTGATCGGATTCATCACGCAGATCCGCCACCATGGGCAGTTTTCTGGCATTCATCTGCGCGGCGATCTGTTCCAGAACCCGGGCGCCCGATACCTGGTGCGGCAACGCGGTGACAATGATGTCACCATTCTCACGTTCGTAGCGGGCACGCATGCGTACCGAACCATGACCACTCTCGTACATGGCTTGAAGCTCTGCGCGTGGCGTGATGATCTCGGCCTCTGTGGGGTAGTCGGGGCCTTCCATGTGCTCCAGAAGCTGTGTGACAGAGGCCTTGGGTTCCTTGAGCAGGCGCACACAGGCCGCAACGACCTCACGCAGGTTGTGCGGCGGGATATCGGTGGCCATGCCCACGGCGATGCCGGAAATGCCATTGAGCAGCACGTGCGGCACACGTGCCGGCAGCAGGGCGGGTTCGCGCAACGTGCCATCGAAATTGGGCACCCAGTCAACCGTACCCTGACCAAGCTCCTGCAACAGCAGATCACTGAAACGCGCCAGCCGTGATTCGGTGTAGCGCATGGCGGCAAACGATTTGGGATCGTCTGGCGACCCCCAGTTGCCCTGCCCGTCGATCAACGGATAGCGCCACGAGAAGGGTTGCGCCATCAGCACCATGGCCTCGTAACAGGCCGAATCACCATGTGGATGGAACTTGCCGAGCACGTCACCCACCGTACGCGCGGATTTCTTGTACTTGGACCCAGCCTTGAGCCCGAGATCCGACATCGCGTAAACGATACGTCGCTGAACCGGCTTGAGACCATCACCGATATGCGGCAGGGCCCGGTCCATGATGACGTACATGGAGTAATCCAGGTAGGCCTTTTCGGTGAACTCCTTGAGTGGAACCTGTTCAATGCCCTCGAAATCCAGACGAATGTTGTCACCCATGATTCATTGCCTCCATCCGCCTCATGTCGCCAGGCCCAGATCCGCCATGTTGCCCTTGTTCTCCAACCACTGCCTGCGGTCCGCACTACGCTTGCGTGCCAGCAGCATGTCCATGACCTGGTTGGTGCCATCACCCGGTTCTACCGAAAGGCGCACCAGACGCCGGGTATCCGGTGACAGCGTGGTTTCGCGCAACTGCATGGGATTCATTTCACCCAGGCCCTTGAAGCGGGTGACATTGACCTTGCCCTTTTTCTTTTCGGCCGCGATTCGATCGAGTATGCCCTGCTTCTCGGCCTCATCCAGCGCATAATAGACATCCTTGCCCACATCGATACGGAACAGAGGCGGCATGGCGATATAGATATGTCCGCCCTCGACCAGGGCACGGAAGTGGCGTAGGAACAGGGCGCACAACAGGGTGGCAATGTGTGCGCCATCGGAATCGGCATCGGCGAGTATGCAGATCTTGCCGTAGCGCAGGCCGCTAATATCGGACGACCCGGGATCGACACCAATTGCCACCGAAATATCGTGCACCTCTTGTGAACCCAACACCTCGGAGGGGTCCACTTCCCAGGTGTTGAGGATCTTGCCACGCAGCGGCATGATGGCCTGGAACGTGCGATCTCGTGCCTGCTTGGCGGAACCCCCGGCCGAGTCACCCTCGACCAGGAACAGCTCGGTCACCTCGACATCGGACAGGCTGCAATCGGCCAACTTGCCCGGCAGCGCCGGGCCCTGGGTAATCTTCTTGCGCACCACCTTCTTGCCCGCGCGCAGACGGCTTTGCGCAGCGTTGATGGCCAACTCGGCGATACGCTCGCCGGTCTCGATGTGTTTGTTGAGCCAATCGAAGAAGGCATCCCTGACCACACCGGCGACGAACGAGGCGCATTCACGCGATGACAGGCGCTCCTTGGTCTGGCCGGAGAACTGGGGATCCTTCATCTTCACCGACAGGATGTAGCTGAGTCTGTCCCAGACATCCTCGGCAGTGATCCTGACGCCGCGCGGCAACAGGTTACGCAGTTCGCAGAATTCCCGTATCGCCTCGGTCAAACCGGTACGCAGGCCATTGACGTGGGTGCCACCCTGGGGGGTGGGCACCAGGTTGACGTAACTCTCGGCAATACCCTCGCCACCCTCGGGCAGCCAGATCACCGCCCAGTCCACCGCCTCGCCGTTGCCGGTCATACTGCCCATGAAGGGTTCTTCGGGCAACAGTTCGTACCCGCCCACGGCCGACATCATGTAATCGCGCAGGCCATCCTCGTAGTACCACTCGATTTTCTCACCGCTCTTTTCATCCTCGAAGCGGATACGCAGGCCCGGGCACAAGACCGCCTTGGCGCGCAGCGCATGGCGTAGCCGGCTGAGCGAGAACCTCGGAGAATCGAAATACTGGGGATCTGGCCAGAAACGGATGGTGGTACCGGTATTCTTCTTGCCGACCTCGCCGACGGCCTCGAGCTTCGACACCCGCTTGCCTCCGGCAAACGCCATGTTGTATTCCTTGCCGCCCCGCCGTACCCAGACCTCGAGATGTTTCGACAGGGCGTTGACGACCGAAACCCCCACACCATGCAATCCACCGGAGAACTCGTAGTTCTTGCCCGAGAACTTGCCGCCTGCGTGCAGACGGGTCAGGATCAGCTCAACACCCGGGATCTTCTCCCTGGGATGCTTGTCCACCGGCATGCCGCGCCCATCGTCACGCACCTCGAGTGAACCATCTTTGTGCAGGATCACGTCGATCTTCTTGGCATGACCGGCTATCGCCTCATCGACACTGTTGTCGATGACCTCCATGGCCAGGTGGTTCGGACGCGTGGTATCGGTGTACATGCCCGGGCGCTTGCGAACCGGGTCCAGGCCACTGAGCACCTCGATGGCCGATGCGTCGTATTTTCCCGCCATCAGAACGTGTTCCCGTTTGTCGATATATCCATGCGCCAGAACATTCGCAGTCTATTCGTCGGTTTCCGGTGCGGACATTTCAGGCGGATAGCGAAGCAGCCGTACGATCTCGCGTACCGAATCACGCATTCTGCCTTCGTTGCAGAAATACAGCGTCAGGAGGTCTTCACGGTAACTGTAAACATGTCCGCCGCTCCGGTTGATCGGCTTCCAGCTTGAATTCCTGATCAGGGTAAACGGTCCGTTGCCTATCGCATAGGCATAGGTGCGCACAGTCTCGGGGCCACAGCGAATACCCTCATAGAAGATGTTTCGCACCCCGGAGGGCGTCTCGATGACAACCGTATAGCGCCCCACCCTGTCCTTGCCGACACTGACGGATCGTGCATCGATATAGTATTTGTTACGACTGTGCGGAATATCCATCAGGATCAGGTTGCCGTCCCGGGGCGGGGATGGCAGACGCACCTGCTGCTCTTGCCAGGCCTTACCCGGCTTGAAATCCTTGTCGATGAGGTGGTCGTCCTCGTCGAGATCACCGGCAGGAAGAAGCACTGGCAACATGACCAGCGACAGGAAAACAACGGAGATGACGATTCTCATGCCGCTATCTTACCGCGCACACGCTACAGCGCAAGGGGATATGCGTAAAACAAAGGAGCGCCTGCGGCCCGTCTGAGAGACAGGCGCCATGACAATATTCCCTGATGACGCGCGACCGTGGCCAGCGGCGTGATCTTTCAGTTCAGGTCAGCCGCCAGAGCGTCACGGAAATTGGCCGCGATCGCCGGTATTTCGACGTGATACGCATCATGATCGATACCGACCCCGATATTGGCCCCCTGCTTGACGGCCTCGACCATCTCCGGTGTCAACTCAAAACGCAAAAAATGCACCGACGAGGTTTTTTCCTCGTTGTCGCGTTCCAGGTCCTCATCTGCGATCGCATAGACACGATCGAAGCCTTCGACCTGAACCCAGGTCCTGTTTTCGATGCCAATCAGGCGCGCCAGAGCCTTTTGCCGTTCTTCCACGTCCTCGTATTCGATCATCATCGTGGCCTTGAAATTACTGCCGTCAGGAATCAGTGGATTATAGGTATCCAGTTCTTCCTGAATTTCGTCGGCCTTGAAGATTTTCTCGGCACGCAACATCTCCTGGATCTGGTACTGCATCAACAGGCGATCCTCGAAATGCAGCTTGACATGATCACCCACGGGCACGATGCGATTCTTCTTGTGCGCCATGATGCGCTGCCTGAATTCAGGGCGTATTTCATCATAAGCTTCGAGTGAATAGAGATCTTCTCGGGTCAGTTTTTCCATGTTTGCTTACCGGATGGTTGTTTTTCAGATGCCGTAGGCACGGCGCAACAGCGTCAGCGGGTGCTCGGGTTGACTGCCGTCATCCAGCCCGTTGGCAATCTGATGTCCGGCCATCGGACAGTCGCTGCTGTAGTGCTGTGCCTCTGACTGCCGCACGCGGCTGACGACCGGCCGGCATATCTTCATCGATATGTCGTGAAACTCGCTCTTGACCGCATAGGTTCCGTCATGGCCGGAACAGCGCTCGATGGGCACGACTTCCGTATCCGGCACCAGCTCCAGAATCTCGCGTGTCTTCATGCCGAAGTTCTGCACCCGCTGGTGACAGGCCACGTGATAGGCGATCTTGCCGAGCGGTTGGGGGAAATCTGTCTTGAGCTTGCCTTCCTTGTGACGCAGGGCCAGATACTCGAAAGGGTCATACATGGCGTCACGAACCTTGAGCACATCGGCATCGTCGGGAAACATCAGGGGCAGTTCCTGCTTGTACATCAGCGCACAGGAAGGCACCGGGGCGACAATGTCCCAACCCTCGTCCACCAGTCTGGCGAGTACCGGTATGTTGGCCTCTTTTGCACGTTCGACAGCTTCCAGGTCACCAAGCTCCAGTTTGGGCATACCGCAGCACTGCTCCTTTTCAGCAAACGTCACCGGAATACCGTTATGCTCGAACACCGCGACCAGATCCTCGCCCAGATGCGGTTCGTTGTAATTGCCGTAGCAGGTCGCATACAACACCACCTTGCCACGTGTGCGTCCGGCGGGCTCGGCCTGCATATCACTGTGATGCCCCTTCAGACGTTTGCGCAACGTACGGCTGTGATAACTTGGCAGACTGGCGTCGGGATGTACGCCCAATGTCTTGCCCAACAACTTGCGCGTGGTCTTGCAGTTGTTGGCTGCATTGATGAGATTGACCACCACCGGTATCCCGGCCAGTTTGCCAACCGTATCGGTCGAGGTCAGCAGGCGATCCCGGAAACGCGCGCCATGCTTGCGGTGGCGAACGGCCTTGGCACGCAGCATCAGGTGCGGAAAATCGATATTCCATTCATGCGGCGGCACGTAGGGACACTTGGTCATGTAACACAGATCGCATAGATAACAGTGATCGACGACCTTCCAGTAGTCTTCCTTTGCCACACCATCAACTTCCATGGTCTCGGACTCATCGACCAGGTCGAACAAGGTCGGAAAGGCATGACACAGACTCACACAGCGTCGGCACCCATGGCAATGATCATAGACACGTTCGAGTTCAGCCATCAGCTTGTCTTCATCCCAGAAATCCGGGTTGCGCCAGTCCAGAGGGTGGCGGGTGGGAGCCTCGAGATTGCCTTCACGTATCGACATGCTTCACTCCTGCGGAGTCGGTAAATTCATCTTCAACAGATGGATATGCCGGGCTGGCGGCACTTGCCGCCAGCCCGGCCAAGGGATGCAATGCGGCTGCATTGCCGCCGGACTTCAGTCGTCCAGCGTATCCAGGGCCTTCTGGAAGCGATTGGCGTGTGAACGCTCGGCCTTGGCCAGGGTTTCGAACCAGTCGGCGATTTCGTCGAAACCCTCTTCGCGGGCAGTCTTGGCCATGCCCGGGTACATGTCGGTGTACTCGTGAGTCTCACCGGCAATGGCGGCCTTCAGGTTGTCGGCCGTGCTGCCGATCGGCAGACCGGTAGCCGGATCGCCGCTGGCTTCCAGGTATTCCAGATGGCCATGCGCGTGACCGGTCTCGCCCTCGGCGGTCGAACGGAACACGGCCGCGACATCGTTGTAGCCTTCGACATCGGCCTTGGCCGCAAAATAGAGGTAACGACGGTTTGCCTGCGATTCACCGGCAAATGCGTCCTTCAGGCTCTGTTCTGTCTTGCTACCTTTGAGTTCCATAGTCAGTTTCCTCTGGCTCATCGCCATTGATTGTTGTTGAACATCGGGTTGGTTTAGAACAGGTCTAAACTTAGATTCAATCTAACCAATACCCCGGCTGGTGTCAACAACAAACTGACGCGGGCGTGAAAAAATCGCACCGGATTTGACCCTCCTCAAACCCTGGGGTACTTTATGAACCCCTGATCGAATCAATGATGGCTGCCTGTCTCACCCCTGGATGGGCCAGCCGGCCTCGCCAGGCTGTAACACCGGGAGCGGAAATCACTGTGGCGCGCAAGAAATCCGAGCCTTTCCAGTTCGAAAGTGCACTGGCCGAACTGGAGTCACTGGTCGAACAGCTCGAAAACGGCGATCTGGGCCTCGACGAGTCTCTGCAACGCTTCGAACGCGGCGTGGCCCTGACACGCGCCTGCCAGAAGGCCCTTCAGCAAGCCAGCCAGAAGGTGCGCAAGCTCACTGACAATAGCGAATTGACCGGGCTCGATCCGCTGACCGACGACGAAGACTGATGCCCACCTTCGCCGAACACGGTCTGCAGGCCTACCAGGCACGCGCTGAATCGGTACTGGCGCAACGCCTGCCCAGTGAATCGGCCCACCCCACCCGTCTGCACGAAGCCATGCGCTACGCCACCCTCAACGGCGGCAAGCGTATTCGCCCGGTCCTGGTATATGCCACCGCTGATGCGTTGGAGATGCCGCACGAATGGAATGACGGCATCGCCTGCGCGGTGGAAATGATTCATGCCTACTCCCTGATCCATGACGATCTGCCGGCCATGGACGACGATGACCTGCGGCGCGGCAAGCCAACCTGCCACAAGGTCTTCGGTGAAGCCATGGCGATCCTCGCCGGTGACGCCCTGCAGGCGCTGGCATTCCAGATCCTGGCCAGTGACCGTGACATGCCCTGCCCCCCGGAAACCAGGATACGCATGATCGAGACCCTGGCGCGCGCCTGCGGCTCGCGCGGCATGGCTGGCGGTCAGGCCATCGACCTGACGGTGATCGGCAGCCGCCCCGACATTGCCGAACTCGAGGACATGCACATCCACAAGACCGGCATGCTGATCCGTGCCAGTGTCCTGCTGACGGCCATGAACAAGGCCGGCATCGACGAAGCCCTGCTCGAACGGCTGGATCATTACGCCAAATGCATCGGACTGGCGTTCCAGATCCGTGACGACATCCTCGATGTCGAGGGTGATACCGAAACCCTGGGCAAGCCCCAGGGATCGGACCGGGACCTGGACAAACCCACCTATCCGGCCGTGATCGGCCTGGACGCCTCGCGTGAGCGTGCGCGTGAGTTGTGTGACGAGGCTATCGCCACACTGGCTGATCTCGATGAAAAGGCCGCTCCCCTGCGCGGGATTGCTCGCTACATTGTGGAAAGAAACACCTGAAATCAAGCAGTTGTCGTATGCGCCACAGAAACTGGCCGGGGTGTGGTAGAATGACCGACCGGATGCGCCCGCTGTGTACGAGGCCGTGTCACTGTTTTACCGTTTGCCTGGAAGCCCGATGCCGGATAAACCCGCCTACCCGATACTGGACACCATCGACAGTCCCGCCGACCTGCGCCGACTGACGAAAGCCGAACTGGTGCGCCTGGCCGGTGAAATACGGGATTTCCTCGTCCACACGGTCACCCGTACCGGTGGTCACCTGGCCGCCAACCTCGGCACCGTGGAACTGAGCATCGCCCTGCACACGGTATTCAATACACCACACGACAAACTGGTATGGGACGTCGGCCACCAGGCCTACTGCCACAAGATCCTCACCGGCCGCCGTGAACAGATGCGCAGCCTGCGTCAGCTTGGCGGCATTTCCGGTTTTCCGAAACGGGATGAAAGCCCCTACGACACCTTCGGCGTCGGCCATTCCAGCACCTCCATCAGCGCCGCGCTGGGGATGGCACTGGCCCACCAGCAACGCGGCCAGGACCACAAAACCATCGCCGTGATCGGTGACGGCGCGATGACAGCCGGCATGGCCTTCGAGGCGCTCAACCACGCAGGTGACCTGAACGCCAACCTGCTGGTAGTGCTCAACGACAACGACATGTCCATTTCGCACAACGTCGGGGGGCTGTCGAAATATCTCTCGCGCATTCTGGCCGGTCGCTTCTATACCAGCATGCGCGAAGGCAGCAAAAAGGTGCTCAGCCACCTGCCCTCGTTCCGCGAGTTCGCGCGCCGCTGGGAAGAGCATATGAAGGGAATGCTGGTACCCGGCACCCTGTTCGAAGAACTCGGTTTCAA
Source organism: Gammaproteobacteria bacterium (assembly GCA_015484945.1). Classification (GTDB taxonomy): domain Bacteria; phylum Pseudomonadota; class Gammaproteobacteria; order WFUO01; family WFUO01; genus WFUO01. The sequence continues at coordinate 12,731 of WFUO01000024.1, read as the reverse complement.
CTATATCGGCCCGGTGGATGGCCATGATCTGCCCGAACTCATCAAGACCCTGGAGAATATCCGTCAGCTAAGCGGCCCGCAATTTCTGCACGTGGTCACACGCAAGGGCAAGGGACACGAAGCCGCCGAAAAGGATCCCCTGGCCTGGCATGGCATCAACGCCACGGCTGTCACCCGGCAGACGCCCGCCGAGACCGGCCCCAGTTATACGGCCGTATTCGGTGAATGGCTGTGCGACATGGCCGAGCAGGAACCACGCCTGATCGGCATCACCCCGGCCATGTGCGAAGGCTCCGGCATGGTGGATTTTTCACAACGTTTTCCGGAGCGCTATTTCGACGTCGGCATCGCCGAACAACACGCGGTCACCCTGGCCGCCGGCCTGGCCAGCGCAGGCAAAAAACCGGTGGTGGCCATCTATTCGACCTTCCTGCAGCGCGCCTACGACCAGCTCATCCACGATGTCGCCTTGCAGAATCTGCCGGTACTGTTCGCCATCGACCGCGCCGGACTTGTCGGGCCGGACGGGCCGACCCATGCCGGCAGTTTTGATCTCAGTTTTCTGCGCTGCATTCCCAATCTGCTGATCATGGCGCCTGCCGACCAGAACGAATGTCGGCAGATGCTGGATACCGGCTTCCATCATTCCGGTCCGGCCGCGGTGCGCTATCCGCGTGGCAGTGGTCCGGCGACCACGGTCAGCCGCATCCACAAGCCTCTGCCAGTCGGTCAGGCCGAGATTCGCCGCAAGGGCCGGCGGGTGGCCCTGCTGGCGTTTGGCAGCATGGTGGCCCCTGCCATGCAGGCGGCCGAAGCCCTGGATGCCACGCTGGTCAACATGCGTTTCATCAAGCCGCTGGACGAGGCCACGATCCTGGCCATGGCCGACCACCATGAACTGCTGGTCACCGTGGAGGAAAACGTCATCGCCGGTGGGGCCGGCAGCGGGGTCGCCGAACTGCTGTCCGCCCATGGCCATGCGTGCCGCATCACCCACCTGGGCCTGCCGGACGCCTTCATCGAGCATGGCAGCCGGGAGGAACTGCTGAAAATCTGCGGTCTTGATGGCGCTGGCATTCAGGAACACGTAGAATCGCTGCTCCGCAACGATTGCAAACTGGAACAGAAGTTAATATCCTAGTGCTTTACTAGGTTTTAAAACGTCATGCCTGCCCGCTACACACTGAAGATTCTGACCGATTTCGCCGCCGCGCACACGCTGCGTGACTATCCCGGTGATTGCAGCCGCATGCACGGCCATAACTGGAAGCTCGAGGTCGAGGTCGAAGCCACCGAGCTTGACGAACTGGGCATGGCCATCGACTTCAAGGTGGTCAAGGCCGCTGCCAGAAAGCTGGCGGCGCACCTGGATCACAAATACCTGAACGACATCGAACCCTTCAACCGCATCAACCCGACCGCGGAAAACATCGCCGCCTGGTTCTACCGGGAACTGGCCGCGATGCTCAACGACGACCGGGTCAGCGTACGTGCCGTCACGATCTGGGAGACCGATCGCGCCAGCGCCAGATATGCCGAGGAACAAACATGAGCAGCCAAGCCGCCAAGAGCGAAAACAAGAGTATCGCCGATGTGCAGAACACCGCTGATACCCGTCAGATCGCCATCAACAAGGTGGGGATCAAGGACATCCGTCATCCGGTGCGCATCCGCGACCGTTCCGAAGGCGAACAGCACACCATCGCCAATTTCAACATGTACGTGAACCTGCCGCACAACTTCAAGGGCACGCACATGTCGCGTTTCGTCGAGATACTCAACCTGCACGAGAAAGAGATCACCGTCGATTCGTTCAAGGAAATGCTGTCGGAGATGACAGAACGTCTGGAAGCGCAATCCGGCCATATCGAGATGAGCTTCCCGTATTTCATCAACAAGAAGGCGCCGGTCTCCGGTGTGCAGAGCCTGATGGACTACGAAGTGACCTTCATCGGTGAAATCGTCGATGGCAAACCGCACCTGAACATCAAGGTCGTCGTTCCCGTCACCAGTCTGTGTCCCTGCTCGAAGAAGATCTCGGACTACGGTGCCCACAACCAGCGTTCACATGTCACGGTATGTGTGCGCGCGTGTGATTTCATCTGGCTCGAGGAGCTGATCGACCTGGTCGAGGAAGAGGCCTCCTGCGAACTCTACGGTCTGCTCAAACGGCCGGACGAGAAATACGTCACCGAACGCGCCTACGACAACCCCAAGTTCGTCGAGGATATCGTGCGTGATATCGCCATGCGTCTGAATGCCGATGACCGCATTACCTCATACACGGTCGAATCGGAAAACTTCGAGTCCATCCATAATCATTCGGCCTATGCACTGATCGAACACGACAAGGAAAAGGACGCTGCCGGTTCCTGAACCTGGCTCTCCGCTGGCGGGACGGACGAAACATGCATGCCTCTTTTGCGGTTCTGCATGCCAACGAGACGGTCCATCATGCGCAGATCCCTGGGCGCCAGCATCAGTGCCGCATCCACCCATTCCTCTACGATGTGCATCAATTCCTGGTAACCAATCGCCTCACAGTAACGCCTTACCCGCTCGATGGCACGAAAGCCGTTGCCATGTCTGCGATGATGCCGGATGAAACGCGAAACGGCCAGTGCGCCCTCTCCATCCCCAGCCAGCACATCCACCACGCCCAACTCGTGCAGCTCTTCTGCCTTGTACCGCCTGCCACTGGTGATCAGACGCCCGGCGGTACCACTTCCAACCTTGCGCGACAGCAGGCTCCAGGCCCCCATTCCGGGAAACAGGTTGAACAGTATCTCTGGAAAGCCCATTTCGGCGCTGCGCTCGGCCACGATCACCGATGACGACAGAGCCGCCTCGAAACCGCCACCCAGGGCGCTGCCCTGCACCAGTGATATCACGGTCAGTGGCAGCTCCAGACTCCGGAAATTGCGATACAACACATCGATACAGCGCCTGGCATAACGAAACAGCCCGTCCCTGTCGCGATGTTCGATAAGATGGCGAAACAACGCCAGATCACCGCCCAGATTGAACACACCCGGCACATCCGATGCAATGACGAGATAATCAGCAGGGCAATCACCAGAGTGTACAATCTCGACGATGTCATCCTGCATCCGTATGAAATCCTGCAGTAGCGCAGGCGTGAAACAGGGTCTGGGGTGGGCGTGCATGAAGCTCCAGAGGGAATTGTCCTGCCGATATTCCAGGCGCAGGTTGTCATAGTTTCGTAAGATGAGCGATTGACCGGTATTGCATGCGTCCATGTCGTTGACCTCTTGCCGGGTGACTGAAGCCCCATCCCTGCGCACAGGCTAGACAATCGGTATGACAATATCCATTGGGAATGTGAAGTATTTCATGAAACCGGCCGGGCAATCTCGCAAAACGGGAACCATGCACGCCAGTTGTGTGAACACAGCTTCCGGCACGGACGCACCATCGGCACCCGCGGCATGACCGAGACGCAACAGCTTCGATCCTTGCTTGTCTTTGACAGAATCACCAGCGTCCTTGCCTCATGCACGCAAGTGAACGGCCGGGGCGATCAGCCACTGGGGGATTGCGTTAGCGATCCTGGCTCAGCATCAGGATGCGGCCCTGATGTTGCATACGCACACGACCGAGAAAACTCATGCCCAGCAGCGTCGTGCGCGGATTGCTGCCAGACAGCACCACAGCCCTGACATTGTCGAGCTTCAACCTGCCGACCGTGACCTGACGCAAGGTGATATTCCACGCCATAACCGGTCCGGCCGCCGTGATCACCCTGCCGCGACGACCAATACGCCGATAGTCGATACCCAGACGGCGTGCCTGGGCGGCGTTCATGGCGATCACCGTGGCACCGGTATCGACCAGAAAATCGACCACCTGGCCATTGATCGTGCCAGAGGTTCGGTACATGCCACGGTCGTCAGCGGCGATGTGCAAACTGACAGGAACGGGAGCACGAAAATAACCCCCCGCCTCATTACCCAGCCGATAGACACGGCGGCGGCCATCGATCTCGATTACGGCCTTGTCGCTGTCAGCCGAGATCAGCAACACGCCTTCGGGGCTGCGCCTGCCCACCGTCAGCAGGCGCTGGCGACCATCGATACTGACCACTGCCTTGCCATCGAAAAGCCCCCTTACAACGATGCGCTGCACCGCCTCCACTGACATCGCCACGCCGGCGAATACGAGCAGCAGGATGATCACGCGCACCGCATCACCTTCCGATCCGGTAGCGCCTGCCCGCGGGTGTATCCAGATCGATGACCACCCGGTCAGGACTCCAGCCATGCACCTTGTCATGGGCCTCGACGATCACACGCTGGACACCAGCCGGTATATTCACGCCCGAAAGGCTGCGCGTAAAGGGCTGCTCGTGTTCGTGCGGGTGGTAGAGTATCCTGGTGCCATAGACCTTGCCGTCCTCGCCGACCACGCGCCAGGCATCGGCATAATGATCCCAACCGCTGTCGGCATGCCGCAGCGTAACAGCAAAGTTCCAGCTTGTTCCCGCCTTGTGCAAACGCACGAATTTCACCTGAACCTGCCCGGCATGCGCCACGCCAGCCAGCAACAGGCCAATGAAAAACACACAACCCTTTTTCATTGAAACACCTCCTTCATCCCGGGCCGGAAACCAGACCCGACCACTGCAACAAGTATAGACTCACCAGTGCATAGACACCCGCCAACACATCGTCGAACATGATCCCGAAACCGCCAACCAGCCTGCGATCGAACTGGCGTATCGGCCACGGTTTGACGATATCGAACAGCCGGAACAGAACGAAGCCCAGCGCCACCCAGATCCAGCCTGGCGGTGCCAGTGTCATGGTCAGCAGATAACCGACCACCTCGTCCCAGACGATGCCGCCGTGGTCGTGTACACCGAGATGGCGGGCCGTCTCGCCACACAACCAGACGCCGGCGATAAACAACAGCAACACCACCAGCAGATACCACGCCAGCGACATGGGCTGCATGACAAGATACAGCGGCACTGCCGCCAGGGTACCGAAAGTACCCGGCGCAAACGGCATCGCCCCACTGCCCAGCCCGATGGACAACAGGTGCACGGGGCTACGCCAGACCGTGGCCGGCAAACGGTTGCGTTTCATGTGTCCTCCTGCATGGTGAAATGCCGGTAGCCGGCATGTGACAGATGCAGCTCTGTGCCATCAGGCCGCAACAGGCGCAGGCCGGGGCTGGACGTCACCGTACCGATGCAGGCACACGGCACGTCGATGTCGTGCAAACGGTCGGCAAGCGCCTGCTCATGAGCCGGCGGCAGCGTGAAACACAATTCGTAATCGTCACCCGCCCCGAGCGCCAGTGACAGGGCCTGCGCCTCGTCACGCGCGCAACGACGCAGAACCGTTGAAACCGGCAATCGTTCAAGCGCCAACTCGGCGCCTGTGCCGCTGCGCTCGAGCACATGACCGAGATCCGCCGCCAGTCCATCCGAAACGTCGATACAGGCCGAGGCCAGACCACGCAAGGCCCGTCCCAGCGCCAGGCGTGGCTGCGGCCGGTCCAGTCGCCCGAGCAGGTAGGCATAATCGGTATCCCCAACATGAGCCGGCCGCTGTTCAGTCAGGCCCAGGGCCATCCCGGCCTCACCCGGCCAGCCACTGACATAGATCCGATCACCGGGGCGTGCGCCAGCGCGTCTCAGCGCCTCGCCGCACGGCACCTGACCCCAGGCCTGCAGTGTCACCGACAACGGACCAACTACGGTCTGCAAGCGCAGAACCGTAAATCCCAGTTCCCCGGCAAGCGCTTCGAGACGCTCGCTGAAACGCGGTATCTCCGCAGTCCATGCCGGCGGATGCCGGATAATGACGCTGACCGCCAGCGGATCGGCACCCATGGCGGCCAGGTCACTGAGATTGACGGCCACCGCCTTGTGCGCCAGATCGGCCGCATCAATACCGGCACGAAAATGTATCCCGGCGTTGAGGGTATCGACGGTCTCGACCAGGTCATGGTTCGCGGCAACGGCGGGCAGCGGCATGGCGGAATCAGAAAACATGAAAACTAGCCTAACGCATTCACCCGCACCTGAACAGTTGACGCAACAAATGCCGGCACTATGCTTGGGTAAGATCAGGCTGGCAATGGGGAACGACACATTTCCACCAGTGACGACAACCCAGGCAGGGTGCGCAACCCGGTCAACCGGCGCAGCGGCGTGGACCGCCGCAGTGGCGTTGATCGGCGTATGCAGAACCTGCCGCCCCCGAATGGCATCGAACGGCGCCGCGTTGGCAGGCGCGGTTTTCACGAACGCCGCTCGGGCCGTGACCGCCGCCAGGCCGAAAAACAACGCCTGCGGGAAGAGATCATCAACATGTGCGTCCTGCCCACCTTCCTGCGCCCGCTTTGCCTGTGGTGGAAACGGCGCTTCGGCAGGCCTGCTGTCAAAGAGCATGACAACGACACGCAATCACAATGACAGGTTGATGATCCAAGGTGTCGTTGGCGTGTCACTTGCCAGCGGCATGGTTTCAACGCAAAGCGCGCGAAGGGGGCCAAGGACGCAGAGGGAGCTGTGGTTCATAGGCCTGGGTGCTGAATCCGGTTGTACGATGACGGCTCGCCTTCCCCGGGCCACCCAACTTGTATCTTTTATCTTTTCACTTGTCTCTGTATTCAAGCGCCTTTGCGAACTCTGCGTTGCCGCATACCGAAGTCCACATGCCGCCCTCAACCGCCGGTCTCGATCTTGCGCAGGCGCCGCGCAAGGCTGTCAAGCACGCCGTTGACGAACTTGTAGGCTTCGTTGGCACCGAAGGTCTTGGCCAGTTGCACGGCCTCATGAATGACGACCTTGTAGGGGATCTCGATGTGGTACTTGAACTCGTAGGTGGCGATACGCAGCAGGGCCAGCTCAATGGGGTCGATCTCTTCGGTCTCGCGTCCGGCCAGCCCGGCATATTCACTGTCCAGCTCGTCGATACTGGCCGGTATCCGGTGTAGCAGTTCGCTGAAGTAGTCAACATCGGCCCTGGCCATGTCCGGTTCCTCGCGGTACTGGGCCTCGATGTCGTTGAGGTTCTGCCCGGAGAGCTGCCACTGGTACAGGGCCTGCATGGCGAAACGCCGCGCACGGCGGCGGGCGTGGGCCGGATTCAGTCCACGCGGCGGTTTATTCATGCGGTCAGACATCCAGGTTGCGCAACAGGCTGACCATCTCCAGCGCCGACATGGCGGCCTCGGCACCCTTGTTGCCGGCCTTGGTGCCGCTGCGTTCGATGGCCTGCTCGATAGTGTTGACGGTGAGCACACCGTTGCCGATCGGGATGCCGTATTCCAGCGACAGGCTGGCCAGTCCCTTGCTGCATTCTCCGGCAACATAGTCGAAATGGGGCGTGCCTCCCCGGATCACCGCACCCAGTGCAATGATGGCATCGTGGTTGCCGGATGCGGCCAGCTTCTTGACCAGCAGCGGGATCTCGAAGGCACCCGGCACGCGCACGACCTGGATGTCGGCTTCCTTTACGCCATGACGCGTCAGCGTGTCGATGGCACCTGAGAGCAGGCTTTCGACGACGAAACTGTTGAAGCGGGCCACGACGATGGCGAAGCGCGCATTAACGGCCATGAACTGGCCCTCGATGGTTTTGATTGTACTCATGGTTCATACCCGTGTTTCAGGAAACATATTCCACGACCTCGAGCCCGAAACCGGACAGGCCGTGCATGATCTTGGGCGCGCTCAGCACGCGCATCTTGCGCACACCCAGGTCGCTGATGATCTGGGCGCCGACACCGAAGGTGCGCAGTTCGGTAGCCTGCTTTTCACCGCTGCTCTTCTCGCGTGCCTGGCCATCGGCGAACTGGAAGGACCGGATGCGGCGCAACAATTCCGAGTTGTCCTCGTGCTTGCGCAGCAGCACCACCACACCCTCGCCTTCCTCGGCGATACGCTGCATGGCGCTGCGTAGCGGCCAGCCGCAATCCTTGCGCACGGTGTTGAGCAGATCGCACAGGGTGTTTTGCAGGTGCACACGCACCAGGGTTGGCCGCTCCGGATCGATGCGCCCCCTGACCAGCGCCAGGTGTAGTTCGTTGTCGATGTGATCGAGATAGGTGACCATGCGGAACTCGCCGAACTCGGTGTCGAGATGGCATTCGGCCACGCGTTCGATCGAGGTCTCGTTCTCGACCCGGTAGCGGATCAGGTCCTCGATGGTGCCGATCTTGAGGCCGTGCTCACGGGCGAATTTCTCCAGGTCCGGGCGCCGCGCCATGCTGCCGTCCTCGTTGAGGATCTCGACGATCACCGCGGCAGGCTCCAGCCCGGCCATGCGCGCCAGGTCACAGCCCGCCTCGGTGTGACCTGCGCGATTGAGCACACCGCCGGGCTGGGCCATGAGCGGGAAGATGTGCCCCGGCTGCACGACATCGTCGGGTTTGGCGTCCGGGGCCACGGCGGCTTGCACGGTGCGCGCGCGGTCGGCGGCAGAGATACCGGTGGTCACGCCCTCGGCGGCCTCTATCGAGACAGTGAAATTGGTCGAATGCGGGCTGGCGTTGTCGTCCACCATGAGCGGCAGGCGCAACTGCTCGCAACGCTCGCGCGTGAGCGTGAGGCAGATCAGCCCGCGCCCGTAACGCGCCATGAAATTGATGTCGTCGGGCTTGACCATGGAGGCGGCCATCAGCAGATCGCCTTCGTTCTCGCGATCCTCGTCGTCCATGATAATGACCATGCGACCCTGACGGATCTCCTCGATGATCTCTTCGATGCTGTTCAGTTGCATGTCCGTCTCGCGTCTCACAAATAGCCGTTGCGGGCCAGGGTATCGAGCGTGACGCCTTCCGCGCCGGGCTCCGACGCCCGTTCGCCCAGCAGCAGGCGTTCCAGGTAACGGGCTATGATATCAGCTTCTAGGTTGACCTGCCTGCCCGGCGCGTAACCGGCCATGGTGGTCTCCTGCAAGGTATGCGGCACGATGTTGAGATCGAACACGGCGCCGCTCACGGCATTGATTGTGAGACTGATGCCATCCACGCAGATCGAGCCCTTCTCGGCGATGTAACGCGCCAGCCCGTCCGGTGCCTGGATACGAAACAGCACCGAACGGCCGTCGTCACGACGCTCGACCACCTTGCCGACACCATCGACATGGCCGCTGACCAGGTGGCCGCCGAGACGGGTGCTCGGCGTCAGGGCCTTTTCCAGGTTGACCGCATCGCCCGGCGCGAGATCGCCGAGTATCGTACGCCGCAAGGTCTCGCCCGACACGTCGGCGCGAAAGCCGCGCGGATCAAGATCGACCACGGTCAGGCACACGCCGCTGACGGCGATGCTGTCGCCGAGCGCCACGTCGCTCATGTCGAGCTTGCCGGTGTCGATGCTCAGGCTCATGTCCTCGCCGTGCGGTTCCAGCGCCGTGATGCTGCCAATGGCCTCGATGATGCCGGTGAACATGTCCGCCTACTCCTGGATGCTCGCGTGGATGCGCCAGTCGTCACCGATGGCGCGGATGTCGTGGATGGTCAGGCCGATACGCTGTTCCATGCGCTCCAGGCCCGGCAGATTGAACAGTGCGCGCGCCCCATGCCCCATCAGGTGCGGCGCCATATAGACGATCAGTTCGTCGATCAGGCCGGCCTGCAGCATGGCGCCACTCAGCGTCGCGCCGGTTTCGAGCAGCACCGTGTTGATCTCCTCGGTGGCCAGGTATTCCATCAGCCCGGCCAGGTCGATGAAATCACCCCGTCCCGGCATGCACAGTATCTCGGCGCCGGCCTCGCGCAAGGGGTGCTCGACATCCGGCTCACGGATGGCGGTGATGATCAGCGTGCGGCCTGGCTGGCGCAGTATCTTCGCCTGTGGCGGCGTGCTCAGACGCGGGTCGAGCACGATACGCAGCGGTTGCCTGTCGTGCAGGCTGCCGTCCTCATGGCGCGCGGTCATGGCCGGGTCGTCGGCCAGCACAGTGCCGATACCGGTCATGATCGCCGAGCTGCAGGCACGCAGGCGGTGCACGTCACGGCGCGCTGCCGCCGAGGTGATCCAGCGGCTCTCGCCACTGGCCATGGCCGTGCGGCCGTCCATGCTCATGGCCAGCTTGCAGACGACATGCGGCCGGTCGTCGCGCATGCGCCGGATGAAACCACGGTTGAGATCCTCGGCCTGCTCCTGCATGATGCCATGTACAACCTCGATGCCGGCCGCCTCCAGCTTGCGCAAGCCCTCGCCGGCCACCTGCGGGTTGGGATCGCTCATGGCCACGACCACGCGCGCGACGCCGGCGTCGATCAGGGCGTCGCTGCATGGCGGCGTGCGGCCATGATGGCTGCACGGCTCCAGGGTCACATAGACCGTGGCGCCACGCGCCCTGGTTCCAGCCCGTTGCAGCGCGCGCACCTCGGCATGCGCCTCGCCGGCGCGTTCGTGCCACCCCTCGCCAACGATCTCGCCGTCGTTGACGATCACGCAGCCCACGGCGGGATTCGGGTCGGTGGTGCAGCGCCCGCGCCTGGCCAGACGCAGGGCGCGAGCCATCAGTTCGTGGTCATTCATCCTTGTCCTCCAGCAATGACAGCTGGTGGCGGCGTTGCTCCGGCGTGGGCTCGTTCTCGAGCCGCTCGACCATCTCACGGAATTCGCTCACATCCTCGAAGCTGCGGTAAACCGAGGCGAAACGCACATATGCGACCTGGTCCAGTTCACGCAGCTCCTGGATGACGAACTCGCCGATCTCGCGCGACGACACCTCGCGCTCGCCGGTGTTGCGCACCGCGTGCAGGATGCGACTGATGGCCGCCTCGACCATCTCGGTATCCACCGGGCGTTTCTCCAGTGCACGCAGGATGCCGTTGCGCAGCTTGTCCTCGCTGAAGGCCTCGCGGATGCCGCTGCTCTTGACCACCCGCGGCAGGATAAGCTCGGCGGTTTCGTAAGTCGTGAAGCGTTCGTTGCAGGCCTGACACTCGCGCCGCCGACGCACCTGATCGCCACCGCTGGCAAGGCGGGAGTCGATGACGCGGGTATCGTCGGCTTCACAGAATGGGCAACGCATGACTTCCTGCTTTATCCGTCAACCATATACCGGGAACCTTTCACACAGCTCCCGCACCTGGCCCCTGACCCGCTCGATGGTGCCCTGATCACTGATGTCGTCCATGATGTCACACATCCAGTTGGCCAGCTCGGTAACCTCGTCGATACCGAAGCCGCGCGTGGTGACCGCCGGCGTGCCCACGCGGATGCCGCTGGTGACGAACGGTGACTGCGGATCGTTGGGTACGGCGTTCTTGTTGACCGTGATGTTGGCGGCGCCGAGCGCGGCATCGGCCTCCTTGCCGGTGATGCCCTTGTCGATCAGATCGACAAGAAACAGGTGATCGTCCGTGCCGCCGGAAACCACCTTGTAGCCACGCGCCAGAAAGGTATCGGCCATCGCGCGCGCGTTGTCGATCACTTGCTGCTGGTAATCGCGGAACGACGGTTCCAGCGCTTCCTTGAAGGCCACCGCCTTGGCAGCGATGACATGCATCAGCGGCCCCCCCTGCACACCCGGGAAGATCTTCGAATTGAGCTTCTTGTACAGATCCTCGTCACCGCCTTGGGCGAGGATCAATCCACCGCGCGGACCGCGCAGTGTCTTGTGGGTGGTGGTGGTCACCACATCGGCGACCGGCACCGGGTTCGGATACAGGCCGGCAGCAACCAGGCCGGCCACATGGGCCATGTCCACGAACAGCCATGCGCCTACACTGTCGGCGATATCGCGGAAACGCTGCCAGTCCACCACGCGCGAATAGGCGGAAAAACCAGCCACGATCATCTTCGGCTTGTGCTCGCTGGCCAGGCGCTCGACTTCATCGTAGTCGATCTCGCCGGTCTCCGGATTCAGGCCATACTGCACGGCGTTGTAGATCTGCCCGGAGAAATTGGGCTTCGCACCGTGCGTCAGGTGACCGCCATGCGCCAGGCTCATGCCCAGCACGGTATCACCAGGCTGGCACAGGGCCATATAGACGGCGGCATTGGCCTGCGAACCGGAATGCGGCTGCACATTGGCATAATCGGCGCCGAACAGCGCCTTGGCCCGGTCGATGGCCAGTTGCTCGGCGATATCCACATACTCACAGCCGCCGTAATAGCGCTTGCCCGGATAACCCTCGGCATATTTGTTGGTCAGCTGGGAGCCCTGGGCCTGCATGACGCGCGGGCTGGTGTAGTTCTCTGAAGCGATCAGCTCGATGTGTTCCTCCTGGCGACGACCCTCGTTCTCGATCGCGGCCCACAGTTCGTCATCGTAACCGGCAATGCGCAAGTCTTTGGAAAACATCTGGAAAACCTTCTGTTGTGTTGCAATCGTGGCGGCAGCGGACAAGGCTGGCCAAAAAGCCCCGGATCAGCCGGGAAAGAAGGGCAATCATACCCGATTCGGGGGCGAAATTGCAGCAAAAGCCTTGCCGTCACGAGATGTCAAAGGATCCCCACGGAGGCGAACATGAATTTTTACCATGGGACACGGGAAATACCTGGTCAGGCCAATGCAATATCATCCTGTTCGAAACAAGGGCGCCTATGTCGTTGCCGCTTCACCGGGGCCCGGCAGGCTGTGGGCCGGTGTTTCGTCATTGCCATCGCCCTCGTCAGTACCGGCTTGCGGCACGGGCAGCGGCCGCTGGCGCGCGGGTTTCCAGCCCCGGGCGATGGCCTGCTCGCGGGTCAGGCCCCAGGGGTAGTCGCGCACGGCCTCGACCGCGCGCTCGAT
>WFUO01000023.1 GCA_015484945.1 Gammaproteobacteria bacterium | reverse complement strand
TCACGACGGTCGAACCGACCGGCTGATTACCCAGGGATGCGGTCGGGGGTGGATGCCGGCCTTCCCTGGCCGGCCCCCTTCGGGCGCACTGCGTGCGTCCGATGCCGCTCCCGGCGGCATCGTCGATTCCTCTCGCCAGCTCCAGAATTTACGGCATTTCCACACATTCCCGTTTCACGACGGTCGAACCGACCGGCTGATTACCCAGGGATGCGGTCGGGGGTGGATGCCGGCCTTCCCTGGCCGTTTCTACCGTCCCCGAGAAAAAGCCGTTTTTGCCAAACTAAATATGATTGCGTCTATTGGCACCAATTTTGCTGGTATATTGATCAATAGTGGTCAACTGCCTGAAAACAGGCTATTTTCAAGGGGAAGCAGGGAAGTACGGCGAGCCAGTCAGGGCTGAGGGTTACAAGGATGGTCACAATGTGACCCTCAGCGTCACCTGACTGCCGGGTCGGGAGCAAAGAAATATGAAGCGAATTCTGACATATCTGCTGATTTCGACGTTGTTGTGGGCTTCATCCGCGCATGCGTGGACACAGCGATTCGTGGAAAGGGGCGTGGGTAATTTCGATCATTTCCAGCTCTGGATGAACGGCAGCGACCGTTTCGAAGTGCCCGTGGGTATCGACAGGTTCAGCAAGAAAAAGGCCGGATGGCAGCAGACCTTCAATGATGGCCGGCTGCTGGTGGCCGACGGGGCGCCGGTGAACAAGCTGTTTTTCAGGCTGCGTTTTGCCGGCAGCAAGAAAAAACCGATCAGTTTCGTGTTTCAGGCCTGGTCGGGTAACACGCTGGTGGACGATGCCACGGTGACGTGGAATCCGTTGCTCAAGGGCAGCAAGCGCTGGAACATCGTCAGTGGCTCGAACTGGATCAAGACCCGTATCAGCAACAGCAGTCAGATGGCGGTACCGGAGCCCTCCGGTTTTCTGCTGGCCGGGCTTGGCCTGCTGATGCTGGCACTGGTTCGCCGTCAGTCATGGCGGCATGCCATGACGAATCACGCCAGGGTTTGAGCAGCTTGTCTCAGTAATATTCCTTGTACCATTCGACGAAACGCGCCAGTCCCTCCTCGATCGGTGTATCCGGCTTGTAGCCGACATCGTTCATCAGGTCGTCGATGTCGGCCCAGGTAGCCGGCACGTCGCCATCCTGTAGTGGCAGCAGGCGTTTCTCGGCCTTTTTTCCCAACAGATCCTCCAGCACCTCGATATAGCGCAGCAGCTCGACCGGCTCGTTGTTGCCAATGTTGTAGATCCGGTAGGGCGCATAACTGCTGCCGGGATCGGGGTGGGCGCGATCCCAGTCCGGGTTGGGGCGTGGCACATGATCGAGTACCCGGATCACCCCCTCCACGATGTCGTCGATATAGGTGAAGTCGCGCTGGCAGTCGCCGTGATTGAAGACGTCGATCGGTTCACCGGCGAGGATCTTGCGCGTGAACAGGAAATAGGCCATGTCCGGCCGTCCCCAGGGGCCATAGACCGTAAAGAAGCGCAGGCCGGTAACGGGCATTCCGTACAGGTGGCTGTAACTGTGCGCCATCAGCTCGTTGGCCTTCTTGCTGGCGGCGTAAAGGCTCACTGGATGATCGACGTTGTCGTGTACCGAGAACGGCATCGCGGTGTTGGCGCCATACACCGAGCTGCTGGAGGCAAACACCAGATGTTCCACGTTGTGATGGCGGCAGGACTCCAGCACATTGGCAAAGCCAACCAGGTTGCTGTCGATGTAGCTGCCCGGGTTGATCAGCGAATAGCGCACACCGGGTTGTGCGGCCAGATTGACGACCCGCTGCGGCTGGTAACGCGAGAAGATCTCTTGCAGGGTCTGGCCGTCTGAGAGGTCTGCGCGTATGTCGGTGAAGGCCGGGTGATCGCGGTGGCGGGCCAGGCGCGCCTGCTTGAGCCGCACGTCGTAGTAGTCGTTGAGGTTGTCGATGCCGATGACCTCGTGGCCGGCCTCGAGCAGCCGCAGCGACAATGCCGATCCAATGAAGCCGGCGGCGCCGGTAACGAGTATGCGCATGGTGGTGTTCCCGTGTTGTGTTTCAGCAAACGGCCGCTATCGGCGCCAGCGGGTCACAGCTGCCAGTGCCCGTGGATGCGGGCGCTACAGCCGCGCATCCGTCTCGCCTGGGGGCAGGCAGGCCTTGAGATCGTAGATTATCGCATCATCGCGCCCCAGTGCGCGAATCGCGTCAGCGCCCATGTCGCGAAACTGGCGATGGGCCACGGCGATCAGTATGGCGTCATAGCCATCGCCTGGCGTGTCGAGCAGCGTGAACGGGACCTGGCCGTATTCACGCGACGTTTCGTCGCGGTCGATCCACGGATCGACGACATCCACCATGATGTTGTAGGCCGTAAGTTCATGGATGATATCGACAACCTTGGTGTTGCGCAGGTCCGGGCAGTCTTCCTTGAAACTCAGGCCCATCACCAGCACGCGCGCACCGGCAACCGGCAGACCGCGGCTGGCCATCAGACGCACCAGCTTGGTGGCGACGAATTCGGCCATGCCTTCGTTGATGATGCGGCTGGCCGGGATGATGGATGGCTGGTAGCCGGCCTCCTGCGCCTTGTGAGTGAGATAATAAGGATCCACACCGATACAGTGCCCTCCCACCAGGCCGGGACTAAAGGGGAGGAAATTCCATTTGGTGCCGGCCGCCTGCAACACTTCATGGGTGTCGATACCGAGCTTGTCGAAGATCAGGGCCAGTTCGTTCATCAGCGCGATGTTGACGTCACGCTGGGTGTTCTCGATGACCTTGGCGGCCTCCGCCACGCGAATGCTCGATGCCTTATGGGTGCCGGCCTCGATGATGCTGCGATACAACGCATCGACGAGATCCGCGGTTTCCGGCGTGGAGCCGGAAGTGATCTTGACGATATTTTCCAGACGATGTGTGCGGTCACCGGGATTGATGCGCTCGGGGCTGTAGCCGGCGAAGAAGTCCTCGTTGAAACGCAGCCCCGATGTCCTTTCCAGCGCCGGTATGCAGACCTCCTCGGTAGCGCCCGGAAACACAGTGGATTCGAAGATCACCACGTCGCCGTTCGAGAGCATCGGGCCGAGCATCTCGCTGGCGCGGATCAGTGGTTGCAGGTCGGGTTGCTTGTGTACGTTGACCGGCGTCGGAACGGTAACGATGTAGACATTGCAGGCCGCGAGGGCCGCGGGGTCGCAGGTGAACGACAGATCACCGGCCGCGGCGAGCTCGTCGGCGTCCAGCTCCCGGGTGCTGTCGATGCCGGATTCGAGTTCCGCGACACGACGCTCGTCAATGTCGAGACCGGTTACCGGAAAGTGACGGCTGAAGGCCACCGCCAGCGGCAGACCAACATAACCCAGTCCGATGATTCCGATGCGGGATTGATCGAGCGAGATCATGCGGCTAACCCGTACGGCCAATGCCGTGATAGTCGAGGCCGTGTTCGCGCACCTGTTGCGGGTCATAGACATTACGGCCATCGAAGATCACCCGCGCTTTCAGGGTCCTGGCCAGTAAGGCCATGTCCGGGCTGCGGAACTGCGGCCATTCGGTGACCACGGCCAGGGCATCGGCACCTTGCACGGCTTGTTCCGGGGTGTCGCACAGCACCAGATCCTCACGATCGCCGTAGATGCGCCGCGCCTCGTCCATGGCTACCGGGTCGTGCGCGCGCACACTGGCACCGGCATGCCACAGGGCTTCCATCAGTGTGCGACTGGGCGCCTCGCGCATGTCATCGGTGCCGGGCTTGAAGGCCAGGCCCCAAAGCCCGATCACCTTGCCCTGCAGGTCGCCGCCGAAGTGCCGCGTGATCTTGTCGAACAGCACCTGTTTCTGGCGCTCGTTGACCGCTTCCACGGCATCCAGCAGCCTGGCCTGGTAGCCGACCTCCTGTGCCGTGCGCGCCAGTGCCTTGACATCCTTGGGAAAGCAGGAACCGCCATAGCCACAGCCGGGATAGATGAAATGGTAGCCGATGCGCGGATCGGAGCCGATACCAGTGCGGATATTCTCGATATCGGCACCCAGGCGTTCGGCCAGGTTGGCCAGTTCATTCATGAAACTGATTTTGGTCGCCAGCATGGCGTTGGCGGCATACTTGGTCAGTTCTGAAGAGCGCACGTCCATCACCAGCAGGCGTTCGTGATTGCGATTGAAAGGCGCATACAGTTCGCGCAGCAGTGCCGTCGCGCGCTCGCTGTCGGTGCCGATGACGATACGGTCCGGTTTCATGAAATCGTCGATCGCCGCGCCTTCCTTGAGGAATTCAGGATTGGAACAGACATCGTAGGCCAGGTCCACGCCACGCGCAGACAGACGGCTGGCCAGGGTCTCGCGGACCTTGTCGGCCGTGCCCACGGGTACCGTGGACTTGGTGACCACCAGCCGGTAGTCGTCCATGTGATCACCAATGGTGCGCGCCACAGCCAGCACATGGCTGAGATCGGCCGAGCCGTCCTCGTCCGGTGGTGTGCCCACGGCGATCATCTGGATGGTGGCGAAATCCACAGCCTCGGCCATGTCGCTCGTGAATGACAGGCGCCCGGCGCGGCTGTTGTCCAGCACCAGGGTATCCAGCCCCGGCTCGTGGATCGGAATGACGCCCTTTTTCAGGGCATCGACACGCGCCTGGTCGATATCAACGCACAGTACATGGTTGCCCATCTGCGCCAGACAGGCGCCAGTGACCAGGCCCACGTAGCCCGATCCAAAGATCGTGATTCTCATGTTTCTCCCTGAAAGTCGCGTTTTGGGTGTGAAAAAGGCAGACAAAACATATCAGAATCGGCCTGCGGCGTCATCCGCAGGCTGCTAACCCGATGAATAACATCCGCTTTTTGAACCATGAGCCAGACGTGGGGACAGGCTCAGAGGTGTGTAACGCATGTAGCCAGACGGCGCAAAGCGGATCCAGGGTAGAGCGACAGTGTCAAGTGATGTGCAATCAACAAGGTGCACACACAAACACGCGCCAAGCAGAAAATCATGGTCCTGACAGCGCTTTCAATCTCACCCTCTGTGGCGCCGTGCCCCCGTGACGCAAAACCCCAGACCGCAAACCGGGCTTGACACCCCACTGGCGGCGGCATTACATTTTTGGTCAGCCACGCAGGAAGCGTGGCAAGCAAGACACGGAGCGTTACCCATGCCATCTCCCGCCAACCGCACCCGCATCACCCTGCGCG
>WFUO01000022.1 GCA_015484945.1 Gammaproteobacteria bacterium | reverse complement strand
AGATGCCGGCGTATCATGCGCTGCACGATCTCCTTGACCATCTGCGGTGTCAGTTCGTCGAGGCGCCGATCCACGAGCTTCTCCACGAACCCCTGCATGTCCTCGCCGATACGGCGTTGCTGGAGATTGTCGGCCAGTGTGCGGTGAAAGGATTCACTGGCGGTGAGTTCCTTGAGATACGCGCGAATACGCGCGATGAAGGGTTCTCGTAATGGCTCCAGCGCTTCGACACCACCGAACATGCCCAGCATGCCGCCGAACGACGACGCCATGATGGCTTCAACCAGATTCTGGTACAGGCGGTCGTAGTCGATGCTGTCGAGAATGGCATCGAAGTCGATCAGCCGAGTGGTGTTGTCTTCCTCCATCTCGATGAAGCGCTGGATATTGTCCAGAGTAAAAAACTGGCGCATGACCATGTCCTTGATGCCTGATTTGAAACGCTCGAACTGGTTGGGTATCACACCCGATCCATACAGCAGGGGCACCTTTTCGAAAAGCATGTAGATGGCCAGCCAATTGGTCAGTGCGCCGGACAGGGCAAACATGCCGGCATTGCGGAACAATTCGGGATGCCACGAGATGCTGTAGCCCAGAAGCAGAATGGCAGCGGCCATCAGATTGGTGACGAGAGGCTTGTCGATTTGCATGTCCGGTTCCTGTTTGTTGGTGGAATTCTATATAATCCTGCATCTTTCGGCCATTGTGGGGTTGCAGCAGACATGCAGGCGGATTACTGGATTCAGCGCTGGCGGGAAGGGCGCACGGGCTTTCACCGTGAACGCGTCAGTGACAGCCTTGTACGGCACTGGCCGTCACTGGGTGTGGACAAGCAGGCAAGGGTATTGGTGCCCCTGTGTGGCAAATCACTGGACATGCTGTGGCTGGCTGAGCAGGAGCATGAGGTGCATGGCATTGAAGTGAGCGGAATCGCGGTACGTGATTTCTTTGACGAGAACGATATCCAGCCACGGGTGGAGCAACGGGGCCGGGTGCATCACTGGCATGCTGGCGCACTGCATCTGTGGGAAGGCGATTTTTTCGAGATCGGGAACGCGCATATCGGCCGGATGGATGCCATCTATGATCGTGCCGCGCTGGTAGCCCTGCCGGCGCCCATGCGTGAGCGTTATGTGGCGCATTTGCGTGAACTCGCCGCAGATGCGCCGATACTGCTGGTGACGCTGGAGTACGATCAGTCATGCATGGAAGGCCCGCCATTTTCGGTGACGGACGCGGAACTGGAACGGCATTTCAGTACCACGCATACCATCGAGTTGCTCGAGGACATCGACCTGATGGCCGGTGACGAGGGCGAGCGCTTCCGCCAGCGCGGACTGACCGCTATGCGCGAAAAGATATGGAGGGTGGCGTCATGACGGATCTGTTCACTGTCACAGCTCCGCTGACGATACGCCATCCCGACGGTACACGACGGCTGATGGTGGAGATCTTTCCGCACCCCGACGGGGTGCTGTATTTCGAGCCGTTCTGGCACCTGGACGATGACCGGCGCATACACGTGGCGGAAGGCGGCTTGCGTGGCGAGGGGCCCTGGAAGATCGGCGAGTCGGTCATCACCGTGGCGGGATGCCATGGCGTGGATGCGGATATTGCCGCACAGGTGGCCGAGTGGCAGCAATATCTGCAGATGTATGGTGACGAGTACCCTGACAAGGCATCCATCCTTGCCATCGCCCGACATCATGGCGCCAGTGTATGAGGCTCAGCCAGGCTGCGCGGATTGCCGCGCGCGTGGGCAGTTGAACGGGTTGCGCCGGTGGCGGCGCAGGCTGTCTTGCAGCGAGGCGGCGATGTTGCGGACATCGTCCGGCTCGCCGGCATAACAGATCCTCGACAACCGTGTGATTGCCTGTGCCAGCCGGTCGTCAGCGGTATGATGGATGCGGAAATGCCGGTACCAGGTGACGACACCGGTATTGGCCGGCCAGCCTTCTGCGCAGGCGATGTGACGCAGGGCCTGTCTGAGTGAATCCGTATCCTCGCGGGACAGCAGATCCAGCGCGGTATTGAAATGCCTACGGTAAATCTGCCAGTCATGCCAGCGCCGGTGTATGACGATACCGCCACGCACGATCAACACCAGCAAGAGCAGCCCCCCCAGCGCCCGCCAGTACCAGGCCAGACCGAAGACCGACGGAATGCGGGTGCGCGTGGTCATGATGCGGCCGCTTTCCGGGTCGAACCAGCGCAGCACGATTTGTGGGGCCGGCGACCAGCCCGAACGCCGGGTCTTGAACGGTACCTGGTAGTGCAGGTATCCATGGATACCGGTACTGTCCGGGCGGTTGAAATAGCGCTTCTCGGCTGGCAGGAACAGCAATCCGTCTTGCTTGTCCAGCAGCCTGTCGATGCCCGGCAAGTGGCGCGCGGGTATGCCAGCCGCAT
The DNA here is from genome assembly GCA_015484945.1 of Gammaproteobacteria bacterium. Taxonomy (GTDB): domain Bacteria; phylum Pseudomonadota; class Gammaproteobacteria; order WFUO01; family WFUO01; genus WFUO01. Next base: position 329 of record WFUO01000022.1, on the reverse strand, counting down.
GGATGTGGATATCGACAAAGCCCAGATTGTCCGGGTCGAGCCAGCGCTGATGCTGGCGCACGTCGATCTTCACGCGTCCGACCGGCATCAGCGGCGGTATATAGCGTGGTAACTTGCGGACCAGCAGGCGCAGCTTTGGCGGGAAGATCTGTAGCTTGATGCGGCCGCCACTGTTGTAACGCACCGTTGGCAGTGTGAAACGATGATCACCAGCCAGCAGCGGAAAATAATACCAGTGCAAACGTCGCAGGTAGCGGGTTCGGCCTCGGTGATGGATGCGTGCCTGTATGACCTTCGAAGCATACAGTTCAAACCCGGGCGGTGGTTCT
>WFUO01000021.1 GCA_015484945.1 Gammaproteobacteria bacterium | reverse complement strand
CCGGGACGAACGACACGCCGGCAGTGCTTGCGGACGACAGGACGCGTACGGCGGCAGACCTGGCGATACTTTGGAACCCTGCGGCAACGCACCTTGCGATGGGCCAGTTGAAGTTCACCCGCCGTTGCGGCTGATCGCGGGCTGTCGAAGGGGTTTCCGGAATCGATGCCTACCGCCATGGCCGTGCCGGATAGCGCAAACGACAACACGACAAACAGCATCAGCATCTTTCCGAAGGTATGAAAATGCTTCATGATCTTCTCCTCCTTGTGGGTGGTGGCCGCGCGAAAAATCGGGCGACAACCAACTGTCGCAAAAGTTCCCTTAACCCAGGCTGAACAAACCCGCAAATTATTGGTCTGAATTGTATTTAGTTTCGTCTTTTACCCTCATTATTCGCTCAAACCGATGCATACGAAAACAGGATGCCTGTCAATGCGTACATAAACCAGCTTTTTCCGCAAATGGCTGACTGACCACGCGCGCAGCCAGACAACCCCGTCAAGACGCAAGACCCCATGACCGGGGGGTTTATCGGCAAGCCGGATATCGTCTATAACGGGACCGGACCAAGTAGAAGCCGCGACGAAGCACATAATAACCATGCCAACCCAATCCGCCAGCTTGCAAGACCGGGAACGTCTGGCCCGGGAACTTGGCAAACAAATCCCCCGGCAAAACATACTCTGGCAAGAAGAAGATCTACGACCTTACGAGTGTGATGCGCTGTCGGTATATCGGCGGCTGCCATTGGCCGTGGTGTTGCCTGAAACGATCGAGGAGATTCAGCGCATCGCCCGATTCTGCAATGAACGAAACATCCCGTTGGTCGCGCGCGGAGCCGGCACCGGGCTCTCTGGTGGCGCACTGCCCGACCCGGGCGGTATATTGCTCAGCCTGGCGCGTTTCCAGACCATTCTCGACATCGATCCTGAAAACCGCCTTGCGCGTCTGCAACCCGGGGTCACGAACCTGGCCGTCAGCCAGGCGGCGGCACCCCATGGCCTGTACTATGCCCCCGATCCGTCGTCCCAGATCGCCTGCACCATCGGCGGCAACGTGGCTGAAAACTCGGGCGGCGTGCATTGCCTGAAATACGGCCTCACGGTACACAATCTCGTCGCCCTGAAGATCGTCACCATGGATGGCGAGCTGGTAAGCATTGGTGAGCGTGCGCTGGACAACCCTGGCTATGATCTGCTGGCCCTGATGTGCGGTTCCGAAGGCATGCTCGGCATCATCGTCGAGGTCACCGTACGTCTGTTGCCGGTTCCCGAATCCGCACAGGTATTGCTTGCCGCCTTCGACGACATCGCCAACGCCGCCGCGGCCGTCTCCGCCATCATCGGTGCCGGCATCATACCCGCCGGTCTGGAAATGATGGACCGGCTGACGATCCAGGCAGTGGAGGACTTCGTTCATGCCGGCTATCCGCGGGACGCCGAGGCCATCCTGCTGTGTGAACTCGATGGCACGCAACAGGAAGTGGCAGAGCTCATCCGCCGGGTCGAAACCCTGATGCGCCGACATGGCGCCAGCGAAACCCGGGTTGCCCAAAACGAACAGGAACGGCAGCGTATGTGGCAGGGCCGCAAGGCGGCCTTCCCGGCCATCGGCAGAATCTCGCCCGATTACTACTGCATGGACGGCACCATTCCACGCGCCGCCCTTGCGCGCGTGCTCACCGGCATCCGCAGGCTTTCCGAAGATTATGGCCTGCCTGTGGCCAATGTCTTCCACGCCGGTGACGGCAACCTGCACCCGTTGATCCTCTACGATGCCAACCGGCCGGGTGAACTGGAACGCACCGAGGAACTGGGCGGCAGGATACTCGAATTGTGTATCGCCGCCGGCGGCACCATCACCGGAGAACATGGCGTTGGCATGGAGAAGATCAACCAGATGTGCCTGCAATTCGACGAGGCCGCCCTGCGCCAGTTCCATGCCGTCAAGGCCGCCTTTGACCCGCAGGGGCTGCTCAACCCCGGCAAGGCCGTACCGACATTGCACCGCTGCGCCGAGTTCGGCGCCATGCATGTGCATCACGGCGAGCTGAAATTTCCCGAACTGGAGCGTTTCTGAACATGCTTTCGCTCGACGACAGCGCCAACCTGCAGGCCAGCGTGAATGCGGCCCTGGAAAACGGCATGCCCTTGCGCATCCGTGGTGGTGGCACGAAAGATTTCCTTGGCCACCCGTGCAATGCAACGCCGCTGGATATGCGACGTCATCGTGGTGTCATCGATCACCAGCCAGGCGAACTGATGGTCAACGTGCGTGCCGGCACCCCGCTGGCCGAACTCAACGCGGCACTTGCTCGCGAAGGTCAGCAACTGCCCTTCGAACCGCCCGCTTTCGGTACGGATGCCACCATCGGCGGCACCCTGGCCTGCAACCTGTCTGGTCCCGCCCGTCCACACGGCGGCGCCGCGCGCGATGCCATGCTGGGTGTGCGGATGCTCAATGGGCGTGGCGAGATCGTCGAATTCGGCGGCCAGGTAATGAAAAACGTGGCCGGTTACGATCTCACCCGCTTGATGGCAGGCGCAATGGGCACCCTCGGCGTGCTGCTGGATGTCTATCTGAAACTGGTCCCCATGCCTGAACAAACGACCACCCGCGTGCTTGAACTGGATGCCGAAACGGCATTGCGCCAAATGCGCGAATGGCATGCCTCGCCTTTACCGGTCACCGCAACCTGTCACGACGGGCACCGGCTTTACGTACGTCTTGCCGGTACCGCTGACTGTGTTGGCGCCGCAGCCAGGCGCATCGGCGGTGAGGAACCGGCCGATACGGATTTCTGGCGCGATCTACGAGAGCACCGCCTGTCCTTCTTCGACAGCCAACGGCCGTTATGGCGAATATCGGTGGCCGCCAATGCACCGGTGCCGGATCTGCCCGGTGACTGCCTGATCGAATGGGGAGGCAACCTGCGCTGGTACCGGGGAGATGCCGGCGAAACGGAAATCCGTGACTGGGCGCAGATGCATGGTGGCCACGCCAGCTGTTGGCGCGGCCACGCCGCACAAGCCTTCCATCCACTGAGTGGCGGACTGTTCAAACTGCACCGGAAACTCAAACAGGCCTTCGACCCGGCCGGGATCTTCAACCCGGGCCGGTTGTATCCGGAACTCTGAACATGCAGACCAGGCTCAGCGACAGATACCGTGACACTCCGGCCGGACAGAAAGCGGAAAGCATCCTGCGCCGCTGTGTACACTGTGGATTCTGTACCGCCACCTGTCCCACGTATCGGCTACTGGGTGACGAACTCGACGGTCCCCGCGGGCGCATCTACCTCATCAAACAAATGCTCGAAGACCAGCCGGTCGGTCAGCACACACTTCAGCACCTTGACCGCTGCCTGAGCTGCCGCTCCTGCGAGACCACCTGTCCATCCGGCGTGCAATACGCGCAACTGCTCGACATCGGACGCGAAATCGCCGAACGTCGCATCCGCCGTCCACTCTCGCAGCGTCTGCAACGCTATCTGCTACGCCGTATCGTTCCCCGGCGCCGGCGTCTGGCATTGCTGCTGGGTATCGCGCGGGCAATGCGCCCACTGCTGCCAGCACGCCTGCGCAGCAAAGTGCCTTGCAGGGGGCCGACGACGCGTTACAAACCACGCACCCATGGCCGGCACATGCTGCTGCTGGAATCTTGCGGCCAGGCGTCGATCAGTCCCCAGACCAACATCGCCGCGCGTCAGGTACTCGACCACATCGGCATCGGCCTGGAGAGCGCGCCTCGCGCCGGCTGCTGTGGCGCGCTGAGCCTGCATCTGGCAGCGACCAACGAAGCGTGCCGGATGGCGCGCCGAAACATCGATGCCTGGTGGCCCTTCGTCGAACAAGGCATCGAGGCCATTGTCACGACTGCCAGCGGTTGCGGCGTCATGTTGCGCGACTATGGCGAACTGCTGGCGGACGACCCGAAATATGCCGACAAGGCGCGCCACATCGCATCACTGGCGCGTGACATCGGCGAAGTCGTCGCCGCCGAAAATCCGGAACGCCTGGCACTGCAACAAGTGCCTGCGCGTATCGCCTTCCATTCTCCCTGTACGCTGCAGCACGGCCTGCGCCTTGGCGGCCTCGTGGAAGACATCCTGCAGCGCACCGGTTTCGAACTGACACCGGTGCGTGACACGCATCTGTGTTGTGGCTCGGCCGGCGTCTATTCGCTGTTGCAACCGGAGATCTCGCACAAGCTGCTGATTCACAAGACCAGCGCGCTGCAAGCCGGCAAGCCGGACATCATAGCCACCGCCAACATCGGTTGTCAGACTCATCTGGCCACCCGTGCCCAGGTGCCCGTCAGACACTGGATCGAGATCATCGCCGAGCGTTTGCCGGGCAGTGACGGGTCTTCCAGCCGCTGACGGCCCATACCCAGACACCGGCACAGGATCATCCGGGCAGTTGCATCGAAAGCGCATTCAGCTCATACGAACGCTTTTCGCCCCGGAAGGGCCACATCGGCGGCAAACTGTGATATAAAACGCGCATACAAACAACCGAACATTTCCCAGCAGAGTACTCAGTCTTGAAGATCAAGAACATTCAGAACATCGAACAAGCCACACACAGCGGCCGCAGCGACATGTTGCGTCTCGGCATCGGCCTGCTGTTCATCGTCATCATCATGATGTTCACCGCCTACCAGGCAGGTGACATCCCCGGCCACACGATGCTCGTGGTCGCGGCCATCATCGGCGGTTACATGGCCATGAACATCGGCGCCAACGATGTGGCCAACAACGTCGGGCCGGCAGTGGGCTCCATGGCCCTGACCATGACCGGGGCGATCATCATCGCCATGATCTTCGAGGCCGGCGGCGCGCTGATCGCCGGCGGCGACGTGGTGAGCACCATCAAGAAGGGCATTATCGATCCGGCCAGTATCAACGATCAGAACACCTTCGTCTGGCTCATGACCGCGGCGTTGCTGGCCGGCGCGATCTGGCTCAACATCGCCACCGCGCTCGGTGCGCCGGTGTCCACCACTCATTCCATCGTTGGCGGGGTGCTTGGCGCCGGTATCGCCGCCGGCGGACTGCAGATCGCCAACTGGGGCACCATGGGCAAGATTGCCGCAAGCTGGGTCATCTCACCCGTACTGGGGGGCGTCATTGCCGCGTTCTTCCTGTTCATCATCAAACGCACGATCATGTACCGCAAGGACAAGAAGGCCGCGGCGCGTGCCATGGTTCCCATTCTGGTCGGTCTGATGGCATGGGCCTTCAGTACCTACCTGATTCTCAAGGGCCTGAAGAAACTCTGGAAACCCGGATTCGGCATGGCCGCGCTGGTGGGTCTTGGCATCGCATTCATCATCTATCTGTTCGTTCGCGCCCGTCTTCAGCGTCGCTCGTTCGAGGGTCAGAGCGCCAAGAAAAGCGTCAACAGCATGTTCACGATCCCGCTGATCTTCGCCGCCGCCCTGCTCAGCTTCGCCCATGGCGCCAACGATGTCGCCAATGCCGTCGGCCCGCTGGCTGCCATCAATGAGGCCATCATTCACGGCGCAATCGCAACCAAGGCGCCAATTCCATCGTGGGTGATGCTGGTGGGCGCGATAGGTATTGCCATCGGCCTGGCACTGTATGGCCCCAAGCTCATCCGCACGGTCGGCTCCGAGATCACCGAGCTGGACAAGAGCCGTGCGTTCTGCATCGCCATGGCGGCCGCGATCACCGTCATCATTGCCAGCCAGCTTGGACTGCCGGTCAGTTCAACGCACATTGCCGTGGGTGGCGTGTTCGGGGTGGGCTTCCTGCGCGAATATATCAAAAAGAACTATTCGCGCATGATCGAGGAGATCCGCCACCATCACACCGGCAAGGACCAGGCCGAAACCGAGGCCTTTATCCGCCGCTTCGAGGCAGCATCGGTGATCGAAAAGGGCGAGATGCTCAAGGAACTGAAGAAAAAATCCAGGCACGCACCGATCACCAAGAAGGAACGCAAGGCCCTGCGCCGTGTACAGCGCGTCGAGCTGGTCAAGCGTTCCAGCCTGATGAAGATCGTACTGGCCTGGATCGTCACCGTGCCCGCCACCGGCCTGATGGCGGCCATGCTGTACTACATGATCCGCGGCATGATGGTCTGAACGGTATTCAAACCATCATCGTCAGCAGAAAACCGGACCTGCAGCCACCCGCACGCGCCCAACGGGTTACGGCTGGCGCTCTACCGGTTGCACAGGTTCAGGCCATCGAGAAATACACCGCGGCCAGCAACACCACGATGGCGATTGCCTGAAAAATCACACGCGCGCTCATCAGCTGCTCGCTGTGTTTGTCGTCATAGGTGCCGCCATGGGCCATGGAACCGATACCCCAGCCGAATGAAATGACCGTGGCTGCCAGGGCTGTCAGAATCAGTGCGGTAACCAGTGTCATGATACACCTCCCGGCCCGTTCAATCCGTCAATGCTTCGGGCCAATGTGTCTGTACCTTTCAGTTTGGTACCGTTGAGCCCAATTCACATGATCTGGATCAAGAACCGGGTGGAATGGCTCGCCCGTGTTTTGGCATGCCTGGCAGCGCCTTTTTCATCATCTCCCTTGCCGCGTCCAGGCTCGCGGGGCTCATGCCCGCCTTGCGAATGGCAGCCAGATAGGCCCGCCATGACTCACGGTCATCCCTGCGCAGGGCCGTGTTGAGGGCTTGCAGCCAGGTCGGGCTGGCCACTGTGCCCTGTTGGCCAAGGCGCAGATCGCCGAGCAGAAAGGCGCCTTGCCAGCGCCTGTGCACAGACAATGGCTGCCACCATTCGAACTGCACCAGACGGCCATCGGCTTTCGGCAGCCATGCGCGATGTATCCAGCGCTTTTTGGTACGCTCCACCGTCATATAGCCTGGATAGCGCCCCAGGCCCCGGTAGGCGGCCACCACCCGGCCAGGTCCCACCGACGCCAGTATCAGACCAATGGCAACGGCGCCGGAGGACGGGTAATCGCCGGGCTTGCAGGAGATGTCGTCCGGCGTGTACAGATACGCACTCATTGTCATTTCATACAAACTTACCGGCCCGCCGAACAACAGGCGTGTCAGCGCCTTCCCGGCATCACTGCTCACCACACCGTTTGGCCCGGCCCCGGCAAACACATCATCACTGGGTTTGTCTTTCATGAACGAAATGGCAAACAGATGCCGCTTGCCCTTGTCGAGCATCATGATCTCGATACCCGCCTGGCGCCGGCCGATCAGGATATGATGCACGGATACCGGCGGCAGTGGTATCCGGTAGCCTGCGTGCTCGAGCACCCGGTAACGAATACTGGCGGGAGACAGGTAAGGCCTTTGGCTGAAGCGAACGCCGGTATTGCCGGACTTGCGCAACTGGCCAACGATCTTCCGGCATGCCTCCGGCCATTGGTTTCCAGACGAAGCAAGCGGCCACGATACCGGACCGGCAGCCACGGTAAATGAAATCAGAGCCAGAAAAACACCATTCGAAAAACGCACTGTCCGTTCCTCCTTGAATGATCCGTCAGATCCTTAGACATCATGTTTTGACCTGTCCTCCTCAATGTGGCTCTGTGTCGGGAGTGATTTCCCATCCCCCAACATAACCCACGCGTGTTGAGGATGGGCAGGTCAAAACATGATGTCTAACAGCCTGCAAACCGTTCTCTTGTAACCTGTCTTTTGTTGTCAGTGCAGATCGAGCACGTCCATCATGTCGTACAGACCCCTGCCCTTGCCCATCAACCAGCCGGCCGCGCGTACCGCGCCATTGGCAAATGTCATGCGGCTGGAAGCCTTGTGGGTGATCTCCACCCGTTCACCATCGGCGGCAAACAACACCGTGTGATCACCGACGATGTCACCGGCGCGAATGGTCTCGAAACCGATGGTTTTGCGATCGCGCGGGCCGGTATGCCCTTCGCGTCCATACACGGCGCATTCCTTCAGATCCCGCCCCAGGGTTTCGGCCACCACCTCGCCCATACGCAGCGCGGTACCGGACGGGGCATCGACCTTGTGCCGGTGATGGGCCTCGATGACCTCGATATCCACCGTGTCACCAAGCACGCGCGCCGCCATCTGCAGCAGTTTCAGGCACAGGTTTACGCCGACGCTCATGTTGGGTGCGAACACCACGCCTATCTCTTCGGCAGCCTCGTGAATCGCCTGTTTCTGGGTTTCATCCATACCGGTGGT
>WFUO01000020.1 GCA_015484945.1 Gammaproteobacteria bacterium | reverse complement strand
GTCGAGGGTGCCGGCACTGGCGCGGCCTCCCGCACCGGAGGCGGCACGGCATTGCCGGATCTGACCATCCGGTCTCTCATGCTTCCGGGCATCATGCGTCAAGGACAGCGGCTGATGGTCTATATCGGTGAATACAACCAGGGCCGGGGGGCGGCGCCCCGGCACCAGATCCGCTATGTGCTGCAACGCGCCAATGCGGCCGGCGGCTACACACGGTATGCCATTCTGGGCACATTGCCTGCCGTGGGAATGTATCCGCGCAGATTTTACCGGCTCCGCCACTTCCTGCGCCTGCCAGCCCGAATCCAGGCCGGCACCTACAAGCTGTGCGCAACGCTTGACCCTGACAACCGCGTGCGCGAATCCAACGAGGCCAACAACACCGCCTGCCGAAACATCCGGGTGAGATGATCACAGCCGCAAATGCCTGGTAATGAATACGTGGCTGACCAGGCCGGGCAGATGAGCACTCCGCCATTTGCCCGGCCTGCCATGCCGTCCTGTTCAGCCAGTGTTCAGGAAAGCTGGTGGATCATTGGTGGTTGTGCCGGATGCGCGTACAATCGGCGAAATCCCGTGACAGATCGCAACAGTCACGGATTCGCATGCCTGGCCTGATAACGGTCGTGGCAAAATAACAGTGCAGGATGGGTCGCGAGACCCGTATCCCGAACAGGGAAACGCCGGAGGTTGATATGAGACAAAAGACGATAGCGCTACTGTTATCGGCAACGCTGGGCATGAGCGCCTTGCCGGCAACGGCAGCACAATATCCTTTCCGGCTCGAGCCGGGCAAGGCCAGATCCTTCTACAGTCCGCGCGAGGCCTTGCGCGTATTCGTTCCGGCCAATGTCCCGATCCCGGTATTGCAGAACCTCAAACTGGAGCTGGACAACGTTGACATCACCGAGATGATGAAACGCCAGGGCAGCCATGTCGTTTACAAGCCCGTGCAGCCACTGGAATACGGCTACCATGTGCTGCGCCTTGTCGAACACCGCCCGGACGGCAGCATCATCGAGCATGCGCGCTGGCGCATGGATGTGCGCAAGAACAGCGCCTTCCAGCAGGCCGAGGCCGAGGGCACGGTGGAATTGTCCGTGAGCCGCCGGTTTGCCGACAAGGGGCTCACGGCGCCGGTGCCCAGCCGCAACAACGTCAATGGCTCGATGAGCTTCAACGCCAATGCCAAAAATCCCGGCTGGTCAACGAGTGCCTCGGCGAGCTTCATCTATCAAAGCCCGACCACGGAATCGCGCAAGTTCAATGTCTCCGAGTTCCTGTTCACCGGCAAGGTCCGCCACACGGCCGTATTTGCCGGACATCACAGCCTGGACAATACCAATCTGGTGCTGAATGGCTTCAGCTCGCGCGGTCTGTCGGTCAAGCTCAACAGCAAGGACCGGCGTTTCCGCACCCGGCTGTTCACGATGCGCACCGAGTCGATCACCGGATTCCAGCGTGGACTGGGCATCACCCAGCCCGAGAACCGCACCTCCGGGGTCACGGTTTCGGCATTTCCGTTTCGCCAACGCCCACAACGCCTGTACCTCGAACTGACCCACCTGAACGGCAAGGGCACGACATCGGGCACCGGCGATGCGGGTGATACAACACGCGCCGGCGGCCGCGCCTCCAGCGTGGTGGCCGACTCCCAGATCAACAAGCGCGTGCGTGTACGCGCCGAATACGCGCGCAGCCGTTATGATTTCGATGGTATCGGCACCGGCTACGCGGCCGAAAAGGACAAGGCCTGGTCAACCTTCCTCGTCTATACACCCAAACAAACGACCTGGCGCAAGAAACCGCTGACCTGGAACCTGGTGGCTGGCGTCCAGAAAGTGGGCACCTATTTCCGCAGCCTGGGCAATGTCAGCCTGCCGGCCGACAAGCTGGCGACCACTCTCAATCTCACCGCTGGCTGGGAGCCCTTCAATCTGACCATGCGCCTGGCGCGCGAGACCGACAACGTCAACGATGACCTGGCCCGGCCGCGTGTGCGCAACGATTTGTTCAACCTGAGCCTGAGCTATCAACCCCAGCCACCCGCGGACGATGGCAAAAAGAAAAAGCGCGGCAGGGGCGGGCCGCGCCTGTTCCGCCAGGGCAGCTATACCTTCAATCTGTCGCGCACACGCAGCAGCGAGGAATACCGGCCTGTTGGCAGCACCGCGGATGTGACCAACAAACGCATCCTCGTTGCCGGGCTCAATGCCAGCTTCACGCCAGGCAAATGGAACTGGTCGCTGGGCTATACGGTGACCGACACCGAGGATTATGCCAATGTCGGGCCAGACACGCTGGAACACGCGCTCAGTCTCAACTTCAATTATCCGGTCAATGACCGACTGAGCCTGACGCCCACCCTGCAGTACAACTACGTGGACAACACCTCGGCCAATACGCGCACACGCACGCTGCAGGCAGGCATGGGGCTGTCCTACAACGTGCCCGGCAAATGGGTGGTAAGCACCTCGTACACGCTGAGCACCAACATCGTTACCGATGGTTCCGCCGATACGCGCAATCATGTGTTTACCGCCAATGTCGAGCGGATTCTGCGCAAACCGGGCCAGAACCGCACGGGCTGGAGCCTGTTCATGAACATCAACTACAACGACAATACGGACCGGGTAACGGTATCTTCCAGCGCCAATACCTACCAGGCCGTCATCGGCATCAAGTCCACACTGCCGCTGAAGTACTGAGGAGACAGAACCATGCTGAATGACATCAAACGCTTGTTCATACTGCTGATCCTGGTCCTGTTCTCCGGCATCTCGCAGGGTCAGGTGACATCGGTGACATCGAACCCGGCGAGCAAGAACATCGCCATCAATACGAACGTGTTCGTCACCATCACCTGGAAGGTGACCCGCAGTGATCCACAACAGGCCGGTAACCAGGCGGTCACGGTGACTTCAACAGCAGGCTACCTGCAAGGCGCACAGACGGAAAGCCTTTATCTGACCGTCAACCGCACGCTGACCCAGACCAAGGTCGTCAGTGGCACGACCACCTATTACTATCTGACTGAAACCAT
>WFUO01000019.1 GCA_015484945.1 Gammaproteobacteria bacterium | reverse complement strand
TTGCACCGGACGAGCCGCTGTTGACGACCAAGGGCATAGCGGCCGTGGTCTGTGATGGCATGAGCGCCAGCTATGCAGGACGAGAAGCCAGCGAGACCTGTGGCAAGGGGTTTCTGGCCGATTATCTGAGCACGCCCGAGTCCTGGACAGTGCAGAAATCGGCGCAAAAGATCATCGGTGCGCTCAACAGCTGGCTATACAGCAAGGGGCATCAAAACGCCCAGGAGCGCTATGGGCTGGTTACCACCTTTAGCGCCGCTGTCTTCAAGTCCAATACCGCGCATATCTTCCATGTGGGCGACTCGCGCATCTATCGTCTGCGTGAAGATGGACTGGAACAATTGACACGGGATCACCGGGTATGGATATCACCCGAGAAAAACTATCTCAACCGCGCCATCGGTATCGACATACATCTGGACATGGACTACAGAAAGGCGCCCCTGCAGGTTGGTGATATATACCTGTTCAGCACTGATGGCGTGCATGACTATCTATCCGACGCTGAAATACTGCGCATAATCCGTCAAAATCAGGAAGATCTCGAGCGTGCGGCCCGGTTACTGGTAGAAACGGCCCTCGAGACTGGCAACAGCCAGGACAACCTGACTGCACAATTGATCCGTATCGAGACCCTTCCGCTTCAGGAAGCCGACGAACTGTATCATCAATTGACCGAACTTCCCTTCCCGCCCGATCTCCAATCCGGAAACATCATCGATGGCTACAAGATCATCCGTGAGGTACATGCCAGCAAGCGCAGCCAGTGTTATCTGGCCATCGATACCGAGAACAACGAGCAAGTGCTGATAAAGACGCCCTCGGTCAACTTCGAAGACGACCCGGATTACATAGAAAGTTTTCTGATGGAGGAATGGGTAGGACGCCGTATCAACAATCATCATGTTCTTAAAACCTATGAAAAGACACGCAAGCGAAGTTTCCTCTATCATGTCACTGAATACCTGGAAGGCCAGACACTCAGGGAATGGATGCATGACCATCCAGAGCCTGGCCTGGCAGAAGTCCGCGCCATCGTCGAGCAGATCGCCCGTGGTCTGCTGGCCTTCCACCGCATGGAGATGGTGCACAGAGATCTGAAACCTGAAAACATCATGATCGACCGTCATGGTGTAGTAAAGATCATCGACTTCGGGTCCACCAAGATCGGCGGCCTGGAGGAGATTTTCACGCCGCTGGAACACGACAATCTGGTTGGAACCGTAGATTATACCGCACCGGAATTTATCCAGGGGGAGCCCGGCGATACCCGGTCGGATCTGTACTCACTGGCAGTGATAACCTATGAAATGCTGAGTGGACATCTGCCCTACACCAATCCAAGCAATATGCGAACCATCCGCAGGCGTGAATACATTCCGATACGCCAGTATCGTCCTGATATCCCCGAATGGGTCAATGGGGCGTTAAAAAAGGCCATGATGGCTGATCCTGACAAGCGCTATCAGGAGATCAGCGAGTTTCTTTATGATCTGAGCCACCCCAATCCGGCGTTTGCCTCGACACGCTCCAGGCCATTAATCGAACGTAACCCGGTCAAGTTCTGGCGCACGGCGGCCATCATCATGCTGCTGGCCAACTTCGTGCTGCTGACCTTGCTGTTGCGCTAATGTGCAAATATATCAATGTGTCGTTATATCCTGCAGACTAACGAGATCAAACAACGGCTTCACGACCCCGGCAACATGCTGGCGCAGTCCTTTCTCGTCAAGCGGCATGTCATCGGCCAGGCCATGCAGTTGCACCGAAACCCGCACCTGATCCGGGGTAAGGTGCCGTTCCAGTTCATGCAAGGAATTGACATGACTGGGCCTTGCGGCAGGTATCGACAAGGCCAGTGGGTGTATCGCTCCTATACGTACATCGACCGCCAGCTTGCGCAACAAATGTGGCAGCTCCCTACCCGTCATATCGGTAACGAACCAGAGGATGCCGTGAAAGGCATCGATGAGATCGGCATCGAGAACATCCAGTTTCTCGAAATACTCCAATGCGGGGTAGTAGCCAAGTGACTGGGCACGACAGTATTCGGCGACGCTGCTGGCCAGCTCGCTAGCCACGATAAAGGGGGATGCGACAACCCTTTCCTCAAGTACCTCGGCATGCATGCGCAAGACCAGGGCGATCTCCCTGTGGTCTTCCCGGGTCATGTTGCCGTCGCGCGGGACAATACGTCGATGCGTTCGATGACCGGATCGACGATATGACTGATCTTCTTGCGCATCACGCTGCCGATGGCATCGGTGCGGGCAAATACCGGCCTGAGTTGCGGCTCGCCGATATGCGCAAGGAAACGTAACGCCTGTAGTGACTCACGCAACGCCGGCACGACCTGCTCACAGCGCTGGTATTCATCAGCCAGGCCCGGATCCGCAGGGGGTCCATCCGCCACCAGAGCCTCGATTGATTGAATATCCGGGTATTCTTCTTCGTTCTCGCGCAGGGCGGCGAAATAGGCGGCCATGGTATCGAACAGCATGACGATAACATCCTGATTGGCCGGTTTTCTGGCAGCCGCGCGCGCGGTCTGCAACCAGGTCTGTCCTGCACCGGAAAGACTGCGCAGCAACTGTCGGGCATAACGGTTGTCACCCAGATCACGCAAGGCATCGGCATGCCGCTCCAGATCTGCGCGTGGTTCGAGCTGTTCCGGCAACTCGTCAGGAATGGCCTGCAGGAAGCCTATACGAAATACCGCCTTGCTACGCCCGCGCTGCCAGATGGCGAGTTTCTCGTCCTCGCTGATCAAGCCAGGCTGCAGTACCAGTCGCACGCTGTCAATGATATCCTTGGGCTCTTCCTCGAAGGGAAGGAACTCGAGCAGAAACTCGGCCAGTACCCTGCCCATGCTGCCTTTCGCCACCGCCTCGCGACTGAGCATGCAACGCGCATTGGCCGCATCCGACATACACCACCAGCACAGGCGCGCCAGTTCGTCGGTCAGGGCTGGCGCAACCGCCACGGCGACTACGGCCTCGGGCTCACCCAGCATGAGCAGATCCGCCAGGCGGGCGTCACTGGTCTGCCCCATGCGTGTCCAGCGCTTCAGATATACCGGATAACCACCGGGTGAACCCAGCACATGACTGGACAACAATTCACGCACCCGGCGGATATACTGATCGGGCCTGCAATTGGGATTGAGCTTTACCTTGCCCTCGACATTGTCCTTCGACAGGCAATGTACCGTCATCGTACCTTCATCGACCTTGACTGCGACGGCATTGGCGAGCATGACATTCAGTCGCAGGGCGTCTTCCGCGGTCAGCTCCATGGCAGGATGCTACCTGTATCAGGAATTGGCCAGACCGGCCAGCAGGGGATCGAGTTCGCCATCCAGATCGAGATCAACCAGATCATCGTAACCGCCGACATGCCGGTCGCCGATGAAAATCTGCGGTACAGTGCGCCTGCCTCCTGAAAGCTTCTGCATTTCAGTGAATTTGTCCGGATGACGATCGATCATGACCTTTTCGATCCGAGCGCCTTTCTTGTTGAGCAACTGTTCGGCGCGCACGCAATACGGACACACTGCGGTGCAGTACATGACAACCTTACCCATGGCAAACGATCCTCGTTCAGTCTTGCGGAATATAAAGAAACGATTATATACCACGAAGCCACCAACAGGTCACCCGATATGACCTGCTATGGTATCTGTCACGCACAACCTGTGTTGTTTAATAATTTACATTAAATATTATTTATAACATTATGTAATATATAAATATTATATAAATATTATCTCTCATGGGATGGCGTGGGCGCATCATATATCCCGTTAGATATATTCGCCCGATTCCGGCTTGCCGTTTGATGGAAATGTGCGATAATACCGGCCTTTCAAGATTCTCAACCCTCATGCCCCGTATGGCATGGGCGTAAAAAACGAGCTCGTAGGAGACTACTATGGACCAGATGTATTACGACACACTGACCAAGCTGGAAAAAGACGGTATCGACGCCGAGTACATCAACGGCTGGGCCAGTGGCTACCTGCACAACCCGGAACGCGAAGAACAGCGTGTAACCGATGCTTACAAAGCCGGGTACGAAGACGGCAAGGAAAAGAACACCGACCACGCTGCCGACTACAAGGCTGCCTGAGCTTCCGGTTCATACACGTGAAAAAAGCGGGCCAGGCCCGCTTTTTTCATGTCCGGTACCCCTTGATCCGGTCATTCATCCCCTGCCCGTCAACCTTCGAAAGGGCTGGCAGCCTGTCGGACGTGGGAAGAACCCACTGCGCTGATGGGAAAACGGTGCAAATCTTCCCGCTTTCTCATTGCGTAGCGCCCATTGTGCGCCCCGAAACCGGATAGATTTGCCCTCGCGTTCCCACCATGCTCGCGACGATCCTCTAAGTCCGCCAGTCTTCCTGACAATTCATTCCTCGGCGAACAGGTCCCGCATCGCCTTCTGGACCCGCTCGATGACCTCGGGGCCATCGATATCCATGACCTGGTCGATGACCCATTTGTTGGCATGATGCTTCTCACCCATGACGTTTTGCACCATGGCGCCGAAATACTGCAAGAAACTGTAGCTCGGCCCATCTTCCGGCGAGAAATCGAACTCGGCGTAACCGGCCGAACGCCGGTTGAGCATGTCGATGAACGGCCCCTTATAGTCGGCTGGCCCGAGGATCTCGACGCCATTGTCCTGCATGTGTTCTCCCAGCTTCATCGCCAGCTCGGTGATCAGAACGGCGCGGTCCTCATCGTCGAAGCGCGTATAGGCCATGCGATCGACCACCTGCACCAGCATGGCCAGATATTCGCCAATCACCTTGATGCGCTGCACGTCGTCGTCGTAGATGAAGTCTTCACCATGCAGGTTGATGGCCTTGTCCAGCGCCAAACGCCAGATGATGAACGCCAGTGCGCTGGCGTTTTCTTTCAGCAATTCATGCGATGGCTTTTCCCTGGCCTTGCCAAACCACTTGCTTTTGATTCTTACTGCCAATTTCCTGCCTCCTTTTGGGGGTATGAGATTATAGCAAAAGCGCATGCAAGGCCGTGCAGGACGACCGCCAATAGTATAGTATTTTACTATGGTTTAACCTTGCTGTTAAAGTGATGACGTGAATCAGCCTACACCCAACGACAACACGCTGCTGGAGACCCTGACACCAGCCGTTCAGTACAATTGCCATATCGCCGACAGCCGTCATGCCGGGGATCATACCTTGTGCGTCTATTTACTCAAGATGCGTGAATTCTATCGCTGGGAAAAAGGCATTCCGCTGGGTGAAGAAATGAACAGCCGCGCCATCGGAGACTGGCTGAGTGAGCGTGAAGCCTACTGGGAATCATTAGAGAATAGTGATTTCGCGCCCCTGAATATCAACGGGCAGGAAATCGATCCATTCGATGCCGATGCAGTCAATACGCTGATCAATCCACATGGGCTGGTCTATAGCGCAGGGCTGGGAAACTGTGCGCGGCCACATTTCTTTCTTGCCCGGTTGCAGCGGACCGAAACCCATGCGGCTACCACCATCTATATTGCCGGTGATGAATATGCAAGGGATTTGGTTGCGCCGCCGGCCATGAGCCGGGAACACCGGATATTCCTGCGCCAGCAATCCCTGCGCCGCATGATTTGGGAGAAAGTGGAAGAATGGCGCTGGAAGCGGCAGGACTCACCCATGGGGCGTGCGCTGCAGTCATACGGTTTCGAGCATGATGCCGAGGCCGCGCTCGATGCCATGGCCGAACAGCAAACCGAAACCCTGTTGTTGCATGAGATTGGTGAAGTCTCGGTTGGCGAGCAGCTGGGTGAGCAATGGCATGATCTGCTGCTGGCCCTGCCCCGCTCGCGTGTCGAACTGATGGTGCGCGCGGTACGCGATCTGCTGGCCGACAGCATATCGACATTGCCGACTTTGCTGAATCAGGCCCATGC
Source organism: Gammaproteobacteria bacterium (assembly GCA_015484945.1). Taxonomy (GTDB): domain Bacteria; phylum Pseudomonadota; class Gammaproteobacteria; order WFUO01; family WFUO01; genus WFUO01. The sequence goes on along the minus strand of WFUO01000019.1, from coordinate 5,566 downwards.
CGGATCGATCCATTTCTATTTTAGCGGACACAAGGGCATACGCCAGCTTCTCGCGCCGGCGCTGGAACAGGCCTATCGCCACTGGAACGATACGGGTGACCTGACCGCCCTGCACGAAGCTGCCGAAACGGGGCGCAGGCACTGGACTGAGACGGCCGAAGGCATTCTGGCACGATTCAATGAACAACGTAACGATCCTGCTGACGCAATCGAGGCATTCATCGAAAAACGGATTCTGACCGCCGGTTGACGCACCATATAGCGCAGACCGATAATAGTCGCATTATCACGAATGCGCGAGAAAACCCCATGCCTGCCGAACCACCGCGCTACCAGTTGAATGAACTGGCGCCAAACAGCTTTATCTTTGAAATCCCCAATGCCATGCCTGCGCAGATATGCGAAGAGATGATCCGGCGTTTCGAGGAAAAGAAGGATCAGCAATACCTTGGCCGTATCGGCCAACTGGCGCAGGAGGATCGCAGTATCAAGAAATCTACCGATCTGGTGGTGAGCGGCAAGGAAGACTGGAAGGATATCGATCACAACCTGCATTATTCACTGAGCCTGGCGATGCGCGAGATCAGGGAGATGTTTCCCTACTTCAAGGGACCATTCAAGGATATGGGGTACGCCATCCAGCGAACCTTGCCCGGTGAACACTATCATTGGCACATCGACGGAGGCAGCCACGAGTTCAGCCAACGACAACTGGTTGCCGTTTGGTATCTCAACGATGTACCAGGACCGGGCGGCGAAACGGAATTTCTGTTTCAGAAGGTCAAGGTCAAACCCGAGCAGGGAAAACTGTTACTGTTTCCACCCTTCTGGACTCATGAACATCGCGGCGTAACCCTGCAACAGGGCGTGAAGTACATCGCCACCACCTGGGTCGTCTTTGCCTGAGCATGGAAGCGGGCCTGATCCTGCTGCTGACCCTGGTGTGCGTTGTCACCTACGGCTTCGAGATTGTTTTCGGCCTGGCCGGCACCATCATGATGCTGATGGTAATGACGCCATTCATCGACAGTAAAACGCTGGTAATCTATTCCGTCATGCCACAACTGCTGACCGGCGGCATCGGTCTGCTGCGATCGCCAAAAACGGTTGACTGGCGCTTTCTGGCCGGCATGCTGGCATTCGGGGCTATCGGCGCGCTGGCCGGACTGCTGCTGTTTCGCTTCTTCTCATTACGCCAGTTTCATCTGCTGCTGTCCGCTGCGATCACGGTATTTGGCTTGTATCTGGTCATCAGCGTGCGTCAACCCCGACTGAACAGGATCGTGCAACGCCTGCTCGACCTGCTGGCTGGTGCTTCACAAGCCCTGTTTGGCATCAGCGGCCCAATCGCCATGACCCGCCTGCTCGGCAGTTTCGACAGCAAACTTGTGATCCGCAACTATGCGCTGTCGTTCTTTCTGGCACTCAACCTGATCCGCCTCGGTGGCTATGTGGTGGATGGGGTGTTCGATACCAGGATCCTGCAAATGATGCTGTATTCCGGCCCGGTGATCGCCGTTTCACTCTGGTATGCCAACCACTTGCACATGCACGTGAATGAACGACTGTTCAGGCGGGTTGTTTCGTGGATCATTCTTCTCGGCGGCCTGTCGCTGTTTCTGCATACCCCGTCCTGAATGTCTGTGATATCAGGTTATCTGGTATCCGCACGCACGCGCGATATTCGGGCTATAATGCCCACATCAGAAACAGGAGCATCCCATGCTGATCAGAATTCCCGCTATCATCGACAAGTCCCAGTTGATTGTCATCCAGCAGGCGCTGAAAGACGCGCCATTCGTGGACGGCAGACTCTCGGCCGGGATGCACGCCGAAAAGGTCAAACGCAACGAAGAGGTTGACCAGGCCAGCGAAATGGCGCAACAACTCAGCAAGGTTCTGATTGGCAATCTCTACAACAACGCCACGTTCCGCAATGCCGCCCTGCCTCTGAAAGTAGCAACACCCTTCTTTGCCCGCTATGAAAAGGGCATGACCTATGGAGATCATATCGACGACCCGGTCATGGGCCAGGAACCGCGTTTCCGCTGTGACGTGGCCTGCACCGTATTCCTCAACGATCCGCAGGACTATGAAGGTGGCGAACTGGTGGTGCGCACGGCATTCGGTGACCAGACAGTGAAACTACCAGCTGGTGACGCTGTCGTTTATCCGGCATCCAGCCTGCACCATGTGGCCGAGGTCAGCCGTGGTCAGCGGCTGGTGGCCGTGACCTGGCTGCAAAGCATGGTACGTGATCCGGCCAGGCGTGAGCTGTTGTATGAACTCAACCTGGCACGGGAAAAACTGATGCGCGAAAAACCGGATGCCGAAGAGACCGCACAGGTCGATCATAGCTACACCAACCTGGTGCGCATGTGGGCCGAGGTTTAGCAAGGCCAGGCTGCTCGCACCCGGTGTTCCCTGTGGTCCTCCATGGTGCTGTACCGTCGTACACTACGTGTTGACGCCGCTACTCAAGAAGGCTTGAAATCGAGTGAGGCGGAGTTGATACAGTAGCGCAGGCCAGTCGGCGGCGGCCCATCCTCGAATACGTGGCCAAGATGACATCCACAGCGACGGCAATGCACCTCGGTACGCGTCATGCCATAGCGGGTGTCTGTCTCACATTCTATACACTGCGCATCGACCGGCTGCCAGAAGCTTGGCCAGCCGCTGCCCGAGTCATATTTGGCAGTGGCATCGAACAAGGCTGTGCCGCAACAGGCACAGACATAGATGCCCGGCGCCTTGTTGTCCCAGTACTTGCCGGTAAAGGCGCGTTCGGTGCCTCCCTCACGGCAGATACGGTATCTCTCCTCGCCCAGTTGCGCCCTCCACTCTGCATCGCTCTTCTCGATACGGTCTGTCATGCGTTTGTCTCCTGATTCAGTGAATTATTCTGCCGGGATCTACGATCCATTACCAGATCGTCAACAGTCCCACAATTCCTGGAGACAAAAAAAGGGCGCCGAAGCACCCTTTTCAATTGTCAATTGAGCCTTCAACGGGCTTCAGTAACCACCCTTGCGGGTACTCTGCGGCAGACCGGCGATCTTGCGGCCCTGCTTTGAAGGCATCAGCGGAAACAACTCATACATCTCCTTGGAGCTGACCTTGGTACCCCACAGCTTGTTCATGGCCTTGAGAATCTGACGTTCATTCGGTTCATTGCCGCCGTTGTTCATGTGCTCGTCACGCAGGTACTTGACCACGTCCCAGTGCTTGTCGGTCATCTCGATGCCTTCACCCTTGGCGATGATCTCGGCGACCGCCTCGCTCCAGTCCATGTAGTCAACAAGGTAGCCATTTTCAGTCGTTTCAATGGTCTTGCCGTCACACTCGATTGCCATTGCTCGCTCCTCATGTTCGTATCGGATTGGCCGAAGGCGGCCCCATGAAGCCGCGTATTTTAATTAAAATCTTCTTAAATGCCAATATAGCTGAAACAGGAAAAGTCCCTGCCTGAACACGGTTTTTCGATGTATCCGGCTGTTTGCGAGGCGTTTACTCGTCGTCCGCCTCCTTGACCGGCGCAATCCCCTTGTGAGCGATGAACAAACCACACCCGACCTTGCGTCCCTCGCCCAGGCCTGCCTGTTGCAGGATCACGGACTGTTCGGGCGTCAGGTCGGCCAGCATCACGCTGCGTGTGTGCAATGGGCCCTCGGGCAGCCGAAACACATGGCTTCGCCCGCACATCAGTTTTCTGACCTGGATCCCGTGCCCACGGATCTCTTCGGCCAGCCGCTGAATGAAGGATTCTTCATCCTCATCGGCCCCGGTGACGACGTAACGGGCGAATATCGTCGGTGAGGTACTGAGCTTGCGCACACTGCTGTCACCCACGATCAGCCGGTGACCACCGATATCCAACGCCTTGCCGGTCAGTGCACGGGCGTCGTCCAGGCGCTCGCTCGGCAGACGCAGGTACATCCGCGTACGCCGGGAGACGTACAACAGTTCATTTTCAACATCTTCAGGCCGCAACCAGCCATTGCCGGATTCGGCGCCGTGAATCAAATGAATGCCAGCCCGTTCGTCATCCGCCAGCCATGGCAGTTCGGCGATCAGGGCACTGGAAAGCGCATGTGCGTGCTCCAGTGGTAATGCCTTGCAATCTATACGGAAACCCAGATCAACGATGTCTTCAGGGACAACGAAGGGCTTGTCGGGCTTGTCTTCTTGCCACAGCATCTCAGTTCACCGGCAGACTTTCGCGAATACGGTCGCGGTCAAACCACCAATCATCTTGTACCAGCACGTCAATGACGTTACGCAGCCGAACGAGAAACTTGTCCGGATCACTCAATTCCAGACGCTCGACCCAGAACCGGAACTGTTCCTCGTCCTCGACACCACTGTGGCGCTTGGCCACCCTGCCCAGCATCTGGTTGGTAAAAAAGCCCAGGTTTTCCTTCTGCTTGCCTTCGGCGCGCAAATCGGTAATGTACACTGCGGTGGCTGCGGCCACCGCGGCGCCATCGGCATCATCCGGTGTCTCATCGACGATGTGCTGCAGCATTGCCACGCTGAGTTCCGGGTCGATTGGAAAGGTCACGCCCAACCACACGCCCTGCCCCAATGCGCTCAGAGAACCTTCCTGCTCGGTCAGGAACAGAACATCACAGGCCTCGACCGCCTTTTCCCAGTCCTCGCCGGCCAAAAAGGTATCGAATGCCTCACGGGCGAGGTTCCATGCCTCGTCCTTTTTGTCCAGGGCCACCAGTGTACGCGCAACCTCCAACTGGATCGATGCCCTGTCATGTCGGCCCTCCTTCGTGGACGGCATCTCGCGCAGCCGATCGTTGAGCGCCTGCAGGCGTGATTCGAGCGCCTCACGCGACTCGGCTGTTTCCATGCTGCCGTCGAAACCGACCGGCAGCCCGGTATCCAGATATGACATTTCGTTACCTCATTTGTTTCATCGGCCACTGAACGCCGCTTCCAGCCTGTCTTCCCAGTCTTCCGGGGTATCGCTGAAAGGCGGCCGAACATCCATACGGAAATGGATGTGTCCGCGACGGGATTCTTCCTCGATCCGGGCGACCAGATCCTCGAAGGTCTCCAGATCATGATTCTGCATCAAAACTTCACTCAACCATAACATGTTGATTTTCCTGGCTGTAGATTGTTGAAAATTCGGTTCCACGAATCCTGTCGTAATAACGCGCACGGTAGATAAGACGTACCTGTCCGGTATTCGGATCATCGATAAAACCCGTGCGGTTATGCAGGGCATTATTACTGATCAGGCCCTCGCCGGCCCGCAGACGGACAGTGTAGATATGGTCATCATCGCTGTTCAACAAGTCCTCTATGTACATCACCGCCTCCTGCACCAGTGGATCGTCTTTCCAGAGGATATTGCGCTTTCGCGCAGTATAGCGGCAATGCAGCGTACCTGTATCCGGATCGATGGAAAACACGGGCCCCGTGCGCGCACCCCGTAGCTGTACGCCATTCTCGACATTTGGCGGAATGGTCATAACATCCTCATCCATCAACGCATCGATATAGGCCGGGTTCTCGTCCCGCAAGCGTATATAGAGAATTTCGGGGTCGA
>WFUO01000018.1 GCA_015484945.1 Gammaproteobacteria bacterium | reverse complement strand
GTGCGGGTATTTCGCAATGATCAGATCACCATCGAAGAGATCGAATCGATGGCGCCTGATCATCTGGTGATTTCGCCGGGCCCATGTACCCCCAACGAGGCCGGTGTCTCGGTCGAGGCGATCCGCCACTTTGCCGGCAAGCTGCCCATCCTGGGCGTATGCCTGGGGCACCAGTGCATCGGCCAGGCCTTTGGCGGGCGCATCGTCCATGCCGGTGAGATCATGCACGGCAAGACCTCGATGATCCATCACAAGGATGCCGGGGTGTTCCATGGCCTGCCCAACCCGCTGGAGGCCACACGCTATCATTCACTGGTGATCGACAAGGCCTCCCTGCCGGAATGCCTGGAGGTCACGGCCTGGACACAGGCCACGGATGGGGGCATCGACGAGATCATGGGCGTGCGACACAGGGAGCTGATGGTCGAAGGGGTGCAGTTTCATCCCGAATCCATCCTCACCGAACATGGCCACGACATGCTCAAAAATTTCTTGCAGTATAGGTAACGCAAAGAACGCGGAGGAACAGAAAACGCAAAGGTTTTTTGGTGTAATGGTTTTTTTTGGCTAATTTCAGATGAATTGGTTCTCTGGCAGCAATAATGGTTTTCTTCGCGTTCTTTGCGCCTTTGCGTACTCCGCGTTTATTGGCGAGGTATAAAAATGGATATGCAAACAGCAATACAGGCGGTCATCGACCGGCGTGATCTGTCGTCGGACGAGATGCAGGCCGTGATGCGCCTGATCATGACCGGTGAGGCCACGCCGGCGCAGATCGGCGGCTTTCTCGTCGGCCTGCGCATGAAGGGTGAAACCGTTGACGAGATCGCCGCTGCCGCCGGGGTCATGCGTGAGCTGGCCACCCGGGTCGAAGTGGCTGGCCCGCATCTGGTCGATACCTGCGGTACCGGCGGTGACGCCTCCGGCACCTTCAACATCTCCACCGCCAGCGCCTTCGTCGTGGCCGCCGCGGGCGGCAGGGTCGCCAAGCACGGCAACCGCTCGATATCGAGCAAGTCCGGCAGCGCCGACGTGCTCGAGGCCGCCGGTGTCAATCTCGAACTCACGCCGGACCAGGTGGCGGAATGCATCGATCAGGTCGGGGTGGGGTTCATGTTCGCCCCCATGCACCACGGCGCCATGAAGCACGCCATCGGGCCGCGGCGAGAGATGGGTGTGCGCACGATTTTCAATGTGCTGGGGCCGTTGACCAATCCGGCCGGCGCGCCCAACCAGGTGTTGGGCGTATTCAGTGACGCCCTCGTCGAACCGATGGCGAAGGTTCTGCGACAGCTTGGCAGCGAGCATGTGCTGGTCGTGCATGCCGAGGACGGCATGGACGAAATCAGCATCGGCGCCGCCACCCATGTTGCCGAACTGAAGGATGGCGAGATCCGTGACTACATCGTCACCCCGGAGGCGTTCGGGTTCGAACGCGCCGATATCGCCTGTCTCGCCGTGGACGGCGCACAACAGAGCCTGGCCATGATTCGTTCGGTACTGGCCAACGAGCCCGGACCGGCACGCGATATCGTCACGCTCAATGCCGGCGCCGCGATCTATGCGGCGGGGCTGGCGGACAGTCTGGCGCTTGGCATCGAGGTGGCGGGCGATGCGATTGCCGATGGCGGCGCGGCACGCAAACTCGACGAGCTGATCGATTTCACCGCGCGATTCTGAGGCAAGCCCATGCAAAGCGACACACCGGATATCCTCAAAAAGATTCTCGCGCGCAAGTCGGATGAGATCTTCGAACGCAGCCTCAAGAACAATTTGCGCAGCATCAGCGAGCAGGCCGCGCTGGCGCCGCCAGTGCGGGGTTTCGTCGAGAGCCTGCGCCAGCGGCTGGATGCCGGCCAGCCGGCTGTCATCGCCGAGATCAAGAAGGCCTCGCCAAGCAAGGGCGTACTGCGCGAGAACTTCGATCCGGCCGCCATCGCCACGGGTTACGAACAGGGTGGCGCCGCCTGCCTGTCGGTGCTCACCGATGCCGACTTCTTCCAGGGCAGCGAAGAATATCTGCGCCAGGCGCGCGCGGCCTGCAGCCTGCCGGTGCTTAGAAAGGACTTCATCATCGACCCGTGGCAGGTCTATGAGGCGCGCGCCATCGGCGCCGATTGCATCCTGCTCATCGTCGCCGCGTTGCAGGATGAACAGATGCGCGACCTGGCCCAGCTGGCGCAGCATCTCGGCATGGATGTGTTGATCGAGGTGCACGACTGTCACGAACTGGAACGCGCGCTGACTATCCCGCTGCCGATGATCGGCATCAACAACCGTAACCTGCGCACCTTCGAAACACGCCTGCAGACCACGCTCGACATGCTGGAGACGATCCCCGACGACCGTATCGTCGTCACCGAGAGCGGCATCCTGTCACACGACGACGTGGCATTGATGCGCGATCATGACGTGCATGCCTTCCTCGTCGGCGAGGCCTTCATGCGCGCCGACGACCCCGGTGACGAGTTGTCGCGGCTGTTCTTTTGAAGGCATTTGTTCAACACAGCGGTCACGGAGCCACGGAGTCACAGAGGGTGTGATGGAACGCGAAGGACGCCGAGGCGCAAAGGGCGCAGAGAATGGGATGGCTGCGCAGAGGCCTGTCAGGACACCCAAAAGGATTTTCTCCGTGCTCGCATAGAACCCCTGCGGGGTTCATCATGCGCATCTTACCCTTCGGGTCCAGGCATCTGCGCCTCCGTGCGATCCGGGCAAGACAAAGATCACCTGCTTCATTGTCAGATAAATCCTACATATAAAAACGTCTTCGGCTGACATACAGCCATCGGAACACATGGCATATTGGGCACACACGGCAGGTTGCAAGGTCGAAGGACATGACCCGGCGAATTAGACAGCGCATGATCATGATACTGGTGACGGCTGCCCTGTGCAGTAGTGTCATGGCAAAACCCTTGTTCCCGGACTGTCGTGGCAAGGTGTGCGACATGACGCCTGCTGCAGGTGGACGCTTCATCAGCGCATCCTGGTGCGGACCTCGCCTGGTACTGGGCGTATTCCTGCTCAATCTTCCTGCCCACCCGCAAACCATCCGGCATGACCAGCATGCTGTCACGGTGAAATGGCGCGATGGCCGCAGGCTGGTCGTCATCCGGCGCGGTAATGCCTTTTTTCAGTATCTCAACACACGGGCCGGTATCACAGCGCATGATGCAGGCCAGCGCATGTACCTGCTGACGAGCAGAAAACAAACATCGCGCAACAAGCCTATGTGGCAACTGGACCGTCTGCTGCTGTTCATGAAACAGGTACATCTGTCCGGAGCCAAACGGCTCACCCGGTGGCAGATCGGCGACAAAATTCTCATCTATAGCGCCAGAACCGCGGACATGGAGAAAAGCGACATAAAAATCCTGCATGTCATGGATGTATTCCATCGCCGCGAAGCCGGTGAATTTCTACATGTCGTTGGTATGCGTTTTTCTTACAAAGGCTTTTTGAGGCTGTTCGGAAACAGGCAACTCGTACAGAGGCAGTACAGAAATGGAAATCACAGACAGTCAAAGAAGGGATGCAGTCAGAATCCTTGAAAACTGGTATTACCCGGGTGTCATCAAGGAAGCGGAGATCAATGAAAAGGTTCTCGAGACGATCACCAAGGTTCTAAGAGAGTCAGTAAAGTGCTCACGGCCATGGAGCCTGCTGCCGAACAACCCGTATATTATCACCCGTTTGTGGCTTCTCAGGATGCTTGGACGGCTCGCCAATGGCATTTCACACAAAACCGCGCCCAACCATCACTGTATCAAGGTACTGGCCGGCAAGTACGCCCCCCACATCTACTGCTACAAGGGAAAAGGGAACTGTTAGCAAACTGCTTGTAGGGTCGATGGCAAATCAGGGAAAAGATACAAGAAAAAGAGAAAATAAAACGTAGCTTGGATGAAGGCCGCAGGCCGGAATCCGGGGTGACGCTGGCAGGCGGCGTGAACTCAACACGGAGAACACCGAGACACGGAGTCACAGACGGTGTGATGGAACGCGAAGGACGCAGAGGCGCAAATTAGAGAAAAGATACAAGATACAAGAGGAAAGCAGAAAATTTCCCGGATTTCGCTGTGCTCCATCCGGGCTGCATCACTTTCCTCTTTTTTCTTTTATCTTTTTTCTTGTATCTGCTCTTTAGCGCGTGCCGAACACGACGATGGTCTTGCCCTTGACGTAGATCAGCCCCTGTTCCTCCAGAGACTTGAGCACCCGGCCAACCATCTCGCGCGAGCAACCGACGATGCGGCCGATTTCCTGGCGGGTGATACGGATCTGCATGCCATCCGGGTGGGTCATCGCATCGGGTTCCTTGCACAGATCCAGCAGCGTGCGCGCCACGCGTCCGGTCACGTCCATGAAGGCCAGGTCGCCGACCTTGCGGCTGGTCTTGCGCAGGCGGGTGGCCATCTGCGCGGCCAGGGCGAACAGGATCTCGGTATCCTTTTCCGCCACCTGACGGAAGCGCGCATAGCTGATCTCGGCCAGCTCGACCTGGGTACGTGTGCGCACCCAGGCGCTGCGGTTGGCTTCCTCGAACAGGCCCATTTCACCGAAGAAGTCGCCGGGGTTGAGGTAGGCCAGCACGATCTCGCGCCCGTCCTCATCCTCGATCAGCACGCTCACCGATCCCTCGACGATGTAATACAGCACATCCGGCTGGTCACCGGCGTAGATGATGACACTCTTGGCCGGGTAGCGGCGCCGGTGGCAATGTTCGAGAAACCGGTCGATACTGGGGTTGCCGGTGTTCTTCGGCGTGGGCAGTTTTGTCATCGGGCTTGTCATACCTCGGGATTTCCATGTCTGGCCCGTCGTCGGGATTCCTTACTAGTCTAGCAAAGTCCTGAGCCTTTTCGATCTGTGATAATCTATCTTTTTTTCAAAGTTGTGGAGCGTGTCATGAAAGCGCGTATCAAATGGCTGGAAGGGGTCTCGTTCGTGGCCCAGTCGGGGAGCGGACACAGCGTGGTCATGGATGGTCCGCCCGACGACGGCGGGCGGAATCTCGGCGTACGGCCGATGGAGATGCTGCTCATGGGCATGGGAGGCTGTACCGCGTTCGATGTGATGCTGATCCTGCGCCGTTCGCGCCAGGCGGTCACCGACTGCGTGGTCGAGCTGAGCGCGGAACGGGTCGAAGAACCGCCCAAGGTGTTCTCGAAGATCCACGCGCATTTCATCGTTACCGGCAACGGCCTGTCCGAGAAACACGTTCGGCGCGCGGTCGAGCTGTCGGCAGAGAAATACTGTTCGGCCTCGATCATGCTCGGCAAGACGGCCGAGATCACCCACGATTTCGAGATCGTGGAGGCCGGGGCATGAGCCGTCCGTCACCGACCGCGGGCATGCGCCACGTGGCCCTGAACGTGGCCGACGTGGATGCCTGCAAGCGTTTCTATGTCGATCTCATGGGCATGCGGGTCGAATGGGAGCCGGATCCCGACAACGTCTATCTCACTTCCGGCAACGACAACCTCGCCATTCACAAGGGCCCGGATGGTTTCGATCCGTCCGGTCATCAGCGGCTCGACCATATCGGCTTCATCGTCGATACACCGCGGGACGTGGACGACTGGTATGCCTTTCTGTGTGAGAACGGGGTCGAGATCAAGGCCGCGCCCCGCACCCATCGTGATGGCGCGCGCAGCTTCTACTGCGCCGACCCCGGCGGCAACATCGTCCAGATCATCTATCATCCGCCGATTTCGAAGGGGGTTGGATGAGGGCGGAAAAACAGATGTTGTGGCCGGTTTTGGCCCTCACCCCTGCGCCGGGTTTTTGATAGCGCTGAGCCACAGCATCCTGGTCTTGCCCTCAGTTACTTGCCTCTTGTATCTTGTCACCATGAAAACGCGAGATTACACCCCTTTCGACAGGCTGATCATGAACGTGGATCAGGCCGTACGCACGCTGTTCGGCAGGCCCGAGATCACCGAACGGCAGAATCCGGCCAGCGATATCGACGAGGCCGAGCTGGACGAACGCCAGCGCCGTCATGTGGCCGGCCTGATGCGCGTCAACCACACCGGCGAGGTCTGTGCCCAGGCCCTGTATCAGGGACAGGCGCTGACCGCAAAGCTGCCCGAGGTGCGCCAGCGCATGGAGCGCGCTGCACAGGAAGAGAACGATCACCTCGACTGGTGCGAGGGGCGGGTCAGGGAGCTGGGCAGCCGCACCAGCCTGCTCAACCCGCTTTTCTACGCCGGCTCGTTCGCGATCGGCGCCACGGCCGGCCTGATCGGCGACAAGTGGAGCCTGGGTTTCGTCGCCGAGACCGAGCGTCAGGTCGTACGCCATCTCGACAGCCATCTGGCGCAACTGCCGGAATCCGACCGGCGCAGCCGCGCGATACTCGAACAGATGCGCGAGGACGAACTGCATCACGCCACCACCGCCATCGAGGCCGGGGGCGTGGAACTGCCCGCGCCGGTCAGGAAGGCCATGGGCCTGATGTCGAAGGTCATGACCTCGACGACCTACTATCTCTGATGCCGGGCTGCGCGACAGGTTTCGTCAGCGCGCCTGGCTTTTTGGGTCTTTTCTCTTTTGTCTGATTTCCTGTATCTTGATGGCATGAGCCATTACCGTTACCACGTCTTCTTCTGTACCAACCAGCGCGAGGGCGGCGAGCCCTGTTGCCAGGACTTTGACGCCCGGAGCATGCGCGACTACATGAAACAGCAGGTCAAGGCACGAGTGCCGAAGTCCGCAGGCAACGTGCGCATCAACACCGCCGGCTGCCTGAACCGCTGCGAGCTCGGGCCGGTCATGGTCGTCTATCCGGAGGCGGTCTGGTACACCTATATAGATAGAAACGACATCGACGAGATCATCGAGCGCCACCTGCTAGGTGGTGAGGTGGTCGAGCGCCTGCGCCTGACGGATTGAGGCCGGCTTCCCGCCCAAAACCATCTAAAAAATATGGAATAATGCCGCTGTGCCAGGGTAGGATTTTTTCTGCCCGGGTGTTGACACTTGTTCAAGTATATTAGATAATTCTCACATACTGATTGACGAGCTTCGTTGATTGGTTTTACTCCTCCATCCTCCTTTGGTGGTTTTTGGCGCGGCTCCCACATGCCGCGCCTTTTTTTTGGTTTATCGTCGATGTCCGGGGAAACAGGCGGGCACAGCGTGTGAAAGGCGTCTTGTGGTGACGCATCGTTCACTCTTATCTACTACAGAAGCTCAATACCTTTTCCCTCACCCTCCGCGAGAGGGTCAGCGCCATGAATCCGCATCGAGCAGCCCGGGTGGCGCGCTGCCCGGGGTGACGGTTGGTGTTGTCGCCCACCGGGGCGGCTGCCCGCTGCGCTGGATTCGCACCGTATGCCGGCCTCACCGGGCTTGTATCTCGCCGTCGTTTTCAGTAATATTGCGCGTCTTCCCCGGCATGGGGGCAGAATTTGCATTCTGGAGCAGGAATTCTATGAAAACGTTCAGTGCCAAACCGGCTGAAGTCAAACGTGACTGGTATCTCGTCGATGCCGACGGCAAGACCCTGGGGCGGCTTGCGTCCGAGATCGCCCGCCGCCTGCGCGGCAAGCACAAGGCGGAATACACGCCGCATGTCGATACCGGCGACTACATCGTGGTCATCAACGCCGAAAAGGTGCGCGTCACCGGCAACAAGATGAAGGACAAGATGTACTACCGCCATACCGGTTATGTCGGCAACCTGAAGTCCATCAATCTCGAAAAGCTGCTGGCCAAGGCGCCCACCCGCGTCATCGAGACCGCGGTCAAGGGCATGCTGCCCAAGAACCCGCTTGGCCGCGCCATGTTCCGCAAGCTCAAGGTCTATGCCGGCCCGGAACACAAGCACGCGGCGCAGCAGCCCAAGACGCTGGAACTGTAAACGCAACAGGACAGACAGAACATGGCAAACACAGAACAGTATTCCGCTACCGGCCGCCGCAAGACCTCCACGGCGCGCGTTTTCATGAAGCCGGGCAGTGGCAACATCATCGTCAACAACCGCCCGGTGGACGAGTACTTCGGGCGCGAGACCGCGCGCATGGTCGTGCGCCAGCCGCTGGAGCTGATGGAAGTCGATGACAAGTTCGATTTCAAGATCACCGTCAAGGGCGGCGGCATTACCGGCCAGGCGGGCGCCATCCGCCATGGCATCACCCGCGC
>WFUO01000017.1 GCA_015484945.1 Gammaproteobacteria bacterium | reverse complement strand
ATTGAGGTCGGGTTTTTTTATGTGGCATCATTGAGTTTGGGCGGTGACCTGGCTGTTTTGATGAAAGCAGGTCGCCGCTCTCGGCCATCCCTGGCCCCGCGGCGCCCCATCATCCCTGATGGGGACCGCCACGCTTTATATTTCGCTTTCCTGTATTTCTGTTGCATGGTCAGGCGACTGTCCATGTACGTTTCACGTGAAGTTCATTCTATTGCCTCGCATCAGAGCGAGGTGCAGGAACTATCATTGACGAGGGTGGTCTATTGCGTTGTTTAAGCATAAGAATAATGATCAGGAGGTATTTGTTATGAGATCCCTTATTGTCGTTAAATCTCTGTTGGTTGCTCTGCTCACGGTTATGGGATCAACCGCCATAGCAGCAGGCAATGGACATGATAAATCGCATGGTATAGCGTACCCGACCGGCTGGCAGAAATGGTCCGTGATTGCTGTCTCGCACAGAACCGATAACAAGACACTGAGAGTGATATTGGGTAACGATATTGCCGTAAGGGCGGCACGTGCAGGTAAGACCAATCCGTGGCCTGATGGATCGATCATTGGAAAAGTTGTCTGGAAGGATGCGAAGCTGGGTAACTGGAAGGCTGCGACCGCGCCCGGTAAATTCGTTCATGCCGAGTTCATGTTCAAAAACGCCAGAAAATACAAATCGACTCACGGATGGGGCTGGGCGCGCTGGGTTGGCCTTGAGCAGAAAGCGTTCAACAAAGGTGCCCAGGTCTGCATGGCCTGTCATACACCGGTAAAAGGGCGTGACTGGGTGTTTACCGATCCGGCAGCACTTCCGAAATTGAAATAATCCTTAAAATCAGCAGTTTGTCCATGCCAGTTGTATGCAGCCTGACCATACGGGTGGGAATGTCTGACAAAAGCTGAAGAAAAGAGCAACCCGGCCATGAATGGCCGGGTTTTTGTTTGCCGATGTTTTCAGGGTGGCCGATCAGCAAGTTGTTTACGGCCCTTTCTTGTCTTGCATGCATGCTGTTTCGGGTTTGTGTTCCGGTCGGCACTGCCATCGGGAAGGATTGTCTATAATCGACACTGGCGACAACAATATGAACAACCAGGCATCGAGGCAGGGACAAACATGAGACAGTCTGTATTGCGATACACATTCCTGATTCTTCTGACGCTGTTGCTTGCGGCATGCAGTGGCAAGTTCGATACCGGCGAGAAGGTCTGGATCGACCTGCCGGGCAAATCGCTGGCCCGTGACGGTTATGCGGTGGGCCAGGTGATCGAGTACAAGGACGACCTGGTGCATGTGCAGGTCATCGAGCTTCGTGCTGACAATGGTCACGAATTATTGCCGGTGATGCGCATTGGACAGGTCTATGTCCCGGCCAGGAGTCTCAGTCCGTATGCTGAGGGCAAGCGAAGATTCGAGGAAAAGCAGCGTGCCGTACGTTTGCTGGACAAACTGGACAGCGCAGATGCAGATGAGGCGCGCAAGGCCCTGAGCGAGGTTTCGCGGATTGCCGACAAGTACGATCTGGATGAGTTGCGGCGGTATGTCGCTTTGTACCAACTGCGCAACCGCTATCTGGCCAAACCGATGCCGCTGGAAAAGCGCCTGGCGGGTGTTCCCGATTTCATCGAGGAGTTGGAGAAACTGCTGAGGGCAAACCGGCGTGCCTATGATTATCTGGTTGACTGGAGCATGATGCGCTACCGTTCGATGTTTGTCGATGTAGCGCGCCGGCTGGGGTTTGCGCTCAATCTGGCAAATCGCAGGCCTGGGGCACCGGATCTGTTCGAGCAGGCCCTGGTACGTGTGGTGCGTGACATCCAGGACATGATCGACAGGGCTGGCAACGACAAGGATCCCATGCGTGCCGCACGCAGAGTGAAACGGATCGACAAGGCCGAGCGTGCCCTGATGACGCTGTTGTCACGCAATGGCAAGGCCATGGGGGGCGAAGAGACCCTGGATGCGCTGCTTGAGCAGAAAGGCATCGATCGGCGCCAGCGCCTTGCTATGCGTGTAAAACAGATGATTCTTTCTCGTATCGACTTTCAGCGCATAAAGACCCGTGATCAGGCGCAGCAGGCCTGGAGAGATGCGCGCGCTCAGGGGCGCAAGGCGGGCAAGTTGCTGGGCGTACCGGTGTTCACAAAGGACGATGAGAAACGCTATTTCACCGGTCCGCTGGAAGAGCGCGAGCGTCGCGCGAAGGAACGCGCGCGGCGCGAGGAAGAGCGGGCCTGGCGGCGGGTGATGGGTCGTCATAGCGTTGCCCGCTACAAGGCCCTTCGCCAGTATCTGAAGCGTTATCCCAATGGCCGGCATGCCGCCCGGGCCCGCAAGATGCTGAAGGTCATGACGCAGGCAAGAAAAAAACGCACGCGCTTGCGCAAGCAACGCGAGCAGACAATGCTGCGCATTCTGACGTCGGGCAAGACTTACCAGGGCAAGGCCGAGTACAAGGGTCAGATGCTGGACTTCAGGATCCGGTTCAGCCGTTATTCGAGGAAAACCGGAAATGTGGCGGGCGTGATGACCTGGCCTTCTCGCAAGGGGGCGAGTAATCGTATCGAGGGGCGTTTCGATCGCGACAAACGGCAACTGGTGTTCAGGGAGACCAAGGAGATTGCCAGTGGTGACTGGCATACCGGTGATGAATACCGTTTCACGTTGTCCGGCAACCGTCTCGTCGGCACTCACCGGTACAAACGTTTTTTGTTGATCAACAAGACAGGCAAGGCATGGATCGCTGTGCATTGAACCACTGCGCGTTATAATGTCAGGGAAGTCCCGCTCCATACATATGTGGTTGCCTGGCGGTCAGAATGGCCGGATTTATGAGCTACATGTCCTGGTAATAGGCTGGCTATTTCCCGTGATTTGCGCCTTGAAGCCGGCCGTTTCCTGCTCGTCATCCCGCCCGCAATTCATCAGGGATGTTCAGGATCGATCTGACAATGATGAGAGAGGCGTTGTCGGGTCTTAAAGGCTTCAGATAATACTCGGCACCTGTTGCCGGGTTGTGGAGAAAAACGATCGTGAGTCAGCGTCCCATTCATTACTGTGTCTTTCCTGTCGATCCAGCGGCGCATTTGTACCAGGTGACACTGACACTGGAAGAAACCGATCCACGCGGACAGCGTTTTAGTCTGCCGGCATGGATTCCAGGCAGTTACATGATCCGCGATTTCGCGCGCCATGTCGTGCGATTCGTGGCCTGGTCAGGTAGTCGTCGCCTGGATGTTGAAAAGCTGGACAAGCATACATGGCGCTGCGAACCCTGCAGTGGTCCGTTGTGTGTCGAGATTGAGGTGTATGCGTGGGATCTGTCGGTGCGAGGCGCGCATCTGGACAGCAGTCATGGCTATTTCAATGGCGCCTGCCTGTTTCTGCGTGCGCACGGTTATGAGAAGCATCCATGTACGCTGGAGATCCGTCCGCCGGAAGGCGCGGCATACGACGACTGGCGCGTGGCCACGGCCATGCCCAGAGACGATGCGCCATTGCATGGTTTTGGCCGTTATCGTGCCGCTGATTACGAGGAATTGATCGATCACCCGGTGGAGACGGGAACATTTACACTGGCTACCTTCGAGGTGGCTGGCGTGGCACACGATATCGTCATCACCGGGCGCCACCGGGCCGACATGCAGCGACTTTGTCGTGATCTGAAGATCATTTGTGAGCACCATGTAGCCCTGTTTGGCGAGTTGCCCGCCATGGAACGTTACGTCTTTCAGGTCATGGCCGTTGGCGACGGCTATGGCGGGCTCGAGCACCGCGCCTCGACCAGCCTGCTGTGCAGCCGTGACGATCTGCCATACACGGGCATGCAGCAGGTGGACGAGGGCTATCGCCGTTTTCTGGGGCTGTGCAGTCACGAGTATTTTCATACCTGGAACGTCAAACGCATCCGCCCTGTTGCTTTCGATGGCTGTGAGCTCGACCGGGAGATTCATACCCGCCAGTTGTGGGCCTATGAGGGGATCACCTCGTATTATGATGACCTGTCACTGGTGCGCAGCGGCCTGATCGACGTATCGTCCTACCTGGAACTGCTGGGTCAAACCATCACGCGTGTGTTGCGTGGCAGCGGGCGTCATCTGCAATCGGTTGCTGAATCAAGCTTCGATGCCTGGACCCGTTTCTACAAGCAGGACGAAAACGCCGCAAACGCCATCGTCAGTTACTATGCCAAGGGCGCATTGCTGGCATTGGGGTTGGATATGCGCATACGGCGTGCCACGAATGACACGAGATCGCTTGACGATGTCATGCGTCGGCTCTGGGTCGAGCATGGCAAGACAGGTATCGGTACCGGGGAATCACGTATCGAGGAACTGGCCAGTGAAGTGGCGGGTATCGACTTGTCGGATTTCTTTGCACGTCACCTGTACGGTACCGAGGATGTGCCCCTGCAGGAATTGCTGCAACAGGTGGGCGTCAGCCTGTACCTGAGGCCCGCCGAAGGGCTCGATGATGCTGGCGGTAAACCTGCTGCAAATCGTGATACGCTGATGCCATGGGTGGGTCTGCGACTACAGGCGAATGCGGCCGATGCGAAGATTGCCGTGGTATATCGTGGCAGCCCGGCAATGCATGCGGGTTTGTCGGCGGGTGACGAGATCATCGCCATTGACGGCATACGGGCCGATAAGGCGAGGTTGGCCACGCTGTTCCGTGGCCGGTCAGCCGGGGAAAAGGTGCATGTACATGCGTTTCGGCGTGACGAACTGTTCGAGACGGTGCTCGAACTGGGTGAGCCGCCCGCCGATACCGCCTGGCTGGAAGTGACGGACGATACGCTTGTCAAGGCCTGGCTGTTGACGAACCGCTAGCGTTTTTTGCGCAGAGTGTAGCGTTCCTTCTTGCCGCTGCGGCTGTTGGTGCAGTCGATGGTACGGCTGTCTCTGAACTTGCAGCGCAGCAACACGGATTTGCCCCAGCCGGTGGCCGGTATGTCGCCCTTGGGGTTGGGGTCGTCGGCATCTTCCGGCAACACGAAGATATTGTTGACCCGATAACTGGCCAGAAAACTTCCATCGCCATCGGGTTCGGCAATCGTGGTCTCAACCTGGTAGGTGACCTCGGCGGCATTGGTGAAACGCTGTAGTTGCAGGCTCTTGCAGACGATACTGCTGCCATCGCGCTTGCACTTGGTGATATGCGACGGCATGTGTTCGGCCGGCTTGCGATCCAGTGTCCAATTGCCATCGAGCAGCAGCCTGGTGAAGTTGGGTTTGCTGCGCGTTGCTGGGCGACGCGGACGCGGTTTCGGTTTGGGGCGTGCGGCGGGTTTGCGGGTGACCGGCGGTTCGGCTTTCCTGCTGCGCGCGATCAGCTCCTTGAGCTTGCGTATTTCAGCCTTTGCCGGTACATAGCCGGCCCTGGCCGCCTGCTCGAACCATCGCAGGGCCTTGTCCAGATCCTGATCGACACCCTTTCCCTCGGCATAGAGTTTGCCGAGATGATACTGGGCCGGTGAATAGTTGGCATGGGCGGCCTTGCTCAACCACTGAAAGGCGAGCTTGTAGTTGCGCCGCACCCCCTGGCCAGTGTAGTAGAGGTAGCCGAGTTTGTGCTGTGCCTTGGTATAACCCTGTTTGGCGGCCTTGCGGAACCATTCGGCAGCGGTTTTTTCATTCTTGACGACTTCGTTGCCCATCAAATAGGCGTTGCCGAGTTTGTACTGGTAGCGTGCCTTGCCCTTTTCGGCCTGGGTGGTCCAGCGCTTGATACGGTTGCCATACAGGCTGTCGGCAGCAATGGCGGGTACCGATGACAATAGGGCCAGCACGGCAAACAGGTGAATAACGGTTTTCATGGTCGATTTTCCGGATGTCTTTGTTTGTGTCACGCGGTCACGCTCTCTTTATTGGTGTTCTTGTCAGCTTTTATGATGAAGAATCGACATGATAATATTGTCGGTTTTGAATATTCTAATGTATTCAATAACCTGCCGAATTGTCTTCCCATGTTTGATTGTATGTCCTGTCAGGCGGTTGCGCAAATCCGGCCCGGATATGGGATGATATACGGTCATGACAGACATGAAACGAGCATAGACATGCGGGATTCCGTGACTGGGCTGTTGCCCCTGCTTGCCGATGGCCGTTTTCATTCGGGGCAGGTACTCGCGCAGGCATTGGGCGTCTCCCGTACTGCGGTCTGGAAGCAGATGGAGACGCTCAAGCGCAACGGCATCGACATCCATGCGGTGCGCGGTCGTGGTTATCGCCTGGCGACGAGGCTGGAATTGCTAGAGGCTGACCGTATCCGGGCCGGCATGCCGCCGCGCGCATTGCGTTTGATGTCTGTTCTCGAACTATTGGGCTGCATCGATTCGACCAATAGTCATTTGATGCAGCGTATCGACTCACTCGATAGCGGGCATGTGTGTCTGTGCGAATCCCAGCAACGGGGGCGTGGTCGGCGTGGCCGACGGTGGGTTTCGCCATTCGGTCAGAACCTGTATGTCTCCGTGGCATGGCATTTTGATCTGCCGCCCGCCGCACTGGCTGGTCTGACATTGCATCTGGGCATGGCCGTGGCTGATGCCCTGTCTTGTCACGGGCATGCCAATGTAAAGCTGAAATGGCCCAATGATCTCTATGCGGGGGAGCGCAAGCTGGGCGGCATACTCGTCGAGCTGTCGGGCGAGATGGGTGGCGGCAGCCGGATCGTCGCCGGACTTGGGCTGAACGTGCTGATGACACGGGATGTCGATGGTCACATCGACCAGGGATGGACCAGTCTGGCCCTGCTGGATCCTGAGAACCCGCCATCACGAAACCGGGTTGCGGGTCAGGTGATAGGCGCCATGCTCGAGGCACTGGCCGATTATGGCGCAGGCGGGGCAGGTGATCTGGCCAGCCGTTGGCAACGTTATGATCTGCTTGCCGGTGAGGAGGTCGAACTGCATCTGCCTGACCGCATCGTACGTGGGCGCGCCGTGGGCATCGATGCCCATGGCGGGCTGCTGCTGCGTTCCAGTGCCGGGCTGCAGTCCTATCAGGCAGGCGAGATCAGCCTGAGGACGGTGAAATGAGATTGCTGGTCGATATCGGCAATACCGCCATTCGCTGGGTTTGCGTCGATGCAACCCACGGTTCGTTGCCGGATCCCGAACGATATGAGCATACGGACAATGTTGCGGCAGCATTGAAAAGCTGCTGGACCGGCATGCCGGTTCCGGACGAGGTGTGGGTCAGCAATGTGGCAGGCGATCAGGCAGCAGCGGCCGTGACGGACTGGTGCCGCGGGCACTGGTCGCTGGCGCCGCATTTCGCCATTGCCCGGGCCGGTTGCGATGGGGTCATCAATGCCTACCCCGAGCCGCAACGCCTCGGGGTCGATCGCTGGCTGTCGCTGCTGGCCTGTCATGGCCGTTATGCGCAACCTGTGGTCATCATCGACTGCGGAACCGCGATCACGGTCGATGTGATGCAGGCCGATGGCCAACACCTGGGCGGCCTGATCGTACCCGGTGTGCGTCTGATGCGCGAGGCGCTGACCGAGAAGACACCCCTGGATGTCGAGGGGCGGCAGATCAGCGATGTTTCATTGTTTGCCCGTGATACACTCGATGCCGTGCTAGGAGGCACCCTGTACATGGCTGCAGCCTTCATCGACCGGATTTTGGCCGATGTCGCCGAGGCGCTGGGCAAGGTGCCGAAGGGTATCATCAGTGGCGGATCGGCGGAGGATTTGCTGCCGCTGCTGAAGAATGGTTTCGAGCACCGGCCGGCACTGGTACTGGAAGGGCTGGCCATCCATGCGGAGGCATGTGTATGAGGGTCGTGTTCTACCTGCTGCTGATCGTCAATGCCGGCGTGTTCGTCTGGTATCTGAATCGTTCTGGTCAGAGTGATGCACCGCTGGTGGCCAACGATCCGGGAACCGAAAAGTTGCAATTGCTGGATGAGGTCAGGTCTTCCCCGAACCGTTCAGCCGGCAATCAGGCGCGGGTTTCCGGCATACAGTCAGGCCACCGGCGCGGACAACCCGTGTCGGGCGCCAAGTCAAAACCGCTGGGCAGACGGCCCGTGGCAGCAGGCAACCGGCAACATCGTCTGGCCGGTACGCAACACTGTCTGCGTTTCGGGCCGTTCGCGCAGCGTGGTGCGAGTGAGGGGCTTCGACAGCAGCTCGACCTGCTGGGGCTCAAGGCCGGGCGGTTGGCGAGAACAGAACAAGTGACCCGGCACTACTGGGTGCTGATCTCGCCCATTGATGACCGCGCGGCAGCGCGCAAGATGGTGTCCGACATGCGGCATGCCGGTATCCAGGACATCCAGCTGCTCTACAAGGCGCGGCGCTATACGATATCGTTGGGCCTGTTCAAACGGCACCAGATCGCCGACAAGCGCCTGATGGATATCGAACGGCTGGGCTTCAAACCGCGTATCGCAATCCAGGAAAAACGCCACGCCCGTTATTGGCTTGTTTATAGGATGCCGGAAGGAGACGGGCTTAACGACAAATGGCAGACGCTGCTGGCGGCCTGGCCCGGTGTACGGCGTGAGGTGGTTGCGTGCCCGGCTGGTACCCCGTCGTCATGAAACGTCCGGATTGCCTTTGGCATGCAGATTCACTAGAATGCGCCTGCCTGGCCGGTCGTCAGGCCTGAACATATGCTGGCGTAGCTCAGTTGGTAGAGCAGCTGACTTGTAATCAGCCGGTCGGGGGTTCGACTCCTCTCGCCAGCTCCAGAATTTTCGGCATTTCCTCACATTCCCGTTTCACGACGGTCGAACCGACCGGCTGATTACCCAGGGATGCGGTCGGGGGTGGATGCCGGCCTTCCCTGGCCGGCCCCCTTCGGGCGCACTGCGTGCGTCCGAT
>WFUO01000016.1 GCA_015484945.1 Gammaproteobacteria bacterium | reverse complement strand
ACCAGATCGATACCACCACACAGCAGGGCTTCCAGGCGCCCCGGGTCGGGTGACAACGCGACCCGGCGGTAGCATTCCCTATAGTGGACATGCGCGCCGCGGCACGCAAGCGTATCGGCCAGCAGTTCGCGGCCCCCCTCTCCACGCACGATGACCACGGTCTTGCCGGCCACGTCCTGCAACTGCGGCATGGCCAGCAGGGATTCGCTGTCGGCCATGCCGGGCGGCACGATGTCGGGAATGATGTTACGCGACCGCAGGGCAGAGGCAGTGGCCTGGCCGATCGCCGCTACCGCGCAACTCACACCCGCCGCACAGTGTGCGCCATGACGCACGGCATTGGCACTGACGAAGATCAGGATATCGGCCTTTTCCGGCGCTTCACAGGGCAGTGCCTCGATGCCGATCAGCGGCAGGTGTTCGGCGCGGCCACCGGCAAGTTCGATCATCCGGCACAGCCGCTGCGCCTGTCCGGCCGGCCGGGTGACGAGAATACGCGCGTTTTCGAGCGGGACGGGGTTCATGTCAGCATCGGCATCGAATGATCTCGGTCACAGGTTACAAGATACACGATAGCGGGACACGAATACGGAAACGGGTCGCCGGCCCGCGTGACGCCTGCCGGCGCTTCGCACAGGATGGTCCGAAAGAACCGACTGGGCCTTTTCAATATTCTGTCAGTCCCGCATGGCGGCAAGCAGGCGGTCGGCGCCGCGCGAGAGCAGGTCCTCGGCCAGCACACAGCCAAGTTCGACGGCGTCCCCGGGCCGCCCGCTGATGTTGCCATGCACGATCTCGCTGCCGTCGAGACTGCCGACCAGCCCCTTGAGCACGATGACGCCGTGTCCAAGTTCGGCATGCGCGCCGATCGGTACCTGGCAGCCGCCTTCCAGGCGGGTGTTCATGGCGCGTTCGGCGGCCACGCACACATGGGTGTCGGGGTCGTTGAGCGGCATCAGCAGGTTGTTGATGCGCGCATCGTCGTTGCGGCATTCGATGCCAATCGCGCCCTGGCCGACCGCCGGGAGCATGCTGTCCGGGCTCAATGCCTCGCGGATCCGGTCTTCCATGCCCAGGCGCCGCAGCCCGGCACAGGCCAGCACGATGGCGTCATAGTCGCCGTCGTCGAGCTTCTGCAGGCGGGTGTTGACGTTGCCGCGCAGGTCGCTGATGCGCAGATCCGGGCGCATGGCCATCAACTGTACCCGCCGGCGCAAACTGGAGGTACCGACATGCGCGCCCTGCGGCAGCTTGTCGAGATTGTCGAAGCGGTTGGAGACCAGGGCGTCACGCGGATCCTCGCGTTTCATGACCACCGGCAGGTGCAGGCCGGGCGGCAGATCGACCGGCACGTCCTTCATCGAATGCACGGCAATGTCGGCATCGCCACGCAGCATGGCCTGCTCGAGTTCCTTGACGAACAGCCCCTTGCCGCCGATCTTGGCCAGCGGCGCGTCGAGAATCCGGTCTCCCTGGGTGGTCAGGCTCACCAGTTCGACCTCGATCCCCGGATGCGCCTGTTCGAGGGCGGACTTGACGTACCTGGCCTGCCACAGGGCCAACTGGCTCTTGCGGGTGGCAATGCGTATCGGGCTGTCGGTCATGATCGGACTCCGGCTGGCAACCGCCGCATCGTAGCGGTAAAGGCCATCACCCGCAAGGGCGGTGGCAAATGCACATTTTTTCTACAAAAACGGCCAAAATCAATCAAAAAACACGCTTTTGCACCGTTTCGGGGCCCTTTGCGGCACGAAATATCCGCTTTTTTTGTTCCACGCCGCCCGAATATGGAATAATGCCATGCAACCCGCTGGCCCCATCGCGGTCCAAACATACGGGTACAAACGATTCATACAGACCGAGGTATCTGATGCGAGCGTGGATGTTGGGGCTGTTCGCCAGCCTGCTGATTCCCTTCCTGCCGATCCAGGCGCACGCGGCGGGTGGCGCCAGGGTGCAGGTTCAGACCGTCACCGACCTGCAGCGCCTTGGCCTGCTGGCGCGGCGCAAGCGGTTGCCGGTGATGCTGGTGTTCGCCGCCGAGCATTGCGGCTACTGCGAACTGCTCGAGAACGAGATCCTGCGTCCGATGCTGATCAGCGGTGACTACCGCAACAAGGTCATCATCCGCAAGGTCATGATCGACAGCGGCGAAACACTGACCGACTTCGACGGCACCCGGATCAGCGCCGACCGCTTCGCCGTGCGGCATGACATCTTCGTGACCCCCACCACCCTGTTCGTCGATCACGATGGCCGCGAGCTGGCCAAGCGCATGCTCGGCATCAACACCATCGAGTTCTACGCGGGTGATGTGGACAAGGCCATCGACAGGTCACTGCGCATGCTGCGTACCCGCCACAAGCACGCATCCGTACCCATCGCCCGCCGCTGAACCGGCCGGGTGGCGCTGTGGCTCTCCATACAGTCATCGTCAACCACAGAACACGGGACGGGAAAGGGCCACGCGGATTCCACGGCTTCCAGGGCGCGCCAGCTCTGCGTTTATGTCACGACACCAGAAAACTTGTTATCTACCCTTGAGCAGGCGGCGCATCGAGGGCAGGTGACGGCGGCTGATCTCGAGCTGATCCGGGCAGTTGTGCAGGGTGACCAGATGCCGGCCGTCGGCGCGTTTGATCATCCCGTCGATGGCCTTGCGCGCCACCAGCGCGTTGCGGTGTATGCGCACGAAACGGTCACCAAATTCCTGTTCCAGCGACTTCAGCGATTCCTCGATCAGCACCTCGCCTTGTGCATGGCGTACCGAGATATATTTCTGGTCGGCCATGAAATAACAGACCTCGTCCACCGGTATCAGCTTCAGGTCACCACGCTGTTGCACGCAGATATGCGTGCGCGCCTTGGGCTTGTCACTGCCTTCCTCGATGGCGCGCAACTGCGCGCGCGTCGGCCTGCGCGCACGCGCCAGGGCCTCGGCCAGGCGTTGTTCCCGAATCGGCTTGAGCAGGTAATCGACCGCATTGGCCTCGAACGCCTGTAGCGTATAGTCGTCATAGGCCGTGGTGAAGATCACCGCCGGCGGCTTGTTCATCCTCGCCAGGTATCGGGCGGCCTCGATCCCGTCCATGACCGGCATGCGAATATCAAGCAGGACGATATCCGGCTCATGCCTGCGGCACAGCTCCACCGCCTCACGGCCATTACCGGCCTCGGCCAGGATATGGTGACCGCCGATCATCGTGATCAGGCTGCGCAGGCGGTCGCGCGCCAGGGCTTCGTCGTCACAAATCATCACGTTCATGTGCCGTGTTCCTCCGCCGGAATCGTCATGCACACCCGGAACATGCCGTCTTGCTGCTGGATATCCAGCCCGGCACCGGACTCGAACAGGCAGTCCAACCGCTCACGGATATTGTCCAATGCGATACGGTGTCCGGCATGCGCCTGCGCACGTTGTCTGTCGGACACCGGGTTTTCGACGGCAAGCTTCAAACACCCATTGTGCAAATGACTGTAAATCCGTATCCGGCCGCCTTCAGGCAGGGCCTCGATACCGTGATAGATGGCATTCTCCACCAGCGGCTGAAGCGACAGTGGCGGCACCTGGATCCGTTCGTGCGCCGGATCGATCTCCCACACGACCCGCAGGCGTTCGCCCAGACGCAGGGATTCCAGTTCCAGGTACTTGCGTGTCAGCGCCATCTCGTCGGCCAGGCATACCAGTTGCTCAGACTGGCGCAGGCTTGCACGAAACAGATCTGCCAGATCCTCGACCGCCTGTTCCGCCTGTTGTGGCCGCGTGGCGATCAATGCGGCGATGGTGTTCATGCTGTTGAACAGGAAATGCGGGCGGATTCTGGCCACCAGCGCGTCGATACGCGCGCGCGCGCGGGCCTCGACCGATTGCCGGCCAAGATGCTGCAAATAGACCAGGCGCAGGGCGATACCGGCAACGATTGCGCCCACCAGCAGGTTGCGCAACGTAAAGTGCAGATGCGACTCCGGCTTGAACAGGACCCGGTACTGCATGTTGGCCCACCATGCCAACTCGCTCATCAGGCCGGTCACCGCCACGATGACCAGCAAGCTCAGGAGGCCGGCCATGGCGTTGCTCATGCCTGCCAGCGGCTTCTTCAGCGCACACAGCATGGCCATCGAGGCGATCACGATCCAGATCACGAACATCGACAGGATGCCGAGCAACTCCCACGGGAAAGCGCCACGCGTCCAGGTGACCAGCATCACCACCAGTACCATCAGCTCGGCGATCAGCAATACCGACAGGATCACGCCCAGACCGCAGAAGTCCGGCAGAAAGCTCCTGGATTCGTCCATGCTCGTGTCCATCGATATACCTTTTAATACACGTGTCGGCAAATTACCAATCCACCGTGTTGCATGACAATCCTGCTATAATGGCCGCCAGTCCGGCAAGGCGTTTATCACAATGACTAACGACACCCGCAAAGACAAACCCTGGCAGGGGCGCTTCACTGAAGCCACGGATGCCTTCGTCGAGGCATTCACCGCATCGGTGGGTTTCGATCGCCGCCTGTATGAACACGATATCGACGGTTCGATTGCGCATGCCACCATGCTGGCTGCCTGCGGCATTCTCGATGATGCGGAAAAACGCCAGATCGTCGATGGCCTGGAGGCCATCCGCGCCGAGATTCGAGCCGGCGAATTTGAATGGTCGGTCTCGCTCGAGGATGTGCATATGAATATCGAGGCCCGCCTGACCGAGCGTATCGGTGATGTGGGCAAGAAGCTGCATACCGGCCGTTCACGCAACGATCAGGTGGCCACCGACATCCGCCTCTACCTGCGTGAACAGATCGACAGACTGGGCAGCGAACTGACCCGTCTGCAGACCGGCCTGGTGCAGCTGTCCGCACAAGAGGCCGATACCATCATGCCCGGCTTCACCCACCTGCAGGTTGCGCAGCCGATCACCTTCGGTCACCATCTGCTGGCCTGGAACGCGATGCTCGAGCGCGATTACGCCCGCATGCAGGACTGCCGCCGCCGGGTCAATGTCCTGCCGCTTGGCGCCGCGGCGCTGGCTGGCACCAGTTATCCCATCGACCGCGAGATGACCGCTCGCCTGCTTGGCTTCGACGCCGTGGCCGACAACTCCCTGGATGCGGTCAGTGACAGGGACTTTGCGATCGAGTTCTGCGCCTGTGCCAGCCTGATCCTGATGCACCTGTCACGTTTTTCAGAGGAACTGGTTCTGTGGTCGTCGGCGCAATTCGATTTCATAGACCTGCCGGACCGTTTCTGTACCGGTTCGTCGATCATGCCGCAAAAGAAAAACCCCGACGTACCCGAACTGGTGCGCGGCAAGACCGGCCGTGTGTACGGCAACCTCCACGCCCTGCTGACACTGATGAAGAGCCAGCCGCTGGCCTACAACAAGGACAACCAGGAAGACAAGGAACCCCTGTTCGATACCATCGACACTCTGTATGGCTGTGTGCGCGCATTTGCCGACATGGTGCCGTCCATCATACCCCGGCGTGACAACATGCGCGCTGCTGCCGGCACCGGTTTCTCGACTGCCACGGACCTGGCCGATTATCTGGTACGCAAGGGCATACCATTCAGGGATGCACACGAGATCGTCGGACAGGCCGTTCGCCTGGGCATCGATACCGGCCGAGACCTGTCGCAAATGTCGCTCGAGGAACTGCGCCGCTTCTCCGACCGGATCGACAAAGACATATTCGATGTTCTGACGCTCGAAGGTTCGGTCGCCTCACGCAACCATATCGGCGGAACCGCACCTGCCCAGGTACGCGAGGCCGCGCGCACGGCGCTCGAACGACTGCGCGAGCGGGCCGTGGACTGATACACGGCTGGCCAGAAAGCTCAAGGCGGACCACGCCAGTCAACGGCTGATCTTTGCTGTCCCGGCCTCGCCTGCACCCGTTTGGGTATCCGAATCCGCGCCCATGCTGGGTTTTTCGGGTTGCATCGCCGGCTTGCCGATATAATAACCCTGCAGGTAGTCCACCCCCAGCTCATGCAGGCGTTGCATGCATTCGCGCGATTCCACGAATTCTGCAACCGTGGTCATACCCATGCCCCGCGCCACATCGACCAGCGCCTTGACGAACAGCTGGTCCTCGTGGCTGTTGGTGATGTCGCGGATGAAGCTGCCATCGATCTTTAGAATATCGGCATGCAGATGCTTGAGGTAGGTGAACGACGAAAAACCCACCCCGAAGTCGTCCAGCGCGATACGGCACCCCAGCGACTGGATCTGGTTGATGAACTCGATCGCGGCGCTGATGTCATCACAGGCGGCGCTCTCGGTCACTTCGAAGATCACGCGGTTGCGTTCCACGCCATGCCGCTCGAGTTCCTGGTTGATCAGCTCTAGCATATCGGCATCACCGACCGACAAGCCGGACAGGTTGATCGACAGCGTATAATCGGCGAAGCGTTCATCGGCCATGCACGCGAGCGCCTTGCGCACCACGATACGGTCGATCTCCCGGATCAGGCCGAACTGCTCGGCAGTGGGAATGAAACTGCCCGGCATGTGCAGGCCACCGGTCTCGGCCTTCATGCGAACCAGCGCCTCGTAACGGCCGACAAAGTCACCGCTGCTGGATACGATTGGCTGGAAGGCGAGCACGAAGCCATCCTTCTGTATGGCTTCGTGGATACGCTCTTTCCAGATCAACTGTGACCCCATCAGCTCCTGGGTCTTGTCACCTTCCCTGTAGATATGATAACGGTTGCGGCCCGCGTTCTTGGCCGCATACATGGCGGCATCGGCGCGCGCCAGCATCTCGGCGGCGGTAACCTCCTGATCGCCGAACAGCGCGATACCGATACTGGTGGTGATATTGAGTATCTTGCCGCCATAGGTTGGCCGTAACTGGCTGAAATTGGTCAGCACCTCTTCCGCCTTTCTGATGACGACCTCGAGCGGCGCATCGATCAGGCAGATCACGAACTCGTCACCGCTCAAACGCGCAACCAGATCACTTTCCCATGCCAGGCGCCGCAGCAGGCTGCCAACCTGTACGATGACCTCGTCTCCCGCAGCATGCCCCGCGGTATCATTGACCAGCTTGAAATGATCGATGTCTATCAGCAATACCGCGCCAGGGCGATGCTCCTGCACGGAAGTGCGCAGGATCAGGGTCAGGTCTTCGATGAACCGGCTGCGATTGGCCAGACCGGTCAGGTGATCGCGATTGGCCAGCTGCAGCAGGCGCTCCTCGTTGTGCTTGATACGCGTGATATCCCTGGCAGACCCCCGGTAACCGCAGAAACCGTTGCCATCGTGAACCGGTACGGCGTTCATGCGAATACACAGCCGGATGCCATCGCTGTTCGTCAGCCACACCTCCAGATCCTTTATCGGTGTCTTGCTGGCCCGGCCATCACCCAGCTGAACCGAGAATTCCCTCACCGATTCCTGCGCAAACAGCTCGTCTATCCGTTTGCCAATGAACTGACTGGCGCTCATGCCAAGCACGTTGACCACATTATCCGACACATAGGTAAAACGGCCCTGGTTATCGGTTTCCCACAGCCAGTCAGACGTGCTTTCTGCAAAGTCCCGGAAACGCTGACGGGTGAGTTCTTCTTCCTGCCGGCTGTCCTGCAGCCGGTCGAGCATGTCGTTGATCGAACGCGCCAGATCGCCGATCTCGTCCTTGCGATCGAGCTTGACATGGGTGATACGCCTGCCAGCGCTGATCTTGCTTGCGGCATCGGCCAGCATCTTCAGTGGCCGCGTTATCCAGTATCTGCTCTGGTAGATCGCCAACAGCCCGGCAATCAGTATCAGCAATACGATATACACGATACTGTTGGTCAACAGACTGGCAAGCCTGTCGCTGTACTGCGCCATGTTCACAGCCAGCACGATTTTTGCAATGGCCTGGCCATTCGGATGATCCATTACCGGCCTTGCGTATGCCACCCAATGCTTCCCGTTGATCTTGAAATGATTGTTTCCGGGACCATGATCGTTTTTCCGGATCACCTGCTGCGGCAAGGAGACCTTGCCGATCGTTGACATCACCAGGCGATCATTGATGATCAGCATGATTTCGCTTCGAATCTGTGAACGCTGCAGTTTGATCGATTGCGGCGTCATCTCCGAACCCAGCAGCAGGATGCCCAGCCGTCCACCTGCCGGGTGATAGAGCGGTATCGCTGCCAGACGCAACAGGTGGTTATAGACCACGGCGTGACCGAATGCCGACTGGCTTCCGTTGCTGATCTCGTTGAGCAGGCGGCGATAGGCCAAGGATTCGATGACCGATCGCGTGGTAAATACGGGATCACGCGCAACACCAACGCTCCTTACCAGCCCCCTGCCGTAGTAAACCAGCATTACGTCGATCCCGACCCCCTGCAATGACCGGTTGAGAAAATGTGTCAGGGTCTTTCTGTCACGCATGATCATCGCCTGCTTCAGGCCACTGCTCGATCGAAGCATTTTTCCCAGATCCAGCAGGCGGCTGAACTCGGTGCGCTGCGTACTCAGGTACCTACGCCATGCCTGTTCAATGTCCTGTTCAGCCATCTCGTCGATATGGCGGGAAAGCGACGAATAGATCAGCGCGATACTGGCCACCAGTACGGTCAGCACCAGTACCAGCATAAAGAACATATTGCGCTGTTCTATATTCATCGGGTTGTCATGCTTCCACGGTACAGGCCGGTGACGGCTGCCTCGATAACGACGCGCCTTTCCGGCACGGCCTTTCTTCCCGGCACAAGGACCCATTGCCTGGTGGCCGGCGCCGTGTAGGCCTCTGCGGTGACCTCAAGGTCGCGCCCTGTCAGCGACAGAATGCGCAACTTCCACGCACCAGGCTGCAGACCACGCAGCTCGAATCGACGTCCAATACGCGCATAGCGTATCTGCCGGGCCTCAGCGACCACGATACGCGCATATAGCCTGCTGTCGAGCCTGCCAAGCAAATGCCATTCCCCTCGGCGGGGAAAGCGCCATTCTTGGTGCCGGGGTTGTCCCTTGCCCGCGCGCGCCAGCACAAACGCTTTTTGCCGCCTGGCATTGAACAGCACCAGTGGATGGGTTACGGGATCATGATTGACGATTTTCAGTCTGTCGCCGGGGCTCAGCACCACCAGACGGCGGCTGAGCCTGCCATTTCGCATCTCGATGCGCACGATACGCATCCGTTTTGCATGGGCCTGCCCATGATGTGGCAACACCAGCACCGCCAGGGCCGGATCGTATCCTGCCGCAGGGCCTTGCAGCCGCACTTGCCCGCGGATCTCTGCCGCGTATACTGGGGCTGTCAGACTCACAACCAGGAGGAGTGTGGCGAGGCGATTCTTGTTACGTGATTTCATGGCATTCCCGTTCCCTGAAACTGTGTCGGCCAAACCCGCGAAACATTGACCCATGACAGACCACCCCGACAGCCTGGCGCAATTGCGCATCGCGCTGGCCGATTTTGCCGCCAGGCGCGACTGGGACCAGTTCCATTCACCCAAGAACCTGAGTATGGCGCTGATCGCCGAGGCTGCCGAACTCGTCGAGCATTTTCAATGGCTTGACGAAGCGCAGAGCCGTCATCCCGGACCGGACAAACGCGAGGCCATACGCCTGGAACTGGCCGATATCCTCATCTATCTCATCCGCATCGCCGACAAGCTCGATGTGGATCTCATCTCAGCCGTCCGGGACAAGATGGCCATCAACGAACGGCGCTACCCGGTTGACAAGGTGCGTGGCAGCGCGCGCCGCGCCTGCGAGTACGATGACTGATTCGTTCATGCCGCTTCCCCCCAAGCGTGTCTAAAGACTTGCCGGTATCGACCGCTAACCTGTCCAGGATGGCCAGAACCCAGTATCTCGGAGTACATGGCCGATAACCAGCTGAAATAACGACAAATTATCATTTGTTAACAGGCCTGCGCCGTCAAAATATTGACTCGCACGCGCCGCGATCCGCATACAGACAGGGGTTTGACATGGAAACTTTCGCATTACCGAACGCACTCAGCAACGATATCCTCAACAGCATTCCCGTGGGTATCATGGTTCTCGACCAGCAGGGCAAGGTCAGCTGGGTCAATGAATCGTTGCTGCTGATGACCGGCGCCAGCCGTGAAACCTTCATCGGGCGGGACCAGGACAGCCTGGCGCGTGAAGATCTGCGCATCCTTTATTCCGACCACCGCAATATCGTCATTCGTGACGGTGACCAGAACGAGCGCCTGCTGATACGCTCCGAGCTCACGCCGGAACACGCCGTTGCCGAGGGCGCGCGGGTGATCTATTTCCAGGATCTGACCGAATCCCTGCTACTCGACCAGGAACGCTATTCGCGCCAGTATGCGATCACCGACCTCAGCCTCAAGCACCCGGTCACAGGCCTGTTGACGCATCGGGCGATGATGCTGGTTCTCGAACCACAAGTCTCTCGCAGCCGACGTTACAACAACCCGTTGTCCATCGCACTGCTTCATCTGGATATCGATACCGTCAATTACAGCCAGGCCGAGGCGCTTCGCCTGACCGGCCGCCTGCTCAAGGACCAGTTGCGCTGGGCCGACATGATCGGCCATGACCAACATGGCAATTTCATGATGATTCTGCCTGAGACCACGGCCACGGCCGCAACCGCCCTGGCAGACAAGATAACCGGCCAGGTGATACGACTTCCCGGTGTACGTGACGCCCGTATCGGCATCAGTGAATGGCGCAAGGGCGACAGCACCAGTTCACTGATCAAGCGCGTCGATGCCGCACTGTCCGAAGCCAGAGACAGTGAGGTTTCCGCGCCCATGACCGCCTGACCCTTTGCATACCGCATGCGTGGTGAAGTCCTGCACATGAATCCGGCCGACCATGCCTCGGTACGGCTGATTCGCAGGCGTTTTTCCGCACTCAACCAGGACCGCCTCAGGCGCGTACGTGATTCACTGCCCGCCAGCCAGCGGGTCTTTCTCGATCTGCTGCCACTGCTGTTCCACCTCAACAACAATCTGCTGCCCGGCCATACCGGAAAAAAAGCACCAGCAGGTATCAGCAGCTATCTGCCATCCCGGCATGTCATCGATACCGCACGCAAGCATTTCAAGGGTTTCAACTACCGCAAGCGCGCACTTCGAAAGTATCCCATCAATGCCATCTATCTGATGGGCAGCAGTGGATCGATCGCGCACAACGACAAAAGCGATCTTGACATCTGGATATGTCACGGACGGGATCTCAAGGAGGCGCAGATCAACGCCCTGCGTGAAAAATGCGACGCCATCAGCGCCTGGGCCGCCGGGCTTGGCCTGCAGGTTTCATTCTTCACCATGGAGCCCGTGGCCTTCCATGGTGGAAGAAACCCGGGGCTGACAGCCGACAGCAGTGGCAGCGCCCAGCATCACCTGCTGCTGGAGGAATTCTACCGTACCGCGCTCCTTATCGCCGGCCGCCATCCTGCCTGGTGGCTGGTGCCGCCAGATCAGGAGTTCCGGTATGACGACTATCTCAGCGATCTTGTAAAACGGCGTATCGTATCCGAACACGAGTACGTGGATTTCGGTGATCTCACCGACATCCCTGCCGGCGAATTCTTTGGCGCCTCCTTGTGGCAATTGCACAAGGCGGTCGATTCTCCCTACAAGTCGGTGCTCAAGCTGTTACTGATAGAATCCTATGCCAGCCGTTATCCACGACCCGAGTTGCTGTGCACGGCATACAAGCGGGCGGTTTACGATGGCGAAACCTCGCTCGAACAGCTCGATCCCTATGTACTGATGCTCAGACAGGTCGAACACTACCTGCAGGCATGCAATGAGCCCAACCGCATCGACATCGTTCGCAAATGTTTCTACTTCAAGGTCAACTACCCGCTCAGCCGCGATCCGGCACCTGACAGCTACCGGTCGCGCGTGCTCAAACAGCTGGTACGGAACTGGGGCTGGTCACGCGACCATCTGCTGTTGCTCGACTCCCGTCCCGGCTGGAAGATCAACCGGGTAACCGAAGAACGCGCCGCGCTGGTCGATGAACTGACACGCAGCTACCAGCGTCTGTCCAGATTTGCGCGTGAACATGCAGCCGCCACGACCATCAACAGCACCGATCTGACCCTGCTTGGACGCCGTCTGTATGCGGCATTCGAACGGCGTGCCGGCAAGATCGACATCATCAATCCGGGCATATCAACCGATTTGACGGAATCATCCGTACATTTCACCTGTACCGTCAATAATGGCGCCGAGAGCTGGCGGCTCTACCGCAGCGACCCGGAACAGCCAGGCGTGATCACCGGCAAGCCGCTCAAACGCGCATCGGGCCTGCTCGAACTCGTTGCCTGGGCCTATTTCAATCGTCTCCTGGGTCGTCATACGCTCGTCACGCTGGGTGACAGTCCCTCGGTGGAAGCGCGCGAACTGCTGTCCATCATCGACAGCTTCATGCGCAAGTTTCCCGACCCCAATCTGCCCAGACTGAGGATGACCAGTCTCAGGGTCCCGGCCAGGCTCACCGACTGCGCCCTCTATGTCAATATCGGCATCGACCCGATGCAGGAACACACCCGACAGGGAGTGCATCTGATCAGCAACCGCTCGGATGCGTTGAGCTATGGGGGTGTCTGGAAGAACCTAGCCTTGCAATTCGATTTTCTCGCACTGACGAGCTGGCGCGAAATCCTGACCATGCGCTTCGCCGGACCCAACGCCCTCATCGACTGCCTGTGCGACTATCTTGCCTGGGCGCCACTGGCCGATCGTTGCCCGCCGCCACCGGTATCGGTGTTCAGTTTCACCAGCACGCGCAACATGGCCATCGCACACCGGGTACAGGAACTGTTCACCGATATCGTCGATGCCTTCTATACCAATCCCTGGCATGATACCCTGCGTTATGTGCTGCGTATCGAGCATGCCTACTATGTTCTGCAAAACGAAAACGGCTCGCCACGTCACACCCGCCTTGAAAATACCGAGCGGCTGATCGCTCACCTAGGTCAGCCGCAGGACGCGTTCAGTCCTGTGATATTTGACCGCTATGCCAGTGATGATCCATTACTTGCGGCCATTATGGCCCAGAATATCCCGGACACCATACAACTTTTCTTTTTGACCCATGGCGATATGGCCGAGGTCTATATCATTGATGAGCTGGGTTCTCTTTTCAGGCAGACTGTCGGCTATCACGACACACGCTCACTGATCAGCCACTATCACAGGTTCCTGGAGGCCACATGCCGCCGAATCATGTCCGGCCATCGCGAACTCGACATGGATCACCACATCGCTATCCAGATAAACCGCATCACCCGGCCAGGGAGGTCACAGGTACATATAGAAAGGCTGGAAGGCCCTCACGACGACCGTAACACCCACTATATCGACATCCAGGTGATTGGCGAGTCTTCAGGCGAACAAACGGACACCATGACCACGCTTTATTGCAATGGTCACGAAATATCCAGCCTGGAATATGGTGACGACGTCTATATCGAAGCGGCACGTTACATTCTTGCGCTGCGTAGCAAGGGCGAAACCTATCCGATATACATTACCGATCTCGATGTCACGCCACGCCTGCTTGGCGTGGCCCACCATGAGCGACTGCAGGGTATTCATTATCTGCATTACAAGGCGCGTATCGAACGCCTGCTCAACGATGCGATGCAAATGTGCTGAGCACCACCCGATCAGTCGTCACTCTTTCGCACGATTTCAAGAATTTTCTGCAGGTCGCTTGACCAACGCCTGAGTATCGGGCGTAGCGCCTGTGCATCGACCACCCGGGTCAGCATCATCGGATCAGCTGCCAGAACGATGGTCTCTCGCCCCTCGGCAAACAGCGAAATCTTCATCGGCAGGTAGGCGGCCAGCTGGGGATAACGGTTGGCGATCTTGCGCACTTCCCCGGCCTTGCCAAAAAAGACCACCCGGTAGCGGTCGGTTTTGTAACCTGACTTGGTAAGCCCGATATCCACACGCTGCACACGCGAAATTTTGTAGCCAAACTTGCGGATGGTGTTTTGCAACGTGATCATGGTTTCGGGAAACATCTGTGGTGACCGGACCATTAATATGCGCCCTGTTCCGGCCATGGCCACCCCGGACAATAGCATCAACAGCAATCCGCCCAGGCAATTCCGTGCCAGATTCCTCATAGCGTTGCCTCCTCGATGATTTCCATGTAGGTCTGCTTCATTTCCTTGCACATCCGGTCAAGTTCCTCGTTATTGAACAGGTGCGACAGCATCGTGGGGTTGATACTCACGACCTTGACCCTGCCCTTGTGCTCGATCACCGTCACCCGGCACGGCAGAAACAATCCTACACGCGGATCCAGCGCCAGTGCCTTGTTGAGCAGATTGAAATTGCAGAAATAGATGATCACCTTGCGCCTGTCTTCCTTGCCGGGCTCGACCAGCCCCTGGTCGAGATACTG
Source organism: Gammaproteobacteria bacterium (assembly GCA_015484945.1). Lineage (GTDB taxonomy): Bacteria > Pseudomonadota > Gammaproteobacteria > WFUO01 > WFUO01 > WFUO01. Next base: position 1,831 of record WFUO01000016.1, on the reverse strand, counting down.
CACACGTATGATGCGAAAGTTCTTTCCTCGTGCAGCCTGCTTGACATTGTTGACCGTGGTTTTCAGGTCATACGACGATTCCTGCACGATGACCGGGCTTTCCTTTTCCTGCTTCCTGCTTGCATGGCGCTTTTCGAAATGACGCAGCCAGGCGATGATGTCGTGAATATCTTTCTGCTTCAGACCCATGCTGGCCGCCGACGGCATGGGCGTGCCCTTGCGCCCCTGAGTGATTGTGCGTAACAGCATCGCATTGGATGCGGCCTTGAGAAAGCCGCTGTTGTTCAGCGCTGGCGCCATGATCGGCAGGTTGCGCGGGCGTGAGAATGTCACACCGGTACCCGGGCTTCCCTGGGCCCTGTCGCCATGGCAGCTGGCGCAATACTTCTTGAACAGCTTTCCGCCGCGTATCATGTCGCCACGTATCGTCACCGCACTGTCCCGGGGTTCACTGCCAGGCTGCCAACTGCGGATATAGCGCACGATCGCGCTGATCTGGCGATCGCTCAGGTTGCGAAATGCCGGCATCACGCGCCCGGGACGCCCGTTGCGTATGGTGCTGAACAGGAAATCGTTGCTCACGGTACTGAGGAACGCCGGCAGGGCCAGCGGCACGCCCACGCCGCCATGTCCGTCATATCCGTGGCACACGGCACAATTCTGGTCATATAACACTTTGCCGGTGGCATTGCCCGCAACCAGTGGTAACGGAAACAGCAGCATGCCGAGCAGAACCAGTCTCTTCATATCGTTTTCCTCATCCGGGGACTGTTTTCCATTATATTAGCAAATACTTATATTACATTGACATCGATCAAACAAACAGCCGGGCCGCCAGCCATGCCCCGATGTCGCGCAACTGCGCCTGACTGACTGTGTGAGGCATGTCGTATTCATGCCACTCGACCGGCTGACCCAACTCGCGCAACAGCCGGTACGAAGCCCGCCCATAGGCCGGGTCCACCACCGTATCCTGTCGCCCGTGCATCATCAGTACCGGGGTCATGGCTGCCTCACGGGTTCGCTGTGTTGTGGTGAGTTCAGCCACTGGCAGCCATGCCGACAACACGATGATCCCGGCAAGGCGTGCCGGATGGCGCAAGCCCGTGTACAGGGCCATGGAACCGCCTTGTGAAAATCCAACCAGGAACTGACGTTCGGGCATCACGCCGGATGCCTGTTCATGCTGCAACAGCGCACACAGTTCGGCATGGCTTTCCTGCATGCCTTCTTCGTCCTGGGGAAACGTCTCGCCGATACCATAGACATCGTACCATGCGCGCATCGGCATGCCACCGTTGAGCGTTACCGGTCTGACCGGCGCATGTGGAAACACAAAACGGATACGTAAAGAGGCGGGCAATTCCAGTGCCGGAATGATATCGGCGAAGTCTTCGCCATCGGCACCCAGACCATGCAACCAGATCACACTGACATCGGCATCTGGCGCTGTCTCTCTGACAATGGTCTGCAACATGGTTTTTTGCCCACAATATCGGTTAGCCCCATACCGCAGTATAGCCCGGCACAGGACACGCACGAAACGCGGTCATCCTGCATTCCAAGGTTTTGCGGAAGTCATGAAGATATGCAATAGGGTAATGGGCATTGTCGGATACAGACACGACAAGGCCGCGCCAGCCATCAGGCTGGCGCGGCCCGTCCGTATGGATCGACCTCAGCGGATCTTGAGCGAACGCTTGTCGCTCTGACCCTTGTTATCGACCCAGCTGATGGTGACGGTATCACCCTTGTTGCCCCCCTTGAACTTGAAGTACAGGTAGGGGTTCTTGGATACCGCCGGGCCCCACAGGCCATTCAGAACGTTCTT
>WFUO01000015.1 GCA_015484945.1 Gammaproteobacteria bacterium | reverse complement strand
GGTTGATGTCGGGGTTCGACTCGAGGATGCGCTCATACTTGGCATGGCGCAGTTTTTCGACCCAGTCCTGTTGCTGGGCCACCATGGCCTTGCGATTGATGGCCGGCGCCTGCTTCGCGATCCCTTCGAAGCCGTGCCGATGCTGTATGTGGGCGATGTTGGCCCCGCGTATCATGATCTTGGACGGCACACACCCAATGTTCACACAGGTACCGCCGATGACATCGCCGCCCTCGATCAGTGTCACGCGCGCGCCGCGCTCGACCGCCTTGATCGCGGCGGCAAAAGCGCCCGAACCACTGCCAACGATGGCAATATGCAAGCGGTCGCCATCGGCCCCACTTGCCGGCTCACCGCTGTCATCGAGCAATACGGCTCCGTAGCCCTTCGCCTCGATGGCCTGCAACATTGCCGGAACACCCGTCCGCCCGTCGGATTCGACTCTCGCCAGGCCTTCGTCGAAAGACACCGACGCGCTGACGCCCGGCAGGCTGTTGAGCGCCTCCTGCGCGCTTTGCGCGCAATGATCACAAGTCATACCGGTGATGCGCAGGGTGTGCAGCGTCATGTTCCTCTCCTGTCCTGATCTGAAGCAGCCACTTCGACGTGAGCACGATCGTATCGGAAAGACAGGCTAAACCCCGTACTATGGTACGGAGTCAAGCAATATATATGCTTGACCATATATATGTTTTTGCATATATTACTCGGCCATGGACATTGAAGCCACACAACTGTTCAAAATCCTCAGCGACCCGACACGCCTGCGCGTGTTGATGCTGTTGTTGCAGGAGGGTGAGCTATGCGTCTGCGAACTGACCCATGCGCTGGCTCTCTCACAGCCGAAGATCTCGCGGCATCTCGCGGTGCTGCGCGAGTCCGGTATCGTCAGCGACCGCCGGGCCGGCACCTGGGTCCATTACCGGCTGGCCGACGATCTGCCCGAATGGGTACGTGGCGTTCTCATACAGGCCCACGAACGCACCCAGACCGAAACGGTCTTCAGCGATGATCTGATCCGCCTGCGGGGCATGCCCAACCGGCCCGGATCTGCCTGCTGCGCGTGACCCGCCAGTGTTTGTCAATCTGTACATAGATCTGTAAGGGAGAAAAATCATGTGTGCTGCCCGTATCGGCATCAACGGTTTCGGACGCATGGGCCGGCTGGGCCTGCGCGCCGGCTGGCACTTCGACGAACTCGATATCGTCCAGATCAACGAGACGGCCTGCGACGTGTACGGCTCGGCTCACCTGCTTGAGTTCGACTCGGTGCACGGCCGTTTCCCTCATGTCTGCAAGGTCGAGGGCAAGGATCTGCTGGTCGATTGCAAACGCATCCGCTACACCGGCAACGAGGCGATTGCCGATACCGACTGGTCGGCCTGCGATATCGTCATCGAGGCCACCGGCCGTTTTCGCCAGCCCGAACAACTGCAGGTCTATTTCGACCAGGGCGTGAAAAAGGTCATCGTCGCTGCGCCGGTCAATGGCGCGCTGAATATCGTCTATGGCGTCAACGATGGTGAATACGACCCGGCGCAACATCACCTGCTTACCGCGGCCTCGTGCACGACCAACTGCCTGGCGCCGGTAATCAAGGTGCTGCATGAACAGGTGGGCATCGTGCATGGCACGATGACGACCATCCACGACATCACCAATACCCAGACCATTGTTGACAAGGGCCACAAGGACCTGCGACGTGCCCGTGCCTGCGGCCAGTCGCTGATCCCGACCACGACCGGCTCGGCAAAGGCGATCACGAAGATCTTCCCGGAACTGGCGGGCAGGCTCAACGGCCTGGCCGTGCGGGTACCGTTACTGAATGCCTCGCTGACCGACCTGGTTGTCGAAACCTCGCGCCCGGTCACGGCCGACGAGGTCAATACCCTGTTCAAACAGGCTGCCGAGGGCGAACTGCAAGGCATCCTCGGCTATGAGGAACGCCCGCTGGTATCGATCGACTACAAGGATGACCCGCGCTCGGCCATCATCGATGCGCTATCGACCATGGTCATCGACAAGACCCAGCTAAAGGTGCTGGCCTGGTACGACAACGAATGGGGCTATGTGAACCGGATGATGGAGCTGGCGCGCAAGGTCGCACTCAACCTGGAGGCTGATTGAGATGAAGATGATCACGACCCTGTTGTTCCTGCTGTCTTTTTCAGTTGTACAGGCGGCAGACACGCGCGAACACGTCAAACTGCCCTCGCACATGCAATCACACATGCTCGGCAACATGCGCGATCACCTGGCCGCGCTGGCCGAGGCCCAGCGCCTGATCGCGGCCGGCAAATGGAACCAGGCGGCGCGGGTTATCGAAACCCGGATCGGCGTAAGTTCGCTGAGGGCGCACGGCGCCAGCCACATGGCGAAATTCATGCCGAAACCGATGCAGGCGCTGGGCACGGCCATGCACCACGAAGCCAGTCGCCTGGCCCTCAAGATCGAGGAAGAAGACCCGCGGCAGACCTTCAAAGGCTTCTCTGTACTGATGCAGCGCTGCAATGCCTGCCATGTCCGCTACCGGATCCGGTAACAAGCAATGGAACAGGGACTGCGCAACTACCTGGTCGTCACCGGGGGCTACTGGGCCTTCACGGTCACCGATGGCGCGATACGGATGCTGGTGGTGCTGTATTTCCACCTGCTCGGCTATTCACCGTTCGAGGTGGCGATGCTGTTCCTGTTCTACGAGTTTTTCGGCATCGTCACCAACCTCATCGGCGGCTGGCTGGGCGCCCGCATCGGTCTGAACCTGACCATGCATATCGGCATGGCGATGCAGGTCTTGGCCCTGCTGATGCTGACCGTACCCGATGCGTGGCTGTCGGTGCCGTACGTGATGTTCGCCCAGGCCCTGTCCGGCATCGCCAAGGACCTGAACAAGATGTCGGCCAAGGCCTCGGTCAAGACCCTCTCCGGCGAGGGTGGCGAATCACGGCTGTTCAGGTGGGTTGCCGTGTTGACCGGCTCGAAGAACGCGCTCAAGGGCGCCGGCTTCTTCGTTGGCGCCGCGCTGCTGCAATGGCTGCAGTTCCGCGGCGCCTTGTTCGTGCTGGCCGGGATGCTGCTGGCTGTGCTGATCATCACCTTCGTGATGCTGCCGGGCGGCGTCGGCAAGATGAAGCGCAAGCCGAAATTCAGTCAGGTCTTCTCGAATCTGCCGGCCATCAACCGGCTCTCGGCCGCGCGCTTCTTTCTGTTCGGGTCGCGGGATGTCTGGTTCGTCGTCGCGCTGCCGGTGTTCCTGTACCAGGTGCTGGGCTGGCAGTTCATGCAGGTGGGTGGCTTCCTGGCATTATGGGTGATCGGCTACGGCTTCATCCAGGCCAGCGCGCCGCGACTGATCCGTCACAGCCATCACGGTCACGGGCCGGACGGGCGCACCGCGCGTTACTGGGCGTTCCTGCTCGCCATCTTGCCGGCAGCCATCGCCATCGCGCTGCACATGGGCCTGCCGGCCGGCATCGTGCTGGTTACCGGCCTGGCCATGTTTGGCATCGTGTTCGCGCTCAACTCGGCCGTGCACTCCTACCTGATCCTGGCCTGGTCGGAAAGCGAGCGGGTATCGATGAATGTGGGTTTCTACTACATGGCCAATGCCGGTGGCCGCCTGACCGGTACGGTGCTGTCCGGCTGGGCCTACCAGCAATGGGGACTGACCGGCTGCCTGTGGATCTCGGCAGCCTTCGTGCTGGCTGCCGCGACGCTGTCGCTACGGCTGCCGCAACAATCCGTATGAAATATCTGCGACAAGGGTGTCAGTCATTCCACAACCAGGCGGCACCGCGGACGCCGCTTGCATCCCCATGTACAGGCGGCAGCAGCCGGGTGGCCACATGGTCTGAGAACACATACTCGCTCCAGCGCGCCGGCACCTCGTCGTACAGGTGGGCGATGTTGGACATACCACCGCCGAGCACAATAATCTCGGGATCGAAGACATTGATGATGCCGGCCAGGGCCCGTGCCATGCGGTCGATGTAGCGCTGCAGACAGGCCTGCGCGTCGGCATCACCCTGTGTGGCCAGCGCGACGATACGCTGTGCCGGCAGTTCACGGCCGGTATGCGACAGGTAGTCACGGCTCATACCCGGACCGGACAGAAAGGTCTCGATACAACCGTGCTTGCCACAGTAACAGGCCGGCCCCGGACGCTCGTCGTCGCCCGGCCATGGCAAGGGGTTGTGTCCCCACTCGCCGGCGATCGCATTCGGACCCTGCACCAGGCGCCCCCGATGTACCAGCCCGCCACCCGTGCCGGTGCCGACGATGACGCCGAACACGCTCACGGCGCCTGCCCCGGCGCCGTCGGTGGCCTCCGACAGGGCGAAGCAGTCGGCATCGTTGGCGATGCGGATCTCGCGCCCGAGCAGGGCCTGCAGGTCCTCGCGCAGCGGCTGGCCGTTGAGACAGGTGGAATTGCTGTTCTTCATCAGCCCGGTGGCTGGCGAGATGGCGCCCGGCGTGGCAATGCCCACCGTGGCGCGGTGGCCGACATCCGCCCCGGCCCGCTCGACCAGCCCGGCGATGGCGTGCAGTATGGCACGGTAGTCACCCTGTGGCGTTGCGATGCGCTCGCGGAACATCACCCGACCACCGGCATCAAGACGCACGGCCTCGATCTTGGTGCCGCCCAGGTCGATACCTATACGATCGCCACTCATGCCGCCCAGCCGGCCAGCGCCAGCAATACCAGGGTGACACCCCAGATCAGCAACGAACGCATCACCAGGCCCTGGGCCGCGGCCACGGCCTCGGGTTCCAGACAGGTTTTGTCGTCCGCGTTCTCGATCGCATAGCGATCCGCGGTCAGTGCGCCGTAACCGGTGGTGGCCAGCACTGTGGTACTGGCCTCGGGCGACAGCGGATCGTTGTCCTCGCCACGTTGCCAGTCGTGAATCGCGTCCTCGAAGCTGCCGGCCAGCGCATAACTGACCGCCAGTGTGCGTGCCGGCAACCAGGCAAGGATACCGTACAGCCTGCGGCTGGCCTCGGCAAATGCAGGCCGTTCGTCATCGGCGTGCTGCTCCAGCAGCCACGCGAGCCGGAACAGCACCGCGCCCACCGGACCGAGCACGATGAACCAGAACAATACGCCGAACAGGCGCTCGTGAGCCTCGACCAGCAACACCTCGGTCAGCGCCGCGGCGCGCTGCGGGCCGGCCGGCACTTCGCGGTGCAGGATGCCGGCCGCGGCCTGGCGCGCCGTAAATTCATTCTCCTGCGCGGATTCGTCACTGGCCGCGGGGGCGCTGGCCTCGGTAAAAACGTCGATCAAATGATCCAGCGCCTGATAGCGCAGGCACCAGACCAGCACGATGATCGCAAACAGCAGCCACGGCAAGCCGAGCATGACATCGCGCAGGGCGATCTGGAACACGGCCACAAGACCAACCACCGGCAGCAGGACTATGAGCACACCGCCCGCGCCTTGCAGCTGCGACACATCGGACAGGCGCCCCATCAACCAGTCACGATAGCGAAGAAACCAGCGGTAGTGGCGCAAGCCGGAGATGCCGGACAGAAACAGCTCGATAATGACCGCGGTCACGGCGGCTACCAGAATCATCGTTCACCCCTTTTGCTCGGTATCCAGCAGCGCGTACAGGCACGTCCAGTCGAAGGCCGGGCCGGGATCGGTCTTGCGTCCCGGCGCGATGTCGCTGTGCCCGGCGATACGTTCGCGCGTGATCGCCGGATAGACGTTGATGATACCTTTTATCAGCCGCGCAAGCATCCGGTACTGGATATCCTCGTAGGCAATATCATCGCTGCCCTCCAGTTCGATGCCGATGGAAAAATCGTTGCAATCCTCGCGCCCATCGAACCGCGAGCGCCCGGCATGCCAGGCGCGACGGGTCACGGGCACGAACTGGATCAACTCGCCATCACGCCGGATCAGAAAATGCGCCGAGACCCTGATTCCCTCGAGATCGGCAAACGAAGGATGCGCGCCGCTGTCCAGGGTATTGGTGAACAGGCGTTCGATCCACGGGCCACCAAACTCGCCCGCCGGCAGGCTGATGCCATGCACGACGATCAGACTGATGTCGTTGGGGTCCGGACGCGCATTGTGGTTCGGTGACGGCACCTGGCGGGCGGCAACGCACTCACCGGTCTGACGATCGATGATCATGGCGCCTCCAGGGCAGGTTTGCGCGCCAGTTCATCTATTGCAGCAACGATGGCCGAAACCTCGGGCACGGCATCCACGGGACGGTGATAGCGGCCATCGAGATAGAGAAACATGGCCGGGAGATGAAAGACCTCGAACTCGCGCACCAGGCCTGGCTCCTGTTCCGCATCCACACGAAACACCGAGATCGCGGAATGCTGCCGGCACAAGGCCTCGAGCACGCGATTGAGCTGACGGCAGGCGCCACAGGCCGGCGCGCTGAAATACACCAGCGCCGGGCCGGACGTGCGCTCGAGGACGTGATGAAAATCGGACTGGCTCAGCCGGACGATACACATGCAGCGAAGATAAAAGAGAACATGCGCCCGACACAAGTGTTTGGCCCGCCGGCGCAGGCAACCGCGCCGCTCAGGCCGCCATCTGCAAGGCCATGAAATCGAGGCCGACACGATTGTCGATCATGGCCTGGAAGATCTCCTGTACCATCGCGGTATCCAGGCCAAGGCGTTCCAGTACCTCATCGGGCAGATCATCACGCGGCTCGTCGCCGATCAGCATGCCCTTGAGCAGGCGGTTGGCAACCAGCACCAGGTTGGGATACACGGCATGAATGCCGTCGTAGTGTTCGTTGTGATGCTCACGAATCGTGATCGTGACCTCGTCGGGCATGTTCCAGGCTGTCATCAGCCAGGCGCCGGACTCCATGTGGGTCACGTCCATGACCTCTTCCTCGAGCTCGATCAACGACTCGTCCGGACGGGTGCTGACCATGCGGTTGAGACGCGCGTACTCCTTGGGAAACACATGCCCCTCGAGCAGCAGGCCAAAGTTGTGCAAAAGACCACACAGATAGGACATGCCGGGGCGCGGCAACAGCGTGGGCCGCAGTGCCTTGCCCAACCGCTGGGTCAGCACCGCGCAATAGATCGCATGCCGCCAGAAGGCATTCAGGCCGATCGGACCGTCGGCCGGATTGCGGAAGGCCTTGCCGACCGAGATACCCAGCGCCATGTCCATGACCATGTCGAAACCCAGCACGCGCGAGATGGCATCCTGCACCGACTGAACATCGTTCTTGTAGCCATAGAAGGGCGAATTGGCATAGCGCAGCAGCTGCGCCGACAGGCTGGGATCCTGCTCGATGACCGCGGCCAGATCGGCGGCATTCGCATAGGGGTTGGCGCTCAACGTGAGGATCTCGTTGGCGATGCGCGGCATGGCCGGCAGCTCCTCGACCCGCTGCAGACGCTCACGTATGCGCGCACGTGGCCGGATATCGACCACCTCGTCACCTGATTCTGGTTGCGACTCCTGGCGGGCGCCATGCACGATGGGACGCTGTCTCCAGTGCTCGCCCTGCAGGGACAGAAACACATCGCCGTCGATGCGGATGAAGGATTGCTTGCTGATCGGAAAATAGACATTCTCACCATGACCGAGCGATTCATCGATCACGGCCTCGAGCCCGTACATGGCCGCCAGTGGCACGCAGACACCGGAATCGCACTTGTGCAGACGCTTGTGGATCTCGTTGTTGGGCAGAAGGGTGAGCCGGCGCCCGAACGCACGGTTGACAGCTTCGATATCCAGTGACGCGGTGGCCGGATAGATGGCCATCACCAGGCCTTCGTCGTCCCTGAGCACGGCCGCCAGGGCCACGTCCTCGGGCCGGATACCGAGCGATCGCAGCGAGCTGCGAACCGAACCCTGAAAGCGGTACGGAATCCTTTCATAGACTGTTCCGTGCTGCTGAAAGAATTGTTCGAGTTCCGCCGGTATCGCCATGATCGCTGTACTCCGGTTCCTCCGTGACGGGGTGACGCCCTTCGCCATAGCAGCATAGACCAGTTTTCGACAATTGAACATACGTCATCCACCAGCGGTAGCCGGGCGCCGATGAACGGATCTGCCCAGTGTTCGTTTCCCGGATCCCGCACGCTTCCCTGTTATCGAGTGTAACCAGCTCCGGTGTCGGTTAATGTGACAAACTGCGCTATTTCTGCTTTTATATCGCCTACAATAGGTGCGGGACTTCGTACACCCGCCACAACCACGACAACAGGAAAAACAGCGTGCAAAGATTCGCCCTCGTGCTTCTTTTGACCATGATTTCCGGCATCAGTGCCGCGGCCAGTGTTCGATATGTCTCCGACCAGATGGAGATCACCATGCGGCGCGGCAAGGGGACCCAGTACGCCATTTTGCGCAGCCTGCCCAGTGGCCTGCGCCTGGAAGTGCTCGAAACCGACAAGACGAGCGGCTACAGTCACGTGCGCACGCCATCCGGCAAGACCGGCTGGGTGCTGACCCGCTACCTGATGAAACAGCCACCGGCACGATTGCAACTGGCGGCAATGAAAAAACGCCTGACCGAGATGCAGGCGGAGAACCAGCGCCTGCGCGCGCAGCTGCTGGCCCTCAACGAACAGAAAAACACCGCCGAGAAAGCGCGTGGCAAACTGCGCCTGCGCAGCCAGCGGCTTGCGCGTGAACTGGCCGAGATACGGCGCGTATCGGCCAACGCCATCCAGCTTGCCGAGGAGAACCGCGCGCTCAAGGAACGCCTGGTCTCCACCGACCGGGAGTTACAACGCCTGCGCCAGGAAAACGAATCCCTCAACGACCGCAGCAAGCGCGACTGGTTTCTGGTCGGCGCCGTGGTCGTCATCGTCAGCATGCTGTTCGGCATCATGCTCACGCGTATCCGCTGGCGCAAGAAAACGAGTTGGGGAGACCTGTAAAGCCCGTCTCACATCAGGCCGTGCAAAACGAACACTGAGTACATAAAAGCTGCACGGTGACCTCGGAGGGATGACGCCGGCAGGCGGCATGAATAAAACACGGAGATCACAGCGTCATGGCGTCACGGAGTGAATGAATGAACGCGAAGAACGCCAAGGCGCGGAGGGCGCAAAGGGTTCAATGACCAGGTCACCGCCAGAAACCTGGCCTTGATGAAGGCAGCAGGCCGGAATCCGGGGTGACGCTGGCAGGCGGCATGAATAAAACACGGAGATCACGGAGACACGGAGCCACAGAGGGGTTGATTGAAAGGCCTGTTTGAACACCTACATTTTCTCCGTGGCTCCGTGCCTCTGTGTGCTCCGTGTTGAATTGACCCACGTGATACTGGCAACAGCCAGCGCCGCCCCGGATCGGTCAGTCGAGTATGGCCTTCTCGATCTGTTCAATACTGGTATGCCGCACGTCCTTGCCCTTGACGAGATAGATCACATACTCGGCGATGTTACGCGCATGATCGCCTATCCGTTCCAGCGCCCTGGCGGCCCACATGACATCGAGTGAGCGGGTGATCTGGCGGGGATCCTCCATCATGTGGGTGATGCGCTGACGCATGATGCCCTCGTATTCGTGATCCACTTGCGCGTCACCTTGCACCACTTGCATGGCGGCTTCGGTGTCGAGGCGTGCGAACGCATCCAGCGCATCGCGCACCATCTCGCCCGCCAGCCTCCCCAGAGTGCGGATTTCGTCATAACCCTTGCGCGGTTGATCCTGTTCGGCCAGCCGTTCGCCCATGCGCGCGACCTTCTCGGCCTGATCTCCTATTCGCTCGAGATCGGTGATGGTTTTGATGATGGCCACGATCAGGCGCAGATCGCTCGCGGCCGGCTGCCGGCGCGCGAGAATCTGTGAGCATTCTTCGTCGATCGATACCTCCAGGGCATTGACCTGAACGTCGCGGTTGATGACTGCTTCGGCGAGCGCGGTGTCGCCTTCGCACAGGGATGCGACGGCCTGCGCGATCTGCTGCTCGACCAGTCCCCCCATGGCCAGCACCCGGTTGCGCACGCCTTCCAGTTCGGCATTGTACTGCTGCGATATGTGATGTCCCAGGCTTGTCTTGTCCATGCTGGCCTCCTGTCGATCAGCCATAACGGCCGGTGATGTAGTCTTCTGTCTGTTTTTTGCCGGGATTGGTGAACAGACGCCGGGTGTCGTCGAACTCGATCAAGTCACCCATGTACAGGAACGCGGTGTAGTCCGAAACGCGTGCCGCCTGCTGCATGTTGTGTGTGACGATGACGATCGTGTAGCGATCCTTGAGCTCGTAGATCAGTTCCTCGATCTTCAGCGTAGAGATCGGGTCGAGCGCCGAAGCCGGTTCATCGAGCAGCAGCACCTCGGGCTCGACCGCGATCGCGCGCGCGATCACCAGGCGCTGTTGCTGCCCGCCCGACATGCCCAGCGCGCTCTCGTGCAGGCGATCCTTGACCTCGTCCCACAGTGCCGCGCCGCGCAGGGCGCGTTCCACGGTTTCGTCAAGCCGGCGCCGGTCACGCACGCCCTGCAGACGCAGGCCATAGGCGACGTTCTCGTAGATCGACTTGGGGAACGGGTTGGGCCGCTGGAACACCATGCCTACCTTGCTGCGCAAAGCAGAGACATCGACTGTCCGCGCGTGGATGTCCTGACCGTTGATACGAATCGTGCCCTCGATGCGCACGCCATCGACCAGGTCATTCATGCGGTTGAAGCAGCGCAGCAATGTTGACTTGCCACAGCCACTGGGGCCGATGAAGGCCGAGACCCTGTTCCTGGGCAGCCTGAGGCTTATATCGTTGAGCGCACGCTTGTCGCCGTAATACAGACTCAGGTGCTCAACCTCGATACTGGTCTCGAGCGTTTCGGTCTCTGGTTCATTCGCATCCATGCCCAGCGAGGCCATGTCGATGGCATGGTTCAGGAGATCATTGGCGGTATCTTCATTCAGCATGTGTTTCCTCAATGTTCCAGGGCCCGGTATTTTTCGCGCAGGCGGTTGCGCACCATGATAGCGCTCAGGTTCAGCACCACAATGACCATCACCAGCAGCAGCGCTGTGGCATACACCAGGGGACGGGCGGCCTCGACGTTGGGGCTTTGAAAACCGACGTCGTAGATATGAAAGCCCAGGTGCATGAATTTGCGGTCCAGGTGCACGAAAGGAAAGTTACCGTCTATGGGCAATGATGGCGCCAACTTGACCACGCCGACCAGCATCAGTGGCGCGACCTCGCCAGCGGCGCGCGCAATCGCCAGGATCAACCCGGTCATCATCGCCGGGCTGGCCATCGGCAACACCGTCTTCCACAGGGTCTCCCATTTGGTCGCGCCCAGTGCCAGGCTGCCCTCGCGGACCGCACGCGGAATACGTGACAGACCTTCCTCGGTAGCCACGATCACTACAGGCACCGTCATCAATGCCAGTGTCAACGAGGCCCACAACAGGCCCGGCGTCTTGAACGTGGGTGACGGTTTGGCAGCCTGAAACCACAGATCGTCGATCACGCCGCCAAGGAAATAGACAAAGAAACCGAGACCGAACACCCCATAGACGATGGACGGCACACCGGCGAGATTGTTGACCGCGATACGGATCATGCGGGTCACGAAACCCTGGCGGGCATACTCGTGCAGATAGACCGCAGCCACGACGCCAAAAGGCGTGACCAGGAGAGCCATCAGCATGACCATGGTCACGGTGCCGAAGATGGCCGGGAAGATACCGCCTTCGGTGTTGGCCTCGCGCGGGTCATCGCTGACGAATTCCCACAGTTTTCCGAAATAGTGACCGAGCTTCTGTGGCAACGACATGGCGTTGGGGCGGTAGGCACGTACGACCTTGGCCAGCGGGATCTCCACCTGGCGTCCGTCCATGATCTCCATGACCAGGCTGTCGCGCTGGATCCGGCGATTGAGATCGGCCAGCTGCCGGCGCAACCCGGCGAACCGCGCCTTGAGCTTCTGCCGTTCGGCGGCGATCTCGCGGCGCGGCGCCGGATCGGTATTGCCGTCGAGCTGCAACTGTCGCTCGCGCAGGCGCAGGCGTTCGAGCCGGTAGTTGATGGCGCCGATATCGTGTTTCTCGATCCGCCGGATACGCGTGTGCAGGGCCGTGACCCTTTCAATGCGCGACAGCAGCGCCGGCCAGGCCATATCACCCTCGGCCACCACCTTGCCGTGCTGTTTGACGTTTTTCAGGTAGCCGTAGAAATTGCCCCACTCGTAACGTTCCAGTACCGTCAGCGTCGCTGGCGTGCGATCGCCGCTGATACGCCTGGCCAGCAGCCAGCGGAAATCGCTGCCCAGAATGTCACGGTTACCGGTCTTGAGCAGCATGCGCTCGACCGACTCGACGCCGGCCGGCACCTCGACACCGGATTCGCGCAAGCGGGTGGCGGTAATGGTCTCGCGCTCGCGGATCTCGGCGATGATACGCCGGGTGCGGCCATCCTTGCCGGTGAACGACAACTCATGCACGGCGGTTGGCCAGAAGTGACCCAAACCACGTACTGCAATCAGCCCGAGCAGGCCGACGACCATGATCAGGCTGGCGCCGACCGCAGCCGCGTTGAGCCACACCCAGGGCTGACCCGACCTTATCCATTGGCTGAAATCGTGTTTCATCTGTGCATCGATCAGCCGCTACAGGGCGCTGTATTTTCTGCGCAATCGCTGGCGCACGATCTCGGCCAGCGTATTGAACAGGAAGGTGAAAACAAACAACACAAATGCCGCCAGGAACAATACCCGAAAATGGGTACTGGCGACCTCGGACTCGGGCATCTCGACGGCGATATTGGCCGACAAGGTACGCATGCCCTCGAAGATGTTCATGTCCATGACCGGGGTGTTACCGGTCGCCATCAGCACGATCATGGTCTCGCCGACCGCGCGTCCGAGCCCCATCATCACCGCCGAGAAGATGCCCGGGCTGGCGGTCAACAATACGACGCGAGTCAGCGTCTGCCACGGCGTGGCGCCCAGCGCCAGCGAGCCGAAACTGAGCGATTTGGGCACACTGAAGATGGCGTCCTCGGCGATAGAAAAGATGGTCGGTATCACCGCGAAACCCATCGCAAACCCGACCACCATGGCGTTGCGCTGATCGAAGTCCAGGCCCAGCGCATCCTTCAACCAGTGACGCATGTCGCCGTCGAACAGGGCATTCTCCAGCGGCTGGCTGACGCCAATGGCGGCCCACACGGTGATGGCGATGACCGGAATCACCAGCGCCGCCTGCCAGCCATCCGGCACCCGATGGCGGATGTGTGACGGCAGACGATGCCAGAACCAGCCGAATACCAGCACCGCCAGCGGCAGCAGCAACAACAGTGCGAACACCCCCGGCAGGTTGCGTTCGATGGCCGGCGCCAGCCACAGGCCGGCGAGAAAACCAAGGATCACGGTCGGCAGGGCCTCCATGATCTCGATTGTCGGCTTGACCAGCCGGCGCATCTTCGGTGACATGAAATAGGCGGTATAGATGGCGCCCATGATGGCCAGCGGTATCGCAAACAGCATGGCGTAAAAGGCCGCCTTGAGGGTGCCGAACACCAGTGGCGTGAGACTGAACTTGGGCTCGAAATCATTGCTGGCCGATGACGACTGCCACACATAAGCCGGCTTCTGATAACCCTCATACCAAACCTTGCCCCAGATCGACGACCACGATACCTCGGGATGTTCGTTGTCCACGCGCCAGAACCGCATGCCGCGCGCATCCTCGATCAGCAGTCCGTTATGGCGTGGCGAGATGGCCAGACGCAAAGGCGGTCGCACAGCAATGCGCCGTTGCAGCACCTGCCGCTGCGCCGTGGCATGAAACATCGTCAGCCGGCCGTCGCCAGTCACCGTGACGAAGCCCTTGCGCGCCGGCTCCGCCTGCAGGTACAGCACCGCGCCCTCGCCGGCGCGGAACTCGCGGATACGGCGCAGGCGTTCACGATTGCCCTTGTCACGCACGTTGAACCACTGCGTGACCCGCCCATGCGAGGTGCCCGCCATCAACGACACGTCACCCGCGAGGAAACGCAACGCCGTGAGCCGTTCGCCGCTGCCGGTCAGGCGCAACCGTTGTCCCGGTTCGATGGCCTCACGGTCACTGACATCGAACTGCCACAGGCGGCCATCCCGGCTGGCCAGATAGAGAAAACGCCGTTCCTTGTCAAGCAGCATGAAGTCCACGGGCACCCTCATCTTCAGATTCGCACGGGTGAGTTCGGCGTCTTCTTCCATGACACCTTCGTCGAGCTCGGCCGAGACCATGACCAGCCGGCCATCGGCGGTCAGGCCGACCACGCTCAGACCCTCATCGTCGGCCTGCACGGCCAGTTGTGTGATCCTGGCGCCCCGCTCGTCCAGCAGCAGGGGTCGCCGACCGGCTGGCCAGACCAGTTGCGGGCGGATGACCGCCAGCATGCGCCCATTGGCATCCTTGCGCCTGGCTGAGTAATCGGCGCGATAGTCGTGTCGCACGATGATGACGTGACCGTCGTCCAGGCCCACGGCCAGCACGCGCGTGGCCGGATCGGATTCGGCCACCGCCACGATACGGCGCCCCTTTGGCAACGGCAGCCGCTCGCGGCGCACCACGCGCCCATCGCTCACACGAAAGAACACCATGCTGCCGTCGCGCGTCAGGCGCATGCCGATACGGTTCTGCTCCTCGATCGCCAGCGCCAGGCTTGGGCCCAACGCAGCCATTGGCCTGATATAGCCATCGCTGCGCTCGATACTGGCGGGCACGAACAGCGGATAGATAACCCATGCAAGGTAGAAGAAGATCAGCACGATGGCCATCAGTACGCCCAGCCCGCCCAGAGCAATGCCGTGCCGGGCCAGACGGTCGCGCAGGTTTCTCCAGCGCTGACGACGGCCGGCGGCCAGACCATGGCAAGAAGAGACCGGAATTTTTTTCATGCGCGCAGACTAGCGGATCAATATGACAGAAATATGACATCGACCAAAACACAAACCCCGCCTTTCGGCGGGGTTTGCAGAACAGGCTCGCCCTGTCAGTCGAGCTTTGCCAGCTCCTTGCGGATCACCGCGGCCGACAGCGGGATGTAACCGTCCTTGGCGACGACGCGCTGCCCCTGGCGTGACAACACCATCTTCAGGAACTCGCGCACAATCGGCGACAGCGGCTGTCCCGGACGCTTGTTGACGTAGATGTACAGGTAACGCGACAGCGGGTACCTGCCGGACAAGGCATTGGCCTTGGTGGCAGCGATGAAGGGCTTGCCCGGCTTCTTGGCCAATGGCACCGCGCGCACACCCGAAGTAATGTAGCCGATACCGGAGTAGCCGATGCCGTTGATGGAACTGGTCACCGACTGCACGACCGAGGCCGAACCCGGCTGCTCGTTGACGGTGGCCTTGTAGTCTCCCTTGCACAGGGCCTTCTTCTTGAAATAGCCGTAGGTGCCGGACACCGAGTTGCGGCCATAAAGCTGAATGCGGCGGCGTTTCCAGCCACCAGTGAGACCGACCTGACCCCAGGTGGTGATATCGTGCGGATAGCGGCACTTGCGGGTGGACGAGAAGATGGCATCCACCTGCGGTATGGTAAGCCCCTTGACCGGATTGTCCTTGTTGACATACACGGCCAGGGCATCGAGTGCGACCCGGATACGCAGGGGCTTGTAGCCGTACCGTTTCTCGAACGCGGCGATCTCGCGGCGCTTCATCTTGCGACTCATGGGGCCCAGGTTCGACGTGCCCTCGGTCAGCGCGGGCGGCGCAGTGGACGAGCCGGCGGCCTGGATCTGGATATTGACGTTGGGATAGAAACGCTTGAACGTCTCGGCCCACAGCGTCATCAGGTTGGCCAGGGTATCGGAACCGACGCTCGACAGGTTGCCGGAGACGCCACTGGTAGCCCGGTATTCGGGCAGTTTGCCCGCCATGGCCGGAACACTGGCCAACGCGGCCAGCATGCCCGCAACTACGGTATATTTCTTGAACATTGCATGAATCCTCACACGGTTTGTCGAGTTTGTGTACGGCCATTGTCGGCACGCCGTGTGACAAGGATATGAAACGCACATGACATTATCATGACAGCGAACCGCTGCGGGCCGACAACGGAAAGTGACAGCAGAAGCGGCTGCCCCGCCCCGGCTCGCTGTCGATTCGCAACTCGCCGTTCAGTTTCAGCAGAACATGTTTGACGATGGCCAGCCCCAGACCGGTGCCACCCTGCTCGCGTGAACGACCGGTATCGACCCGATAGAAGCGTTCGGTCAGGCGCGGCAGATGCCGTGCCTCGATGCCTGGCCCATCGTCCGCCACACACATCTGCAGACCATCGTCATGCTCTCGCCAGCTTACGGTGATGTTGCCACCTTCGGGCACGTAGCGAACCGCATTGCCGATCAGGTTTGCGAATGCGCTGTGCAGCTCCTCGCGGTTGCCGTGCAGGCCGCTGTGGCTTTCCAGTACCAGCTCTATCCGGTGCCGGCCGTTGCTGAGCACGCGCGCGTCCTCGACGATCGCGCCCAGCATGGCGTGCATGTCGATATCCTCCTCGTGGCGCAGGCCTTCGCCGTTCTCCAGCCGCGACAGCAACAACAGATCACTGACGATGTTCTGCAAGCGCTGCGCCTGGGCGTCCATGGTCTGAATGACCGTTTTCAGTTCACCGGGCAGTTGCGGATCCGCCTCCAGGGTTTCCAGGTATCCGCTGATGACGGTCAACGGGGTGCGCAGTTCGTGCGAAACATTGGCGACGAAGTCGCTGCGCATCTGCTCCAGGCGTTGCAGCCGTGTGATGTCGCGCGCCACCAACAGGCGCCGGCGCTTGCCGTAATCGACCAGGCGGACCGCCAGCTTGCGCGCCGGATCCATCGGCGCGTCGATCGTCAGCTCCTCGTCCGGGTCGCGCTGTTCGCGCAGGAAGTGGATCAACGCCGGATCACGCAGCAGATTGCTGATTGGCTGTCCCAGGTCCTGACGGCGCAGCCCCAGCCATTCACCGGCGGGTGGATTCCACCAATCGATGAACTCGTCATCCTCGAGCGCGACGATGGCGTCCGGCAACGCGGCAGTGGATTGACGAAAACGCTTGAGCGCCTTGCGCAGGCGCTTCTTGCGCCGCCGGCTGCGCCGGCGCAGCCGGTACAGACCGTGATAGATCTCGCCCCAGCCCCCGGGACTGCCGCCTGGCAGACTGCCGTCACCGGACAACCAGCGCACCAGGCGGCGCAGATTGAACAGATGCCATGCCAGATAGCTCGCCAGGCCAATGATGATGCCGGTCCAGGGATACGACAGCAGGGCGCCGATCCCGCTTGCACCGCCGACCCAGAGCCAGGCCAGCAGCCATTCACGGCGCATCGGCTGATGCTCCATCACAACGCCCGCACAGAAAAGCGGTAACCGGCGCCACGCACGGTCTGTACCAGGGTGTCGCGCCCACAGGCAGACAGCGCCTTGCGCAGGCGCCGGATATGGACATCCACGGTGCGTTCCTCGACATACACATTGCGTCCCCAAACCTGGTCGAGCAACGTGGCGCGGCTATATACCCGTTCCGGGTGACGCATGAAAAACTGCAACAGGCGGAACTCGGTGGGACCGAGACTGATCTCGCCCGCATCACAACTGACACGATGGGCGGCGGCATCGAGGCGAATACCACCCAGTTCGATGATCCCGTCATCACCGGTCTCGGGCTGCGCCCGGCGCAACACCGCCTCGATGCGGGCGATCAGTTCGCGCGGTGAAAAGGGCTTGGTGACATAGTCGTCGGCGCCGCTGGTCAGCCCGCTCAGGGTGTCCTCCTCCTCGGTGCGCGCGGTCAGCATGATGACCGGCAACTGGCGCAGGTCGTCATCGCGGCGCATGCGGCGCAGAATCTCGATGCCGCTGACCTCTGGCAGCATCCAGTCCAGCAACACCAGATCCGGGCGGTCATCGACCATGCGCACGAAGGCCTCACCGGCATCGGCCGCCTCCAGCACGGTATAGCCGCCACGCGCGAGAGCATAGGCGACCATCTGCCTGACAGCGGCTTCGTCATCGACGATGAGAATCTTTTTCATGCGCGTTTCATACCCGTTTTTCTGGCGTTATACGGGATGAATGTGACAGCAGTATGACAGCGGCCCGGCCGGTTGTGGTATCTATTTCAGCTGGCTGACATCACGCACCGCGCCACGCGAGGCGCTGGTGGTCATGGCCGCATAGGCGCGCAGGGCCTGGCTCACGGGACGCTGGCGATCGACCGGTTGCCAGGCACGCTCGCCACGCGCCTCCATGGCCTCGCGCCGGCGGGCGAGCTCGTCATCGTCCACCGCCACACGAATGCTGCGTCCGGGAATGTCGATCTCGATGATGTCGCCCTCCTCGACCAGGCCGATGGCGCCGCCCTCGGCTGCCTCGGGCGAGGCATGACCGATGGACAGCCCGGACGTGCCACCCGAGAAACGCCCGTCGGTGATCAGTGCGCACACCTTGCCCAGACCCTTGGACTTGAGATAGCTGGTCGGGTAGAGCATCTCCTGCATGCCGGGCCCGCCCCGCGGTCCCTCGTAGCGGATCACGACCACGTCGCCGGGCTTGATCCGGTCACCGAGGATGGCCTCGACCGCGGCATCCTGACTCTCGAAGATGCGCGCCGGGCCGGAGAAGGTCAAAATGCTCTCGTCCACACCGGCGGTCTTGACCACACAGCCATCCTCGGCGATGTTGCCGTACAGCACGGCCAGGCCGCCATCCTTGCTGTAGGCGTGCTCGACGTCACGAATACAGCCGACCTCGCGGTCTATGTCCAGCGTCTCCCAGCGATTGTCCTGGCTGAAGGCCTGCTGGGTGGGCACGTTGCCGGGCCCGGCACGATAGAATTTGATCACCTTGGGGTCCTTGGTCCGGCACACATCCCACTGCGCCAGCGCATCGGCCAGGCTCGGGTTGTGGATAGTGCCGACCCCGCGGTTCAGCAGCCCGGCGCGATCGAGCTGGCCGAGGATGCCCATCACACCGCCGGCACGATGCACGTCCTCCATGTGATAGCGTTGGGTGGCGGGCGCCACCTTGCACAGATTGGGCACCTTGCGCGACAGCCGGTCGATGTCGTCCATCGTGAAGTCCACCCCGCCCTCTTGTGCCGCGGCCAGCAGATGCAGGATGGTGTTGGTGGAACCGCCCATGGCAATATCGAGCGACATGGCGTTCTCGAAGGCCTGGCGGTTGGCGATCGAGCGCGGCAGCACCGAGTCGTCGTCCTGCTCGTAGTAGCGCCGCGCCAGCGCCACGATCAGGTGCCCGGCCTCGATGAACAGACGCTTGCGGTCGGCATGGGTGGCCAGCAGGCTGCCGTTGCCGGGCAGCGACAGACCCAGCGCCTCGGTCAGGCAGTTCATGGAGTTGGCCGTGAACATCCCGGAACACGAGCCGCAGGTCGGGCAGGCCGAGCGTTCCATTTGCAGGACCTCTTCATCGGTCTCGTCCGGATTGGCGGCGGCGACCATGGCATCGACCAGATCCAGGTGCACCTCCTGTCCGCGAATGACACTCTTGCCCGATTCCATCGGCCCGCCCGATACGAACACCGTAGGAATGTTGAGCCGCAGCGCGGCATTGAGCATGCCGGGGGTGATCTTGTCACAGTTGGAGATGCACACCAGCGCATCGGCGCAATGGGCGTTGACCATGTACTCGACCGAATCCGAGATGATCTCGCGCGACGGCAGCGAGTAAAGCATGCCGCCATGCCCCATGGCAATGCCGTCGTCAACGGCGATGGTGTTGAATTCCTTGGCCACGCCGCCGGCCTTTTCGACCTCGCGCGCAACCAGTTGCCCCAGATCCTTCAGATGCACGTGACCGGGCACGAACTGGGTGAAGGAATTGGCGATCGCAATGATGGGCTTGTCGAAATCCTCATCGGTCATGCCGGTGGCGCGCCACAGGGCGCGTGCGCCGGCCATATTGCGGCCATGGGTGGTGGTACGGGAACGGTATTCGGGCATGTCGCTACCTGTCTCGAGTCAACGCAAAGCGCCATTATAGCGCAGGCTGCCCCTCCTGACAGACGGCCAGCCGCTTTTGCATAACCGTTACTCTGTAACGGTTTACTAACATATCCCGGGACGACAGGATACGGACTAGCTGCTCTTGCTGTTGCGGCGGATGAAGTCGCGGATCAGCTTGACCGGCACCCCGCCCACCTGCTGGGCGCGCAGCCTGCCGGCCGGATCGTAGATCAGAAACGCGGGAGTGCCGCGCATGAACACCCCTGTCAGGTCCATATACAACTGGGTGACATAGCTGCGCGTACCGATCAGATTCGGAAAGCTGACCTTGTGACGCCTGATGAAGGCCATGGCCGCGTCGCGCCCCCGCCAGCCGTCCATCGAGATACCCAGCATGGCCACGTTCATGTCCTTGTTCTCGCGGTAGTAGCGGTCATAGTTTCCCACCTCGGCATTACAGACATGACAGTCCGATACCCAGATCATGACCACCAGCCACTTGCCCTTGCCCGTATAGTCGGCCAACTGGTGTGGCTGCCCGGCGAAGTCCACCAGCATGTTGTCGCGGTCAATCTTCGCCTCCGACGCCGCCCACAAGGGGGTTGTCAGCAGGGCCAGAACCAGCAAGCCGAATGATAGCGTGTGTCGTTTCATGGATGATTTCCCTGTTTCACGTGCTCCTGCTCGTAGGACAACATCTTAACCCGAAAATTGCATGGCAACCCGAAAACACCGCCGGTGCTGACCGCAACCGCGACAAACAACTTGAAAGCCACCGTGGCGTTAAGCTATCGTACTGAAATGAAAGGCAAAAACAACCAGCAATCCTTCGTCGAATGGTTCCGCGCCACGTCGCCCTACATCCATGCCCACCGCGGGCGCACGTTCGTGATCCTGTTCGGCGGCGAATCGCTGCAGGACGCGGGCTTCGAACACCTGATCCATGACATCGCCACGCTCAACAGCCTCGGCGTCCGCCTGGTGCTGGTGCACGGTATCCGGCCGCAGATCGAACGGCGCCTCAAACGGCACGGCAAGACCTCACGCTATGCACAGGGCCTGCGCATCACCGACGCCGTTGCGCTGGACTGTGTCAAGGAGGCCGTGGGCCACGCGCGGGTCGAGATCGAGGCCCTGCTGTCCATGGGCCTGGCCAACACCCCCATGGCCGGCGCGCGCATCCGCGTTGCGTCGGGCAATTTCGTCACCGCACGCCCGATCGGCGTGCGCGACGGGGTGGATTTCGGCTGGACCGGCCAGGTACGCCGCATCGACACCGCCGCCATCCGCCAACACCTCGACCAGGGCGACATCGTACTGCTCTCGCCACTCGGTTATTCGCCCACCGGTGAAGTGTTCAACCTGAGCGCCGAGGATGTGGCCGGCTTTGCCGCCGAGCGCCTGCATGCCGACAAGCTGGTCATGCTCATGAACGAACGCGGCCTGCGCGACGGCCGCCGGCGGCTGATCCAGCAGCTCGACCCGGCCCAGGCCGGCGCGATGCTCGAACGCCGCAAGCTGCCCGACGAGATTCGCCAGCATCTGGCCACCGCCGTGCGCGCCTGCCGCTCGGGCGTCCGTCGCGCACACCTGATCGACCGCCACATCGATGGCGCCCTGCTGCAGGAACTGTTCACGCGCGATGGCATCGGCACCCTGGTCACGGCCGAATCCTACGAAACCCTGCGCCCGGCGTGTATCGACGATGTCGGCGGCATCATCGAACTGATCCGGCCGTGCGAGGAAGACGGCACCCTGGTCAGGCGCTCGCGTGAACGGCTGGAGACCGAGATCGGACATTTCAGCGTCATCGAGCGCGATGGCATGATCATCGGCTGCGCGGCCCTGTACCCCTATGCGCGTGAACGCCTGGGTGAGCTGGCCTGCCTGGTGGTGCACAACGACTACCGCGGTCAACGCTTCGGCGACCTGCTGCTGGCCCGCATCGAGCAGCAGGCACGCGAACAAGGCATCGGGCGGCTGTTCGTTCTCACCACCGTGACCTCGCACTGGTTCCGCGAGCATGGCTTCCAGCCCGGCGACATCGCCAGCCTGCCGTTGCGCCGCCGCGATCTCTACAACTACCGGCGCAACGCCAGGGTGCTGTTCAAGGATCTCGGCTAACGCAGATGCTGACGAGACGGCCGGACGGCCGTTTATTTCATGGATTTTTTCATGGTTATGACTTGTCATCTGCCACATGAGCGGATAGATTGATCACCGACAGGCAGCCGCACGACAAGGGTAGGCCCCATGAACGAAACCGAACATCTGCTCGAGATCTACGACGCCGATGACTACGACGGACCCAATCCACTGCGCCTGCGCGGACGTTTCATCGTCTATGGACCGGAAAACGCCCGTTATTTCATCACCGAGCCGGTCGAGCCGGTGCGCTTCAACGGCACCCACGTGCGCCAGCTGGCGCTGCGTATGCGTTACGACGGCGACAGCATCGAAAACGCGCTGACCGGGACCTGCACGGTACTGATCAACACGGCGCCGGACGACTGTGTCTATGAAGAAGGCAACAGCTACGGGTTCGACGGCTTCCGTTTCTGGCACGCCGGCAAGCTGTCTCGCCTGAACCACTAGCGCTGGCCCGAATATGACGAGCGGATACGGGCAGGAGGCCGGGGCCATCCACATCGTTCAGCTGACCGATCCGCATCTGTACGCTGATCCTGCCGGCACCCTGCTGGGCATGAACACCCGCGACAGCTTCCTCGACTGTCTGGCGCAGGCCATGCGCCAGCATGCCGATCACGACCTGGTTCTGCTGACGGGCGACCTGGTGCATGACGAATCCGACACCGCCTATGAGTGGCTGTGCGAACAGCTGCAGAAAAATGCCAACCGGGTGGCCATCCTGCCCGGCAATCACGACAACCCGGTAACCCTGTTTCGGCACTTTGCCAATGATGCCACCGTGCATGGCCAGCGCCTGATCCTGGAACGCTGGCAACTGGTGTTACTGGATACCCACCTCGATGGCAGCGAGGCCGGACGGCTCGGCGACCGTCAGCTGCAGTTTCTCGAACACTGCCTGGCCGATCACGAGCGCTGGACGCTGGTATGCATGCACCACCCGCCCGTGGCCACCGGCAGCGCCTGGCTGGACACCATGCAACTGCAGAATGCGGATGCCTTTTGGCACATCATCGACAACAACCCGCGCGTGACCGGCATCCTGTTCGGGCACATCCACCAGGCAATGGACACCCTGCACAAGGGCTGCCGTTTGCTCGGCACACCATCCACCTGCATACAGTTCCTGCCCGGTAGCGAGCGTTTCGCCATCGATCCGCAACCACCAGGCTATCGCTGGCTGGCGCTCCTGCCCGATGGCAACATCCACACCGCGATCGAACGCCTGCCCGCCGTTCCGCCGGGTCTTGACCTGCGACAGGAGGGCTACTGAACCATGACACCACAGGAAGACCTGATCCGGCACTACCAGTGGCTGCGCCGCTACGGCCTCAACGACTCGCACAGCGGCAACCTGTCGGTGCGCGATGGCGGCGGCTTCTGGGTCACTCCCACCGGCGCCTGTGCCGACCTGCTGGAGGCCGATGCGTTGGTGCACTGCCCGATGGATGGCAAGCCCGCACCCGGCGCCTCGCTGGACGCCCCGCTGCACGCGGCCGTCTATCGCGCCTGCGCCGACTTCCAGGCGGTAATCCACAGTCACGGACCCTATACGCTGGCGATGACCTTCGCCGGTACTGACTTCCATCCGTCCGACTTCGAAGGCCAATACTATTTTCCACGTGTGCCGGTACTCAATATCGCCTATGGCGACTATGTGGAGGAAAGCCCGGAACGGGTTGCGGCCGCGCTGCGTGAGTACCCCATCGTGGTTGTGCGCGGGCACGGCGCATACGCCCGCGGCGAAAGCATCAACCAGGCCTACAAGTGGACCTGCTCTCTGGAACTGTCGGCCAGGATCGCCTGGCTGGCGCAGCAAACCGGCCGCCATCCCCCCGGAGAGAAATTGCTATAACATGTCTCGCGCCATGGCGATACTTTTTTCGAGAGATCGCGAGAAGCCGATTTTTCCGGCGCGCTTTCTGATGCCCGCACGCCTCAGCTTGGCCATCATGCGCGGCTTGAGATTGTAAATGATCAGCGCAATATCCTTTGCGGCCAGATCATCGACAATGGATTCCATGGCAATGATGGCGCTCATATCGAGCATCGTGACCTCCGTCATGTCAAGAATCACGACCCGTATATCCGGTGTCACCGTAGTGATGGTCTTCAATGCCTTTTGCGCTGAACCAAAGAACAGCGGGCCATTGATGTCATATACCGCTATATGGTCGGGCAGATTGTAACTCTCGTGATCGTTCTCAACCTCTGTTGCAGCAGCCAGGTTGATGCTCCTGCGAATAAACAGCATGCCAGCCATGCCTATCCCGACAGCGACGGATACTGTCATGTCAAACAAGACCGTCAGTGAAAAGCACAAAACAAGAACCAGCACGTCGTCTCTGGGCGCCACCTTGACGGTACGAATAAAATGCCTGGCCTCGCTCATATTCCATGCAACCATCAACAACAATGCAGCCATGGAGGCCATGGGTATGTATGACAGCAAGGGCGACAATATCAGAATGGCGGCTACGAGAAACAGACTGTGAACAACCGAGGCCAGCGGCAAACTGCCTCCAGCCTTGATGTTTGCCGTTGTTCGCGCAATTGCGGCGGTAGCGGGCAGGCCGCCAAACAACGGCACGACCATGTTGCCTATGCCTTGACCGATGAGCTCATCATCCGGGTTGTGTTTTTTGCCCGACATGCCATCGGCAACGACTGCGCACAACAATGACTCCAGCGCGCCCAGCATGGCTATCGTGATCGCAGATGGCAGCAGCGTTCTGACCAGATCGAAACTGATGCCAATTGGTTTGCCATCCGCCCCCGGCAAATTCCATGGCCACTCGAACCCGGGCAGAACCGCCGGAACCCCGCTACCTGTCACACCATTGATCTCATAATGAAACCGGCTGCCAATCGTATCGACTGAAAACCCGGGGATATATCTGCCCAATACCCATGCGGCAACAGCGCCAACGATCAGGGCAACGAGATGTGCGGGAATACTTGATCAAAACCGTGGCCAGATCACCAGTATCGAAAATGTCAGACAACCGATCAGCGTTTCCTGCCAGCTTATCGTTGGCAGGGCATGCACGATGCCCGCCAGTTTTTCAAGATAGCCTCCTTCCATGGTTGCCATCTCCAGACCAAGAAAATCCTTTATCTGGAATGTGCCGATCACCACTCCAATGCCAGAGGTGAACCCGACGATGACAGGATAGGGAACGATCTCGACGAATCTTCCCAGCCCGCCTGCACCCATCATGACGAGAATCAGTCCGGCCATGAAACCGCTGACAAGAAGACCGCCGATGCCATATATCTGCACGATCGGCAGCAGAACGACCACGAACGCCGCTGTGGGACCGGATATGTTGACCTTGGAACCGCCCGTCAGCGCGATGACGATACCGGCGACTATCGCTGTGTACAGGCCATGCTGGGGAGGCACACCGCTTGCTATCGCCAACGCCATGGAAAGTGGCAAGGCGATGATCCCGACAGTCAATCCGGCAAGGATGTTCGCTCTGATCTCAGTGAACGTCGGTTTGCTTTTCAGCGACTTTCTCAGTGCCGATAACATGCCTGATGGGCTCTCCCCGCATTAACGAAAAACGGGCAGCATAACCGTTTTCGCGTGTCGCCCGATACCTCGCACATGACCAGAGTAGCCCCGTATAACTGCACACCCGGAGTGCGGCCTGTCAGACCGGAACAGAACCTGTCATGCTGCCGGAACCCGGGAAGGCTGGATTACGAGAATCGCCTGGCGCGGCTGACCTGCAGTTCGTAGAGGTGGCGTTCGGCATCGACCAGATGCTGACCCCAGTGCCGGTGATAGCCTATGCGCCACTGCCTGGCGGCGCGTTGGGGATCTTTTTCCAGCAGTTCGAGACCGTGCTTGAGCTCGAAGTAGATGTCGGTGATGTCGTCGGCGAGGCTGCCGCTGAGTTCGGCGGCCTGGCCATCGCTGTCGAAAACCATCCAGTAGTGATCACGCTCGCCCAGCAGGCGGCGCAGGCGTGAATACAGCTCGAAACGGCTGTCGTAGTCGGGGCCGGGCGCCTCGGGCAGGCGCGCGTCGGTATCGCCCTCGAGGCGGATCACAGCGGCATGAATGCGCACCAACAGGCTGGACAACTGCGCCAGCCAGTCGCTGCCCGCCTGTTGCAGGCCATCGACCAGATAGCAGAACTCGCGCGCGCAGCGCGCCAGATCCTCGGATTCGTTGTTGTGGAAGGCATTGTCCATGCGCGGCTCACCCCCTTCTCCAGAGTGTAGCCAAGTTTTCGGGCCCTGCATCATTCCCGCAATTTCACCGGGTTTTTGTCCGCCGTCATACGCCACCGGCGGCTGTGGTGATACAATCGCCACACACACGATGGAGCGCCGAATGCCTGAGAATCCCGACATCCCCGCTGTTCTGGCGTTTGCCGGTCTCGACCCGAGTGGCGGCGCCGGCCTGCAGGCCGACATCGAGGCCATCGCCAGCCAGGGCTGTCATCCGTGCCCGGTGATCACCATCGCCACGGTACAGGATACCGTGGATGTACGCGCCCTGATCGCCATCGACACGGCGGCCATCATCGAACAGGCGCGCTGCATTCTCGAGGACATCCCGGTCGCGGCGATCAAGATCGGGCTCACTGGCAGTACCGGGGCGATCGAGGCCATCCACGGTATCCTCGTGGATTATCCCGAGATCCCGGTGGTGCTCGATCCGGTACTGGCCGCCGGCAGCGGCAGCCCGCTGGCCAATGACGACATGCGCGAGGCCCTGCTGACCCTGCTGGTACCCCAGACCACCGTCCTGACGCCCAACGTGCCCGAAGCCGGGCAGCTGGCCCCGGAGGCCGACGACGAAGCGGCCGCGGCCATGGCGCTGCTCGAACGCGGCGCCGAATATGTGCTCGTAACCGGCACCCATGCGGATACGCCCGATGTCGAGAACCGCCTGTACAGCAACAACCGGCTGCTCGAGCGCTTCACCTGGCCACGCCTGCCCGATGCCTATCATGGATCGGGCTGTACCCTGGCCTCGGCCATCGCCGGCTTGCTGGCGCAGGGCAACGAGCCGGTCTCGGCCATCCACCAGGCACAGGAATACACCTGGCAATCATTACAGCAGGGTTATCGCATCGGCATGGGACAGAAGATTCCCAACCGTCTGTTCTGGGCGCGCGCAGAACAGGACGACGAGACACCATGAATCGCTCTGCGTTGCGCGGACTGTACGCCATCACGCCCGAGCGGAACGGCCCGAAGCTACCCGCCATGGTCGAGGCCGCCCTGCGCGGCGGCGCCCGGCTGATCCAGTACCGTGACAAGTCCGGTGACCACGAGCGCCGACTGAACGAGGCGCGCGAACTGGCGGCGCGGTGCCGAGCCTTCGGCGCGCTGTTCATCATCAACGATGACGTGGCGCTGGCCGCGGCCATTGAGGCCGATGGCGTGCACATCGGCCGTGACGACGGAGATATTGCCAGTGCCCGCGCACGGCTGGGCGATTCGGCCATCGTCGGCGTCTCGTGCTACAACGACATCGGTCTGGCGCGCCGGGCGGCCGCGGACGGGGCCGACTACGTGGCGTTTGGCAGCTTCTTTGCGTCGGCCATCAAGCCCGACGCCGTGCGCGCCGATCTCCACCTGCTCGAGCAGGCACGCGAGCTACCGTGCGCGGTGGCCGCCATTGGCGGTATCACCGCGGCCAACGCCGCCCCGCTGGTCGCGGCCGGGGCCGACATGCTGGCCGTCATCAATGGCGTGTTCGCCGCCGCCGACATCGAGACCGCGGCGCGTGAACTGGTCGCAGTGATTGAAAATCAGCGAAAAGAAAAAAGATAAAAGAGGAAAGTTGGTGACGCCTAGCCCGGATATTGCACCAGCCGAACCGCACTGAAAACATAACCAACTGAAACAGCGTACAAAATGGATAAAAACTGTAGATTGTCACCGGTAACCGTTTGTTCACCGTGCGGTTCTATCCCGATTCCGGCGGTTTCTCGCTCGCTGTGGCTGCGAATTCCGCCGGCTCTCGGGATGCTGATGCAATATCCGGGCTAGCAAACGACGCGAGTTCAGCACAGAGGCCACAGAAGCCTTGACCCGAAGGGTAAGGTGCGCATGATGAACCCCGCAGGGGTTCTATGCGACGGAGTCACAGAGGACGGTATGCTTTTCTCTTGTATCTTGTATCTTGTCTCTTTTCTCTGCCTTTTCACAGACGCGCGAACACCCGGCCGGCGGCCTCGATGGTCTCGTCGATGTCGGCCTCGCTGTGCGCGGACGATACGAATCCGGCCTCGAAGGCCGAGGGCGCCAGGTACACGCCCTCGTCGAGCATGGCGTGGAAGAAGCGGCGGAAGCGTTCCTGGTCGCAGGCACTGGTCTGGGCGAAGTTGGTGACCGCTTCCTCTTCAGTGAAGAACAGCCCGAACATGCCGCCAACGGTGTTGGCGGTCAACGCCACGCCATGCCGGCGCGCCTGGCCCAGGATGCCATCAACCAGCTGCCGGGTCTTGTCCGTCAGTTCGTCGTAGAACCCCGGCGCCGAAACCAGTTCCAGGGTCTTGAGGCCGGCGGCCATGGCCACCGGGTTGCCCGACAGTGTACCGGCCTGATAGACCGGCCCCAGCGGCGCCAGGTGTTGCATGATCTCGCGCCGGCCACCGAACGCGCCCACCGGCATGCCCCCACCAATGACCTTGCCGAGCGTGGTCAGGTCGGGGCGTATGCCGTAGTGGCCCTGGGCGCCGCCGAGGGCGACACGAAAGCCGGTCATGACCTCGTCGAAGATCAGCACCGCGCCGCTGGCGTCACAGACCTCGCGCAGGGTTTCCAGAAACCCCGGCTGCGGCGGAATGCAGTTCATGTTGCCGGCCACCGGCTCGACGATCACGCAGGCAATCTCTTCACCGATATCGGCGAACACCTCGCGCACCTGGTCGGCATCGTTGTAGGCCAGCGTGACCGTGTGCCCGGCCAGCGATGCCGGAACGCCCGGCGAGGTCGGCACACCCAGCGTCAGGGCGCCGGAGCCCGCCTTGACCAGCAGGCTGTCTGAATGGCCGTGATAGCAGCCCTCGAACTTGACGATGCGGTCGCGGCCGGTGAAGCCGCGCGCGAGCCGGATGGCGCTCATGGTCGCCTCGGTGCCGGAGCTGACCATGCGCACCATGTCCATCGATGGCACCAGTTCGCACACGCGCTCGGCCATCTCGGTCTCGATCACGGTCGGGGCGCCGAAACTGAGACCATTGGCCGCCGTTTCGCGCACCGCCTCGAGCACCTGCGGATGCGCATGACCGACGATCATCGGCCCCCACGAGCCTACATAGTCGATGAACTCGCGCCCATCCTCTGACCAGACACGCGAACCGGCTGCGCGGCGGAAGAACACCGGGTCACCCCCCACGCCCTTGAAGGCGCGAACCGGGGAATTGACCCCGCCCGGGATGTGCTGCTGGGCAGCGGCGAACAGCGCGTGGGAATCGGTCATCGGCAACCTCGTGATCTATTGGGCCAAACGAAACGCGATGATAAACCACGCATCCAAATCGCACCACCGCCATACACCAACAAGCCGCGCTCGCTCAACGCTGGTGGGCACGCAGAGCAGTGACCCAGGCTAGTGAAACAATGTTTTCCGGGCATGTCCTGGTTCTGACCTGATCTGACAACGCCCGTCACAGGCCTGACAGACCAACGGCCGGACGGCCCGCGCCCTTGTGTCACGCCTGCTTGAGGTCTTCTTCGCCGTCGTTGGCGCTGTTTTTGTGCAGGTCCACGGTCAGCTCGTTGAGACGCGCGAACTGCATGACTTCGTTGTAAACCTCGGGATGGGTTTCATTGAGCGACAGGCCTACTTTCAGATACTTGCGATTACCGACCATCACCGGCAGCAGTTTGTCGGAAAAGCGCAGGCGGCGGTCCTGGCCGTAGTGCGCCAGGTTGCCGGCGATACGCTCGGCCCAGTTGCGGGGACGAAACGGTTCTTCACGCGCCTCATCGACGCCGATCAGCACGAAGCCTTTCTTCATTGATGGATTACCTCACTGAAAGTTTTTGAAAAATAAAAGGAAACTCAGCCAAGGGCGGATTCCCTTGGCTGAGTCGCCTGTGTGGATAGTGATTCTGAATATAATAATATAATTATTTTATGACGTAAATATGACAATCGCGTTCGGATGCCCCACGCCACCCAAAGGGCGGCAGAGAGCATCCACATGACACCAAAACCGGTTTCATGCCCGCCACGCCTTCCCCCATAATGCGCGCATGGAGACGACGCAGGCGGTATTACAGTGGCTGGATCAATGGATCAGCGCGCACCCGACCCTGGCAGGCCTGTTGGTCTTCCTGGTCGCGTTCAGCGAATCGTTGCTGATCGTCGGCATCCTGGTGCCGGGCGCGGCGTTGATGATCGGCATCGGTATCCTCATTGCCAACGGCAGCCTGCCGCTGGCCAGCACCTTACTGTGGGCCGTGGCCGGCGCGATCGCCGGTGACGGCCTGAGCTTCTGGCTCGGCTATCACTTTCGGGACACCTTGCCGCAATGGCGGCTGATGCGGCGCTACCACAGGCTGTTCGCGCATGGCCGTCGCTTCTTCGAACGTCATGGCGGCAAGAGCGTGGTGTTCGGCCGCTTCGTCGGCCCGGTACGCGCCATCATACCGACCATCGCCGGCCTGATGGCCATGCCGCCGTGGCGATTTTTTCTGGTCAACGTAATCTCGGCGCTGTTGTGGGCGCCAGTATATCTGTTGCCGGGCCTGATCCTCGGCGCCACGCTGGAGCTGGCTACCGAGGTGACCCTGCGCCTGGTGGCACTGGTGCTGGTACTGATGGCGCTGTTCCTGCTCATCCGCTGGCTGGTGCGCACCAGCTACCGCGTGCTGGCACCCCGCACCGGGCGCATGATCACGCGGCTGCTGCAATGGGCGCGCAGACACCCGCTGGGCGGGCGCATCGTCACCGCCCTGATCGACCCGCGCCGGCCCGAATCGCCGGTACTCACCGGCCTGGCGCTGAGCCTGTTGCTGGCCGGCGTGCTGTTTTTTGTCATGCTCTGGCAGGCCGGCAACGGCCACGTCATCAGCGGCCTGGACGGCTGGATCTACCGCCTCCTGCAAGGCCTGCGCACACCGGCCATGGACAGCATCATGACCGCCGTGACCATGCTCGGCGAGGCACCGGCACTGACCGGGGTGAGTGTTACCGGCCTGCTGTGGCTGTGGCGGCACGGCCAGCGCGCCGCGGTGTGGCACTGGCTGGCGGCGATCGCCTTCGGTGGGGCGCTGGTGCTGGCGCTGAAATCCCTGCTCGCCGTGCCGAGACCAACCGGGGCGGTGATCGCAGGCTTCTCGTTTCCCAGCAGTCATACCACCCTGGCTCTGCTGGTGTATGGCTTTGCGGCCATCGTCATCGCGCGCGGTGTCGAGCGGCGCTGGCGCTATCCGGTGTATCTGTGCGTCACGTTGCTGGTGACCATGATCGGCCTGTCGCGCCTGTACCTCGGCGCCCACTGGTTCAGCGACGTGGCCGGCGGGTTCGGCCTGGGCCTGGTTTGGCTGGCCGTGGTCGGCATCGCCTGGCAACGCCACAGTCTGCGCAACATCCCGGCCGCGCGTCTGGCCACGTGGCTGCTGCTGGCCCTGCTGGTCGCCGGCGGCGGCCATATCGTCCTTGATCTGGAGCGCCAGACGGCCCGCTACCAGCCCCGCCATCCGGTTGGCGTGATGCCGGCCGCGCGCTGGCGCAATGGCGGATGGCGAAGCCTGCCGGCCTGGCGCGAGGATCTCGGCCTCAGCCATCGTCACCCTCTGACCCTGCAATGGGCCGGCCGGCTGCAGGATATCCGCGCCTGGCTCACCGCCCGCGGCTGGCGCCCGGCGCGGCGGCTGCGCTTTCTCGACGCCGTGCACTGGCTGCATCCGCAACCGGACATCGCGCGCATGCCGGTGATGCCGCATGTGCACGCCGGACGTTACGAAACACTGGCCATGGTGCGCCCGGTCGATCGGGGCCGGCAGCTCGTGCTGCGCCTGTGGCGGACCCGGCTGCGTATCGATGGCAAGGTCGCGCTGTGGATCGGCAACGTCACCTGTCAGCGTCTGGTACGACGCCTGTATCTGTTCAGCTATCCGGCCACCACCAACGACTTCGACGCGCCGCTGCGCGCGTTGCTGCCAGTGGGCAGCGGTCACGGACTGCAGGCCGAGCGTCGCCAGCGCAAGCGGCGGCCACCGGCCGGGGTGCGCTGGGACGGCTCGGTGTGGCTGATACGACTGCGCCAGACGCGGCTTTCTGCTATAACAGCATCACTCCGGCAAGCAACGCCTGAAAAAACAGGGGTATCTCCATGTCCAGCAACGATTTCCAGACCATCGCCCTCGCCATGACCGGCGCCTCGGGCATGCCCTACGGCCTGTCCCTGCTCGAGCAGCTGATAGCGGCCGATCGCCAGGTCTGGCTGATGCTGTCGCAGGCCGGGCAGATCGTCATCGGCATGGAGACCGACCTGCAACTGCCGGGCAGGAGCGCCGAGATCGAGCGCTACCTGAGTGACTGGTGCCAGGCCTCGCCGGGCCAGTTGCGGGTGTTCGGGCGCGAGCAGTGGACCGCGCCGCCGGCCAGCGGCACCGGCGCGCCGGACGCCATGGTGGTGTGCCCGTGCACCACCGGCACGCTGTCTGCCATCGCCCATGGACGCAGCGACGATCTCATCGAGCGTGCCGCCGATGTGGTCATCAAGGAACGCCGGCGGCTGATCCTGGTGCCGCGTGAGACACCCTTCTCCGAGATCCATCTGGACAACATGCTGCGCCTGGCGCGCATGGGGGTGGTGATACTGCCACCCAACCCCGGTTTCTACCACCAGCCCGAGACCCTGCAGGACATCGTCGATTTCGTCGTCGCCCGCATCCTCGATCACCTCGACATCCCCCACGACCTGTTGCCGGTGTGGGGCGAAGAAACGTGAACACCGTCGAACTGCCACTGTTTCCGCTCAATACCGTGCTGTTTCCCGGCGGCCCGTTGCCGCTACGCGTGTTCGAGGCGCGTTACATCGACATGATCAGCCAGTGTATCCGATCCGGCACCGGCTTCGGCGTGTGCCTGATCAGCGCCGGACGCGAGGTCGGCGAGGCGGCCGAGACCCACGAGATCGGCACCCTGGCCACGGTCATCGACTGGCACATGCGCCATGACGGACTGCTCGGCATCACCGCGCATGGCGGCCAGCGTTTTCGCATCGCAGATTCCGAGGTGCGCAAGAACCAGCTGCGCGTGGCGCGGGTGGAGATGCTGCCCGAGGATCCGCACATCGACCTGCCGGCAAAATACCTGCCGCTCGTGGACCTGCTGCGCAAGCTCATTGATCAGGCCGGTCATCACTACGCCACCCTGCACACGCGCTATGCCGATGCCGCCTGGGTCGGCTACCGGCTGGCCGAGATGCTGCCGTTCGGCAGCGCCCAGAAACAGTACCTGCTGCAGATGGACGACGCCCTGGCGCGGCTGGAGATGATCTTCGACAAGCTCAGAGGCACACAGGTGTTTTGAAGACAGATAAAAGCGGCAAGAAAAAACCCGTGGCCTGGAAGCCTCAAATCAGAAACCATGGAATTTTCAACACGAAGCACACAGAGAGGTTTGTGAAAATTCTTCACTGAGCCTCTGTGCCCCTGTAACCTCCGTGTTGGATTTGCGCCGTTATCTTTTCTCTGCCTTCAACCGGTCGATGATGCGCTGGTGGATGCCACCGAACGCGCCGTTGCTCATCACCAGCACCCGGTCGCCGGGCTGGACGATCGTCATCAGACCATCGACCATGGCGGCGATATCGTCGTACACCCGCGCCTTGCCGGCCAATGCGTCCGCCACCGGCTGCAATGGCCAGTCCAGATCCGGCGGCGCATACAGCATGACCACATCGGCATCCGCCAGTGCACCGGCCAGCGTATCGCGGTGTATCCCCATACGCATGGTGTTCGAACGTGGCTCGAGCAGCGCGATGATCCGGGCTTCCCCGACATGATGCCGCAACCCGGCAAGCGTGGTCCGGATCGCGGTGGGGTGGTGGGCGAAATCGTCATACACGCGCACATCGCCGATCTCGGCACGCAGCTCCATGCGCCGTTTGACGTTGCGGTAGCCGGCCAGTGCCCCGACGGCCTGCGCCGGCGGCACCCCGGCATGCCGCGCGGCGGCGATCGCCGCCAGCGCATTGTGCATGTTGTGCCGGCCAAGCAGGCCCCACTCGACCACCCCTTGCGGCGTGCCTTCGAGCAACACCTCGAAGCGGCTGCCGTCTTCGGCCAGTTCGCGCGCCTGCCAGACACCCTGGCCGGTTAAACGCTCGACCGTTGTCCAGCAACCCATCGCCAGCACCTCGTCGAGATGGCTGTCGGCGCCGTTGCTGACGATCAGCCCCTGGCCGGGCACGGTGCGCACCAGGTGATGGAACTGACGCTGGATCGCGGCCAGGTCGTCAAAGATGTCGGCATGGTCGAATTCGAGGTTGTTCATCACCAGCGTGCGTGGACGGTAATGAACGAACTTGGAGCGCTTGTCGAAAAACGCGGTATCGTACTCGTCGGCCTCGACGACGAAGAACGGCGCCTCGCCCATGCGCGCCGAGACACCGAAGTTCTCCGCTACGCCGCCGATCAGAAAGCCTGGCGCCAGCCCGGCGGATTCCAGAATCCAGGCCAGCATGCCCGACGTGGTGGTCTTGCCGTGGGTGCCGGCCACGGCCAGCACCCAGCGATCGCGCAGGATGTGCTCGGCCAGCCATTGCGGCCCGGAGGTATAAGGCAGCCCGCGATCGAGCACGTATTCGACGGCAGGGTTGCCGCGCGACAGGGCGTTGCCGATCACCACCAGGTCCGGGGCCGGGTCCAGGCAGGCCGGATCGTAACCCTCATGCAGACGGATGCCCTGCGCCTCGAGCTGTTCGCTCATGGGGGGATAGACGTTGGCATCGGAACCGGTCACCGTGTGCCCTGCCGCGCGCGCCAATAGCGCGATACCGCCCATGAAGGTGCCGCAAATGCCAAGAATATGGATGTGCAAGCGGGTCGTCCTGTCGCTGTTGCCAATACGCGGGCACGATACCGTATCGTCCAGAATATTGCACCCGCGAGTGTAGCGCCTCACTCCCGTCCACTGGCCTTGAAAAGCATTTCAGTCGATTCTTATATATGTGACCGAGGCTTGACCCTCTCGCCGGGGTCTGTTTATCTTGGGTATTCAGCCATCCGCAGCCAAGCAAGGAATTCGCCATGAGGACGGAACAAGAAACTGCCAACGAATCCACACCCGTTGTCGAACGCGGCCTGACACCACATCGCAGCATGGGTCGCGCAGGCGGACTGGCGCACTGGCTGACCGAGCGTCTGTTGCGCAGCTGCGGCGACATGCCGGTGCGCATCGTATTGTGGGACGGCAGTGAATGCCTGCCCAGGGGCGGCGAGTACCGTTATACCCTGCGCATCCACAATCGCGCCACACTGCTGCGCTTGATCTATCACCCCGACTTGTACTTTGGCGAGGCCTACAGCAGTGCCGAGCTCGAGGTCGAGGGCGACCTGCTCGGTTTTCTCGAAACCGTCTATACCCGCCATGCCGCCAGCGGCGGGCTGATGCAAAAACTGGCCTATGCGCTGATCAGCCGCCGGCGTTCAACCAGCAAGCGGGGCGCGCGCCGCAACATCAGTCACCACTACGACATCGGCAACGATTTCTACCGCCTGTGGCTGGATCGCGAGGCCATGCAATACACCTGCGCCTATTATCCACGCGACGACATGACGCTGGAACAGGCCCAGCGCGCCAAACTCGATCATGTGTGCCGCAAGCTGCAACTGCAACCCGGAGAGACCGTGGTCGAGGCTGGCTGTGGCTGGGGCGGCCTGGCACGGCACATGGCGCGCCACTATGGGGTGCATGTTCGCGCCTACAACATCTCGAAGGAACAGATCGCCTTTGCCCGGCAGAAAGCCGAGGAAGAGGGGCTGGCGGATCTCGTCGAATACGTCGAGGACGATTACCGAAACATCGATGGCCAGTATGACGCCTTCGTCTCTGTCGGCATGCTCGAACACGTGGGACCGGAGAACTACCATGAACTGGGACGTGTCATCGACCGCTGCCTGAAAGCCGACGGACGTGGCCTGATCCACACCATCGGCCGCAACTATCCGGCGCCGATGAACGCCTGGATAGAAAAACACATCTTCCCCGGCGCGCGTCCGCCCAGCCTGCAGGAGATGACCCGGATCTTCGAACCATGGCATTTCGCCATCAACGATGTCGAAAACCTGCGTCTTCACTATGCGCGCACGCTGAGCGACTGGCATCAGCGTTATGAAGAAAACGTGGACAAGGTGCGCGAGATGTTCGACGAACATTTCGTGCGCGCCTGGCGGCTGTACCTGGTGGGTTCCATCGCCGCGTTCACGACCGGCCAGTTGCAGCTCTTCCAGGTCACGTTCAACCGTGAACGCAGCAATCACCTGCCCTGGTCGCGCAGCCACCTGTACCGGGACGACCTGCACAGGCCCGAATGATGGAAGGGACGACCGACAACTGCGACGTCCTCGTCGTCGGTGGCGGCCCGGCGGGTTCGACCTGCGCCTGGCAGCTGCGCAAGCAGGGCCTGGACGTGATGATCCTCGACCGCCAGGACTTCCCGCGCGCCAAGGTCTGCGCCGGCTGGATCACCCCCGCGGTGCTCGAGTCCCTGGCCATCGAGGCCGACGACTATGCGCGCGAGGGGCTGACCATCCAGCCCCTGTCGGGTTTCCGCACCGGGATCATCGGCCAGCCGGAGGTCGAAACCGCCTATGGCGAGCCGGTCAGCTATGGCATCCTGCGGCGCGAATTCGACGACTACCTGCTGCGCCGCAGCGGTGCGCGCCTGCGCCTGGGTCAGGGACTGTCGTCATGCGAGCGCGACGGCGACGGCTGGCTGGTCAACAACGACATCCGGGCGCGGATGCTGGTCGGCGCCGGCGGACACTTCTGTCCCGTGGCGCGCCTGCTCGGCGCCCGCCCCGGCAGTGGCGAAGCGGCGGTCAGGGCGCAGGAGATCGAATTCCGCATGACACCGGAACAGGCGCGCGACTGCCCGGTACGCGCCGACACCCCGGAGCTGTTCTTCTGCGAGGATCTCAAGGGCTATGGCTGGATATTCCGCAAGGGCGAGTATCTCAACATCGGCCTGGGACGCCAGGACGAGAACGGCAAACTCGGCGCCCATGTGCAGGCGTTTGTCGAATTCCTGCAGCGGCGCTGCCGAATCCCGGCCGACCTGCCGCGCATGCAGGGCCACGCCTACCTGCTCTACGGCGACACCCCGCGCCGGATCATAGACGATGGCGTGCTGCTGATCGGCGATGCCGCCGGGCTGGCCTATACCCAGAGTGGCGAGGGCATTCGCCCGGCCATCGAATCGGCGTTGATGGCCTCCGATGTGATCGCCGCAGCCGATGGCGACTACCGCGCCGCCACGCTGTCGGCATATGAAGAACGCCTGATACAGCGGTTCGGCAAGCGTGACCAGAGCCACAGCCTGCAACTGCCGGAATGGTTCAAGCTCATGGCCGGACGCCGGCTGATGCGCTCGAAATGGTTTGCGCGCCGCTTCGTGCTCGACCGCTGGTTCTTCCACACCGACCAGCCCCCACTGCTGCCCGCCGTTTCATGACCGATGCGCCGGTACCGCACACGATCTGGTCATTCCGTGCGCTGATCATCATCCTCTCCCTGGCGCTGCTGCACATGGCCGCAAGCTGGTCCATCGACGCCGCGCTCGGCAAACGCCTGCAGCAGCAACTGCGTGAACGGCGTCTCGAACGCACCGAATCCTCCCTGCTGCGTGGCGCCGCCGCACTGCTGTCCTTCCCGCTCAGCCTCATCGACCGGATGATCGCCGATCCTGTGCAATGGCGGCGTTACGGCAAACTGGTATTCGTGCTCAACAGCCTGCTGTGGGGACTGGCGCTCTACCTGTTGTGGCGCCTGGCCGGTCTTTGCAGACACAAACGGACCTGACGCAACGCTATACTAGTGGAAAGCACGTTGTAACGAGGAGGCTGGCATGACAGAACAGCGCAAAACGCCTGAACAGGTCGCCTGCGAGATCTGTCTGACCGAGGTACCCCTGGGTGATGCCCACAAGGCAGAAACCGACGATTACATCGTCTATTTCTGTGGTCTCGAATGCTATCGCCAATGGCAGAAACAGCATCGCCAGGACGACGGGAGCAACCAACACTGAACCACGACGCTCCATCAGACGGCAAACAGAACTCCGCTCCCCTGCCTGGCCGCCGCTACCGTTTTCCATGGCGGCATGGCAACCATTACCGCTTCATGGTCGATGGCGGTAACTATTTTCCCGCCATGCTCGACGATATCGCCGCGGCGCGCGATCACATCCTGTTCGAGATGTACCTGTTCGAGTCCGGCGATGTCGCCACCCGTTTCATCGATGCGCTGGTCGATGCACGCGAACGCAACGTACTCGTCTATCTGCTGCTCGACGACTACGGCAGCAAGCACCTCAACCGGAGCGACCGCCAGCGCCTGTTGCGCGCCGGTATTCACCTGTGCCTCTTCAACCCGCTCCGGCGTGGCCAGCTGATGCACAATTTGCGCCGCACGCACCGCAAGATTCTCATCATCGACGGCCGCACATGCTGGACCGGTGGCAGCGGGATCTGCGATGAATTCGACCCACGCAGCCATGGCCGGCACCACTGGCATGACACCATGACGCGTATCGAGGGCCCTTGCTGCGGCGACTGGCAACGTCTGTTCCATGACAGCTGGCGGCGTTACGCCAGTACCCCGTTGCCACCCGTAACACAGCCGCCGCAACTGCCCGACGGCTGCCTCGGACGTGTCACCGACAGCCATTCGCCCACGCATTCGGAGGTCATGCGTTCCTTCATCCAGCACACACGCCGCGCAAGCCGGCGTGTCTGGCTGACCACACCGTATTTCGTCGTCTCGCGCAAGTTCCTGCGCAGCCTCAAACGCCGTGCCGACCACGGTGTGGATGTGCGCATCCTGCTGCCCGGCCCGCACAGCGATCATCCATGGACCCGCCACGCCGGACGCCACTACTACACGGCGCTGCTGCAACACGGCGTGCGCATCTTCGAATACCAGCCGCGTTTCATTCATACCAAACAACTGATCTGCGACGACTGGCTCAGCGTTGGCTCCAGCAATGCCGACCGCTGGAACCTGCGCTGGAACCTGGACGCCAACCAGGAGATCCGTTGCCCGTCCACACTGGCTGCCGCCACAGCGCAGTTCGAACAGGACCTGGCCCACAGCCAGGAGATCCTGCTCGAACAGTGGCTGCGCCGCCCGTGGCGTGACCGCCTGCACGAATGGCTTTCGCGCCAGATGGTGCGTCTGCTGTCATGGTTCAGCTACAACCGGAAACATTGAAAAGCGGTGACAAGATAAAAGACTCGGGCGGAAAGACAAAAACGTTGCCGCATCGCGGCGCCCCTCTTGTATCCTGCCTCTTGTCCCTGCACTCATACCGTCACGATGCGCGGCCAGCGTTCATGAATGGCATCGTCCATCTCGGGCACGATGGTGACCACATAGACCCGCATCTCGTCACCCTCGCGCGCCACCAGCCCCTGTATCCACTGACCACGCGTCAGATCGAACCAGTGGCTGACGCCATGAATGTCCTTTTCCATGAAACTGCTGACACACAACCGCACCGGCTGTGGTTGCCAGCGGTCCCAGCGCCCGGCATGGATGGATTCGAGCCGCGCCCAGCCGCCCAGCGGCAGGCGTCCGGGCTCGCCCTTGCGGCGCCCCCAGCTCAACAGGCTGCTGCCGCCAGCGCGCCGCCGTACCGGCAGTTTGGCGTACGGGTTGGGAAAATAGACCCGCACGACCTCGCCGTTGTGCTCATAGGTCACGCCACCGCACACGGCAAGGTTCCTGCGAACGTGCCGAACACGGCAACCGGCCCGCCGCCCGGCGAACCGGATAGCGGGCGGCAAACACCACCGGCGTCCAATGCGCCGCAAAACAACCGGTATGCGCTATCTCTCATCGATCGTTTGCCTCAGGCCATCGGGTTTCCAGGCCGGCGCGATAACGTCCGGCATGCAAGAACGTTGCAGCAATCGCGCCGGCGCCAGGGTCAGGTCACCAAAGCGGCGATTGACACGATCCATCGCGGCATCCACCTCGCCCGCCGTGCCGCCGGCACCGAACAGCTCGCACTGTTGCGCCACCGGCCGTGGATCCAGCGCCGTGACCTGGACCTGGCCAATGCCCTCGCCCCGCCACAGCGCGTCCAGCACGCCTCGTGCCAGCCGGTAGATATCGCCACCATGGTTGCCGGGCACGGGCAGGCGCGCCTTGCGGGCGATCCAGCCCGCGCTGGTCCTGACGCCGACATGAAACACCTGCGCCGCGAGCCCGTGACGGCGCAGACGCGCGCCGACCTTCTCGCTCATGTGCCGCAACCAGGCCAGGATCAGCCTGCGGTCGCGCGTATCCGGCGGCGTCACCTTGCCGTGGCCGACCGATTTCGGTGGCGGCGCCTGCGGATGCAGCCCCTCGGGGTCCTCGCCCTGACACATCAGCCAGATGCGCCGTCCCAGGTTGCCGAAACGCCGCGCCAGCACACTCACCGGCAGGCGGCCGACCTCGCCACAGCGGCGCACCCCGTGCTCGGCCAGAAAGGCGGCGATGCCATCGGCAATACCGCACAGCGCCGTGACCGGCTCACCGGCAAGTCGCTCGCGCGCCTCCCACGGCGGAATCACCGTCAGACCATCGGGCTTCTCCAGCTTGGCGGCAAACTTGGCCGTGGTCTTGTCGCCGCTCACGCCCACCGAACACAGCAGCCCCGACGCCTCATACACCTGCCGCTTGACCATGCGCGCCATGCGCAACGGGGTACCATGCAGGCGCTGGCAACGGGTCACATCGAGAAAGGCCTCATCCACCGAAAACACCTCGATATCGGGGCTGACGCACTCGAGCGCGCGCATGATCGCGGTCGATACCCGCGCATAGACAGCCGGGCGTGCCGGGCGCCGCACCAGGTCATGACAGCGCCGGCGCGCCTCGCGCAGGCGCATGCCGGTGTGAATACCAAACGCCCGCGCCTCGTACGAACAGGTGATGATGCAGGTTCCCTGCTCACCGTTGGTGATCACCACCGGGCGGCCGCGCAACTCGGGAAAGTCGCGCTGCTCGATGGACGCGAAAAAGGCGTTCATGTCAACGTGTATGATGGCGCGCGGCCAGTAAACCGGGCATAGCTGCATCATGATTCAGTAACCACCAGGAACACAGAACCAGCCTGAATATTGAACCGGCTGAGGCGTACCAGTTCAGTCCTGATCTGACAGGGCAGGCATGAGGCCCGGTTCGAAAACAGGGCCAATACGCTGACCTGCCAGGTCTGAAACAGGCGCTGTCAGATCAGCTCCGAACCACCATGCATGAT
This sequence comes from Gammaproteobacteria bacterium, assembly GCA_015484945.1. Lineage (GTDB taxonomy): Bacteria > Pseudomonadota > Gammaproteobacteria > WFUO01 > WFUO01 > WFUO01. The sequence continues at coordinate 18,338 of WFUO01000015.1, read as the reverse complement.
CTTTCGCTCCCCCATATCCCCCCATCTCCGTGGTTCAGTCGCCTTGTCAGTAACTTCGCATCTGGCCAACCACCACGCCCTGTATCTGCACCCGCTCGGCCGGGTAGATCATCGGCGCCATATGGCAGTTGGCCGGGAACAGTGTCACGCTGCCGTCGGGGTTGTGCTGCAGGCGCTTGAGCGTGGCCTCCTGGCCATCGATCAGGGCCACGACAATGTCGCCATCACGCGCCGTCTCGCGGCGCTCGACCACGACCATGTCGTCGGGCAGGATACCGGCCTCGATCATCGACTCGCCCTGAACCCGGAGCACGAAGCGGTTCGGCCCCATGAAGAACTCGGCAAGATCGACCTGCTGCTGATCCGGGATGGCCTCGATCGGCGCACCGGCGGCGATACGTCCCAGCAGCGGCAACACCGCACGACGGGTGCCTGTCTCGTCCCCTTCCCCGGACAAGCGGATGCCCCGGTGCCGCCCCGGCAGATGCTCGATCAACCCGGTATCGGCCAGCGCGCGCACATGGCGGTGCACGACCCCGCGCGAGCGGATGCCCAGGCCGTCGGCGATCTCGGCCAGCGACGGCCCGTGGCCGTGCGTGGCGATGTAGTCGCGAATGAAACGCCACGCATCGCGCTGACGGGGTGACAACAGTATGTTCTCTAAATGTTCTCCCATTTCCGAAAGTTTAGAGAACAAAAAGAGAAATTTCAACCGGCAGGAGAAAAGAAAAGGAGAAAGACAAAAGCGCAAAGTGGCCGGCCCTTGCCGGCAAAAGAAAACGGGGCCCGAAGGCCCCGTTTGGGATTATGTGCAGACGCCGTCCGTATCACACCCTGATCCGTACGGGCGGATGGATGCAAGGCGCAGGCCGGCGAGGAAAGCGGACGCCTTGACCCGCAGGGTAAGGCGCGCATGATGAACCCCGAAGGGGTTCTATGCGAATACCCTGAATACGAAATCAATGCCGCAAACGAAAAACGGGGCCCGAAGGCCCCGTTTGGGATTATGTGCAGACGCCGTCCGTACGGGTCAGGGACGGACGTAGGCGTAACCCTTCTCCTGCAACTCCATAATCCGCGCCACGCCGGCCGGGACGATCTTCACACCCTGGGTCAGTTTGGGCATCTTGCCTTTCTTGCGCATGATCTTCTTCATGGTGTTGCGGCAGGCGCTGAAGCGGATGTCGGACATGGCCAGGCTCTGTACGCGCAGGCTGTTCTTGCTCTTCTTGGTGAGCAGGCTCAGGCCCGGACCGTAGGCGACGATCTCGATCTTGACGTTGTCGGGGCCGTAGTGCTTGAGCAGGTTGGCGGCATTGTTGAGGGCGATCTTCTGGGTCAGGGGGTCACGGGTGCTGACCTGGATCACGACCTTGTGCTTGGGACCGAAATCGTCACCACCGGACTTCTTGGTGGCCTGCTGGTTGCAACCCGTGAGCGCCAGGGCGGCCGTCAGGACGATGGCCATGAGCGAAAATTTCTTCGTTGATATCATTGACAGTACTCCTCTCGATTTGTTTTGTAGATGCATCTCCGACAACGGATGACCGGAGCGGCCTGGTTTTCCCGGCCATGCTTGTGGTGACGCAGCAGCCACAGGGTTTATTCCATGCCGGGACAATATAACCGCTATCCGGGGTGTCTGACAAAGGCCGATTGTGACTGCGGCGCCCGATTTGTGAACACCGTCAGCGTTTCTTTCTGGTAGCGGCCTTTTTCCTGCCGGCCTGTTTTTTGGCGGTCTTCTTCGCGGCCTTTTTCTTTTTTACGGCTGTTTTTTTGGCGGCGGCTTTTTTGACAACCTTTTTGGCTGCCGCTTTCCTTGTCACCGTCTTCTTTGCGGACTTTTTGCCGACCGGGCGCTTCTTTTTCGCCGCTGTCTTTTTCACGGCCGTCTTTTTGGCTGTCTTTTTCACAGCCGTCTTTTTGGCCGTTTTTTTCGTGGCCCTGCCGGTTGTCTTCTTTTTGCCGGCTGTCTTCTTTTTGCCTGCAGCGGCCTTTTTCTTCGTGGCCGGTGATGCAGGCTTCCTGTTTGTGGTGGTCTTTTTGACCGCCTTCTTCGCGGCCGCGGTCTTTTTCGCCGTGGCCTTCCTGGCGGTCCTTTGCCGGGCCGCGGTTGCCGGTTTTTCGCTTGCCGCCGGGGTAACGGCTTCCTCGGCGGGCGGTGGCAGGATGTCCTCGTCACCGGCATCAAGGACATCGGCGTCGTCAACGGGCACCGTATCATCCAGCCCGAGACCACCAAACACCTTGGCCTCGAGTTCGCGCATGGTCACCTTGGGCTCGACCTGGGTGACGACGACCTTTGGTTCCTGACTGGCCATGTCGCTGGCGATACCGGCGATGATCCCGAACACGTGATCGGGATCGCCGACCACATGCACGCGCTGCAGACGCTCGGTCTGACGGTAGTATTCGATGACCGGAATGGTGTTCTGTTCAAAGAACCGCATGCGGGTCTCGAAGGTTTCTTCACGATCGTCGGCGCGATGCCTGAGATTGCCACCGCACATGTCGCACTGGCCATCCATGCTGGGCGGATTGGTGAACACATTGTGCACATAACCGCAGCTCGTACACACGCGGCGCCCGGTGACGCGTTGCAGCATGATGTCGAGATCGACCTCCAGCTGAATCACGCCGTGCAGCGGCTTGCCGGCCTTGTGCAGGCCGTGGTCGAGCAGCTCGGCCTGTTTCAGCGTGCGCGGCCACGAATGCAGGATGAAACCGTTGCCGGCATCTGTCCGCTCGATACGTTCGAGCAGGATATCGACCATGGTCTCGTCACTGACACTGCCACTGCCGTGCTGCTCCTCGCGTGCCTGCTCACCTGCCGGCGTACCGGCGGCGATGGCCTCGCGCACGAGATCGGGCACCGAGATCGACAGCGACCGGAACCTTTCGGCCAACCTGTCGGCCCATGACGAGTCATCGCAACCGGGCGGGCCGATCAATACGATTCTCATACCTCCAAACTCCCTTGTATCCGGCCAGACGCAATCGTGAACAACATACAGCAACCCATTGAACTGAAGGCGGTTTTATTGTATTTCCCTGCCTGACACCAGGCCACGAACCACCCAACCCTGCGGTTGCGTGCCGGCGCATGTCCAATACCCTTCTCAATGAACAGCAAATTTCATGGGCATATACATTTTTTTGCATAGCCCTGTCGGCGGTTCAGCAATTAAGCTACCCTTTTCGGCGCGTGCAAGTCAATGTAACGTCATGCAGGCGCCCGCGGTTTGCGCTATGCTGTCAGCCCCGCGCATGGCACCGGTGCAACCACCAACGGAACCGGAAGCATTATGCACAAGATCGACGATTTTTCCGACAGCGAAATCTGGACCATCGAGACGACGCTGAAAGAACGCTACGGCGAGCCGCGCCAGATCGAACTGGCAGAGAGCGAAATACGCCTCCATCCGACCGACCGCGAGGTCACATTGTGCCCGGTGGTGTACTGGGAAGATCAGGACTGCCACTTCGTCATCTGCAAGACCGGCGACCGCCGCTATCGCTGCCAGTTCTTCTACCGTATTCACCAGCAGTTCGGCACCGGTGTCGAGGAATACGACGACCTGGCCGAATGTACCGTTTCCCTGCTCCAGGCCCAGGCCGACTACGAACGCGAAAGACGGTCTGAGACCGGGGATGCATAGACAACCAGGAACTCCCAAGATACCAGAGAGAGGAAAGCACATGGCCACCAAGAAAGCCGCTCCGAAAAACGCCTTCTATGCCCAGTCCGGCGGTGTGACCGCCGTCATCAACGCCTCCGCCTGCGGTGTGATCGAAACCGCGCGCAAGCACAAGAACAAGATCGGCAAGGTCTTTGCCGGGCGCAATGGCATCATTGGCGCTCTGACCGAGGACCTGATCGACACCAGCAAGGAATCGGCCGCCGCGATCAAGGCATTGCGCCACACGCCGTCCGGCGCCTTCGGCTCGTGCCGCTTCAAGCTCAAGAGCCTGGAGGCCAACAAGCGCGAGTACGAACGCCTGATCGAGGTATTCGAGGCGCACAATATCGGTTACTTCTTCTACAACGGCGGCGGCGATTCGGCCGACACCTGCTACAAGGTCTCGCAACTGTCTGAAAAGATGGGTTACCCGGTACAGGCCATCCATGTACCCAAGACCGTGGATAACGACCTCCCGATCACCGACAACTGTCCGGGCTTCGGTTCGGTGGCCAAGTACATCGCGGTTTCGACCCGCGAGGCCAGCTTCGACGTGGCGTCCATGGCCAAGACCTCGACCAAGGTCTTCATCGTCGAGGTCATGGGCCGGCACGCCGGCTGGATCGCCGCCGCCGGCGGCCTGGCCTCGACCGAGGACACGCCGATCCCGATCGTGATCCTGTTTCCGGAAGTGCAGTTCGACCAGAAGAAATTCCTTGCCAAGGTCGAGGCCACAGTCAAGCGCCACGGCTACTGCACCGTGGTCGTGTCCGAGGGCGTGCGCTGGCCGAACGGCAAGTTTCTCGCTGACACCGGCCTCAAGGATGCGTTCGGCCATGCCCAGCTCGGTGGCGCGGCCACCGTCATCGCCGGCATGGTGCAGCGCGAACTGGGCCTGAAGAACCACTGGGCCGTGGCCGACTACCTGCAGCGCGCCGCGCGCCACATCGCGTCGAAAACCGACGTCAACATGGCCTATGCGATGGGCAAGGCCGCGGTCGAGTTCGCGCTCAAGGGGCACAATTCCATCATGCCCACGGTCGAACGCATCTCCGACAAGCCGTTCAAGTGGAAGGTGGGCATGGCGCCGCTTTCAAAAGTGGCCAATGTCGAGAAGATGATGCCCAAGAATTTCATCACCCGCGACGGTTTCGGCATCACCCAGAAATGCCGCAACTATCTCGAGCCGCTGATCAAGGGCGAGGACTATCCGCCCTATCGCAACGGGTTGCCGAAGTACGTGCGGCTCAAGAACGTCGCGGTGAAGAAGAAATTGAAGAAGTTCAGCATCTGACACGACATCACACAGCCCGGCCGATACCGGGCTGTGTGCGTTTGGGAAACGCAACATGACGATCGACAGGGCACGCGAACTGATCGCCGTACAGGTCAGCCTCGGCGGCGGCTACAACCGCAACGCCGTCAGACTGATCCTGGCCGAGGTGCAACGCGAGCACGGCCAGGCGGTGGTCGATAAAATGATCGTGGAGTTTGATCTGGAACAGGTTTTCGGCTTGACCCCGGGAACCTCGTTCGAATAATAAGACAACGCCGGCGGCACCGGCGCACAACAACAAGAAACGCAGCTCGATTCCGTATGGGATGACGGGCGGGAAAAACGACCGGACTGTAACAGGTCACATTACAGAAGCCGGCCTTTTGGACCACCCGGCAACCACACATGAGTCGATCGGCGCTTCCAACACCCGTTTCACACGGAGGAGTAGCTTATGAACGGTCTGACCATTTCTCTTGGATGCGCGATACTGGCGCTGATCTACGGCATTTTCTCGGTACGCTGGGTGCTGAAGAAACCCGCCGGCAACGAGCGCATGCAGGAGATCGCATCGGCGATCCAGACCGGTGCCGCGGCCTACCTGAACCGCCAGTACACCACCATCGCGCTCGTCGGCGCGGTGCTGTTCGTGGCCATCTGGTCGGTCGAGAAACTCGGCGCGCTGACCGCGATCGGCTTCGCCATCGGCGCATTGTGTTCGGCAGCCGCCGGTTACATCGGCATGAACATCTCGGTGCGCGCCAATGTACGCACCACGCAGGCCGCGACCAAGGGCATCAACGAGGCGCTGGGGGTGGCCTTCCGCAGTGGCGCGATCACCGGCTTGCTGGTGGTCGGCCTGGGTCTGCTGGGCGTTGCCGGCTACTACGCCATCCTCCACTACATGGCGCCCACCGGCAAGGAAACCGACCTGTCACCGCTGGTCGGGCTGGCCTTCGGCGGTTCGCTGATCTCCATCTTCGCACGCCTGGGCGGCGGCATCTTCACCAAGGGCGCAGACGTGGGCGCCGATCTGGTCGGCAAGGTCGAGGCCGGCATCCCGGAAGACGACCCGCGCAACCCGGCGGTGATCGCCGATAACGTGGGCGACAACGTGGGCGACTGCGCCGGCATGGCGGCCGACCTGTTCGAGACCTATGCGGTCACCATCGTCGCCACCATGCTGCTCGGGCATATCCTGATCACCGGCAACGCCAACGCCGTGGTCTATCCGCTGGTCATCGGTGGCGCTTCCATCGTCGCCTCCATCATCGGCACGTTCTTCGTCAAGGCGCGCGAAGGCGGCAAGATCATGAACGCGCTGTACCGCGGCCTGATCGTGGCCGGCATTCTGGCTGCCGCGGCCTTCTATCCGATCACCACCTGGCTGATGGGCGACGGTGTGGCAATCGACGGCAAGACGGTCTCCAGCCTGGATCTCTACTACAGCGCGCTGATCGGGCTGGGCCTGACCGCGGCCATGGTCTGGATCACCGAGTACTACACCGCTACCGAGTTCAAGCCGGTGCGCCACATTGCAGAGGCCTCCGAGACCGGTCATGGCACCAACGTCATCGCCGGCCTGGGCGTGTCGATGAAATCCACCGCGCTGCCGGTACTGGTGATCTGCCTGAGCATCTGGGGCGCCTATCATTTCGCAGGCCTGTACGGTATTGCGATCGCCGCCACGGCCATGCTGTCGATGACCGGCATCATCGTGGCGCTGGATGCCTATGGCCCGGTCACCGACAACGCCGGCGGCATTGCAGAAATGGCCGAACTGCCCGAATCGGTGCGCAACATCACCGACCCGCTGGACGCGGTGGGCAACACCACCAAGGCCGTGACCAAGGGCTATGCGATCGGCTCGGCCGGTCTCGCGGCACTGGTGCTGTTCGCCGACTACACCCATGCGCTGAGCGTCGCCGGGCACAAGAACATCACCTTCGACCTGTCCAACCACATGGTTATCATCGGCCTGTTCATCGGCGGCCTGGTGCCCTACCTGTTCGGATCCCTGGCCATGGAGGCCGTGGGCCGCGCGGCCGGCGCCATCGTGCGCGAGGTACGCCGCCAGTTCCGCGAGATACCCGGCATCATGGAAGGCACCGCCAAGCCCGACTACTCGCGCGCGGTGGACATGCTGACCAAAGACGCCATCCGCGAGATGGTCGTGCCGTCACTGCTGCCGGTGCTGATCCCGATCCTGGTCGGCCTGCTGCTCGGGCCGCAGGCGCTTGGTGGCGTGCTGCTCGGCTCCATCGTCACCGGCCTGTTCGTGGCGATCTCGATGACCACCGGCGGCGGGGCCTGGGACAATGCCAAGAAATACATCGAGGACGGCCACCACGGCGGCAAGGGTTCCGAGGCGCACAAGGCGGCCGTGACCGGCGACACCGTGGGCGATCCTTACAAGGACACCGCCGGCCCGGCCGTCAACCCGCTGATCAAGATCATCAACATCGTCGCCCTGCTCATCGTGCCGCTGCTGTAAACCGGCCGTGATCCCCCACGCCCCCCCGGTGACGGGGCCGGGATTTTGGGCTAGAATGGCGCCTTCCTGAACACTGCGGGCCGGTATCCACCGGCCCGCTGTCTTTCCATCACGGGATGAGCCATGAACCTTGACAGAGTCTCCAGCGGCAAAGACGTACCCAACGACATCAATGTCATCATCGAGATCCCCTCGCACAGCGACCCGGTGAAATACGAGGTGGACAAGGAAACCGGGGCGATGTTCGTCGATCGCTTCATGAACACCGCCATGCACTATCCGTGCAACTACGGTTATATCCCTCACACGCTGTCCGAGGATGGCGACCCGGTCGATGTGCTGGTGGCCACGCCGGTGCCGCTGATCAGCGGTTCGGTGATCCGCTGCCGGCCGGTCGGCATGTTGCGCATGACCGATGAGGCCGGCCCGGATTCGAAGATCCTCGCGGTGCCGATCGACAAGCTGTGCACGCTGTACCGTCATGCACGCGAGCCCGGCGACATGCCGGCCATGCTGCTCGACCAGATCGCGCACTTCTTCGAGCACTACAAGGATCTTGAACCCAACAAGTGGGTCAGAACCGAGGGCTGGGACGACGCCGAGGCCGCGCGCCAGGAGATCCTTGACAGTATCGAGCGCTTCCAGAATGCGCCCGAGAAGCCCTGCTTCTGACGAGCGTATCCCATGAAGATCGCCATTGTCTCGGATACCCACGACAACCGCGCGCTGCTCAGGGCCGCGGCCATCGACGCCGTACGACTGGGTGCCGAGGCGATCCTGCATTGCGGAGATGTGGTGGCGCCCAGTACATTGAGCGTGGTGCAGGACATCAATGTGCCGTTCCATGTCATCCACGGCAACAACACCGGTGACCTGGTCTCCCTGATCCACCTCAGCCAGCGCGAGGGCAACCAGATCGTCTATCACGGACAGGATGCCGGTATCGAACTGGGTGGGCGGCGCATCTTCATGGTCCACTATCCGCACTACGCGCGCGCGATGGCGCTCACGGGCGACTGGGACATCGTCTGTTGCGGTCATGACCACCGGCACGCGGTGGAAGAGATCGAGAACGTCCGCGGCGGCAAGACGATCTACGCCAACCCGGGCTCTACCGGGGGTGTAGGCGCCGAGCCGACCTGGCTGATGGCCGAACTGGACAACCTTACATTCGAGCTGCACACGGTACCGGCGGCAACTCGCTGACCGGCACCGGGCGGGCAACCACATAACCCTGGGCATAGTCCACGCCCAATGCGCGCAGGCGTTCCAGGGTTGCCTCGTTCTCGACGAATTCGGCAATGGTGCGTATCCCCATGACATGACCGATGTGGTTGATCGAATCGACCATCGCATGGTCGATCTCGTCGTTGATCATGTCCTGTACGAAACGGCCGTCGATCTTCAGGTAATCTACCGGCAGGCTCTTGAGGTAGGCGAACGAACTCAAGCCGCTGCCAAAGTCATCCAGCGCGAAGCGGCAGCCCATGCCACGCAACACCTCGATGAAGATGGTCGCATGCGCCATGTTGCTGATCACCGCGGTCTCGGTGATCTCGAAACAGATTTCCTCGGGGGACACCCGCATTTCGTCGAACAGCTCGATGATGAACTTCATCAGCTTCTCGTCGTTGAGCGACTGTCCCGACAGGTTGATGGAGAATTCCCTGATATCAGACACATTGCGTATCTGGCCAATGTATTCGAAGGCCTTGCGCACCACCCAGCGGTCTAGACTCGGCATCAGATGATAGCGCTCGGCCGCCGACATGAAGAAGCCGGGACCGACCAGCTTGCCCTGCTCATCGAGCATGCGCAGCAGGAACTCGCCATGCCAGGATTGCCGTTCATGGTGCGACAAGGGTTGAATCAATTGCAGATGCAATTCGAAACGGTCTTCATTGAGCGCCTGCTGGATACGCTGCATCCACAGCATGTCACCATGGTGGCGTGCCAACGCCTTGTCGTCGGGCTGATAGATATGGATGCGGTTGCGGCCATGATCCTTGGCCACATAGCAGGCTGAATCGGCGGCGCTGAGCACATCGGTCAGGTTGCCGCTGTCGGCGCTGACCGGCACCAGGCCGATACTGACGCCAATCTCGAACAGCTTGTCCTTCCATGCGAAGCGGAACTCGCGCACCAGATCGAGTAACTGCTGACAGATCTCGCGCGCGCGGTCGATCGGGCAGCTGTCCAGCAGGATACCGAACTCGTCTCCGCCCAGCCGCGCCAGGGTATCGCTGTCGCGTACCACGCCCGACAGTTTCTGCGCCAACTGGCGCAGCATCTCGTCGCCGGCCACGTGCCCGCAGGTATCGTTTACCACCTTGAACTGGTCGAGATCCAGATAACAGACCGCATGCCGCCGTCCCTCATCGCGCGCACTCGCCAACGCCGCCTCCAGGCGGCGTTCGAACTCACGCCGGTTGAGCAGACCGGTAAGCAGATCGTGACGTGCCTGGTAGGACATCTTCTGCGCCATGCCGCGCAATTCGGTGACATCGTGAAACACCAGCACCAGGCCGGCCAGGGATTCGTCCGGCCCGCGGATCTGGGATACAGACACCTCGACGGCAAACTCCTGTGAACGGGCATGGTTGATCAGCAACAGCGAACCCTGCAGACGGATATTGCGGTTCTGCCCGATGCATTCGGCGATGGGATCATCGACCGGCCGGCGTGTCTTCTCATCGATCAGATCGACGACCTGCATCAATGACAGCCCCAGCGCTTCGGCTTCCTTCCATCCACACAGTTCCTCGGCCACCGGGTTCATGAATTCGATATGCCCGTGCACATCGGTAGTGATGACGCCGTCGCCGATCGAGTCCACCGTGGTCTGGGCCAGCTCCTTCTCGCGGTGCAGGGCCTGTTCGGCATCGATGCGCCGCTGCTCGTCCACCGCAAGCGCCACCATTTCCGCCAGCGTGGCGGCAAAGTTCTGCGCCTCCACCGGCCAGTGGCGCGGACGACCGTGCTCGAATGTCAGGCGCCCGACCAGCTCGTTGCTGACGCGTACCGAGGCGTCGATCACGGCGCGGGTATCGGCAAACAATTCGTCACGCACCTTTTCGTCGATACGCGGATCATGCGCGGCATCCTCGACTGCCAGCACCAGATGCCTGGACAACAGCTCGCAATAATCCCCAAGACGGTTACACGCCACTTCGGCAGGTACGAGAAACACATCTTCTCGATGATCATAGACGACCTTGCTGACCAGGTGACTGCCCGATTCATCGAACAACCAGACACCAACCCGGTCCACATCGAGCGTCCAGGCCGCCTTTTTGGTGATGCGCTCGAGCAGTGATTGCATGTCCTGGCGTCCGGCCACCGACTGGTGAGACAGCTCCAGCAGGGCCTGTTGCTGGCGCAACAGGCCGCGCTCGCGTTCGATCCGGGCGTTCTGCTCATGACGCACCTCGGTGATGTCGCGACACATAACCAGCACACAGGGCTCATTGTCGAGCTCGATCTGCTCGACTGAAACGACGACATGCAATTCACCACCCGCCTGTGTCGTCAGTTGCGTTTCGATCTGCTCGCCCATGCCGACGATATCGAGCATGCCCATCATGTCCTGACAGGTGGCGCAGGATGACCAGATGCCGGACTCGGCCTGTTTGCGCCCCACCACCTCGTCGCGCGCGTAGCCAAGACGCTTGAGGAAGGTGTCGTTCACATCCACACACATGCCGTCACTGACCCTGAAGATACTGATCATCACCGGACTGGCATGAAAGGCCTTGCTGAAACGCTCTTCCGACTGGCGCAGGGCGGCTTCCGCCTTGCGGCTCTCGCTGATATCCAGCGCCGTGGCCAGAATCGCGCGATGGCCATCATAATTGATGACGCTACAGGTGATGTCCAGCCAGTGGCGTTCACCCTGGCGGTCAAGCACACGCAGCACTTCACGGACACTGCCCTGATCGCGCCGCAAACGTTCGAGCATGATGTCGAAGGCCGGTTTGCTCTCGCTGGCGAGGATGTCCGTGAAACGCTTGTGACGCAGTTCGTCCAGCCGGTAGTCGAGCATGACCAGACCGGCCGGGTTGGCGTAGATGAAATACTCGTCGAACACGAACGTGGCGCTGGCAGTGTTGTCGGACAACACGCGGAAACGCCGCTCGCTGTCGATCAGGGCTTCCCTGGACTCGCGGAAACGGCGGAATATGGGGTGGATCGCACCGATCGCAAACAGCATCAGCACCGAAATGAGCAATACCACGAGTTCGGTGGACAGGGTCAGCGTGATGTCGGGATAACGCGAGACATTGTTGGCCAGTGTCAGCGTGCGGCGCACGGCCATCAGCAACAGGGCGGCCGCCAGCGACCCCCAGACCAGCAACCCACCCAGTTTACCGGTCAGGCGAATGGCCAGAAACGCGGCAATGTATTGCAGCACCGCGGAAACACCCAGCACGATCAGTTCCAGCATGACTTGACACGCCCCTCATGAAACCTCTGATGGGAGGTCTTTATTTTTATTGGCTTTTTTCTTATAGACCCTTTATATCGGCCTGTCGAGCAAAAACCTGAGCCTTTTGCTGGCAAAAAGCCGTTGCGGAGCGGAAAAAGGACCCTCAGGCCCCGTAGCCTGGCGTGTTCTTCTCCACCCAACGCGGGCCGCAGGACGTCTGTTCCTTCTTCCAGAACGGCGCGCGGGACTTGAGCGCCTCCATCAGGAAACGGTTCGCCTCATAGGCGTCTAGGCGATGGGCCGACCAGACGGCGACGAGCACGATGGGATCTCCCGGTTGCAGGTATCCGACACGGTGCACGATGAGCAGGTCGAGAAGAGACCAGCGCTGTCCGGCCTCATCGGCCAGGCGCTGCAGAAATCTTTCGGTCATGCCCGGGTAATGCTCCAGTTCCATGGCCTGAACCTCGTCACCCTCGTTGAAATCACGCATGCTGCCAACGAATACCGTCATGGCGCCATGGCTGCCGGGCTCGAGCGCGTCACGCTGGTGCGTCTGAATGCATTGCCAGGGGTCGAAGGGCCGGTCTGTGATGTCGATCTTCATCAGCCACCCGTAACCGGCGGAAAGAAGGCTACCTCGTCGCCATCGGTGACCGGTGAGGACGGATCCACATAGTCCATGTTGACCGCGCACAGCGTATTGGCCGGCATGGGTTGTTGCGGATGCAGCACCTGCCAGACATCGGCCACGGTGCGCACCCGTGTGGCCTCCACGCTGTCGGTGTCGCGGCCGATGCGTTCACGCAACGAGGCGAAATAACGTACCTGGATCATGCTCTGCCTTGCTGGTTGTGCGGCCGGGATGGCCGTATAATGGCATTATACCGGAAATCAGCCAGGAAACCCGCCCGCCATGTCCGAACTCAACCACTTCGACGAGAAAGGCAAGGCCTGGATGGTGGATGTCGGCGACAAGGCCGCCACCCACCGCGAGGCCGTGGCCGAGGGCGTCATCCGCATGCAGCCGGAAACCCTGCGCCTGATCGTCGAGGGCGGGCACAAGAAGGGCGACGTGCTCGGCGTGGCCCGTATCGCCGGCATCATGGCGGCCAAGAAGACACCCGATCTGATTCCGCTGTGCCATCCACTGGCGCTGACCCATGTCGGCATCGAGCTCGAACCCGATACCGTGCAAAACCTGGTGCAATGCCGCGCCACGGTACGCACCACCGGCAGCACCGGTGTCGAAATGGAGGCCCTGCAGGCGGTACAGACCGCACTGCTGACCATCTACGACATGTGCAAGGCCGTCGATCGTGGCATGACGCTCACCGACATTCGCCTGTTGAAGAAATCAGGCGGCAAGTCCGGCACCTGGCAACGCCCCGCCAATCCGTAAGCCTTTCAACGGTTACGGTTCAACCTCCCTGCCGGCAGCGGTAATGACCCGATCATTTTTATAGAAATCCGGTGAGCGGACGCTAAGCTCATTAGTGTCTCATCAACCGGAGGATGAACATGCATCGTTATGATTTTCTCGTCATCGGCAGCGGCCCGGCGGGCCAGCGCGCGGCCATCCAGGCCGCCAAGCTGGGCAAGAGCGTCGCCATCGTCGAACGCAAGCAGGTAGTTGGCGGCGTTTCGGTACACACGGGCACGATCCCGAGCAAGACCCTGCGCGAGGCGGCCCTGTACCTGTCGGGCTGGAACCAGCGCGGACTGTATGGTCAGGGCTACCGGCTCAAGGAACACGTGACCATGGATGACCTGATGACGCGCCTGAACATCACCCTGCAGCACGAAATATCCATCATCCAGGACCAGTTGCAACGCAATGGCGTCAACGTCATCTACGGTGTCGGCTCGTTCAGGGACCCGCACACCATTCAGGTCGAGAGCCATGACGGCGAGATCACCTGTTACCAGGCCGAAAAGATCCTCATCGCCACTGGCAGCAGGCCGGTAAAGAAGGACGACGTACCATTCGACAATGAAACCATTATCGACAGTGATGCGCTGTTGAAACTGAAGAAGACCCCGCGCACCATGGCCATCATCGGTGCCGGTGTGATCGGTGTGGAATATGCGTCCATCTTCGGCACGCTGGATACCAAGGTCACCCTGATCGACGGACGCAAGGAACTGCTCGGTTTTCTCGACCATGAACTGGTCGAGGAACTGCTGCACTACATGCGTGAACGCGGCACCATGGTCCGCCTGGGTGAGAAGGTGGCCAGCGTGGAAAAAAACGAACAGGGCCAGGTCGTCACGTTGCTGGCCAGCGGCAAGCGTATTGTCACCGAGGTTGCCCTGTTCGCCGCCGGACGCATGGGATCGACCTATGACCTGGGTCTGGACAAGGCCGGCATCGAACCCGACGAGCGCCGGCGGATACCGGTCAATGAACATTTCCAGACCTGTGTGGCGCATATCTATGCGGCCGGGGACGTCATCGGCTTTCCCAGCCTGGCCTCGACCTCGATGGAACAGGGCCGGCTGGTGGCCTGTCATGCGTTCGGCGTTTGTGATGCCAGCCCGCCCGAGCACTTCCCGTTCGGCATCTATGCGGTACCGGAGATCAGCATGATCGGCATGAACGAACAGGAGCTGACCGAAAAGAACATCCCCTACGAGACCGGCATCGCGCGTCTGCGGGAGACCGCGCGCGGACAGATCATCGGCTTGGACAGCGGGCTGCTGAAGCTGCTGGTGGCCCCGGACACGCGCAAGATCCTCGGTGTTCACATCCTGGGTGAACATGCCACCGAGTTGATCCACATCGGCCAGGCGGTACTGACGCTGGGTGGCACACTGGACTACTTCCTGGAAAACGTCTTCAATTATCCGACCCTGGCCGAGGCCTACAAGGTGGCCGCGCTGGACGCCTGGAACCGGCTCAGCGCCTATACCTGACCCTGATCGTCAGGCGTGGCGATCTCGATCCGATTGCGGCCTGCCGCCTTGGCCCGGTAAAGCGCCCGGTCGGCCGCTTCCAGCAGACCCTGCACATGATCGAAATCCGGAAACGCCGCCAGCCCGCAGCTGAACGTCACGCGGAAACGCCGCCCTTCCGACTCGTGTATCATGTCGGAGAACCGTTCGCGCAGCGAATCCATCAACCGCGTGGCGTCGGTTATCGAGGTATCGGGCAGGATTACGGCGAACTCCTCGCCACCATAGCGCCCGGTAATGTCGGAACTGCGCAGGCGCCGTGTCATCATGCGCGACAGGTTCTTGATCACCCGGTCACCCGCGGCATGTCCATGATGATCGTTGATCTGCTTGAAATGATCGATATCCAGCATTGCGAACACCAGTGACGCATGCTGACGCAATGCCCGCCCGACCTCCACGTCCAGCCGCTCCTTGATATGCACGTGATCGAGCAGGCCGGTCAGGCTGTCGCGTTCCATCATCATGCGCAAGTTGCGGTAACGCCGGATACGCATGCGTACCGAAGTCACCAGATAGTCGTCATGGATGGGCTTGGTCAAATAGTCGTCGGCGCCCACGCGGATCGCCTGCAGGCGCCGCTCGATCGTGGATTCACCCGACAGGAACACGATCGGCACCCTGAGCCAGCTCTCGTCCTGACGGATCATCGCGGCGATGTCGATACCACTGTAGCGGCCGAAACAGGTGTCCAGGAGGATCAACTCGGGTGCGAATTCCGACATCAGCGGCAACAGGCGTGACAGGTCGTCCACGACAGACACCTGCATGCCCGCCTCCTCAAGCACGCTGCGATAGTATTCCGTCAGTGACGCGGCATCATCCACGATCATGACCCGGCAGGGTTCTTCGTCGGCAACCTGCACCAGGCGATCGAGCGTATCGACCAGCGCCTGGACATCGACCGGCTTGACGAAATAGCCGCTGCCGCCGGCCTGGGTGGCGCGCAGCCGGGCATGGATATCACCACGCGCCGAGGTAAAGATCAACGGCGGCAGGTCGATCCCGTGGTCGCGCAATTCGCTGATGATGTTGAGGCCCGCCTCCTTGTCGTGCTGGTGTACGATATCCATCAGGATCACGTCAACGGCATGTTCTTTCAGTGATGATTCGATCTGCCCGAGATCCTGCAGGATACCGACCTCATAACCGTATTGCTCCAGCTTCAGGCGCAACAGCTCGGCCTGTTCGGGATCGTCATCGACGATCAGCAGACGCCTGCCGATACCGACCGGAACCATCGGTGTTTCGTCTGTATCGACTGCGGGCGGCGATTGACCGGCGAGCTCATCGGCAAGTTCCCTGAGCCTGGCCAGGCGCTGCCCGAAATGCCGCCGGCAGGTTTCGTCGGGTTCACCGCCATGACCGAGCATCTCCTCCAGCTCACGCGCGATTTCGCTGATCTCGGGAAAGCCGAACGTGGCGCCCGAGCCCTTGAGGCCATGCAACTCGTTATACAGGCGCTCGGCCACCGTGCTGCACGATTCGCCGTCCAGCGCGCGCCAGCCATCCTCGAGCCGCTGAACCCGCGCCGGCAATTGTCTCAGATAACGTATCCTGACATCGCGCAGGGTCTTTGACTGCGTTGTTCCGTCTTGCGCCATCGAATCCGCCCAAACAACCTCAATACACCCCTTATCGGCACCGACAGGCGGGGCTGTAATCCCTGCATATGATAGAATCGCACGTCCCGACCACTACAGGATAGCAACATGAAGCTGGACGTCTATATCGGCAATGAGCTGCACAAGATAGAGATACCCGAGATGGTACTGGAGGAAGGGCACGACTTCTTCGACAAGATCGACCGCGACATGGATGGCGGCTGGAAGATGGGGCCGGAATTCATCGAAAGCCCGGATACCGAACAGCGTTGCCAGATCGTCGCCGACAAGCTGATGACCGCGATCGAAACCGGCAACGACAACATGGCCCGCCTGCTGGCCGGCTATATCGTCACCCGGATGCCGGGCACAGAGGCCGTCAACATCGACATCTACGGCGAACCCCTCAACACCCGCATCTACCAGCCCGGTAAATAAAATATCGTACCTGAAATATGGAACGCAGAGACGCAAAAAACGCGGAGGAATGAAGGCTTGTTCACGAATTCGTCAAGCGCATGAAATTTTCTGGCACGTTATAGCAAACCGCAAGCTCAGTTGAACATGAGAAATACAGCGAATACCGGGTTTATAAACAAGGCTTTTCCCACTGCTCCCCGTGTTCCCAGTGGTTAAATGTTTTCTGGTGATTCATGGGTATTTACGACAACAGGAAACTGTGTAAAGGCCGGGCAATCGGCAACTATGATATTACCTCCGCGTTCTTTGCGCCTTTGCGTCCCTGCGTTTGAATGAGAAGGCAAAAGGAATCACAGATACCGATCAATAAATGCCTCGATTTCGTGCGCGGGCCGGGCGCCGCTGAAACGCCCCTGTTCCTCGCCGTTGCGAAACAGGATGATGGTGGGAAAGCCGCGCACCTGATACCTGCCGGCCAGTTTCATGTTCTCGCCCTCATCGACTTCCAGCCGTGCAAGGGCAATCTCGCCCCGGCGGGCGAGCACGACCTTCTCCAGCACCGGGGCGATGACGATACAGGGCGAACACCACGCGGCCCAGAAATCGACCAGCACCGGGCGATGATACGAAGCATCGATGACCTGACGCTCGAAGCCCTCCAGCGAGGTATCGAAGATATCTGCCGACTGTGTATGATTCGTCATGAGCTTGT
Organism: Gammaproteobacteria bacterium; assembly: GCA_015484945.1. Lineage (GTDB taxonomy): Bacteria > Pseudomonadota > Gammaproteobacteria > WFUO01 > WFUO01 > WFUO01. The sequence goes on along the minus strand of WFUO01000015.1, from coordinate 768 downwards.
CCTTGGTTTCAACAGGAGCCCCGCATGCATCAGTTCAGTTTCACCATCACCACGCGTGGGCGTGGTACTTACGACATCACCGCAGAGCTCCAGCGCGGTGTGCGTGAATCCGGCGTGGATACCGGTCTGTGTCATGTGTTCGTGCATCACACCAGCGCCTCGCTGATCCTGTGCGAGAACGCCGATCCGGATGTGCGCGCCGATCTCGAAACCTTCATGGCGCGTCTGGTGCCGGACGGTGATCCGATGTTCATCCATACCGCCGAGGGCCCCGACGACATGCCGGCCCATGTGCGCAGTATCCTTACCCAAAACGGTCTCGGTATTCCGGTCACCCGAGGGCAGTGCGCGCTGGGCACCTGGCAGGGCGTCTATCTGTGGGAACATCGCAGCATGGGGCACCGGCGCCGGATCACGGTCACGGTGATCGGCGGCTGATCAAACGATGGCAGCGATGTAACTCACCCAGGATTCCTGGTTTTCGATCTCGGTCACCGCACGATAGTTGCCGGTGCCCTCGAGATATTCGTCGTCATCGTCGCTGTCCTGGAACTCTTCCCAGTACACCCGGGTATCGCTGAAACCCGCTTCACGCAACAGCTCGATCACCTCGGGGATGCTCCACAGGCGCCAGTCGTAGGTGAACGCGCGCTCGATGCGCGAGCCATCGGGAAAATTGAAATGGATGTGACACAGCATCTCGCCAGTGATGGGGTTGTACTTCGCCTGATCCCAGACATAGGTGAAGCTGTCATCATCGACCTCGCG
>WFUO01000014.1 GCA_015484945.1 Gammaproteobacteria bacterium | reverse complement strand
TTCGGATCTATTCGCGTTCCTCGATCCAGGCCATCTGAATGGCCTCGAGTATGCGTTCGCCGCAGTGCGCCTCGACATCGTCGAAATCGTCGAGATCCATGACCCATTGCATGAGGTCCGTGAAACGCACGGTCCGGGGATCCACGTCGGGATGTTTCTCGTCCAGTTCGATGGCGATGTCGAGCGTATCGGTCCACTTCAGTGCCATGGCAATCTCCAGCTAGGCGCTACGGGGGCGCTATTTGAACACCAAAGCCCGCCCGCGTCAATCGTACAGGTGTCTGAAATCACAACAAAAAAACCGCATCAAATAACGGATTTGACGCATCTCGCGCGCCACCTTGTCGCGCTATCCACATCCTCGGTCATGCCCGGCCTGCGGCCGCACGTCAACAAGGCTCAGTGGTTTTCCGACACCATGTTGATGGTGTATTTGGGAATCTCTATCACCAGATCGTCGTCATCGACCACCGCCTGACAACTGAGACGCGAATCCGGTTCCAGCCCCCAGGCCTTGTCGAGCATGTCGTCCTCACACTCGCTGGGGTCGTTGAGCGATTCGCCCCCCTCGCGCACATACACATGACAGGTCGTGCAGGCGCAGGACTTTTCGCAAGCGTGTTCGATCTCGATGTCGTTGGCCAGCATGGCGTCACATATCGTGATACCGGGTTCGGCCTCGATTACGGCGCCCTCGGGGCACAGTTCTTCATGGGGTAAAACGATGATACGGGTCATGGTGGTTGAACCTTATTCAAATTCCTCGACGTTGCGTCCGGACATGGCGTCGCGGATGCTGGTGTTCATGCGCCGTTCGACATACCCTGCGCAGACTTTTTCCAGCGAGCGGATACCTTCCTTGATCTGCTCGACCGTGCCATTGGCGCGCAGGTCGGCCAGGCGATCCATCTCGGACTCGATGTCGTCGCGCTCATCCACCGACAGGAAACGGTCGCCATCCTCGGCCAGGGCTGCGGTCAACGCCTCGAGCACCCGGTCGGCCTCGACACGCTGCTCGGCCAGGCGCCGGGCCTCCATGTCCTCGCGCGCGTGTTCCATGGAATCACGCAACATGGATTCGATCTCGGTGTCGGTCAGCCCGTAGGAAGGCTTGATCTCGATACTGGCCTGAACGCCGCTGGTCTGCTCCTCGGCGGTGACACTGAGCAGGCCATCGGCATCGACCTGGAAGGTCACGCGGATCCGCGCCGCACCGGCCACCATGGGCGGTATGCCGCGCAGCGTGAAGCGCCCCAGCGAACGGCAGTCATCGACCATCTCGCGTTCGCCCTGCAACACGTGGATGGACATGGCCGTCTGACCGTCCTTGTAGGTGGTGAAATCCTGCGCGCGCGCAACCGGAATGGTCGTGTTACGGGGAATGATCTTCTCGACCAGCCCGCCCATGGTTTCGATCCCCAGCGACAGGGGTATCACGTCCAGCAACAGCATCTCGTCCTCGGGCTTGTTGCCGACCAGCACATCGGCCTGCAACGCGGCGCCGATGGCGACCACCTTGTCAGGGTCGATCTCGGTATGTGGCACGCGCCCGAAGAAGTCGCCAATCGCCTCGCGCACACGCGGTACCCGCGTCGAGCCACCGACCATGACCACCTCGTTGACCTCATCGACATCCACACCGGCGTCACGCAAGGTGCGCCGCGTGGTGCTGACGGTCTTGCGGATCAGCGGTTCGATGAGTTCATCGAACTGCTCGCGCGTCAGCTCTCCCTGCCAGTGGCTGCCATCCTCGAGTTCGATGTCCAGGCTGGCGCTGTCCTGGCTGGTCAGTGTCTCCTTGGCAGCGCGTGCGTCACGCATCAGGCGGCGCATCTGGTGATGGCCGGAATCGTCAGCGATGCCAGCCTGACGCATGATCCATTCGGCGATCGCGCGGTCCATGTCGTCGCCGCCAAGCGCCGTGTCGCCACCGGTGGCCAGCACCTCGAATACACCCCGGTTGAGGCGCAGGATGGAAACGTCGAAGGTACCGCCTCCCAGATCATAAACGGCGATGACACCACCATCAGACCTGTCGAGACCATAGGCCACGGCCGCGGCGGTGGGTTCATTGAGCAGACGCAGCACCTTGAGGCCCGCCAGCCGTGCCGCATCACGCGTGGCCTGGCGCTGGGCATCATCGAAATAGGCCGGTACGGTGATAACCACTCCCTCCAGTTCTCCTCCCAGGGTCCGCTCGGCTCGTTGCCTGAGCGCCTTGAGGATCTCGGCCGATACCTCGATGGCGCTGACATCGCCGGCCACGGTATGGATCTTCGGCACTGCCGAATCCACGTCGATGAATTCATATGGCAGACGTGCGCCGGTATGCACGACATCCGCAATGCCACGCCCCATCAATCGCTTGACCGATGAAATGGTGTTGAGCGGATCCTCGGCCTCGGCGGCGCGCGCCTCATGCCCTACGACCACGTTGCCGTCCTCGAGATAACGCACCACCGAAGGCAACAGATGCCGGCCCTGCTCGTCCGGTAGCGTTGCGGCCTCGCCACTGCGCACGCTGGCGACCAGCGAGTTGGTCGTACCCAGATCGATACCCGCCGCCAGCCGGTGCTGATGCGGGGCGGTCGATTGACCCGGTTCTGAAATCTGAAGGAGTGCCATGTTTACTGTCTGCCGCCTGCTGATCCGGCCATGTCGCCGGTTTCTGGATTGTAACAGATGTGACCTGAACGCAGGTCAAAGCAATTCGTCTTCGAGATCCGCCTCGAGCTGTTCGGCCTCGCTGCGCAACTTGTACAGAAACTGCAGCTTGCCGATCAGGTCCCTGGCGGCATCCACATCGATGTGTGTACCCTGGAAACATGCTTCAAGCCGCGATGTCGTCTCGCGGATACGCAGCGCAACCTGGTCGAGTATGTCGCCGACCACTGCCAACGGATCAGCCTGATCCCGCGCCTCGGCAAGGGCCTCGCGCATCTCCATCTGCTGCATGAGAAATTCGGGCGACTGGATACTGCCCTGACCGCCCTCCGGGTCTTCGCCGGCCAGTTCGAGCAGGTAACGGGCACGCGCTACCGGGTCTTTCAGTGTCTGATAGGCCTCATTGATGCGCGTGGCCTGCTGCATCGACAAACGCCGCTCCTGGTCGGTGGCATTGGCATAGCGGTCGGGATGCACGGTCTGCTGCAACTGGCGGTAACGACGTGACAGCTCGGCCGTATCGATATCAAAACGGGGTTCGATCCCGAACAGCTCAAAATAGTCACTGGTCAGGCCGTTACCCATCACCACCCGCTCATTCACTGCCCGTTTTCAGACAGTGAAGCTCTCGCCACAACCACACTCGTCCCGGACGTTGGGGTTGTTGAACTTGAAGCCCTCGTTAAGGCCCTCGCGGGCGAAGTCCACCTCGGTGCCATCGAGATAGACCATGCTCTTCGGATCAACGATGATCTTGACACCGTGGCTCTCGAACACCTGATCGCTTTCCTCGATGTCGTCGGCAAACTCGATCACGTAGGCCATGCCGGAACAACCGGATGAACGCACCCCCAGGCGCAGGCCAATACCCTTGCCACGGTTATCGAGATATTGCTGCACGCGCCGGGCGGCGGCTTCGGTCAGTGTGATGGCCATTCTTTCTATGCCCTCAGGCAGACTTCTTGGTCGCGGCGTTCTTGCCCTGGAAGTCTTCGATCGCGGCCTTGATGGCATCCTCGGCCAGTACCGAGCAGTGCACCTTGACCGGCGGCAGTTCGAGTTCCTCGGCAATGTCGGTGTTCTTGATCTGGCGCGCCTCTTCCAGCGTCTTGCCCTTGACCCATTCGGTCAGCAACGAGCTTGAGGCAATGGCCGAGCCGCAGCCATAGGTCTTGAAGCGCGCGTCCTCGATGACACCCTCCTCGTTGACCTTGATCTGCAGTTTCATCACGTCACCACAGGCCGGCGCACCGACCATGCCGGTGCCCACGCTGGCATCATCCTTGTCGAAAGACCCGACGTTACGCGGATTTTCGTAGTGATCCAGAACCTTATCGCTGTAAGACATGATCTTCGCTCCTGATGTTTTATCTTGCTAATACTGTTGACTAGTGTGCCGCCCACTGCACCTTGGACAGATCGATGCCTTCCTTGTACATCTCCCACAACGGAGACAACTCACGCAGCTTGTCGATCTTTTCCCTGATCAGCTTGATCGTGTAATCGATCTCTTCCTCGGTCGTAAAACGCCCGATCGTGAACCGTATCGAGCTGTGGGCCAGTTCATCGTTGCGCCCGATGGCGCGCAATACGTATGAAGGCTCAAGGCTGGCGGAGGTACAGGCCGAACCTGATGATACCGCCAGATCCTTGACCGCCATGATCAGCGATTCGCCTTCCACGTAGTTGAAACTGATGTTGAGATTGCCTGCCACGCGATGTTCGAGATCGCCGTTGACATAAACTTCTTCCATGTCCTTGAGGCCCTCGAGCAGGCGATTACGCAGCCCCAGGATACGCGCGTTCTCTTCCGCCATTTCCTCGCGCGCAATACGGAATGCCTCGCCCATGCCCACGATCTGGTGGGTGGGCAGGGTGCCGGAACGCATGCCGCGTTCATGACCACCGCCATGCATCTGCGCTTCCACGCGCACGCGTGGCTTGCGGCGGACGTACAGGGCGCCAATACCCTTGGGACCGTATATCTTGTGCGCCGAGAACGACATCAGGTCCACCTTCATGCGTTGCAGGTCGATCTCGACCTTGCCCGCGCTCTGCGCCGCATCGACATGGAACAGAATGCCGCGTTCACGGGTGATCTCGCCGATGGCCTCGATATCCTGAATCACGCCGATCTCGTTGTTGACGTGCATGATGGACACCAACACGGTATCGTCGCGCAATGCCGCCTTGAGTTTGTCAAGATCGATCAGGCCATTGCTCTCGGGATCGAGATAGGTGACCTCGAAACCTTCACGTTCCAGATGGCGGCAGGTATCGAGCACAGCCTTGTGTTCGGTTTTGCAGGTGACGATGTGCTTGCCTTTCTTCTTGCTGTAGAAGTGGGCTGCGCCCTTGATCGCCAGGTTGTCCGATTCCGTGGCCCCGGAGGTCCACACGATCTCTTTCGGATCGGCGTTGATCAACGCGGCGACATCGGCGCGCGCCTGGCTGACCAGCTCGTCGGCTTCCCACCCATAACTGTGCGACCGCGAGGCGGGGTTGCCGAACTTGCCATCCAGGGTCAGGCAGCCGCACATCTTGTCGGCAACGCGCGGATCCACCGGCGTGGTCGCTGAATAGTCCAGATAGATAGGAAATTTGCTCACTGTCACTGCTTGTCAACCTCTCGTCGTGCGTTCGGGTTCGATGTCCTGATGTCAGGCGGCGTTGTCACCGGCGCGCTGCTGGCTGCGCATGGAGACTTCCTGCACCGACTTGCGCTGCACCAGATCGCCCAGCGAGATGCCGTTGAGGAATTCGTAAATCTGTTCACTCAGATCCACCCACAACTCGTGGGTCAGACACGGTTCACCGTCCTGACAATTGCCCAGGCCACCACACCGGGTCGTATCCACCTTCTCATCGACTGCGGTGATGACCTTGGCGACCGGCAGCTCGGAGGCCGGCACGCTGAGCGAATAACCGCCGCCCGGACCGCGGGTGCTCTTGACCAATCCGGCACGACGCAGCTTGGTGAACAGCTGCTCGAGATACGACAGGGAAATGCCCTGACGTTCCGAGATGTCGGCCAGGGAGATCGGCCCGCTGCCTTCGCGCAGCGCCAGATCGAGCATTGCCGTTACTGCATATCGACCTTTCGTTGTCAGTCTCATAACATAATCCTGAAATAATGATATTCTAATGTTCTCGGGCCCTACCGTCTGCACATATTCGGCAGGACTGGGGGCATTAGATCATTCCTGACTATAATAGTCAAGTATCAATAACCACAACAGTGTGTCAAGTATTATCCCTTTTCCCGTACAGGCCAGTCAAGTTTTTGGCCCGCGCACACGACGAATCTGCCGCGACCCAATCCCCTTTAATTGAAGCGGTTTATTGCTTTTTTTCCTGATCTTCCCGGGCATCCGGGTCGGGTTGAATGGGCTCGACGGCACTGCTGATCTCGCAGGGACCGAGATCGGGCAGTTGCAGGTCGGCGATCTCGGCACCCAGTCCCTTGATCGCGGCACACATTTGCTCCAGCTTTTTGTCCATGGTGTGGATGTGGTCGAGCATGCAGTTGACGGCATTGGCTACCGGGTCGGGCATGTCGGGCACCATCCCGTAGGCGTCGAAACCGATCTTGTCGGCGATCGCCTTGCGCCGTGCCTGCGCCTCGTCACTGGCCGGCTGGGTGACGATCCGTCCAGGTACGCCGACCACGGTGGCGCCGTCCGGTACGCTTTTCAGCACCACGGCATTGGAGCCGATACGCGCGCCCTTGCCCATGGTGATGGGGCCAAGGATCTTGGCGCCCGCGCCTACCACTACGTTGTCCATCAGGGTGGGATGCCGCTTGCCCTTCTCCCAACTGGTGCCACCCAGCGTAACGCCATGGTAGATGGTGCAGTCGTCGCCAATGACGGTGGTCTCGCCGATCACGACGCCCATGCCGTGATCGATGAAGAAACGCCGGCCGATCACGGCGCCGGGATGAATCTCGATGCCCGTCAGCCAGCGTGCGATCAACGAACCCCAACGCGCCAGCCATTTCAGGCCCCAGGTCCACAGACGATGGTTGATACGATGAAAGATAACGGCGTGCAGTCCCTGATAGCAGGTCAGCACCTCGAACCAGTTGCGCGCCGCAGGATCGCGGTCGAAAACACAACGGATGTCCTCTCGTATGCCCTTGAACATGATTCTACCTGTGCAGTCTGCCTGGTCGGGATCCTACATGTTACCAGATTCGCGGCCAGCGGCCTTTTGCGCCGCGCCAAGAATCCCGCGCAGGATATTGACTTCGCGCCGCTCGGGCCTGCAGCGTAGCAACAGGCGTCGCAGGCGCGTCATCATTTGTCCGGGACGTTGCGGGTCGTGAAACCCGATATCGATGAGGGTCTGCTCCAGGTGTTCGAACAGCCCCTGCATCTCTTCGGCCGGCGCCGGCAGATCGAGTGCGTGACGCGCGCCTTGCCCTGCCTGCGGCTGCGCGCCTGTGGCGCGACGCAGTTCCCAGCACAGCACCTGCACGGCGGCGGCGATATTGAGCGAACTGTAGTCGGGGTTGGCTGGAATGTTCACCAGATAGTGACATCGCGACAGCTCATCATTGCTCAGACCACTGTCCTCGCGCCCGAACAACAGGGCCACCTCGCCATCGACAGCGGCAGTCAGCATCTCGGTGGCCATGCCGCCAGGGTCCAGCACCGGCCAGTCCAGGCTGCGCAGCCTGGCACTGGCGCCGAGGACGAGCACACAGCCGCGCAAGGCTTCGTCCAGATCGTTGCAGATCCGTGCCGCAGAGAGAATATCGGCCGCGCCCGATGCGCGCGCCTCGGCCTCGGGATGGGGAAAATGCACGGGATCGACCAGCCACAGCTGCGACAGACCCATGGTCTTCATGGCGCGTGCCGCGGCACCGATATTGCCGGGATGGCTGGTCCCGATCATGACGATTCGAATACGTTCGAGCATGACGGCACGATACCGGTGCGCGCAGCAGGCTGCAAGCGGGCTGCGGTTCCTTCGGACGCCCCGCTCTGGTATGCTTGCGCCCCCATGACAGCCCCTGGCAACAGACCCGGAATCCACCCATGAATCCCATGCTCAACATCGCTATCAGCGCCGCCAACAAGGCCGGGGACATCATCCTGCGATACATGAACCGGATCGATACGCTGTCGGTCACCAGTAAACAGCGCAACGACTTCGTCTCGGAAGTGGATCGCGAAGCCGAGCAGGCGATCATCGGTGTGATCCGCAAGGCCTATCCGGGGCATGCGATACTGGCCGAAGAGAGCGGTGATCACGCGGGCAATGAAGAATTCCAGTGGATCATCGACCCGCTCGACGGCACCACCAACTACCTGTTCGGTTTTCCCCAGTTCGCCGTCTCCATCGCGCTCAGACACAAGGGACGGATAGAACAGGCCGTGGTGTATGACCCACTCAAGCAGGAACTGTTCACCGGTTCTCGTGGCGCGGGCGCCCAGCTCAACCGCCGCCGCCTGCGCGTGACACCGCGCAAGGGACTCGAGGGCGCCCTGCTCGGCACCGGTTTCCCATTTCGCCAGCAACAGCATCTGGACGCCTACCTTGAGATGTTCAGAGCCCTGTTTCCGGATACCGCCGGTATCCGGCGCGCCGGCTCGGCGGCGCTTGATCTGGCCTATGTGGCCGCCGGACGCCTGGATGGTTTCTGGGAAATCGGCCTGAGTCCGTGGGACATGGCGGCCGGCGCGCTGATCGTACGCGAGGCCGGCGGCATCGTCACCGACTTCGCAGGTGGCGAGGACTGGCTGGAAAGCGGCAACATCGTTGCCGGCAGCCCGAAGATCACACACGCCATCCTCAACGCCATCAAGCCCTCGTGCACCGGGCCTCTGGCCAAATAGCCATTCTTTTCATCCAGTTACCTACTTCACAAAAACACGTTCCAGCACTCAAGGTTTCGTTTCGGCTACCGATGAACTGGGCAGGTCCCGGACAAACACAGGTCGTCATTCATGTCCAACAGCAACGGCAACAGAACCCTCGGTCGCAAGGCGCTGGAAATGGTCATGCGCGATGTCCTCGAAGGACTGGAGGATTTCGCCATCATGAAAAGCTACGAATCCGATGACATCCTGCAAATCGTGCCGCTCGACACGCCACTGGATCATGAAGATCCTCCCGCCACGCGTACTGCCGACGTGATCCCTTTCCGTCCGAGAAAGCGATAACTGACAACCGCTATCCCCGCACCTCCGGTATTTTATCCCCGCAACGATTGTGCTATACAGGGATCGAAACTGGCCGAAAAGGACGGGAGTGGTTATGAAACGAAGTGTACTGGCGATCCTGGTACCGCCCTTTGCCGTGTGCCGATATGGCTGCGCCGGCTGTTGCGCGGCACCGATCGGCGTCTTCTGGATAACCGGCATCATCAGCCTGATCTATGGTTACCGGGGTGGCCCGACAGGCGAGGACGCCAATCTCTATACCATGGGGCTGGGTGTGCTGTTGTGGCTGATCTCCATCGTCTGGGCTCTGGTCACCATCCATACCGTCGATGACGACAAATGCCGGCGCAAGAGCAGCCCGATCTGCAACAAGATCGCGCCCGGACTAGACGAATCCGACCCCATGGACGAGGTCAGAAAGGCCTGATCAGAGTTGACAGGGTGGCGCCCACGGGGCGCCACCGGCCAATCAAAAGCGCGGGCGTTCCCTTTCCTCGGCACCTTCCTTGACCACTGGCAACAGGTCCTCGCGACAGGCGCCCAGCGCCAGTGCTGCCGTGCTGGCGACATAGATCGACGAATAGGTACCCACCACGATGCCGATGATCAGCGCCAGCGAGAAGTTGTGCACCGCCTCGCCTCCGACCGTGAACAGCGCAATCAATACCAGCAGGGTCGTCAACGAGGTCATGATGGTGCGTGACAGGGTCTGGTTGATCGACGTGTTCATGACCTCGGCCGGCGTCGATTTGCGGATCTTGCGGAAATTCTCGCGAATACGGTCGAACACCACGATGGTATCGTTGAGCGAGTAACCGATCACGGCCAGCAACGCCGCCAGTACCGAAAGACTGAAGTCCAGTTGCCAGAACGAAAACACACCCAGCGTGATGGTCACGTCATGGATCAGCGCAATCACCGAGCCCACCGAATACTTCCATTCGAATCGCAACGTGACATAGATCAGGATACCGATCAGCGCATACAGAATGGCCAGACCGCCCTGCTCGGTCAGCTCTTCGCCGATCTGCGGGCCGATGAAATTGACGCTGCGCAGCTCGACACCCTTCTGCCTGCCCTTCCTGAGCACCTCCAGCACCTTCTGGCTGATCAGGCTCTGGGTCATGCCCTTCTGCGGCGCGATACGAATCAATACTTCCTTGGACGAGCCATATTGCTGCACGACCACCTGACGGAAACCGGCCGAACCCAGGGTCTTGCGCAACTGCTGCACGTCGATGGACTGCGGATAGGCAACCTGGATCTCGGTACCGCCGGTGAAGTCGATACCGAAATTGAGCCCCTTGATCGCCAGCGAAACGATGGATGCCAGTATCAGTGATATCGACAGGATCATCGCAAACACGCGTTTACCCATGAAGTCGATTCGGGTCTGTTTGCCAAATATCTTCATCATAACCCTGTCTCCCGAATCAGATGCTGATCTTCTTGAGACGGCGACCGCCGTAGATCAGGTTGACGATGGCCCGGGTACCCATGATCGCGGTGAACATCGAGGTCAGGATACCGAGTGACAAGGTCACCGCAAAACCCTTGATGGGGCCGCTGCCGAAACCGAACAGTACCACCGCCGCGATCAGTGTCGTGATATTGGCGTCGGCGATGGTCGAGAAGGCCTTCTCATAACCGGCGTTGATACTCGCCTGGGGCGAATTACCGACCCGCAGCTCCTCACGAATGCGCTCAAAGATCAGCACATTGGCATCCACCGCCATGCCGATGGTCAGCACGATACCGGCGATCCCGGGCAGGGTCAGCGTTGCCTGCAACATGGACAGGATCGCAACCAGGATAACCAGGTTCATCAACAGGGCCACGTTTGCGATCAACCCGAACAGCCTGTAGTACACGGCCATGAAGATCAGCACCGCGACAAAGCCAAGCACCACGGACTCCATGCCCTTGTCGATGTTCTCCTGCCCCAGTCCCGGGCCGATGGTCCGTTCCTGGATGATCTCCACCGGCGCCTTGAGCGAACCGGCACGCAGCAGCAAGGCAAGCGTGCTGGCCTCGTCGAGGCTGTCGAGACCCTCGATCTGGAAGTTGCGTCCCAGCCGCGCCTGGATGGTCGCCACACTGATGACCTCCTGGTGCACGGTCTTTTTGCGCACCCGCTTGCCATCCTTGCCAATCACCGTCTCGATGCGGGTCTCGATGAAGACCACCGCCATCAGATCCCCAATGTGGTCCTTGGTCCAGTCGCTGAAGCGGCGTCCGCCCTTGCTGTCCAGGGTGATGAACACCGCCGGGGTGTTGCCGCGTGATTCGATACCGGCACGCGCATCCTTGATCGAATCACCGGTAAGAATCACACGCCGCTTGAGCAGCACGTAACCGCCCTCCCGGCGCTTGCGCAGCACCGTGCCAGGCGGTACCACGCCACTGGCAACGATGGCATCGACATTGCGGTTGCGTTCGTCAACCTCACGAAACTCCAGTGTCGCCGTGGCGCCAAGGATTTCACGTGCGCGGTTGGGATCCTGCACACCCGGCAACTGTACGATGATACGCCGGTGTCCCTGTTGCTGGATGACCGGTTCGGCCACCCCCAGTTCATTGACACGGTTGCGCAATGTGGTGAGGTTCTGTTCCAGCGCCGACTTCATGGCCTCACGGCGCATGACCTCGCCTAGCGAAACATCCAGAATCCAGTAACGATCGGCCTCGCGACGCTTGATCACCAGTCCACGCTGTTTCTTCAGGAACTGCGCTTCGGCCTTGTCACGTGTTGCGGCATCGCGGAAGCGGATACTGATCACATCACCCTTGCGGTCGATGCCGGCATGCCGGACCTTGATCTCGCGCATCTGTGCTCGCAATTCGGTGATGTAGCGTTCGGTTTCCGTCTCGATCACCGCGCGCATGTCCACTTCCATGAGAAAGTGAATCCCTCCTTGCAGATCCAGCCCGAGGTACATCGGTCTGCCATTGATGGCCTGCAGCCATTTGGGGGTCGCCGGTACCAGCGCCAGGGCTACGGAGTACTTGTTACGAAACCGCTTGCGCAGGATGTCCGAGGCCTTGAGCTGGTTGTCGGTGCTGTCGAAGCGGATGATCAGCTTGTCCTTCTCGATCACCGCCTGCCGGTACGGTATCGAAGCCTTCTTCAGTGAAGCCTCGGCCGCCTTGCGTACCGAGCTGTCCATCTTCATCGCGCGCAACGGCGAAACCAGTACGGCGGGATCCTTGCCGTAGAGGTTGGGCAACGCATAGAGCAGCCCGAGAATGGTGATCGACAGTACCAGCAGGTACTTCCACAACGGATATTTGTTGATCATGACGACATGTGCCTGTGATTACGGCGACGGCCGCTCCTTGTTGCTTACTTGTAGGTTCCCTTGGGCATCAGCGCGGCAATGGCATGACGCTGAACACGGATCTCGACGCCATCGGCGATCTCGATGGTCACGAAGGCATCCTCGGTGGCCGTGATACGCCCGAGCACGCCACCATTGGTGACCACCTCGTCACCCTTCTGCAAGGCGGCAACCATGTTGCGGTGCTCCTTGGCGCGCTTGCTCTGCGGGCGAATCAGCAAGAAATAGAAGACGACGAAGATAATGATCAGCGGCAGCAGGCTGGCGATCGCGTTGGGCTGCGGTTGACCGCCTGCTCCGACCTTGGCCGGCGCATCGGCGGCCACGGCCTCGGAAAACAAAAAACTCATGGCATTCTTACCTATATAAATGTGTATGGGTCTCCCGGGCGGACATTCTGCGCGCCCTTGCCCGGTAGGAGCCGGGCTATTATGACACAAGCGGCGCGAGCCTGCCCAGTCTGCTCGCGCCGGCGCCCCGGGGCTGTTACCATGCGCGGCCATGAGGACCCGCGATTTTCATTACGATCTCCCGGATGACCTGATCGCCCAGCAGCCGCTGCCAGAACGCAGCGCCAGCCGGCTGCTGGTGCTGGACGGCGCTTCGGGGCATGTCGAAGACCGCCAGTTCCGCGACCTGCCCGGCTGCCTGCGTGCCGGCGACCTGCTGGTGTTCAACGATACCCGGGTGATCCCGGCGCGCCTGCACGGACACAAGGACAGCGGCGGCAAGGTCGAGATCCTGGTCGAACGCATCACCGGCAGCCGCACGGCACTGGCGCATGTGCGCGCGAGCAAGTCACCAAAGCCGGGCACGCGGCTGCACCTGGAAGGCGGCATCGCGGCCATCGTGCAAGACCGCAAGGATGACCTGTTCGCGCTCGATTTCGACATCCCGGAGCCGTTGATCGACCTGCTCGAGCGTCACGGCCACATGCCATTGCCGCCCTACATCGAACGCGCTGATGACAGCACTGACCGCGAGCGCTATCAGACTGTCTATGCGTGCCGTCCCGGCGCCGTCGCTGCGCCGACCGCCGGCCTGCACTTCGACCAGGCCATGCTCGAACGACTGGCTGACATGGGTATAGACAGCGTCAATGTCACCCTGCACGTGGGCGCCGGCACCTTTCAGCCGGTGCGCGTGGAGAACATCAACGAACACCGCATGCATAGCGAATACATCGAGATCAACGACGAGACCTGCCGGCGTATAGAGGAAACGCGCGCCCGCGGCGGGCGCATCGTCGCGGTCGGCACCACTTCGGTACGCTGCCTGGAGACCGCTGCCGCAAGCGGCACCTGCCGCCCGTACCAGGGCGAGACGGACATCTTCATCCACCCCGGCTACCGTTTCCGCATCGTGGACGCCATGCTGACCAATTTCCACCTGCCGGAATCGACCCTGCTGATGCTGGTATGCGCGTTCGCCGGTTACGGACACACCATGCGAGCCTATCGCCACGCGGTGGAGGAAAGATACCGCTTCTTCAGCTATGGTGACGCCATGTTCGTCACCCGGAACCCGACATGCGATTCGAATACCTGAACAACGACGGCCTGGCCCGGCGCGGCCGCGTGCACCTGCAACGCGGGACCATCGAGACCCCGGCCTTCATGCCGGTGGGCACCTATGGAACCGTCAAGGGCATGACCCCGGAAGAACTGGCCGATGCCGGAGCCGAGATCATCCTTGGCAACACCTTCCACCTGATGCTGCGCCCGGGTGTTGACATCATCCGCGCACACGGCGGCCTGCATGGCTTCATGCACTGGGAACGGCCCATCCTGACCGACTCGGGCGGTTTCCAGGTCTTCAGCCTGGGCGAGCTGCGCAAGATCACCGAGGAAGGCGTCACCTTCCGCTCGCCGGTAAACGGCGACAAGGTGTTCATGGGGCCGGAGGAATCCATGGCCGTGCAACGCGCGCTGGGTTCCGACATCGTCATGGCCTTCGACGAATGCACCCCCTATCCTGCCGATGCCGACACCGCGCGTCGCTCCATGGAATTGTCGATGCGCTGGGCACGGCGCAGCAAGACCGCGCACGGCGACAATCCGGCCGCGCTGTTCGGCATCGTACAGGGTGGCATGTACCCGGATCAGCGTCTCGAATCGCTACAGGCGCTCACCGATATCGGTTTTGACGGCTATGCCATCGGCGGGCTGTCGGTCGGGGAACCGAAGGACGAGCGCGAGGCCATTCTCGATCACCTGACCCCGAAGATGCCCGATGAGGCACCGCGCTACCTGATGGGCGTGGGTACGCCCGAGGACATCGTCGAGGCCGTGCGCCGCGGAGTGGACATGTTCGACTGCGTAATGCCAACCCGCAACGCGCGCAACGGCCACCTGTTCACCCACAACGGCGTGGTGCGCATCCGCAACCGCCGCCATGCCGAAGACACCGGTCCGCTGGATCCACACTGCGATTGCTATACCTGCCGCAACTACTCGCGCGCCTATCTGCGCCATCTCGACAAGTGCAACGAAATCCTCGGCGCGCGTCTGAACACCATCCACAACCTGCACTACTACCAAACCCTGATGCGCGAGCTGCGCCAGGCCATCGGCGAACAGCGGCTGGATGCCTTCATTGCTGATTTCTACGCCATGCGCGAAGAGACGTAAGCATCTGCGCTGCCGTCAGGATGACATGCCCGGCATGTCCGGCTGGTGTCACACACCCTGCGGGGATATAATCCCGTCACAAGCCGGGATGGCGGAATTGGTAGACGCAGCGGACTCAAAATCCGCCGGTGGCAACACCTTGAGAGTTCGAGTCTCTCTCCCGGCACCATTCATTCCACGGCCACGCAGAGGGATATGGTGGACTGCGATCACGCCTTTGCACGCCTGATGGCCTGACGAACCTCGCGTTTCCGTATGCGGGCAATTTCAGGCATGGCTCAAGCACGGATTCCGAAGTAATACAAACATCATTGCTTTTTTGCGCCTCCACGCCCTTCGTGTTCCATCACTCCTCCGTGGCCCCGTGTCTCTGTGATCTCCGTGTTGAATACCTGCCGTTCGTACGCGGCAATCACTCACTGCCGACGCGTATCCACTCGCTGTCGGCAAGCATGACCTCGTAACGCGCCTTGCCGGCGAATTCATCGAGACTGCATGAAAAAGACTTGCGCCGGTTCTCACCGGCGACGACCTTGTAGGTCACCAGATCGCCCGTGATGGCAGTCACCCGCCACACGGCCCAGCGTTTACCGATGATGCCGTTGCTATAGCAGCGATGAAGCTGGATGAGATCGGGTGACATGACTGACAGATGGTTCGGGCCGGCTACTTGCTACGTGGCCGGAAGGCCTTGCACACCGATTCGTCGGTCTGCAGAAACGGGCCTTCGATCAGGTCGATGCAATAGGGGATCGCCGGGAATACCGCGTCCAGACATTCGCCTATGGCCTTGGGCTTGCCAGGCAGATTGACGATCAGAGTGTTGCCGCGAATACCGGCGGTCTGGCGCGAGAGGATGGCGGTGGGCACGTATTGCAGCGACACGGCGCGCATCTGCTCGCCGAAACCGGGCATCATCTTGTCACATACCGCCTCGGTGGCCTCCGGCACGATGTCACGCCGGGCCGGGCCGGTACTGCCGGTGGTGACCACCAGGCAGCAGCGCTGCTCGTCACACAGTTCGCGCAACACGGCCTCGACCTGGTCCTGCTCGTCGGGTATCAGGCGCGTCACCGGCTCCCAGGCCGAGATCAGGGTATTCTCCAGCCAGGCCTGGATGGCCGGGCCGCCGAGATCCTCGTATTCACCACGGCTGGCGCGGTCTGAAATGGTGACGATACCAATGCGTGGAGTCTGGCTCATGCGCTTCTCCTGAGGAGTGAAAAACAGGCTGCATTACAAGCCTTCGGCAGACGCATTTCAAGCCCCGGGCCGCCAAATCATCCAAAAATCCTGTATAGCGCAACTGACAGTATGTTTTAACACGAAGCACGCGAAGCAGGGATTTTTTCACTACCGGGGCACCGGGAACACGGGGTTTTCAGATCGTTCGCATGAAGTAAAAAGCGATCAGGGAGCTGGCATCATCGCGCCAGACAGCCGCGCAGGGGCTTATCCCGTGTTTCTCGTGGCCCCTATGCCATGATCCATGGTCTGTCATGACCTGTCAGAAAAGACTGGCTGATTTGGTCTTGTACGGCAGGAACGATAGTCCTCCGTGGTCTCCGTGCCTGCTCCGTGTACTCCGTGTTGAAAACACCCACCATGCCAGTGTTGCTCACCCTGGATTTCGCTGTGCTGTTCCTGGGCTACAGCGTCATCCAGCCCCGCGCCCCCAGTGCTCCCGGCGGTAATCGACCAGCAGCATGATACTGTCGGACTTCGATCAGTCGTATTGCGAGAGGTTCACCGGCAGGCGGCGCGCGCCCCAGGTGCCCGGCTGCGGATCGAAATGGCCGGCGCAGGACGCACCGCAGGACTTGCAGCGCCCCTGCGCGTCCAGGTGCCAACGCGTCAACACATACCAGTCGCGCCCGATGAGCAGCTCACCGCACTGATGACAATAGGTGCTTCCACCGGTCTCGTCGTGCACGTTGCCGGTATAGGCATAACGCACGCCGTTGTCCATGGCGATGCGGCGTGCACGCGCCAACGTTTCCGGCGGGGTTGGCGGTACATCCATCATCTTCCAGGATGGATGAAAGGCCGTGAAGTGCATCGGCACGTCCGGGCCCAGTTCCCTGACCACCCAGCGGGTCATCTCGTCGATCTCCGTATCGGAATCGTTGTGACCCGGAATCAGCAAGGTGGTCAGCTCCAGCCAAACTTCGGTCTCATGCCTGAGATAGACCAGCGTATCGAGCACGGTTTGCAGATGACCGCCTGTCAACTTCCAGTAGAAATCCTCACTGAATCCCTTCAAATCGACATTCGCCGCATCCATGTGACGAAAGAACTCCTTGCGTGGTTCCTCGTTGATATAGCCCGCCGTCACGGCCACCGAGGCTATGCCCCGCTCACGGCACGCTCTGGCCACGTCGATGGCGTATTCCATGAAGATCACCGGATCATTGTAGGTATAGGCCACACTGCGGCAACCGAGATCGGCAGCCACACGAGCGATCTTCCCGGGCGATGCCTGGTCGGCGAGAATATCCATCTCGCGCGACTTGCTCATGTCCCAGTTCTGGCAGAACTTGCAGGCCAGGTTGCATCCTGCGGTGCCAAACGACAGCACGGGGGTTCCGGGATGAAAATGGTTGAGTGGTTTCTTCTCTATCGGATCGACACAGAAACCGCTGGAGCGCCCATAGGTCGCAAGAACCACCTTGCCACCCTCGTTGGCGCGCACGAAACACAAACCCTGTTGGCCTTCGTGCAGCTTGCACTCGCGCGGGCACAGATCGCATTGTACGCGGCCATCCTCCAACGCATGCCAGTAGCGGGTCGGGAAAAGGGAATGCTGGACATGGTTCATGGGCCTGCCTCCATGACATCGATATGAGGCTGGTATCCGCATGGATCAAGTGGCCTTGAAACCGTTACCGCCGGATACTATCTAGACAACATAGACGATTGCGGGGCAAACCACATGACCTGGATCAGGCAACCGGCTGTTGCCGGCACATTCTATCCCGGAGACAGCGGAGAACTTCACCGGATGGTCAGAACCTTTCTGCGGCAGGCAGATACGGGATCAGCGCACCCGCGCGCCATCATCGTGCCGCATGCCGGCTATGTCTATTCCGGGCCGGTAGCTGCCAGTGCCTACGCCAGCCTGGCCGGCGAGCATGATCACATCCACCGTGTCGTACTGCTGGGACCGGCCCACCGCGTACCGCTGCACGGGCTGGCGGCAAGCAGCGCGGATGCCTTCCGTACACCGCTGGGTGACGTGCCGCTCGACCACGAGGCCATCGCCCGGCTCACCCACCTTCCCCAGGTCACCGCCTACGACGAGGCCCACCAGCTCGAACACAGTCTCGAAGTCCAGCTGCCCTTTCTGCAGGAGGTACTCGATGACTTCGTCCTCGTGCCCTTGGTGGTCGGCGAGGCCAGCGCCGACGAGGTGGCGGAAGTGCTGGAACAATTCTGGGACGATCCAGGCACATTGTACGTGATCAGCTCCGACCTGAGTCACTACCACGATTACGATACCGCGCGCATGCGTGACGAACGCACCACGCGCGCCATCGAACACCTGCGTCCGGAAGACATCCGCTACGACGACGCCTGTGGCCGCAACCCGGTCAACGGCCTGTTGCTGCTGGCACGACGTCATGGTCTGCGTCCGCATACCCTGGATCTGCGCAATTCGGGTGACACGGCCGGACCCCGTGACCAGGTGGTTGGTTATGGCGCCTGGGCCTTCGAGTAATATGCCATGAACCTGGGCGCATACCGTGACAGCCTGCTGCAGATCGCCAGAGACAGCATCCAGCATGGCCTGCGTCATGGCCGTCCGTTAACGGTCGATACCGGGCTTCTCGATCCTGCGCTGCGTGAACCGGGCGCGAGTTTCGTGACCCTGGAAATCGGCAACCGCCTGCGCGGGTGCATCGGCTCACTGGAGGCGTACCGGCCGCTGGCCATCGACGTGGCCGAAAACGCCTTCGCGGCCGCATTCCGCGATCCCCGCTTCCCGCCGCTGACCGAGGATGAATTCGACCGGATAGACATCCATATCTCCATCCTGGGGCCGGCGCGCGAGATCGACTTCGCCGACGAGCAGGATCTGCTCGACCAGATCCGCCCCGGGATCGATGGTCTGATACTCGAATATGGTTCACACCGCGGCACCTTCCTGCCGGCGGTCTGGGAATCACTGCCGGACAAGCACCAGTTTCTCGAACACCTGAAGATGAAGGCAGGCCTGCCGGCCGGGTTCTGGTCGGATGACATCCGCGTCTGGCGTTACGAAACCGAGATCATCCGCTGAACCGTGCCTTCGTACTAAAGTCATTCAGCTAACGGCATGTACCGATAGACCCCGGCGCACATACCCGGCCATCATGCCAGATGGTCTTGTGCAAGCGTGCGCCCTTGAGTGATGCGCCATTCAGACGCGCCCCGGCAAGATTGGCGTACGACAGGTCGGCACCATCCAGTCGCGTATTGCGAAGATCGGCCCGACGCAGATCAGCGCCGGTCAGGCGCGCCGAACGCAGATCCGCATTACGCAAATCAGCCGCGGTCAGGTTGGCATAGGCGAGATTGGCACCCGGCAGACGGCTATCGTGAAAATCCGCATGACGAAAATCGCCGTTGTCGAGTATCGCGCGGGACAAATCCTTGCCCGCCGCCTGCCTGCCCTCGGCCTTGCAGCCGCGCCAGTTGACCCCGGGCGCCGGCGCGGCGCGACAGTCCGGCTGTGCTTCCACTTCGCGTTGCTGCTCCAGCCCGAGCAACAGATAGGCGCCGCCACCGACCAGCGCGGTGAACACGAGCAGAACGGTCAGCATCGACAACAAACGAGACGGACGCCGCGGACGCATATCCAGCACGCGCCGGAAATGCTCACGATGGGCGACCAGTTCAGGCGGCTCGGGAGCACGGCGCCCCTTGCCACTGCGGCGCTCGTCCTCGACACCCTCGCCGCCCTGGCGCCGCTCACGCACACGCTCGTCATACTTCATGCGCAGGCGCATCAGGCGTTCCTGCTTCTCCGGACTGTCCTCCTGCTTGAGCACCTCGGGAATCACTTCCGGCATGTTGGCGATCGCATGCCAATGCACCCGGTCGCTGCTGATCTGGTCCTTCATGTCCAGTCGCCCGAGAATGATGAAACGCTGGATCATCAGCAGGGGATAGGGCCCCTTGATCTCGGTACCAACACGAAAATACCAGAAACGGCTGTTGTCACTCGTCATTGTCTCTTCCCGACGGAATACGGTCACACATGAACGGATTCTCTAAACCATGCACTATCCATGCCGATATACTGGCCGATATACTGATATAGTGGCATCGTTCGCCGGTATGTCACGTACCACCAGCCTGCTCACAGGGTAGCCCATCGGTCCTCGCATGAAAATCAGCCAGCTGCAAAATCTGCCCGTGAGTATCAGGTCCGGAACCACGACCATCCTGGTCGAGAAACTGGAACCGGGCCAGTTGCTGCGTGCCGTGGTCGAGGCGCTCGATGGCCAGGGCCGGGCCACGTTGCGCGTGGGTTCCGCGCTTTTGACCGCCGACATGGGCTTTGCGGTTCGCACCGGCGACAAACTGACATTACAGGTGATACGCAGCGGACAGACACCACTGCTAGCGCCGGTTCCGCCCCCCCAGCCGGCGTTGGATCTGCATCAGGCGCTGCGTACCCTGTTGCCGAAACAGGCGCCACTGCCGCCGCTGTTGCAACGCCTGGCCACGGTCGCGCAGCGGCCAGAACGCACTGCCCTGCCAACCGAGGTCGTGCGCCAGGTACGTACGCTGCTCGAGAACCTGCCCGATGCCGGCCAGATACGCAAACCCGGAGCTCTGAAGCGCGCCCTGCGGGATTCGGGAAATTTTCTCGATACCCGTCTGCTAAATGCCAGCCGGGGTGCCACGACGCGCATCCCGTCCACTGACTTCCAGGCCAGTCTCCTGCGTCTGAAACAGGCCCTGCAGACCGCCGCTGCGCATCTGCGAGCACCCGGCAAATCGCTGCCTGCAGAAACCACCAACACCGCTCGGCCATCCAGTGGCACACCAGCATCCAACACCATTGCGCAGACCGCAATCGACGAACGCATCCCGGAGACCGGACTGCGCCTGCCACAGACACGCCTTGCCGCGCACGCGATCGAAACTGGCGCTGGCGAGCGTCAGGCTGGTGACGCCACCCGCGCGGGTATGTTCGCTGCCGCATCGGCAATGCCGCCCGGCGACTACCTGTCGGGATCATCACCTGCCCGGGACAGCAGCATCACGATGTTGATCCGGCACCTGATACCCAGGCCACAGGGACGCGCGAACACAGAGAACCTGGCGGAACTGCGCCAGCAGGAATTGCTCGACCGCCTGTTGCAGGATACCGCCAAGGCCATCGCGCGCACGCGTTTCAACCAGCTTGCCTCGCGCCATGCCGAGAGTGACAACCGCCAGGTGTGGCTGCTCGAGCTGCCGGTACGCAAGGACGATGGCATCGACCTGTTTCAGTTGCGTATCCAGCGCGACCAGACCGATGACAGCAAACGGCGCCGGCCCGAATCCCGCTGGTCGGTCGATCTGGCCTTCGAACTCGAGGGCATAGGCCCCGTGCATGCCCGGGTGTGTCTGCAGGATGGGCGTATCGCCACCACCCTTTGGCTTGGTGACGAAACGGGGTTGAACCTGTTCCGCGAACACGTCGAGGAACTGCACGGCCGCCTGAGCGAAGCCGGGTTGCTGGTGGGAGAACTGAAACTGTTGCCGGGCCGGCCGGCGGAGCAGGATCCTGTCGCTGACGGTGATGACGGACCACTGGTGGACTTCACGGCATGAACGACGAATCCCGCAAACCGGCCGACATCGCCGTGGCCCTGCACTACGACGGCAAGCGTGCGCCGCGTGTAACCGCCAGCGGCAGGAACGAGGTCGCCGAACGCATCCGCGAAATCGCCATCGAACACGGCATTCCAATGTTCGATAACCCGGAGCTGGCCATGCTGCTGGGCACACTGGATCTGGGAGAGGAGATTCCCGAGGCGCTGTACCGGGCAGTGGCCGAGATCATCGCATTCGCCTACTACCTGTCGGACCGCGCCACGGCCATCTGACGGTTCACATCCCGAATACGGAACAACCGATACCGGCAGGCTGCTAACTGGCCTTCTCGTGATGCATCATCATCAGCAGATCGGCCTCGCCACGGCTGAGCTCGCAGACCCGGATGATCTCGTCGATGTCCGCGCCATGCTGAACCATGCGTATGGCCTGGGCATAGTTACGCTCACCGGGATCCCGCATCTCGAGCTGTTCCTGACGTTCATGGATGCGGCGCGAGCGTTCGTCGATGCGCGATACGCGCTCACCGAGGCCGACGGCGCCGGCGCACAGTGCGCGCACATCGTTTCTGAGGTTTTCAGTCAGTCCTTCCAGATCATCGATACGGCGACGATACCGGCGCAGCGTGCGCCACAAGGACAGGCTGGCCAACAGGGCCAGCAGCGCGACACCCGCAACCGCCAGCACTGGCGCGCTCATCCCCTGTCTCCTTCAGGCATATTCATCGATGTGTCCGTCCCCGTCGCGCTTGTCATCATCACGCCGCCCCTTCTTTTCCTGCTGCGGCGGTCGTTTCTTCGGGCGCGGCCCCTTCTCGTCCGGCCGGGTCGGCCAGATCGGGCGCATCGGATTGATGTCTGGAACGTCGGGCATCGCTCATGGCGGACTACAGCTCGTTGATCTCCGCCCATTCCTCGTCGGTGAGCAGCTTGTTGACATCGATGAGAATCAGCAGATCGTCCTTGTAGGTGGCGACGCCATCGATGTACTTCGAGCTTTCGTCGTTGCCAACATTCGGTGACGATTCGATCGCCGAACGCCGCATTTCCACGACCTCGGCGACACTGTCAACCATGATGCCGACCACACTCTTGTCGGTTCCCAGGATCACGATCCGCGTGGCGTCATCCTCCGCCTGTTCGGGCAGACCCAGACGCTTGCGGGTATCCAGCACCGTAACCACGTTGCCGCGCAGGTTGATGATACCGAGCACATAGTCCGGCGCGCCCGGTACCGGCGCGATCTCGGGCACCCGCAGCACCTCCTGCACGTTCATGACGTTGATGCCATAGGTCTCGTCAGCAAGGCGAAAGGTCACCCACTGCAAGATCGGATCGTTCACACTTTCTGCAGCCTCACTCATGCGCTTGTCTCTCCATCGTTCCGGCGCCACATGCGCCAGCTGTCAAAATTCAGGCACAACAGCTTTTGTCGTGATTAAATGCATGATTCATGCCATTTTTTCCATGATTTCAACCCTGCTCCAGCAAGTGACTGAAATCATCCACATCCATCACCGCGCAAAGGTGTTGCATGACCGTGCCGGCAAGCCACGGGCGCTTGCCCTTGCGCGAGCGCCACTTGACCTCATCCGGGTTCAGCGTCAGCACCTCGCCGATACCGTCACAGGCCAGCCCCCAGCGGCCGTCACCGATGAGGATGATGTGTTTCAGTCTATCGGCAGGTGGCGCCAGATCCGTAGCCTGTTTTTCCGGCAACACCATGCGCGCGGTATCGATGATCTTCACATTCTGGTCCAGATGGCGCAGCAGGCCAAGAAAGGCCGGCGAATGGCCGGGCATCTCGGTGAGTTCGTCTTTCCACGGGATCACCCCGTTCAGCTTGATGAGCGGCACCGCCAGCGAAAGCCCGCCAACCTGGAACAGCAGGCACTGGAAAGGCTCACGTCCCCAGTCTGGCCGCTCGTCAGAGATGCTCTCCTGTGCACTGCTCTCAACCTCAGCATCGGCAGCCGTTACTGGCGCTTCTTCATCGACACCGGCATCCGGCATGGGAGGCGCCAGCGTGGGCAGCGGCATCGGTATCACCGGTGCCTGTTCGCGCACCGGAGGCGTTTCCGGCGCTGGCGCCGCCTCGGGCACCTCTTTCAACAGATCCTCGAGATACCGGGGCAAGGCCTTTCGCTGATCGACCACGCTGGCCTGTCTGTACTTGCTCATAGTGCTGCCACCTTGTCGTCAGGGCGATTGTGATTCATCAGAAAAGAATACAACTCGCGGTAGGCCAACACGCCACGCGAATCGGGCAGATAGTGTCCCAGCGGTTTGCCCGCCTTGCTGGCCTCCCGAAAATTGGTATCGATGGGAATCACGCTGTTCCACAGGTGATCCGGATATCTTTCCTTCATGACATCCAGGCTGTTCAGCGAGGCACGGGTACGGCGGTCGAACATGGTCGGAATCACCGTATAATCCACCTGGAAGTTGCGTGAATGTTCTATCATGCCCAGGGTGTGCAGCATGCGCTGCAAACCCTTGATGGCGAGAAATTCGGTTTGCACCGGAATGATCAGATGATCACAGGCGGCCAGGGCGTTGACCATCAGCACGCCCAGCATCGGCGGGCAATCGATGATGACATGATCGTATTCATCGGTGATCTTGCGCAATGCGTGTGTCACCACCAGACCCATGCCGCCACGGTTGCCGAGCTGACGATCGAGCGTGGCAAGTGCCGGCGTGGCGGGCAGGATATCGAGACCATCGATACCGACGGGTCTGACGATGGCGAGGATCTCCCGGCTACCGGGATCGTCGAGCTGGAACAACTGATAGACACTGCTGTCGATACTGTCGGGATCGATGCCGAAATACGCGGTCACGGAACCGTGCGGATCGAGATCCACCAGCAACGTGCGGCGTCCCGCCTCGGCGCTGATACCGGCCAGGGTCACCGCGGTGGTGGTCTTGCCCACACCGCCTTTCTGGTTGGCCACACTCCAGATGATCATGAGCCGCCCCCCCGGGCCTTGTTGCGCATGTGCGGCGGCAGCAGGATACCCGGATCGATGACCTTGGGGCGGTTCCCGCCGCCAGACGAAGATCCACCGGCAGGCTTGTTGCCGCCTGCCACACCCCGCAGGTCGCGCAACAAGGCAGCAGAGCGGTTATCGGCCTTGATCACCAGCACCACGCGGCGGTTACGCCGCCGGCCTTCCTCGGTGTCGTTGCTGGCTACCGGACGATATTCACCATAGCCCAGCGCCACCAGCCTGCGCGGATCGACACCCCTGCGCGTAAACAGATGCACGACGCTGGCCGCGCGCGCTGCGGAAAGCTCCCAGTTCGACGGAAAGGCCTCGGTATTGATGGGCACATTGTCGGTGAAACCCTCCACGTGAATGATGTTCCCGTGTGGCTTGAGAATCTCGGCCAGTTTCTCAAGAACCGGCACGGCCGATGGCGACAGCCGGGCACTGCCGCTCTTGAAAAGTATGTTGGAACGTATATCGACCTCGATGGAAAACTTGTTGCGCCGTATTCGTACCAGCCCCTTCTTGATCAGCGGCGCCATGGCCTTCTGGATATCGTCACCGATCTCACCCAGTGTGCGCCTTTTGGACTTTTCGTCCCCTTTCTTGTTGACCGGGCGTGGTGACGGCAGGTTGGGCAGCTCGATGGCGATCGGGGTCTTGCGTATCGACAGCTTGTTTGTAATCGGCGATCGCACAAGGTTGCCAACCTGAATCGGCTCCAGGCTCTTCGTAGCCGACTTGAATGAGGCCACAAGGGAATCGGACAGGACCCGGTACTTGCCCTCGTTGACCGAGGAAATCGAATACATGACGACAAAGAACGCAAACAGCAGGGTAATGAAATCCGCATACGACACCAACCACCGCTCGTGGTTCTCGTGCTCTTCATGTCGTCTTGCCCTGGCCATCAGCATGTATCTCTGTTGACTGTTCATTCACGCGATATAACCCTGCAACTTGGCCTCGATGTTGCGCGGATTCTCGCCCTCGGCGATCGATACGATCCCCTCTATCATCATTTCACGAAACTGGGTCTGCCCATGCACCAGCGCCTTGAGTTTGTTGGCAATCGGCAGGAAGAACAGGTTCGCCAGTCCGACACCATAAATCGTTGCCACGAAGGCCACCGCGATGCCAGGCCCAAGCTTGGCCGGATCTGCGAGATTGTTCATCACATGGATCAGGCCCATGACCGCGCCGATGATGCCGATCGTTGGCGAATAGCCGCCCATGCCCTCGAACACCCTGGCGGCCTGGATATCCCTGTCCTCACGGGCGTACATCTCCACCTCCATGATGTTTCTGATCATCTCCGGCTCGCTGCCATCCACCAGCAGGGTCAGCCCCTTGGCCGCGAAATGATCAGTCTCTTCCTCGGCCACCGTCTCCAGCCCCAGCAAACCCTCCTTGCGTGCAATGTTGCTCCAGCCAATGATCTTCTCTATCGTGCCCTCGGTATCGTTTTTAGGCGGCAAAAACGCCCATAATGAAATCCTCAATGCGCGCATGAACACCGACAATTGCACCTGAATCATGATGGCGCCCATGGTGCCACCCATGACGATCACGAAGGCGGTGAGCTGGATCAGCGAATCGGTATGCCCACCCTCGAGGATATTGCCTCCGATGATCGCACCCAGCGCCAGTACGATGCCGAGCAGGGTCAGAATGTCCATTCAACGCACACTCTCTGCCAGCCTGGGACCGATATCACCAAGCGGCAATACCTGGTCGGCCAGCCCCGCCTCGACCACTGCCGCGGGCATCCCATAGATCACACTACTGGCCTCGTCCTGGGCCCATATCGTCGCGCCTCCGGCCTTGAGCTTGCGCGCGCCCTCGCGGCCATCGGCACCCATGCCGGTAAGCACCACGCTCAGTGACTTGCCGGGAAACACGCTGGCCACCGAATCAAAGGTCACATCCACACAGGGCTTGTAGTTTTCCTCTGGCCTGCTGTCACGAATTCGCACGACAGCCGATGCACCACGTTTCTCCACGGTCATCTGCATGCCGCCAGGCGCAAGTAGCGCCTTGCCCGGTTCGAGCGCGTCCCCATCCTTCGCCTCCGTTACCCGTATCCGGCACAGCTGATCCAGACGCTGGGCAAAGGCCGTGGTGAACGAACCGGGCATGTGCTGGATCAGCACGATTGGTACGGGAAAATCAGCCGGCAAACTGGTCAGCACCTCCTGTAACGCCACTGGACCACCGGTGGATGTACCAATGGCGACGATCTGCACCTTGCCTCTGGTCAAGGCATGGCTGACGCGCGGCGCTTCAGGCCGGGCAGGCCTGTTTGCCGTCACCCCGGAACTTGCCTGACGTGAACTGGATACCACAGGCGGCCTGGCCCGGGATCCGCGCACGCCAATCGACCAGACCCGCGAGCACAGCGCCTTCGCCACTTCCTCGCGGTTCTTCGAAATATCGTCGAAATTCTTGGGCAGATAATCGACTGCCCCGGCATCCAGGGCATCGAAGGTTGCCTTGGCGCCCTGCTGGGTCAGTGACGAAAACATCAGGATAGGCACCGGCTTGCTGGCCATGATGCGGCGCACGGCTGTGATGCCGTCCATGACCGGCATCTCGATATCCATGGTGATGACATCGGGGTTCAGTGACCGCGCCTTGTCGATGGCATCCTGTCCGTCAACCGCCTCGCCAATCACCTCGATACGCGGATCGGACGAGAGCATTTCCTTCAGACGGCGTCTGAAGAACCCTGAATCATCGACTACCAGAACACGAACTGCCACTCCTATGCTCCTGTATTACTGTTGCATCCCACGCTGCCATGACGGCATGATGGCGTCCGCGTGCTTTCGGCGCGCGCGGCTGCTAGCGATAACTGCCGACATGCGCCTTGAGCAAACCAGGCATGTCCAGAATCAGGGCGATGCATCCATCACCAGTGATCGTTGCACCGGCAAAACCGGGTAATCCATGCAGCATGGAACCCAGCGGCTTGATCACGACCTCTTCCTGGCCCAGCACCTGGTTGACAACGAAACCGACGCGCTGGCTGCCGATGTGCGCAACGACGACCTGCTCGACATCGTCATCACTGCTCATCTCCTCGCCGTTCCTGACCAGCCACTTGTTGAGATAGAACAGCGGCATGGCGCGATCCCTGACCATCACGGTCAACTGACCATCGACGACATTGGTCCGGTTCTTGTCGAGATGGAAGATCTCGCTGACCGAGGACAGGGGCAACGCATAGGTGCGCTTTCCTACTCTCACCATCAGGGTTGGCAGAATGGCCAGGGTCAACGGCAACTTGATATTGATCTGGGTGCCCTTGCCGAGTTTTGAATCGATATCGATGGTGCCGTTGAGCTGCGTGATCTTGGTCTTGACCACGTCCATGCCGACCCCGCGCCCGGAAACATCGGTGATCTCGCTCTTGGTCGAAAATCCCGGCGCAAAGATCAGCGCGAAGCATTCATTATCTTCCAGCCGGTTGGCGGCATCCTCGTCCATCAGGCCTTTTTCAACAGCCTTGCGCCGCAACACATCCGGGTCCATCCCGGCGCCATCGTCACTGATGGTCAGCAGGATATGATCCCCTTCCTGGGTTGCGGCCAGGACCACGGTGCCGACTCGTGGCTTGCCTTTCTTCTCGCGTTCGTCGGGATGCTCGATCCCGTGATCGACCGAGTTGCGCACCAGATGCACCATCGGGTCGGCCAGGGCCTCGACCATGTTCTTGTCGAGGTCGGTCTCCTCACCCATCATCTCCAGCTTGACTTCCTTGTTGAGACTACGCGCCAGATCACGCACCACGCGCGGAAAACGTCCAAAGATCTTCTTGATCGGCTGCATGCGTGTCTTCATCACCGCAACCTGCAGATCGGCAGTGACGATATCGAGGTTGGCCACGGCGTTGGAGACCTCCTCGTTCTTCATCGCCACCTTGAGCGTGGCCAGGCGGTTGCGCACCAACACCAGCTCACCAACCATGTTCATGATATCGTCCAGGCGCTTTGTATCGACGCGCACGGTAGCCTCGGCCTTGGGTGCGGCCGGTTTCCTTGCCGGTGTCTTTTTCGATGCCTCTGCAGCCGGCTTCGCCGCCTTGTCAGTGGCCGGCTTCGGCGCCTTGTCGGTGGCCGGCTTCGGCACCGGCTTCTGCTGAGCGGCTTCGGTACCACACTTTCCACCGGTAGCGGGTCCCTTGCCCTTGCCATGCAATTCGTCCAGCAAGGCCTCGAATTCCTCCTCGGTGATCTCGTCATCACCACCGGAGGATGCGTTCCCTGACTGACCGGTTTCACCCGCGGCAGGGGAGTCCTGTGACTGTTTGTCACCACTGCCTGCCTGCACTGCCGGCACCGTACCACCATGCTTGCCCTTGCCGTGCAATTCGTCCAGCAAGGCCTCGAATTCCTCGTCGGTGATCTCGTCACTGTCACTGGCGGTCGATACGGCATCGGCCGGCTTGTCGCCATCAGCGGGTTTTGCCGCGGGTACACCGCCGCTGTGTTTTCCCTTGCCATGCAACTCGTCCAGCAGGGCTTCGAATTCCTCATCGGTGATCTCGTCGCTCGCTGTACCGGCATCGTCACCCTGGGCAGATTCCACGGGAGATTCGGCGCTGCCCTCACCCTGCATGACATCCAGCAGCGCCTCGAACTCCTCGTCGGTGATATCCCCGGACGCGTCATCATTCTCAACGGCAGGCTGCTCGGCGGCAGGTTCCGCAGCCGGCTCACTGTCCTGTGCTTGCGCCTCACCGCTCAGATAAACCTCCAGCTTGGCGATCAATTCGGGTTCCGCCGATGGAGGGTCCTCGCCCGCGCTGATGCTGGCGAACTGTTCGTTGACGATGTCGAGAACGCGCAAGAACGCATCCATCATGTCGGGCGTGACCGACAGCTCGTTGTTTCTGAGCAGATTGAACACATCCTCGGAACGATGACAGACCTCGACCATGGGCTCCAGACCCAAAAAGCCGGCGCCACCCTTGACGGTATGAAACCCGCGAAAGATCGCGTTCAGCAGATCGGCATCCTCGGGATTCTGTTCCAGCTCGACCAGCTGCTCGCCCAGTTGCTCGAGGATCTCGCCGGCCTCGACCAGGAAATCCTGCAGAATGTCGTCATCGAGATCGATACTCATGGATCACTTCCCCTAAAAACCCAGACTGGACAGCAGATCATCCACCTCGTCCTGACCATTCATGACCTGGTTCTTTGTATCAGCCGTGTTCGGCACCGCCGGTCCCTGCGCCTCGATACTGGACTTGCGCTTGTCTTCTCCAGCCTTCTTGCGCTTGCCGGACAAACGGATCAGCTCCACCAGGCCAGCCTCGACATCAACCACCAGGTCGATGACCCGGCGGATGATCTGGCCGGTCAGATCCTGGAACCCCTGCGCCATCATGATGTCGGACAGATACTGGTGCAGTACCCGGGTATCCTCGGTCACTCGTGGCAGGAAAACATCCAGCTTGGCACTCATCTTGCGGAATTCATCGGCTGTCATCTCACGGCTTTTGAAACGCTTCCAGTCGTCATAGATCTCGGCCGCGGTTTGTTGCAGGTTTTCCGATATCGGCAAGGACGACTCCACGGCTTCCAGTGTCTTGTTGGCCGACTCCTCTGTCATGGAAATGACATAGTGAAGCCTTTCCTTGGCGTCCGGTATCTCCTGCTCGGCCAGATCAGCAAAGCGTTGATCCAGCTCCACGCTGCTCATCGCATCGTGCAACTCGCGCGTGAGCTTGCCAAGCTGCTGAAACAGTTCCGTCTCGCGCAGTCTGGCCAGGTTGTCCAATGTTTCCGAAATTCCGTCTTCATTGCCGGCTTCCAGTTCCTCTACCAGACGGCGGGCATTGTCCAGCAGCTCTTTGTCATTCTGTTCCTTCGTCATCACCTACCCCTCACCCCGTGGCTTCGATGCGCTCAAAGATCTTGTCGATCTTCTCCTTCAGCGTCGTCGCGGTGAAGGGTTTGACGATATAGCCATTGACCCCTGCCTGGGCTGCCTCGACAATCTGGTCGCGCTTGGATTCCGCGGTCACCATCAGTACCGGCAGCGTGGACAATTTCTCGTCTGCCCGCACCGTCTTGAGCAGATCGATACCGGTCATGCCGGGCATGTTCCAGTCGGTGATCAGGAAATCGATACCCCCGGCCTGAAGAACCGGCAGCGCCGTCTTGCCATCGTCTGCCTCCACGGTGTTCGTGAATCCGAGATCACGCAGCAGATTCTTGATGATGCGACGCATTGTGGAAAAATCGTCCACAATGAGTATTTTCATGTTCTTGTCCAAGAGAGCCTCCAGTAAGACCAATACCCTTCTTTCTATGTCCTTAATCGACCGGTGACGACCGATCTTTAGCAGGCCGGTGCATTCACTCGCCGCCGCTGAACCATTCGGTCATACGCGCACGCAGGCGGATCAGGGCCTGACCATGGATCTGGCAGACGCGTGATTCGCTGACACCAAGCACCTCGCCGATCTCGCGCAGATTGAGTTCCTCGTCGTAGTACAGCGCCATGACAAGACGTTCGCGCTCAGGCAGGCCGGCAATCGCCTCGGAAAGTGAATCGTGAAAGTCCTCATGTTGCAGCGCCTCGAGCGGGCCTCGCTGGCCGGTATCTCCGGTCATGCCCTCGGGATCGTTGCCCAGCACATTGGGATCATCGAAACTGAATACCCGGCAGCCCGCGGCATCCTGAAGAATGGCGTGATATTCATCGAGATCCATCCCCAACGCCTCGGCCACCTCGTTGTCACGCGCATCACGGCCCATGGCATTTTCTATCTCGCGCACCTTCTCCGAGACCATGCGCACCTTGCGGTGCACCGAACGCGGGGTCCAGTCCGAACGCCGGATCTCGTCGAGCATAGCGCCACGGATACGGATACCGGCATAGGTCTCGAAGCTGGCGCCCTGATCCGGGTTGTAGTTCCTGGCCGCTTCCAGCAGGCCGATCATGCCGGCCTGAATCAGATCCTCCACTTGCACGCTCGGCGGCAGGCGGCTGACCAGGTGATAGGCGATACGTTTGACCAACGGGACGTTTCGACTGACCAGATCATTATCGACGGCTGCGTCTTCTGATGATTGTGCGTACATGGCATATCCATTCATGGCAGTGACTCCAGTTCACTGTAACCCGGTCCGATCAACCGTTCGATGAAGAACTCCAGATGGCCGCCTGCAGTCTCCGGCCTCGGCCACTTATCGGCCTTGATCGCCAGGTTCTTGAACGCCATCGCCGAACGGCTCCTCGGGTAGGCGCTGACGACCGGTTTCTGCTTGCGGACCGCCTTCTTCAGGTAGTCATCGTAGGGCACAGATCCAAGATAGTTGAGTGTGGCGTCCAGGTAACGGTCGGTAACCGCCAGCAGTTTGGCGTACAGGTCACGTCCTTCCTGGGCGCTGTGGGTCATGTTGCAGAGAATCTGGAAACGGTTGACGCCATGATCACCATTGAGCACTTTCATCAATGCATAGGCGTCGGTCAGCGAGGCAGGCTCGTCACACACCACGACGATGACCTCATGCGCGGCGCGCGAAAAACTGATGACGCTGTCGGAAATACCCGCAGCCACATCCACGATCAGTACATCGAGGTCGAAGGTCAACTCGCTGAAGGCACGGATCAGACCCACATGCTCGGCCGGTGTCAGTTCAGCCATGCGCTTGATGCCGGAGGATGCCGGTACGATCTTCACGCCACCGGGCCCCTCAACGATGATTTCCTCCAGTGTGCGCTCACCATCGATCACATGCGACAGGTTGTACTCTGGCCGCAGACCCAGCATCAAATCGACATTGGCCAGCCCCAGATCGGCATCCATCAGCATTACCGCATCGCCATTGGCCGCCAGCGAGGTAGCCAGATTGACCGAGACATTGGTCTTGCCAACCCCGCCCTTGCCGCTGGCAACGGCAATGACCTCGACTGGCCGTGGCCGTGCCATGCGACGCAAGCCGGCCGCCTGATCGAAACTGTTCTCAGACATGAGCATTGGCCATCTTCTCTGTATAGTTTGCGTGGTTGTCATCGAATGCCGGGTGCAGGCTCTGCGCAAGGGCCACGGCCTTGCTGATCAGCGTGTAGGCGCGTGCCGGATGAAGATCTTCAGGTACCCGTTGGCCGTCACCGATATAGGCCACCGGAATGCCGCTGCGGATCACGGCCGATACGACCCCCCCGAGGCTGGCGGCCTCATCGAGCTTGGTGATGATGCAGCTGTCCAGTTCCACCTGGGCAAAGGCCTGAACGACCTCGGTCAGTGTGCGTGACTGGGTATTGGCGGAAAGCACCAGACACGAACGTAGCAGTGGACTGCATTCGTGCAACGTTCCCATTTGTTCATCTACACGACTATCACGCTGGCTCATGCCGGCGGTGTCGATCAGCACCAGCCGCTTGTCCGCCAGATCCCTGAGTTGCGCGGCAAGCTCCTCACGGCTGCTGGCGATATAGACCGGAATACCGAGAATGCGACCGAAGGTGACGAGTTGGTCATGGGCGCCGATACGATAATTGTCGGTCGTCACCAGAGCCACGTTACGCTTGCCATGCCGCAGCGCATAGCGCGCAGCGAGCTTGGCCACCGTGGTGGTCTTGCCAACACCTGTGGGACCAACCATGGCCACTACGCCGCCACTATTTAGGATGTCGTCGTCAGTAACACGGATTCCGTGTGCCAGCAGGCCCAACAACTGGCGCCACGCATGTTCGCCATCGGTTTTCTCATCCACGCGCGCGATCAATGAACGCGCAACGTCGCGGTCGATACCGATGTCGTCGAGGCGTTGCATGAGCATGCCCTTGACCGGATTGTTACGCGCCACCTCGGCCCATGCCAGACTGCTCAACTGATGCTCGAGCATGCCACGCAGGTGCTTGATCTCGTTCTGCATCGAGGTCAACAGCGGATCCTGGGACCACTCGATGCGGGGCGCCTTGCGTTGTGATGGGCGATCAGCCGACACTTCGTCGGTGGTTTCATCCTCGCCACTCATATCCACATCCGACGCCTTGTCATCTGGCTGTGCAGATGCCTCGCCGGCTGCACGTGCGTCGTTCGTATCATTGCCAAACCCGCCGATCAGGGCCTCGTCATATTCCTGTGCGGCCACGATCTCGATACCCCCCTCGACCCGACGGTTGGAAAGGATCACCGCATCCGGCCCCAGTTCCTCACGCACCTGAATGATGGCGCGGCGCATGTCCGGAGCAAAAAAACGTTTGATCTTCATGTCGTCTCCAGCCTGGTTGAGTCTCTAGCCCGGATATTGCATCAGCATCCCGAGAGCCGGCGGCATTCGCAGCCGCTGTGGCGCCGGTTTGGAGCGAAAGCCATAGCCGCTCTATGGCTTGAGTGGAAACCCGGCCACAGTGAGCGGGAAACCGCCAAAATCGGGATAGAACCGCACGGTGAACAAATGGTTACCGGTGACAATCTGCAGTTTTTATCCATTTTGTACCCTGTTTCAGTTGGTTGTGTTTTCAGTGCGGTTCGGCTGGTGCAATATCCGGGCTAGCACGCTTCCTGTTCCAGCCCCTGCTGTCCGATGTTGGCCACCACCCGGATCTGTTTGCTGTCCGGCACCTCGTTGTAGGCCAGAACGTGCAGGCCCGGGATGCTGTGCCTGACCAGCCTCGCCAGCCAGCTGCGAATACCCGGATTGACCAGCAACACGGCCGGTTGACCCTGGTTTTCCAGCTGCCGGGTCTGCTCGGCCAGTGACTGGTACAGCTGATCGGCCAGACCGGGCTCCAGCCCGGCGCCGCCGTCACCAGCGGCCTGCAATGACTGAAGCAAGATCTGTTCCAGTGAAGGATCCAGCGTAATGACCGGCAGTTCCGGTTCCATCCCATTGATATGCTGGACAATCAACCGGCCGAGGGCAGCGCGCACATGGGCCGTGAGGACGCCGGGATCTTGACTCGTGGGCGCGTATTCCGCCAATGTCTCGGCGATCGTGCGCATGTCGCGGATGGGAATCTTTTCCTCCAACAGGTTCTGCAGCACCTTGAGCACGACCCCCAGCGGCAGTGACTTGGGCACCAGATCCTCGACCAGCTTGGGTGCGCTCTTGGCCAGGGTCTCGAGCAACTGCTGCACCTCCTCGTGTCCGAGCAGTTCGTGCGCATGATCGTGAAGGATCTGGCTCAGGTGGGTGGCAATGACGGTGCTTGGATCGACAACCGTATAACCCAGGGTCTGCGCCTGCTCGCGATCGACCGGATCGATCCACAGGGCCTCGAGGCCAAAGGCCGGGTCCCTGGTCGGAATCCCGGGGATGTTGCCAAACACCTTGCCGGGGTTGATGGCCAGTTCCTTGTCCGGCATGATCTCGGCCTCACCCACCGGCACCCCGTGCAGCGAGATCCGGTAGGCATTGGGTGACAGTTCCAGGTTGTCACGAATGTGCACGGTCTGGACGAGAAATCCCAGTTCGGCCGACAGCTTCTTGCGCACGCCCTTGATCTTGGCCATCAACTCGCCGCCCTGGTTGCGGTCCACCAGCGGAATCAGCCGGTAGCCGACCTCCAGGCCGATGATGTCCACCGCATTGACATCGTCCCAGGTGAGCTCGCGTTGCTCGGGTGGCACTTCCGGTGGCGCCTCGACCGCCGCCTCTGCCGGTTCGGCAGCCGCCCGGGCATGGCGCTGGGCGATACGCCAGGCCGCCAGCCCGGTCAGGCCGGCCAGCATCAGAAAGGCGAAATTGGGCATCCCGGGAATGATACCCATGACACCGAGGATGCCGGCAGTCACATACAGCGCCTGTGGGCGGCTGAACATCTGCTGCACCACCTGCTCGCCCATCTTCTGTTCGGAATTGACCCGGGTGACGATGATCGCTGCCGCCGTCGAGATCAGCAGCGCAGGAATCTGCGCCACCAGACCGTCACCGATGGTCAGCAGCGTGTAGTAGCGCAGCGCATCCGAAAAGGCCAGATCATGCTGCGCCATGCCGATCGACAACCCGCCGATGACATTGATGAACAGAATCAGGATCCCGGCAACCGCGTCGCCACGCACGAACTTGCTCGCACCATCCATGGCGCCGTAGAAATCGGCCTCGCTGCGCACCTCGTCACGCCGTGCGCGGGCCTCGTCCTGGGTGATCAGACCGGCATTGAGATCGGCATCGATGGCCATCTGCTTGCCGGGCATCGCATCCAGGGTAAAACGCGCCGAAACCTCGGCGATACGACCGGCACCCTTGGTGACGACGACGAAATTGATGATCACCAGGATCGCGAACACCACCAGACCCACGGCATAGTTGCCACCGATGACGAACTCACCGAAGGATTCGATCACCTTGCCCGCGGCACCGGTACCGGTATGTCCCTCGAGCAGGATCACCCGGGTCGAGGCCACGTTCAGCGCCAGCCGCAACAACGTGGTGATCAGCAACACCGATGGAAACACACCGAAATCCAGTGGCCGGACCACATACACGCCGACCAGCAGCACAATCATCGACAGGGCGATATTGAACGAAAACAGCGCGTCCAGCGCCATGGGCGGTAATGGCACCACCACCATCGCCAGCAACACCAGCACCAGCAACGGTGCACCTGCGCCACGCCGGGCGATCTCCTGAAGATCAAGTGTGTTATCGACTGCAGCCATATTCTTTCAGCCTTCAGATACCTGCGGGGGATTGGAACGGGCGCCAACAAACCGACGCCTTCAGAGTGTGTGCAAAAAGCGTTCCCGAATGGCCGGATACATGATTTCAACACGGATGACGCAGAGGCACGGAGGAAGTGGATGAACGCGAAGGACGCAAAGACGCGGAGGACGCAGAGATTTTGTTTATGCGTGATGTTTCCGGCCTGATGTGACCAAAGGCCTGTCAGGTGTAGTGGTTCAGACTCGATCTGACAAAGAAACGTAGTCTAGATGAAGGCCGTTTGGCCGGAATCCGGGGTGACACTGGCAGGCGGCATGAACACAACACGGAGATCACAGAGCCACGGAGGCACGGAGGAAGTGGATGAACGCGAAGGACGCAAAGACGCGGAGAGCGCAGAGATTTTGTTAAGCGTGATGTTTCCGGCCTGATGTGACCAAAGGCCTGTCTGGTGTAGTGGTTCAGACTCGATCTGACAAAGAAACGTAGCTGGATGAAGGCTGTAAGGCCGGAATCCGGGGTGACACTGGCAGGTGGCATGAACACAACACGGAGATCACAGAACCACGGAGGCACGGAGGAAGTGGATGAACGCGAAGGACGCAAAGATGCGGAGGACGCAGAGATTTTGTTTATGTGTAGTAGTTCAGACTTGATCTGAGAGTTACCGGAATTTCCGGGGGCGACTGTCAGGTCAAGTTCAGCTGTAGTAGTTCAGACATGGTCTGACAGCACCTGGCTCAGACCTTGCAGGTCAGCGGCCGATTGGCCCGCGCCCTTGTGTCACGCCCGCGTGCGCCCGGAACGGCGGCGTGGCGCGCCACGGATGGCGCGTGCCGCACGCCGACCCACGGATGGGGCGTCGAGCGGCGTCAGCCGACGCCCCGGGATACGCACGCGGGATTCACGTGACACAGGGCCGGGACGATTGGCCGCTGGCCTGATACCGTATCGGGCTGGCATTCGGGTCGGGTTTTATTCTTGCTTTGTCAGATCGAGTCTGAACCACTACAGTCAGATCAGGTCTGAAGGCGTGCAAACAGAACCTTCGTGTTCGTTCACTACCTCCGGGATGCCTCCATGTGCGCTGTGTTGAACCATTCCCGTAAAACCCACAACATTTTGCATCGAATGGAGCCGGTCAGCGTTGCAGATCATCGGGGATGTCGAAGTCGGCGGGTGGTTCGGGACGATCGTCACCCGTGGCCAGCGAGGTCTGAAGCTGGAAGATATAGGCCAGTACCTGGGCAACGGCCAGATAAAGACCGGCCGGAATCTCGTGGTTCAGCTCGGTGGAATGATACAGCGCGCGCGCCAGCGGGGGCGCCGAGAAGATCGGCACCTTGTGCTGCAAGCCAATCTCGCGAATTCTCGCGGCCACCAGCTCCCGCCCCTTGGCCACCACCACCGGCGCATTCATCTTCGCCTCGTCATATTTCAGCGCCACAGCGAAATGGGTCGGGTTGGTGACGATCACATCCGCCTCTGGCACCGCCTCCATCATCCGGCTCATGGCCACCTGCTGCTGCATCTGGCGGATACGCCCCTTGACCTCGGGATCACCCTCGGTGTCCTTGCGTTCGTCCTTGACCTCCTGCTTGCTCATCTTGAGCTGTTTCTTGTGCTGCCATAGCTGGAAAGGCACGTCGATGGCGGCTACCACCAGCATCGAGGCGCTGATGGCAACGAAGGACCAGACCAGAATATCCTCAGCCTCGGCAATAGCGGCGTGGATGTGACGATTGCCGAGTGACATCAGTTCAACGAACTGCCTGTCGATGAGCAACCAGGCGATACCGGCGATCAGGACGACCTTGGCCACGGCCTTGACCAGCTCCATCAAGCCCTGCATGGAGAAAATCCGCTTCATGCCCTTGAGCGGATTGAGCTTGGAGAATTTCGGCGCCGCCGCCTTCATGCTGAACGACCACCCGCCAATCAGCAATGGCGCCACCAGCGCGGCGATGAAGGTCAGCAGCAGGAATGGCGCCAGCAACCCCAGCGCCGCCATGATCGCATCATGCAGGGCCTGCAGGGGGGCGTGGGCATCGAAGGCCTGCTTGTGGCCAAAGCTCAGGCTGCCGCTCATCAACGCCGACAGGCGTTCCCCCATTCCCCCGCCAAGCGCATAGATACCCGTGGCACCCGCCAGCAATACCACGGTAGTATTGAGTTCGCGCGATCGCGGAACCTGGCCCTTTTCCTTTGCCTGTTGCAGCCGTTTGGGGGTGGGATCCTCGGTTTTGTCCTGCGCCTGGCTGCCCTGCTCTTCCGCCATCTCAGCCCCCCGCCAGTATCTGTTGGATCACACGGAAACCGTCCATGACCAGATCAGTGAACCGCGGCAGAAGATTGGGCAGGGTCAGCATCATGATCACGAAACCAGCCGCCATGGTGGTCGGAAAACCGACGGCAAAGATGTTCATCGTCGGCGCTGCGCGAGTCATGATGCCGAACGTGAAATTGATCAGCATGATGGTGATCAATGCCGGCAGTGCGATCAGCAGAGCACCGGCAAACATCTTGGAGCCCCACAGCACCAGCAGCATGAATCCGCCACTGCCAAGCCAATCACCACCCACCGGCAGGGTTTCGAAGCTGCCAAAGATCACCTGCAACAAGACCAGATGACCATTGATGGCCAGAAACAGCAAGGTGCCGATGATGACATAGAACTTGCTCACGACCGGTACCATGATGCCGTTCTGTGGGTCGATGAACGAAGCGAAGCCCAACCCCATGGACATCGCGATGGCGTGTCCACCTATCACCAGCGCACTGAAAACCATTTGCATGATGAAACCGGTGACGAAACCAATCAGCAATTGCTGTACAGAGATCAGCAAACCGGTGACGCTCATCACCGGCACCGCGGGTGGCGGTGGCAGCAGCGGCACGACGGCCAGGGTCAACACGACGGCCAGACCGATACGTATCCGGGGTGGAATGATGTTCTGCGCACCGAATACCGGCGCCGCGATGAGCATCGCGCCAATGCGCATGAATGGCCACATGAAGGCCGTCACCCAGGTCTCTATCTGTGACAGCGTAAATTCCATGGCTTGTTCCGTACTAGCCGATCAGACCAGGAATGTCATTGAATATCCGTTTCATGAAATCGGTAATCAGATTGAGCATCCATGAACCCGACAATACCAGCACCAGCACCAGCACCAGCAGTTTGGGAATAAAGCTCAGGGTCATCTCGTTGATCTGCGTGGCGGCCTGAAACATGCCCACCAGCAGGCCCACCGCCAGTACGCTGAGCAGCATGGGCGCGGCCAGCAGCGAGGTTACATACAGGGCCTGGCGGCCAATCGATATTACCGTGTCTGCGTCCATCTTCTGTCTCCTGTATATGTCCGCCTATACCGCGAAACTGGCCGCAAGGGTGCGCACGATCATCGCCCATCCGTCCACCAGTACGAACAACATGAGCTTGAACGGCAACGAGATCAGCATCGGCGACAACATCATCATGCCCATCGACATCAGCACGCTGGCCACAACCAGGTCGATGACAACAAAGGGAATGAAGATCAGGAACCCGATCTGAAAGGCTGTTTTCAGCTCGCTGGTGATGAATGCCGGAATCAGTGTCGTGAACGGCACCTTTTCAGGTGCGGCAGCCGGCTTTTTGCCTGCCAGGCCGCTGAACAGCGCCAGGTCCGACTGGCGGGTCTGTGACAGCATGAAGGTTCGGAATGGCGCCTGCGCGCGTTCGAGCGCCTGCTCACCGCTGATTTTGTCATCCAGGTAGGGTTTGAGCGCCTGGTTGTAGGTCTTGTCCAGCACCGGTGCCATGACGAACAGGGTCAGAAACAGGCCCAGGCCGATGATGATCTGGGTCGAGGGCGTCTGCGGGGTGCCCAGGGCCTGGCGCAGAATGGACAAAACGATGACGATGCGCGCGAA
Source organism: Gammaproteobacteria bacterium (assembly GCA_015484945.1). Classification (GTDB taxonomy): domain Bacteria; phylum Pseudomonadota; class Gammaproteobacteria; order WFUO01; family WFUO01; genus WFUO01. The sequence goes on along the minus strand of WFUO01000014.1, from coordinate 8,373 downwards.
CGAGGTCATCATCATCACCGCTGACGGCAGGAAGGTCAGCGCCGTCATCAGCAACAGGATACGAAGAGTCACGGAATAACTGGTGCTGCCATCGGGATTGCTGCTGCTGGTAACCGCCTTGAGACCCGGCTCGGCCATGACCACGAGGGGCGCACAGGCAAGCAGAATGAACAGCACCAGCCGAGCCAGCCGCATCACGAACGTCTCCTGTCAAGGAGTGACTTCAGCTTGTCCTGAAACCCTGTCCCACCCGCACCCGGGTCGAACTCGATATTCTTGTCCAGCACGTGCAGGGTGCGGATACCGCCCTGCTGGGACACACCGATGAGCAATTGTTGCTCGCCAAGCTGCATCAATACGATGCGCTCGCGCGCGCCCATCGGGATCATGCCGAGAATGCGAAAATCCTTGCGCGTGTTGATATTGATTCGGCCACTGCGCCTGACCAGCCAGGCCATGATCACGATCAGGGCAACAATGCCAAGCAAGGCAGTCAATAGTTGCAAAACCTGCCCGGCGTTCACGGGTGAAGCCTGGGCCGGTGTCACGGCCTTTTCGGCCGCCATGATCGGCATGCTCAGCCATAACAGCAGACTGACCAGCATTTTTCTGCAAATGGCGTCCATGCGCGCGCTTGCCTTCATTTGAGTTTCTTGACCCTTTCCGCCGGACTGATCACATCGGTGAGGCGAATGCCGAATTTCTCGTTGACGACCACCACCTCGCCATGCGCGACCAGGGTGCCGTTGACCAGCACATCCATGGGTTCGCCGGCCAGCCGGTCCAGCTCCACCACCGAGCCCTGATTCAGTTGCAGCAGGTTGCGGATCGGTATCCGGGTGCGGCCGATTTCCATCGACAACGTGACATTGACATCGAGGATCACATCCAGGTTGACATCACTGCCGAGCGGCTCGCCTTCCTCTTGCAGATCCTGAAAGCCGGCCGGTTCGACCTCGGGCTGCGCCTGTTGCGCCTGATCCTCTCCACCCTGTTCCATGTCCGTTCCGCCCTTTGCCTCGGCCTCTGCCTGTTCGGCCATGGCCGCAGCCCAATCGTCACCGGCATCCTGATTTTCTGTTTCGTCGCTCATGTCTCTCTCCCGTGCTATTCCTTGATCACCCGCTCAACCAGTTTGACCGCGGCAAAGCCCTTGGACACGCCGACCACACCCCGAAACACCGGCACGTCCTCGACCATCAACGTAACCTTCTCCGGCAGATCGACGGGTATGATGTCGCCTGCCTTGAATTCCAGCACATCACGCAGTTTCATCGGTTTCTCGAACAGGTCACAGCTGATCTCGACCTTGGCTGTTTTCATCTCGGCCTGCAGCGATTGTGTCCAGCGCTCGTCGATGTCGCTGCGGTCACTCTGCACACCGGCGTCGAGCTGCTCCCTGATCGGCTCCACCATCGAGTAAGGCATGGTCACATGCATGTCGCCGCCACCGCCATCGAGCTCGACATGAAAGGTCGAAACCACGACCACTTCAGTCGGGCTGACGATGTTGGCGAACTGCGGGTTGACCTCGGAGTTGAGGAACTCGAACTTGACCTCCATGACCGGCTTCCATGCCTCTTCCAGATTCGCGAACGCCTCCTGCATCATCATCTGGATGATGCGGTATTCAGTGGGCGTGAACTCACGCCCCTCGATCTTGGTATGGTAGCGCCCGTCACCACCGAAAAAGTTGTCCACCGTGATGAACACCAGTTTGGGGTCGATGACCAACAGGGCAGTGCCCTTGAGCGGCCGGATCTTGATCAGGTTCAGGCTGGTGGGCACGAACAGACTGTGCACGTATTCTGCAAATTTCAGCATCTGCACACCGCCAACCGAGATCTCGGCGGACTTGCGCAACAGGTTGAACAGACTGATACGAAAATGACGCGCAAACCGCTCGTTGATCATCTCCAGGGTCGGCAGACGGCCCCGAATGATCCGGTCCTGACTGGTGAAGTCGAATGCGGTGATACCGCCTTCCGGCGGCTCATCCGTCTCGGTCTCGACATCGCCGCTGCCTACGCCGTGCAACAGCGCATCGATCTCGTCCTGTGAAAGCAGATCATTGACCGACATGCCTACTGCCCCACGATACTCCTGATGTACACCTGCTCGACGAGTTCTTCACCGGAAATCTCCTCGAGCGCTTTCTGCAAGGTCTTGAGCGCCGTGCGTTGCAACTTGATCTTGCCGGCGCGTGTCTTGAGATCGTTGAACTTCTGACTGCTCAGTAACAGATTGAGGTGATGCCGGATGACCGGCAGATAGGTCTTGACCTTGTCTGCATCGGCCGAGCTGCCGGTCTGCAGCGTGAACGCCACCTGCAGGAATCTGACACCACTGTCCGGGTCGTTGAGATTGACGACGATCGGTTGCAGGTCGGTGAAATTGGGCGTGCTGTGTCCCTTTTTTTTCTTTTTCTTCTTTTTCTTTTTCTTGACATGTTTCTTTGGCGGCTCTTCATCATCGTCGGCCTCGTCTGCCGCCGCATCATCGCCACCGCCCAGCAGCAGTACCGTGGTGGTCACCCCTGCACCCAGCACGAGCACACCGATCAACGCAAAGATCAGTATCTTCTTGCCGCCACCTTTCTTCTGTTGGACATCCAGATCGAGATCGTCTTCAGCCATATCACACCTGCATGGGTTTCCGGAAATTGTTCACTGACTCGTCTGCAAGAGCCATGCCATAGATAGGGTTTTTGAAACTTCCGAATAAACATGAAGTTACAACACCACAATGGAGGAGAGGCAGATTCTTGACGAACCGTGTCATCGAAAATGACGGGATTCCGGCGATCACTGACGCACGCCGGCCATAGCGTGACCAGCCGGCCGGACATCCGGCCATCACCAACCGCCAGGCCGCGGTTGAAATACCGGGTTTCTTGCTGCGGGAGCCCCGCCTGTCAGACGAAAAAGTCCACGACACCGTCGTCCGGCAGGCGGGTGATCATGGCGGGCGAATCTTCCAGTCCGGTATCGTCGGGATCGATATGGGTGCTGTTGGAAATCGGCGATGCACCATCACCCGCCTGGCGCTCACGGCCAGACGTGTCGCCATGAGTGGAAACATCCACCTGGGTGGAGCCGAACCCCTGTTCGGCCATCATTTCTCTCAGGCGGGGTATGGCTGCCTCGATGGCCTCGCGTGCATGACTGTTGTGGGCCGCAAACATGATATTGGCGCTGTCCTGATGAACGCTGACCTTGACCTCGATCGGCCCCATATGCGGGGGATTGAGACGAATTCGCGCCAGTTGCTGTTCGTTGCGCGCCATCCATACGACCCGGTTACCCAGTTCGCTGTTCCAGCCAGGGCTGCCAAGCTGTCTTTCCATGCGCAATTCGGGTATTCCGCCGCGGTCGCCGGCTTCAGCACCCGTGCGCGTGACCGGACCGTTGCCACGCCATTCGTTGCCGATGGCCTGCACAGCGCCATGGTCGTTGTCGTTCTGCCCGTTGACCGACGCACCACCCTCACCCTGCATCACACGCAGGGACGAAAGACGCGTCAACAGGGATGGGGCGTCCCCGTCCGGCCCGTGCGTGCCGTCGGACAGGATCGAAGAAATACTGTCGGCAAGGGACTGACTCGTGGCGGCCGGGGATGTCCCGGTGGCCAGGCCGGCCGGCAACTGTACCGGCCGCGCTGACGAACGGCCCTCACCTGGCAGAAATCCGTTTCGCAACGTGGCCGGCAAGGCCGGCGCCATACCCTGACCTGCCTGTCCATCTGCCGGAACCGGACGTATTGCATCCACGCCAGGCGGCAAGGCAGTCGGCAAGATATTGCCGTCCGTTGCCTCCCCGTCAACACCCTCGTCGTCGCCCGGATGCTTGCCGGCAGCGGCCGCGAAGGCCTCTACAGGCAGCCTGGCGGCCTGACCGGCAACCATGACGAGATCACCGGGCTGACCTTCACCAGCCCCGTTCGGGAACCCCGCGGGCATCAGAAAATCTGAATATTTTCCTTCTTTTTCAGTTGATTGCGAATCCGTCCGGGGATTGGCAACCGAGGCAAACAGGGCCGGAAAGGTCTGTTCTCCGGTTTCCGCCTCGGCCGCTGAGGCGGCCGGTGCGGTAGTGCCGCCCGTGGCTGCCGGTGATGTCTGTAACGGGAGAAGGGTCTCGTTCATGGCATTGCCGTCCTGTCGTTATGACTCGATACCCTGATAAGGCAATTACCGTGCCATGACCTGGCCCGTGGTTGGACCTGATCTGCCAGCCCCGGTTTCAAGCCCGAAGATCATCAACCAAACAGCTCGGGCTGTGAAAAGGGGTTCACAGAAACCGAGCCAGGCAATCGGCCACTGGCCGGGCTATGCGTCGGTTGGGTCAGCACACCGGGCTTCTTTACGTCCGAACCACTGCAACTATTTCAACGGCCCCTTGCTGCGGCTGGCATATTCGTCCATCTCCTTCTGTTCGCGCTTGTCCTCGACGTGCGCCTCCTCGCGTCGATAGCGCTCTTCGACCTTGCCCAGCGCCTCGGCGCGCACATGCTTGCCTAGCCAGGCCTGACGCTGCTGTTCGGTCTCGATACGGATGGTCTCGATCTGATGGCGTTGCTGCTCGATGGCGAGATTGAGCCGATTGAGGAACATCCGGTATTCGGCGAAATCCACACCGCGCAGTCCCTGGCCACCGCTGTGACTGAACCGCTGGCTGTATTCCTCGCGGTAGCGCAACAACTCCTCCAGCCTGAGTTTGGCCTCGCTCAGGCGCCGTTGCGCCAGGCCTAGATTCACGGCTGCGTCGTGTTCGCTGTTACGTGCCAGTTTGACCACTGGCCGGATCCGCCTGGAACGTGTCATTCAGTCTGCCCCTGCCTGCTGCCGAACAACTGGTCGAGTTCGGTCAGGCTTTGCTGATACGCAACCGCCTCGTTCATGCCCTGGCGAAGAAACGACAGGAAATGCGGATGCATGGCGATCGCCTCGTCGATCAGCGGGTCGCTGCCGGCCTGATAGGCCCCCACGCTGATCAGATCACGGTTCTGTTCATAGGTAGAATAGATCTGCTTGAATTGCTGCGCCAGCTGCGCGTGCTGTTCACTGACGACCTCGTTCATCGATCGGCTGATGGAAGCCTCGATATCGATGGCCGGATAGTGACCGGCTTCGGCCAGACGCCGGGAAAGAACGATATGGCCATCGAGTATCGCACGCGCGGCATCGGCGATCGGATCGTTCTGGTCGTCACCTTCGGTGAGCACGGTATAGAACGCCGTAATCGAACCGTGACCGTGCTCACCGTTACCGGCGCGCTCGACCAGTTGCGGAATGCGTGCGAACACCGATGGCGGATAACCCTTGGTTGCCGGCGGCTCACCGATGGCCAGTGCGATCTCGCGCTGGGCCTGGGCAAAGCGGGTCAGCGAATCCATCAGCAGCAGCACGTTCTTGCCCTGGTCACGAAAATACTCGGCGATGGTCGTAGCCAGCATGGCCCCGTGCATGCGCATCAGCGGCGGATCGTCGGCCGGCGTGGCCACGACCACCGCACGTGCCAATCCATCGACACCAAGGCTCTTCTGCACGAACTCCTTCACCTCACGTCCTCGCTCGCCAATCAGGCCAACGACGATGACATCGGCATTGGTATAGCGTGTCATCATACCCAGCAAGACACTCTTGCCCACACCGCTGCCGGCGAACAGGCCCAGACGCTGACCACGCCCGACCGTCAGCAGGGCATTGATCGCCCTGACCCCGACATCCAGCGGTTCGATGATGGGCGCGCGCGCCAACGGGTTGAGCTGCCGCCCGGTCAGCGGCCGGCGTTCGGGGGTACGCAGTGGTCCCAGCCCATCCAGCGGCTTGGCGCTGCCATCGACGACACGCCCCAGCATGGCCTCGCCGACCGGCAATTCGACCACGCCCTCGGTCGGTATCACACGCGCATTCGGCATCAGGCCCTGGATATTGCCGACAGGCATCAGGTACAGGGTCTCGTTGCCAAATCCCACAACCTCGGCCTCTACCGGATCGTGACCCGTAGTCGAAACCAGGCAGCGCGCGCCGATGGCCGCCTGGCAACCGACCGCCTCCAGCGTCAGACCCACCATGCGTGTGAGCTTGCCTTCGACGTTCAGACGCACCGGCTGCGCGGCAAGGTGCTGATAATCACGCAACCGTTGCGCCCACAGGCTGTGATGCCTGTGCAGGATTTCGCGGGCCGGATCAGCCATCTCCATCCTCTCCCTTGGCGCTTTCGCGCTCATCACCAAAGACATTGGCGATCAGTTGCGCCACGCGTGACTCGACCGTCGCGTCTATCAGTGACTGCTCGGTGGTGATGCGGCAGCCGCCACGCGAGATCATGGGTTCCTCGACGATCCTCCAGGTGCGCTCCTGGTCCGGCGCCGCCAGGGTCTCGCGTATCAGTTGCGCATCCTCGGGATGCAGGTGCACCTGGATGCCACGCGAGGCGACCGGCAGGGTATTCAGGGCATCGCGCACGATGGCGACGATCTGTCCAGGGTCGATACGTATCTCGCGCCGGATGAGTTGCTTGACCATGGCAATGCACAGGGTCACGAACTCGTCGATCACGAGATCGTCAATGTGCTCGAACGATCTGTCCAGAGACTCGAGCACGGTGGTCATGGTCTGCGCCTGGGCGCGTACGGCTTCGAGGCCGGCCTGGCGTCCTTCCTCCAGCCCCTGGGCATAGGCCTCGTCCCATGCCTGCTTCTGCAAGGCCTCGATCTGGCTGGCGGTGAGCATGCGGCTGTGCGCAGCCGTCCCGGTTCCGGTATCCGTGACATCCGGGTCGGACGGCTCGAGTTCGGCCGGTGTCCAGACGGAAAACTGTTGTGACCCCTTGTCGCTCATCAGACGAACTGTTCCGCACCCTGGCCGCCAAGCGAGATCTCACCCGCATCGGCCAGCTTGCGCGCCACGGTGAGAATCTCTTTCTGTGCCGCCTCGACCTCGCTGAGACGCACCGGTCCCTTGGCCTCGAGATCGTCACGCAGCATTTCGGCGGCGCGTTTGGACATGTTCTTGAAGATCTTCTCCTTGAGCGCCTCGTCCGCACCCTTGAGGGCCAGGATCAGGGTCTCTGAATTTATCTCACGCAACAGGGCCTGGATGCCGCGGTCATCGACATCGATGAGATTGTCGAACACAAACATCAGGTCCTCGATCTTCTCGGCCAGTTCCTTGTCGGCCTCCTTGACCGTTTCGATCAGTTCCGATTCGGCCGAGGACTCCAGGAAGTTGAGAATATTGGCGGCAGTCTTGAGCCCCCCCACCGATGACGATTTGACGTTGGATGTGCCGGAGAACTGTTTCTCCAGTATCGTGTCCAGTTCTATCAGCGCCTGCGGCTGAATGCCATCGAGTGAGGCAATCCGCATGATGATGTCGGGCCGGGTGCGCTCGGGCAACAGGGCCAGCACCTCGGCGGCATGATCACTGTCCAGATAGGCCAGTACGATGGCAATGATCTGTGGATGTTCTAGACGGATGATCTCGGCCACGGCGCGTGGATCCATCCACTTCAACGCTTCCAGCCCCTTGGAGCTGCGACCCATCAGGATACGGTCGATGACGCCACCGGCCTTGTCCTCGCCAAGGGCGTTGATCAGCACATTGCGCACGTAATCCTCATTGCCTATCCCGAGCGCGGTCTGCTCGTCAACGGCCCGGGTGAACTCGTCAAGCACGTCCGAAACCTGATGCTTGCTGACACTGGTCAGGCTGGCCATGACGGTGCCGATCTTCTGCACCTCTTTCGGCCCCATGAGCTTCATGACCTCGGCGGCCTCCTGCTCGCCCAGGGTCATCAACAGGATGGCGGCGCGCTCAGGACCGCTGAGATTGCTGCTGCTCTCTTCAGGCATCGCTTCCCACCCAGGTCTTGACTACCTGCGCGACGCGCGCCGGATCCTGACTGGCAAGCGTCTTGGCGCGATTGATCTGTTCATCGTACTGGTTCTGCTGCTCCGCGTTCATGGGCGCTTCCAGGGCCCCCTCGGCACCGCCACCGGGCAGCGCCGCCTGCCCCTGTTCACCAGCCATCTGTGCCAGCATCTCGGGGGTCATCTCGGCCACGGTCTGCTCACTGCCCTTTTCGGCCAGACTCTTCATCACCGGCTTGAGCACGAACAACACGATGAACAGCACACCCAGGGCGCCAATGACCTGCTTGATCAGGTTCTGTACCCAGGGTTTCTCCCAGATCGGCGGTTCAGGCAAGGGCTGCGGTGGCTTGGGAACCTGGAAGGCGCTGTTGGTGACGCTGATGGTATCGCCGCGCCGGGCATCGAAACCCACCGCCTTCTTGATCAATGCCGTGTATCTGTCCAGCTCCTGTTTCGACAACGGCTTGCGCTGCACCTCGCCATCCTCGTTGGTGA
>WFUO01000013.1 GCA_015484945.1 Gammaproteobacteria bacterium | reverse complement strand
TTGGTGTTTCGGCAGCCACCGGCAAGGCGACAGTAACCAGCAATAATGGTACGGCGATCACAGGCGACCCTGATCGTGATTACGACGTGTTTGGTGTCGATTTCAAGGTCAGCCTGGACCGTTTCGACCTCCGTGGAGAATATGTTTACCAAAAGGTATCCGACAAGGTGGGCAGCGTGGCTGTAATAGGGGGCAAATGGGTGGCCGGTTATGTACAGTTGAGCTACCTGTTCCCGTCCGCGCGCTGGGAAGCCGTGTTGCGCTATTCGGATTACGATTCGCCTGTCGTCAGTCAGTCCCAGACCCAATGGGGGCTGGGTATCAACTACCTGTTTGCGCCAAATATTGTCGCCAAGTTGGGTTACGAGATCAATGATGGCCAGCAGGGTACCAGCGCAGACGAGAACCGGGTGTTGCTGCAATTGAGTTACGGATTCTAGGAGGCGTGTCATGAAAAAACTTATCGCGGTATTGTCGATCGGTCTTGCAAGTCTGTCAGTCCATGCTGGGGACGAAAACACGGGTGATCCCTCGCGTGGTGTGAGAATCTGGGGTGAACAGTGCGGCAGGTGCCACAACATGCGTACCCCACAGGAGTTTGGCATCGATGAATGGCATACCATCACTGCCCATATGAGAATCCGCGCAGGTTTGACAGGCCAGCAGATCAGGGATATCAACGCCTACATTCGGAGCACCAAGGTCAAGAAGTAGGCGATTTCCTTAATCATGGGTGTATGGGATCAATTTTGTTGATTGGCTTTTTCATGTTCGTTTTTTGGTTGCGTATTGGCCGGCGGCGGACATGAAGGGCCAAGAGGAGTTTCTTCGTGGGTATGAGGGATGAGTGAAATCCGTTTGTCCATCGCCGGTATGAGTTGCGCCGGCTGCGTGGCCTCGGTCGAGAAGGCGTTGAACAATGTCCCGGGTGTTGTCGAGGCATCGGTCAATTTTGCCGAGCATACGGCAACCGTGACCGGTGATGTCGATGAAGCCTTGCTGATCAAGGCCGTGGCCGACGCCGGTTACGAGGCGGCCGTAATGCGTGGCCTCGACGACGAGAGTGAAAAACAGGCGGCGGAGACGGCCTATTACCGTGCCTCGATGCGCAAGTTCATCGTTGCCGGTGTGATCGGCTTGCCCTTGTTCATCATCAGTATCTTCGATTTGCTGCCAGGTGTTGAGCAGGCCAGGGCGCTCTGGCTCGGGATTGGTTTGCTGAGCCTGTTCGTGTTGCTCTATTCCGGCCGGCATTTCTTTATCGGCGCGTGGAAGGCGTTCCGCGTTCACAATGCCAACATGGATACACTGATCGCACTGGGTACCGGCACGGCATGGGTCTATTCGATGATCATCACCCTGTTCCCGGATATCGTACCAGCCAAGGGGCGACATGTTTATTACGAAGCCGCCGCCATCATCATCGCCCTGATCAATCTCGGTTCGGCGCTGGAGATGCGGGCGCGTGGCAAGACATCGGAAGCCATCAGGCGTCTGATCGGTCTGCAGCCCAGGAAGGCGCGTGTGATCCGCGATGGCAGGGAACTCGATGTTCCCATCGATGAGGTCGGCCTGGGCGAGACATTGCGTGTGCGCCCCGGCGAGAAGATACCCGTCGATGGCGAAATCATCGATGGGTCTTCGCATGTGGATGAGTCGATGCTCACCGGCGAACCGATGCCGGTGGAAAAACAGGTTGGCGATACCGTGGCCGCCGGAACCATCAATGAGCAGGGTTCGTTTCTGTTCAGGGCCACCGGTATTGGCGAGCAGACTGCCCTGGCCCGGATCATCGAGATGGTGCGCCGGGCCCAGAACACAAAACCGGCCATTGGCAGGCTGGTGGACAAGGTGGCGGGGGTGTTCGTCCCGGTTGTGCTGATCGTTGCGGTGCTGACCTTTCTGGCATGGTACAACTTCGGCCCGGATCCGCGTATCAGTTACGCCGTCGTGACCATGATGACAGTGCTGATCATCGCCTGCCCGTGTGCGTTGGGGCTTGCCACGCCCATTTCCATCATGGTTGGTGTTGGCAAGGCAGCGGAGTTCGGGGTCCTGATACGCAATGGCGAGGCCCTGCAGGAAGCCGGCAAGCTGACCGCTGTCGTGCTCGACAAGACCGGCACGGTGACCGAAGGACGCCCGGCGGTGGTCGATATCCTGCCGCTCGACGGCCATGATCGGGCGACCGTACTGGCCATGGCCGTGGCTGTCGAGACCGGTTCCGAACACCCGCTGGCGCAAGCGATCCTCTCGGCGGGAGAGGCGGAAGGCGTTGCCGCCAGTGCCGCGGAGTCTTTTACCGCTATCGCGGGACATGGGGTTTCCGCCACTGTCGATGGCACACGTATCCTGTTTGGTAACGACCGCCTGATGCAAAAGGAAGGTATCGATATCGGCGAGGCGGGTGAGCGCCTGGCGGCGCTTTCCGGGCGTGGCAACACGGTCATGCTACTGGCCATCGATGGCCGTCTGGCCGGGCTGGTCGTGGTTGCCGATCCGGTCAAGCCGGATTCTGCCGAGGCCATTGCGCGCCTGCACAAACTGGGTATCAAGGTTTACATGTTGACCGGCGATCATGCCGATACGGCGCGGGCGGTGGCCGACAAGGTCGGGATAGACGAGGTGTTCGCGCAGGTTCTGCCGGAAGACAAGGACAAGCATGTGGCGGAATTGCAGGCCAGGGGCGAGATCGTCGGTATGGTGGGTGATGGTATCAATGATGCGCCGGCCCTGGCGCGGGCCAATGTCGGTTTTGCGATAGGCACCGGCACCGATGTCGCCATCGAGAGCGCCGACATCACGCTCATGCGTGGCTCATTGCACGGTGTGGCGGATGCGATCGCCATTTCACGCGCCACGGTGCGCAACATCTGGCAGAACCTGTTTGGCGCCTTCATCTACAACACGCTGGGTATCCCGGTGGCTGCCGGGGTTCTGTATCCGTTCACCGGTTTGTTGCTCAACCCGGTTATCGCCGGTGCGGCCATGGCCATGTCGTCGGTGACCGTGGTTACCAATGCCAACCGGCTTCGATTTTTCAGGGTGAAATCATCATGAATGTGTTCATCGTAAACGGCCTGGGGCTGCTGATCATCGCCGGTATCATCTATTGGTTTTGGCTCAGCAAGCCCGGCGCGCAGAAGGCCGAAGGGGAGACGGCAATCGATGTCATTGTTGACAATGGCGTCTATGACCCGGCCCGGATCGAAGTCCCGGCCGGCAAAACGGTGACGCTGCGGTTCATCCGCAAGGATGCCTCGCCTTGCGCGGCGAAGGTCGTGTTTGACGATCTGGGCGTTACCGAAGAGCTGCCGGTCGGCAAGCCGCATGATGTAATGCTGAAGATCGACGAGCCCGGCGAATACGCGTTCACCTGCGAGATGCAGATGTATCGGGGTGTATTGCAAGTGGTCTGAAGCCGTCAGCCCGGCGATTGGCCGGTATTTCGGGATCCGGTTGTATTCTCAACCTGGTTCGGCTGGCGCAATATTCGTTAGAATGCCAGCTCTGTGGTGGTAATTATTGAAAGAGGGGAAAACACATGTACGGAATCATGACAAAGGTATCTGGCGGTTTCGACGAGGTCATTGGCAAGGTCACTGAAGCGCTGTCGGCAGAGGGATTCGGGGTGCTGACCGAGATCGATGTCTCGGCCACGCTGAAGAAGAAACTCGACGTGGACATGCGGCCTTACAGGATCCTGGGCGCATGCAATCCTGTCCTGGCCAATCAGGCGATTGCGGCAGAACCCGATATCGGCCTGCTGCTGCCGTGTAACGTGCTCGTTCGTGAAGAGGAAGACGGCACGATCACGGTCGGTTTCATGGATCCCGAAGCTGTGCTTGGACTGGTGCAGCGCGACGAGGTCAAGGGTCTGGCCGGCGAGGTGCGCCAGCGGCTGGAACGTGTCAGGGACGCCATCTCGGCTTGATGACGGGTGATCCAGGAGGTTCGTGCAGGGTCTTCCGGGTTCACGCCACCCGCCGGGCCGGAAACAGCAGGCCCTGCATCTCCATGAACTTGTGATGGATGGATGGCAGTATGGCTGACAGTTCCTCGGGGGAGATATCGGTGATACGCCAGGCCTCGCCGTCCACCGGGGGTATGCGCTGGCTGTGATTGCTCTGCCGGTCGATGCTGTTGGCCGTGCTGTTGGCGATATGGATCAGGCAGGCATCGGTGCGAATCGCCTCCGGGGCCCGGGTCGGGTGATTGTGATAGCGAATGATGCCGGCCAGCCGGTCAGGCAGGCGCCATTTTTCCATCAGTGCCGCGCCGACATCGCCATGCGTAAAGCCCAGCTCGCGTTGTTCGATCTCGTGCAGTGGGCGGTTCTCGGCATGTGACTGCTCAATGATGCGCCGACAGACATCGGGATGAGAGTTGTACAGGGCCAGTGAGCCGATATCGTGCAGCAGACCGGCCACGAACAAGCGTTCCGGGTGGCGTCGGGCGCTCAGCTCCGCCAGTTCGCGGGCGATGATGGCGCAGTAGAGATTGTGGCGCCAATAGGTGTCGATATCGATCAACGGATTGTCGAGGCGGCACAGGGCGTTGGCCGCGGTCGTGGCCAGTGCCAGGTTGCGCAGATCCTCGGTGCCGATGATGGTGATCGCGCGCGAGATCGTCTCGATACTGGATGGGAAACCGTAGAACGGGCTGTTGACGATCTTCAACAGGTGCGCGCACAGCCCGGCATCCTGCTGGATGACGGCCTCGAAATCGGAGATCGAGCTGGTTGGGTCGTCGGCGAGTTCGTTTACACGTACGACCACCTCCGGCAATGAGACCAGGTTGTCGGTGGCTTCGACGAGTTCAGGCAGATCGATATGCATGACGGATTCCTCTTCACTGGATTGTCACCGGCCCCTCCTTCGGCCGGGGTGCCGGCGGGATGCCTTTTCCCGCCAATACGCCTAGAGTGACTAATATTCCCGATCGATGCCGGATTGGCAAATTAGCCGGTTTTTGGTTATTGCAAATAAAATTCTGTTATATCAGTGATATACGTCACTGCATCACTATATAACCAAGTAATTATGTCGAAATTTTACCTTGTTTGACATTTGGCCTCCGGTTGCCTGATCGGCCGGGTGAGCGATAAAACCACTCGATACGCCGATAAAAAATATACCAAAAACCTGTTAAATTCATTGATTTACATTGACAGGCGCGTTTGTCAAAATGATCCACAGCATGGCAAGGGGGCGATGAACCGTTCAGCCTGGGTTCATGGACGGCTGGTCATGATCCTAGCCAAAAGATTTTTCATAAAGGTAGTATCTTACAGGAGACACACGCATGAAAAAGACGATCGCAATCTGTCTGACGCTGGCACTGGCCGGAGCCTCGAGCGCTGTTCTGGCAGGCGGCAATGCCGCGGCCGGCAAGGCCAAGGCCGTGAGCTGCCAGGGTTGTCATGGCGCCAAGGGTATCAGCAGCAATCCGATGTGGCCCAACCTGGCTGGCCAGAAGGAAGCCTATCTGGTCAAGCAGCTCAAGGATTTTCGTAGTGGCGTTCGCAAGGATCCGACCATGAACGCCATGGCCAAGCCGCTCAGCGATGCCGATATCGCCAACCTGGCGGCGTATTACAGCAGCCTCAAGTAAAACGCTGCGCATGATGCCGTGCCGCGCCTCTGTTCTGGCAGGGGCGCGGTTTTTTGTGGCTGCGATAATACGCAACCCGTTCCGGACCAAAACTGCCCGGGAAACGGCACAAGACGGGAGAAAGCCAACATGATGTGGTGGGGCACACTGATCGGTGGCGTATTGGGTTACCTGCTGGGCGGCGGCAGTCTGCTTGGCGCCCTGCTCGGCGCCATGCTGGGTAATCTGTTCGACAAGGGTCTGGGTGACGTCATGGGCGACGAACGGTTTGGCGAGCAAGCCGCCAGGCGTGTGCAGGCTGCCTTCTTCAAGGCCACCTTCTCTACCATGGGTTATCTGGCCAAGGCCGACGGGCATGTGAGCAAGGACGAGATCGATGTCGCGCGCGATATCATGGATCAGTTGATGCTCTCGGAAGAGCAGAAGGAAGAGGCCATCAAGCTGTTCTATGAGGGCAAGCGCGAGGGTTTCGATTTCGATGCCGTACTGAACGAGCTTCGCCGTGAAAGCCATCACCGACGTGATCTGATCCGGGTCTTCATCGAGATCCAGCTTTCCATCGCCATGGCCGATGGAGATCTGCACGATGCCGAGCGCGATGCTCTGTTGCACATGTGCGAGGTGTTGGGGTTCTCGGCTGGAGAATTCGAGCTGCTGTTGCGCATGGTGCAGGGTCAGCGCCATTACCACGACTGGCAGCAACAGCAGGGAGGCGACTACCATGAGCAGCCCAATCGCCCCACCCTCGACGACGCCTATGCCGTGCTCGGTGTCGATGCCTCGGCCAGTGACAAGGAGGTCAAACGCGCCTACAAGCGTTTGATGAGTCAGCATCATCCCGACAAGCTGGTTGCGAAGGGCCTGCCCGAAGAGATGATGAAGATCGCGACCGAAAAGACCCAGGAGATACGTGCCGCCTATGAACAGATCAAGGAAGCGCGCGGGATGAAATGAAAGACACAAGATTCAGGAGAAATGATTTTTTCGCTGGCTAGACATTATGTCCAGGGAATATCACCGAACGGCGATGGACTGTTGCTTGAATCTTGCGTCTTGACTCTGCGCTTGGGGTCCTGGCGATAGAACAGGCGCATCTGTTCATACACGTCGGGGTAAACACCCAGCAGATGCAACGGCATCTCGAAAAAGTATTCGGTCATTACGGCAAAGAACTCGGCCGGGCTCTCCAGCGCATAGGGATTGAACAGATGGATGCCCCGTGCGGCATGCCATTCCATATCATTCCAGGCCCGGGTGAAGCTGCGTGTCCAGTCCTCGCGGCGCATGTCGGGGTGCAAGGGCGGCATGCCATTGGTGGCGCCGTTGAGCGCATCGAGCTTGTGCGCGAATTCATGCAGGATGACATTGTCGGCGCTGTCTGGTTCCTGGTGCTCGAGCGCATCGGTGAGCGACAGAATGACCGGGCCCTGTGACCATGATTCCCCCTCCAGTGGCCGCCGGGTCTTGTGTACGATGCCGTTTTCGTCCACTTCGTCGCGTTCGACCACGAAGGTGTCGGGATAGATGATGACCTGGCTCCAGCCGTCGTACCAGTCCAGTCCGAGTTCGAGCACTGGCAGGCAGGCCTGGGCGGTGATGAACAGGCGCGCGTCGGTATCAAGTTCGAGACCGCCGGCGCCTGTGAGTGTCTTGCTGGCCAGAAACAGGCTGCTCAGCTCGCGCAGGCGGTGTAGTTCACTCGTATTCAGCGTTTGCAGCACCGGGCAACGTTCGATGGCGTGTTGCCAGCGGCGCCATGGAATCCGGCATTTGCGCAGGGCACGCGCCAGACGCCAGCGCCGTAACCAGCCGAACATCGGGTCAGCCGCCCAGGTAACGGCCACCCGCGGCGGTTGCGATCGTCACGATACCGAGGATCAGGTTCAATCCCACAAGAAAACGGATCTGCCCCAGCGCCTTGCCGCCGGCAGGCCAGTCTTCGGCGGCGATGGCCTTTTTGAGCCGGCGCCACGGGGCAAAGAAGACATGCAGGTAGATCAGCATCATGACGATGCCAATGCCCAACATGAGATGGACATGCGTTGGCGAGTTCCCAATCCCTCTATAGATACTGAAGATCACCCAGAAGCCGCTCGCGAGCAGCGCCAGGACGCAGGCCCATACCCACGGGAAAAAGCGGCTGAACACGCCCTTCCAGAGCCGCAGTCTCGTAGGCGGCTCGAGCTGGCCGGCGGCCACCGGGCGTAGCACCATCCAGGCGAAGAACATCCCGCCGACCCAGATGACGGCTGAGAGAACATGCAGTGAAACCGCAATGGCATTGGGGCTGATGGTCATGGTTGCGCTCCTGATGATAACCGGGCCAGTATCCACAAAACCCTTGTTCTCGACAAGCCGTACTTATACCCGTTCAAGCGGATGAGGAGGTATTCGTTTATGGGAGATTTGTCGATGCAACCCGTCCTGGCCTGCCGAAGTCGAACCGCAAGGACTGATGACACTTAAGTCTGTTTTTTATCCTTTTTCCGGTCCTTGCGCCAGTCCGGCAGCCGTCGAAGCCAGCCCCGGATACGGTCCAGAAGAATATCCGCCTGACCATCGAATTCGTGATTGGCGCCGTCGATGGCCAGTTGCCGGTAGGTTGAGGCGTTGGTGTGTGCGTAACGGTACGGCACCGGGATGACGAGCCCGGCCTTACGCGCCGCCTGGCGGCGCAATGCGGCGGTTTCCAGCGTGTTGTCCTCATCGTCCTCGCCATAGATGTCGAGCACCGGCAGTTCGAGACGCTCGATCAGTGCCGTCAAACGCAGCTTGGGGTTCTGGGTGCGCGCGGTGATACCGACGAGAATCAGCCCTTCGATCGGCATCTTCGGTGTCGTCGAAACCGCGTACAATGACATCCAGGCCCCCATGCCATGCCCTAGCAGCACGATCCTGCCGGATTTGTTCTTGTTCATGAAGGCGATGGCGGCATTGATGCGTGCGCGGGCATCATCGAACAGGGCCTCGTAGTCCTGGCTGCGCTTGTCGGGATCGAGTACCGGCATCTGGATCGAGAGGGTGTGCCAGCCATGCCTTGCCAGACCGATACGTAGCGGCCTTGTCACGGACTGCCAGTCGGGGTGGCGGCCGATGTCGTGAACGAGGATGACGCCACCCGCATTGACAGGGCCGGTGTTGGCCCGGTAGATGCCGATGAAGGCGCGCTGACCGGCCTTGAGGCGCACCAGCCTGCCTTCCGTTATGCGCTGTGCGAGGACGTTTTGCCAGCGTTTTTCCGTATTGTCGTCGTAGGCGGCCTGGCCGCAAAGTGGCGCCAACAGCGATAAAAACACTACAAACTGTCGGAAAACCGGCTTCATTGCGCCTCCGGCGTGGTTATTGTCGTTTTCCAAGTATAGGAGATGGAAGGGAAAAACGGCAAAGATTCCAAAAAGAATGAAACAGTGCACGGTTTGGGGTAAAGTTCGGCATCTGAATATTCGAACACGGCAGACCATGCCTACAACGAGGGATTTCTACCATGGCCACTGACAACCTGATTGCACCATCGATTCTTTCGGCCGATTTTGCCCGGCTGGGCGAGGAAGTGGACAACGTGCTCAAGGCCGGTGCCGACATCGTGCATTTCGATGTCATGGACAATCACTATGTGCCCAACCTGACCATCGGACCGCTGGTTTGTGAGGCCCTGCGCAATCACGGTATCACCGCGCCCATCGATGTGCATCTGATGGTCAAGCCGGTGGACCGTATCATTCCGGATTTCGCCAGGGCCGGCGCGACCTACATCACCTTTCACCCCGAGGCCTCCGAGCATATCGACCGCACCCTGCAGCTGATCAGGAGCGAGGGCTGCAAGTCGGGCCTGGTGTTCAATCCCGCCACGCCGCTGGACTACCTGCGTTATGTCATCGACAAGGTCGATATGGTGCTGTTGATGTCAGTCAACCCCGGGTTCGGCGGCCAAAGTTTCATTCCCTCGGCGCTCGACAAGCTGCGCGAGGCGCGCAAGCTCATCGACGACAGCGGTCGTGACATCCGGCTCGAGATCGATGGCGGTGTCAAGGTGGACAACATACGCGAGATTCGCGAGGCCGGGGCCGACACCTTTGTTGCCGGCTCGGCCATCTTCGGTGCCCGCAATGCCGACGACCCCAACGACTACGATACCGTCATCCGCAAGATGCGTGACGAACTGGCCAAGGCCGGTTGAGACACGAAATCCGCGCATGACACTGAAAAAGCCGCAAATGGTCCTGATCGACGTCGATGGCACGCTGGTGGACAGCGTGCCGGATCTGGCGTATTGCGTGGACGAGATGATGAAGCGCCTGGGCATGCCGGTGCATGGCGAGGCCGCGGTACGCAACTGGGTCGGCAACGGTGTCGAACGCCTGGTGCGCCGGGCGCTGATCGGGCGTCTGGATGGCGAGCCCGACGAGGCCCTGTTCGAAAGGGCCTACCCGGTGTTTCTCGAACTTTACCGGGAGAACACCAGCAAGCGCAGTGTCCTGTATCCGGGTGTGCGCGAAGGGCTGGAATACCTGTCGTCCCGGGGTTACAAGCTTGGTTGTGTCACCAACAAGGCCGAACAGTTCACGCTGCCGTTGTTGGAAGACCTGGGTGTCCGTGATTTCTTCGGCATCGTCGTCAGCGGCGACACGCTGGAAAAGAAAAAGCCGGACCCGCTGCCGCTGTTGCACGTGGCCGATCATTTCGGCGTGCGGCCTGCCGATGCGCTGATGATCGGCGATTCGGTCAGCGACGTGAAGGCGGCCCGCGCCGCCGGTTTCCAGATCGTCTGCATGAGCTATGGCTACAATCACGGCGTCGATATTCGTGAATCAAATCCCGACGCGGTGATCGACAGCATGGCCGAATTGCCGGCACTACTTGAAAAAGCCGCCTGATCCCTGTAGAACGATTCCAGCATGACCAGATTCACCAGCAAACCGGTACCTGTATCGACACCTGCACGATGGTGATGCCCGCGTGTGTGTTTACAGGTTGCTTATTTGTCGTGTTTGCCGGAATGAATCGTCATGAATCAGGAACAATATCAACAATTACTGCGCGAGGGGTATAACCGCATACCGGTCGTGCGCGAGGTGCTCGCCGATCTTGACACCCCGCTCAGCACCTATCTCAAGCTGGCCAACGGGCCATATTCCTATCTGTTCGAATCCGTGCACGGAGGCGAGAAATGGGGTCGCTATTCGATCATCGGCCTGCCTTGCCGGCGCCACATCCGTGTGCGGGGGCATACCATCAGCGAGTATCTCGATGACCGGATCGTGCATACCACACAGGTGGATGACCCGTTGGCCTGGATAGAGAGTTTTCAACAGGCCTTCCGGGTTGCCGAATACGAAGGCCTGCCGAAATTTCATGGCGGGCTGGTCGGCTATTTCGGGTATGACACCGTACGTTACATCGAGCCACGCCTGGCCGAGTGCCCCAATCCGGACGAGCTCGGCACCCCGGATATTCTGCTCATGGTGTCCGAGGAGGTCGTCGTGTTCGACAACCTGTCCGGCAAGTTGTATGTGATCGTACACGCCGACGCCTCGCACGATGAGGGGCTGGCGCGTGCGCAGACACGCCTGGATGTTCTGGCCGACAGGCTGCGCAGCGCCACACCCGATTATCCGCTGAGCGTACGGCCCCAGGCGGTGAAAGAGACGGACTTCGTTTCCGGTTTCACGCGCGAGGGTTTCGAGCGCGCGGTCGAACAATGCAAGCGCTACATCGTCGAGGGTGACGTCATGCAGGTGGTGTTGTCACAGCGCCTGTCGATACCGTACCAGGCCGAGGCGCTGGATCTCTATCGGGCCTTGCGCTGTCTGAATCCCTCGCCCTACATGTACTATCTGGATCTGGATGATTTCCATATCGTCGGTTCGTCACCCGAGATCCTGACCCGGCTCGAGGATGGGCTTGTCACCGTGCGACCGATCGCCGGCACCCGGCCGCGCGGCGAGACCGATGAGAAGGACCGGGCCTGGGAACAGGAACTGCTCAACGATCCCAAGGAGCTGGCCGAGCATCTGATGCTGATCGATCTGGGCCGCAACGATGTTGGCCGCGTGAGTCGCATCGGCAGCGTACGCCTGACCGAGAAGATGATCGTTGAGCGCTATTCGCACGTCATGCACATCGTCTCCAACGTGACCGGCGAACTGAAGGATGACATGACCGCTATCGACGTACTGCGCGCCACCTTCCCGGCCGGCACCGTATCCGGGGCGCCCAAGATCCGCGCCATGGAGATCATCGACGAACTGGAGCCGGTCAAGCGCGGCATCTATGCCGGTGCCGTCGGTTACCTTTCGTGGAGCGGCAACATGGATACTGCCATCGCCATACGCACCGCTGTCATCAAGGGCGGTACACTGCACATCCAGGCCGGCGCCGGCATTGTCGCCGACTCGGTGCCCGCCTGGGAATGGAAAGAAACCATGAACAAGGGACGCGCCGTATTCCGCGCCGTGGCCATGGCCGCCGCCGGGC
>WFUO01000012.1 GCA_015484945.1 Gammaproteobacteria bacterium | reverse complement strand
TAGTGATTTATCATGTTTAAGGATTTTCCTGTCTGGATCGTCTTCAACAGACTTATCGCACAGCAACATGACAACTTCATGACCTGGGTCAAATCCGGACGAGTTTCCTCACACCATACGGGACGGGACGATGAGCACGACGGCCGTGATCCATGATATCCATGGTCTGACCAAGACCTATAACATGGGTGAGGTGCAGGTTCACGCCCTGCGCGGCATCGACATGTCCGTGGAGGAAGGCGAGTTCATCGTCTTGCTCGGCCCGTCCGGCAGTGGCAAGTCCACCTTGCTCAACATCATCGGTGGCCTGGACCGGCCAAGCTCGGGTACATTGCTGTATCGTGGCGAGCCACTGAACCTGGACAGCGACGCCGAGATGACCGCCTACCGCCGCCGGCACATCGGTTTCGTGTTTCAGTTCTACAATCTGGTGCCCAGCCTCACTGCGCGAGAGAACGTTGCCCTGGTCACCGACCTGACCGAGAGCGCCATACCGCCAGAAGAGGCGCTGGCGCTGGTGGGGCTCGGGGACCGGCAGGATCACTTTCCGGCCCAGATGTCGGGCGGTGAGCAACAGCGTGTCGCCATCGCCAGGGCCATCGCCAAGCAACCCGACGTTCTGTTGTGTGACGAGCCCACTGGTGCGCTCGATGTCGATACCGGTATCCGCGTGCTAGAGGCGATCAGCGACGCCAACGCGCGCGGCATGACGACGCTGGTCATTACTCACAATGCCGATATTGCGCGTATTGGCGACCGGGTGCTGCATCTCAGTGACGGACGCATCGTGCGTGACGAGCGCAACCGGCAACGGCTGGCGCCGTCGCAGATCAGGTGGTAGCCATGCAGATCCTGAACATCAAGCTGTGGCGTGAGTTCCTGCACATGCGCGCCCAGGTCGTGGCCATCGCGTTCGTCATCGTTGGCGGGGTATCGACCTTCGTCATGGCAGTCTCGGCGCTGGACTCGTTGCGCGAGACGCGTGACGAATACTACCGCCAGTACCGCTACGCTGATATCTTCGTGCGTCTCGGTCGCGCACCTGAGCAGGTTGCCAGACGCCTGCGCGAGATACCCGGGGTGCGTGCCGTCGAGACGCGCATCGTCGCCCCGGTGAGCATGGACATCCGCGGGTTTGACGAGCCGGTTACCGGTCTTGTCGTTTCCCTGCCCGACCGCGGCAGGGCACGCGTCAACGACCTGTATCTGCGCGCGGGCCGGCGCGTTGCGCCTGGGCGCAACGGCGAAGTGGTGATCAGCAGCACCCTGGCAAGGGCACACCGACTGCGTCCCGGCGATCACATCCGGGTGACCATACACGGCAAGCGCCGGCGGTTGCGTATCGTGGGCGTGGCGTTGTCACCGGAATTCATCTACCAGGTACGGGCTGGCGCGATGTTTCCCGATGAGAAACGCTATGGCATTCTGTGGATGTCGCGCAAGGCGCTGGGCCGCGCCCTGGACATGCAGGCGGCGTTCAACGATGCCGTATTCCTGGTTCATCGGCAAGTCAATGTACGCGAGATCATCACGCGTATCGACCTGGTCCTTGACCGTTATGGGGGACTTGGCGCTTACGCGCGCAAGGACCATGCCTCGGATCGTTTCCTGGCTACGGAAATGGCAGAGCTGCGGACCATGGCCACGGTATTTCCGGTCATCTTTCTATCGTTGGCCGTGTTCATGCTCAATATCTCCATCGGTCGTATTGTAATCCTGCAGCGCGAATTGATAGGCGTGCTGAAAGCCAATGGCTACGATAATTTCAGCATCGGCTGGCACTACAGCAAGTTAATGCTGATGATCGCCACCCTGGGCGTCATTGGCGGGCTGGCACTGGGAGCCTGGTTCGGCCATGGCCTGTCGCGTCTGTACATGACCTTTTTCCATTTTCCTTTTCTCGATTATCGCCTGCATGGGTATGTGATCGTGATCGTTGCGCTCGCCGCATGGATCGCGGCCCTGCTAGGAACCCTGCACGCGGTTCGTCGCGCAGCCCTGTTGCCACCGGCGGAAGCCATGCGTCCCGAGCCACCGCCGCGCTACCGGATCGGCCGGCTGGAACGTCTGATTGCAGGTTCCGCTAGCCCGGTCACGCGCATGATCCTGCGGCATATCGGTCGACACCCGTTCAAGTCGGCGCTGACCGTGGCTGGTATCGCATTCGCCACCGGCATCGTCATGCTCAGCAGCTTCCAGCGCAACGCCATCGACTATATGATCGACCTGCACTACCGGATCAGTCAGCAGGACGATATGAAGGTCACCTTTATCGAACCAACCCAGCGACGCAGCCTGTATTCATTGTATGGCATCGATGGCGTGCATTACGGTGAGCCGTTCCGGGTCGTGCCGGTGCGACTGCGCCATGCGCACTATCAGTATCGTACCGTCATCGAGGGTCTGCCACGGGACAGCCGCCTGCGGCGCATTCTCGACCACAGGCTGCAGCGTATCGATCTGCCGCGCAAGGGCATCCTGATGACCGATTTCCTTGCGCAAATCCTGCATCTGCGCCCGGGTCAGATGGTGACCGTGGAGATCCTAGAAGGCGAGCGTCCGGTGCGACGCCTGCCACTGGTGGGCCTGGTGCGCCAGCCCATCGGCCTGTCGGCTTACATGGAGATCGGTGCGCTGAACCGCTTCATGCGCGAGGGTCCGCTGGTAAGCGGCGTTTACCTGCTCAGTGACAGGCACCGTAACCTGGCGATATTCCGCGACCTGCGAGATATGCCACGCGTGGCAGGAACCGTGCAGCGACAGACAGAGATCGTCAACATGCGCATCATCATGGACCGCCTGATAGTGTTCTTCACCATGGTTACGCTGATCCTCGGTATTGGTGTGACCTTTGGTGTGATCTACAACAGCGCGCGTATCGCCCTGTCCGAGCGCGGTCGCGAACTGGCCAGCATGCGTGTGCTGGGTTTCACCCGGCGCGAGATCACCTGGCTGTTGCTGGGTGAATTCGGCATACTGACACTGTTGGCGATCCCGCTGGGGTTCGTGTTCGGTTACGGCTTCTGCCGCATCATGACCTACAATTTGCAGACCGAGCTGTTTCGCGTACCGCTGATACTCAGGGACGATTCCTATGCATTTGCGGCCCTGGTCGTGGTTACGGGCGCGCTGTTCTCGGCCTGGCTGATCGCCAGAAAACTGAAGCATCTCGATCTGATCGGTGTGCTCAAGACCCGCGAGTAAGACAGACATGTCCTTCAAAAGACTGATGCCCGTCCTGATTATCCTGCTGATCGTGCTGTTGTCGCTGATCATCTGGCGCCCGCGTGCGGTACTGACCGATGTCGTACCGGTCTCGCGTGGCGAACTGCAGATCACCATCGAGGAAGAGGGGTTCACGCGTGTGCGTGACGTTTACATCATCTCATCCCCGGTACCGGGCTATGCACGGCGCATTCGCAGCGAGGTGGGCGATGCGGTGCGCAAGGGTCAGGAACTGATCCAGATCGATCCGTTGCCCTCACCGGCGCTGGATCCACGCAGCGAGGCCAGTGCGCGAGCCCGCGTTGAATCCGCTCGCGCGGCGTTGCGGGCCGCGCTGTCCAGGGCCCGTGCCGTGGCTGCAGACGCCACGCTGGCGAAAAAGGAATGGCAACGCATGCGCAAGCTGTACCATAGCCGTATGATATCGCGTGATCGCCTGGATCAGGCACTGGCGACATGGAAACATCAGCAGGCCATGGCCCGGGCCGCCGCTTCGGCGATCGATGTCGCGCGCCACGACCTCGCCCAGGCACGTGCGGTACTGGAGTACTCGGCCGTGCGTGGTTCGGGACGCAGACATGACATGATCAGCCTGCGCTCACCGATCGACGGGCGTATCCTCAAGGTCTATCGCCGCAGCGAGGGTGTGGTACAGCCTGGACAGGCCTTGTTGGCGCTCGGCGATACACACCATCTCGAAGTGGTGGTCGAGGTACTTTCGGCCGATGCCGTGGTCCTGCGCCCCGGCACCCGGGTACGCTTCGTGCGCTGGGGCGGCAAGCCGCTCGAAGGCAGTGTGCGCACGGTGGAGCCGGTTGGCTATACCAAGCCCTCGGCGCTTGGCGTGGAGGAACAGCGTGTCCGGGTCATTGCCGATATCGTTTCTCCCCCGTCACGCTGGCGGCGGCTCGGACATGGCTACCGGGTCGAGGCGCGATTCATCGTCTGGCACGGGCGTGACATCCTGCAGATTCCGGCCAGCGCGCTGTTTCGGGATGCACGCGGCTGGGCCGTGTTCGTCGTCGAGCGAGGGCGCGCACAACGCCGGCGGGTGGTTCCGGGGCGCAACAACGGCCTTCAGGTGCAGATCCTTTCCGGGCTGCGCGAAGGCGAGCGGGTTGTCGTCCATCCTGACGACCGCATCAGCGAGGGCACCCGCATTCGCCCACTGCCCAGCCGCTGAACAGGTACAATGCCTTTAGATCCGGCTGCGCCGGCCGCTATTCCTGTTGAATAGACTATAATTAACCCTGCTATTGCATCAGCCTCCCGGGAGGCGGCGGAATTCGCAACCGCTGCGGCGCTGATATGGAGCGTTGAAAACCCAGCCACAGCGAGCGAGAAACCGCCAGCATCGGGATAGAACCGAACGACGAATAAGTAACAACCGGTGTATATTGCCCATTTTACATGTTGACTCAGTGGCTTACCCCACCCGTTCGGTTCGGCTGATGGAATATCCGGGTTAAAGTTTTGCCATCGCGTCAGATTTCATTGTCGGTGCCTTGCATGAAAACAGGGTTGTTGATCGTCCTTTCGCTGCCTGTATCATTGCCGGTGGCGGAGGCCCTGCCCGTTGGGGTCATCAATCATTACCGTATCCAGCTGACCGGCCGCTTCCCGGATTCGGTGATAGACCGGGTTGTACACCACGCCTACAGGTGGCTTTTGTGTCGTTGCGATGTTTCCAGCCGTTCTTATGCCCCACCAAGTGACCGCAACCACCGTGACACGGTTCCTGATTGCCTGTATCAGGTGCGCCATTGACAGCAGGGCGAACCCACATGAGCATTTCCCATACATATGACAAGCGGTCCCGGTGGGCCATCTATGTCTGCCAGGGTACGCTCGGGGTGGAGGATTTCATCGAAGCCATCCAGGTCGTGTATGGCGAACAGGGTCAGTATCCGCTGTACTCGCTGTGGGATCTGCGAGAGGCCGATCTCAGCGATGTCGGCCTGGAGGGGGTAGAGAAACTGGGTGAGCTGACCGGACGCGTATGGCGGGAAGACGAGAGAGGCAAGACCGCCATCGTCGCAAACCGCAAGCTGGTCTATGGCCTGTCACGCATGTTCCAGCAGACCGTCGATGGTCAGCCGCGCGACATCGCCATCTTCGAGGACATCGACAGCGCGCGCAACTGGCTGGCGGAACCCGCCGGGGACGAAGCGCGCCGCAGCTGAAATTTCCGCTTTCCGGTGACGCATGCCGGGTCGGCCGTCTGCCGGGTGCTGAGGAGCCGATCATGTGATGAGGGTCCTGGCAGCCCGGCGCGGATCGTAGATGGCAATATGCGGCATGATGTCAACGGGTTATAATGCCGCCCATGTCCACGCATACCCTCGATGCCCGCAACCTTCTATGTCCCCTGCCGGTGATCCGCACCCAGGATCACATGCAGCGGCTGCGGCCGGGTGATGTCCTGACGGTGAGCTGTACCGACCCGGGCGCGATCAACGACATCCCGGCCTGGTGCCGTATCAATGGTCACGAGGTCGTGAGCATCGACGAGCAGGCAGGCGAGATCCTTATCACCATCCGCGCGGGAGAGAGTGAATGAGTAACGGCACGGACAGGACCGAGCGTTACCTCGAATCGCGGCGCGTCACGCTGATCGGTTCGGTCATCGACCTGGTACTGGGCGTGACCAAGATCGTCGTCGGCATGATCGGCGCTTCCCAGGCACTGATCGCCGACGGCATCCATTCGCTATCGGATCTGTTCACCGACTTCATGGTGCTCTACGCCGCGCGTCACGCCAGCCGTGATGCCGACGAGGATCATCCCTACGGCCATGGCCGTTTCGAAACCATCATGACCGTGGCGCTGGGCGTGGCGCTGATCGGCGTGGCCGGCGGCATCGCCTGGGACGCCGCCCACCGCCTGTTCCGACAGGAGATCCTGATGCATCCCTCGTGGATCACGCTGGTGGTGGCCGCAGTGTCCATACTGAGCAAGGAATGGATTTTCCGCTATACCATGAAGGTTGCCGAGCGGCTCAATTCCAATCTGCTCAAGGCCAATGCCTGGCACAGCCGCACCGACGCCATTTCCTCGGTGATCGTACTGTTCGGCATCATTGGCGCGATGGCCGGTGTGACCTGGCTGGATGCCGTGGCAGCGATAGGCGTTGGCCTGATGATCGCCAAGATCGGCTGGGACCTGGTCTGGAACAGCGTCCGCGAACTGGTCGATACCAGCCTGGAACCGGAGCGCGTCGAGGCCATCCGGCGCGAGATCATCGCCATGCCCGGTGTGCGGGACCTGCATCTGCTGCGCACCCGGCTGATGGGCGGAGAGGCGCTGGTCGATGTCCACATCCAGGTCAGTGACCCGAGGATCAGTGTCTCCGAGGGGCATCAGCTCAGCGAGGCGGTTCGCCAGCGCCTGATCGAACGTATCGACGAGGTCAGTGACGTACTCGTGCACATCGACCCCGAGAACGATGCCGAGGAGGCCACCAGTGTCGGGCTGCCATTACGTGAACAGGTGGTTTCCGACCTGAACCGCGCCTGGCAAGACGAGGCCGTCAGTTCGCAGATACGCGACATGCGGCTGCATTACCTGGACGGCCATATCGACGTGGAAATTTTGCTGCCGCTGTCGGTGATCCGTGATATAAAGGATGGCGCTGAAATCAGGCAGACACTGATAGCGCGCAGCCGCCAACTGGAGTATCTGGGCAATGTCTCGGTATGCTTCTGTTAACGCACTAAATTAGTGCCAACAGAAAGCCAGCCGCACCAACTGGGTGCATTCTGGCCATGCCGTACGGGTTTGGTGATGCCAAGTCCATAAAAGGCAAGCAGAATTTCTGCTGGCATGGATACTGCACGGGCATCGGCGCCTGAAAATTTCGGCGCGCTGCCGGGTACGGCGGCGCCCTTTTTCGTACGTACGAATTCAATAGCGACACAGTGAGGAGTGGCAAATGTCCGCAACCAAAGTAAACAAGATGATCAAGGATAACAGCGTCAAGTTCGTCGACCTGCGGTTCACCGACACCCGCGGCAAGGAACAGCATGTCACGATCCCGGCCTCGGAAATCAGCAACAGCTTCTTCAAGGAAGGTAAAATGTTCGATGGTTCGTCGATCGCCGGCTGGAAGGGCATCAACGAATCCGACATGATCCTGATGCCGGATACCGCATCCGCGGTACTCGATCCGTTCTGCGACGAGCCGACCCTGAACCTGCGCTGTGACATTCTCGAACCGAGCACCATGAAGGGCTACGAGCGTGACCCGCGTTCGGTCGCCAAGCGCGCCGAAGCCTACCTGAAATCGACCAAGATCGCCGACACCGCCTACTTTGGTCCGGAAAACGAATTCTTCGTCCTTGACGACGTGCGCTGGGGCGCCGACCTGTCAGGCAGTTTCGTCAAGATCGA
Organism: Gammaproteobacteria bacterium; assembly: GCA_015484945.1. Lineage (GTDB taxonomy): Bacteria > Pseudomonadota > Gammaproteobacteria > WFUO01 > WFUO01 > WFUO01. The sequence continues at coordinate 26,664 of WFUO01000012.1, read as the reverse complement.
TTCCGAAGAGGCCACCTGGAACTCCGAGAAGGTCTATCCTGACGGCAACATGGGTCACCGCCCGGGCCTCAAGGGCGGCTATTTCCCGGTTCCACCGGTTGATTCACTGCACGATCTGCGTGCCGCCATGTGCCTGGCGCTGGAAGAGATGGGCCTGAAAGTGGAAGTGCATCACCATGAGGTCGCCACAGCCGGCCAGTGCGAGATCGGCGCCGGTTTCAACACCCTGGTGCGCAAGGCCGACGAGGTGCAGATCCTCAAGTACGTAGTCCAGAACGTCGCCCATGCCTATGGCAAGACCGCCACGTTCATGCCCAAGCCGATCGTCGGTGACAATGGCAATGGCATGCACGTGCACCAGTCGCTGGGCAAGGATGGCAAGAACATCTTCTCCGGCAACAAGTATGGCGGCCTGTCCGACAAGGCCCTGTACTACATTGGTGGCATCATCAAGCACGCGCGCGCACTGAACGCCTTCACCAACGCCTCGACCAACTCGTACAAGCGTCTGGTTCCGGGCTTCGAGGCGCCTGTCATGCTGGCCTACTCGGCCCGCAACCGTTCCGCGTCGATTCGTATCCCGTTCGTCAGCAACCCCAAGGCGCGCCGCATCGAGGTACGCTTCCCGGATTCCATGGCCAACCCCTACCTGGCCTTCTCGGCCATGCTGATGGCCGGCATCGACGGCATCAAGAACAAGATCCATCCGGGCGATGCCATGGACAAGGACCTGTACGAGCTGCCGCCGGAAGAGGCCGCCGACATTCCGACCATCTGCAGCAGCTTCGAACAGGCGCTGGACTGCCTGAATGCCGATCGGGACTTCCTCACCGCCGGTGGCGTGTTCACCGACGACATGATCGACGGCTACATCGACCTGAAGATGGAAGAAGTCACGCGCCTGCGCATGACCACCCATCCGGTCGAGTTCGACATGTACTACAGCCTCTGAGGCAAACGTACATCGCAACTGGAACGCCCCGCACTGCGGGGCGTTTTTTTGCGAGAGAAAATACAACAGGATACAAGAGAAAATTTGTCTGTCTGAGCAGCCTGCCCGGCGTACCCCGTGTCCCCCGTGGTTATCAACCTTCCCCTTGTATCTTGTCTCTTTTCTCTGCCTTTATGTCACCCCGGATTCCGGCGCTTCGCGCCTGCATCGGGGCTGCTTTCCACGCATTATCCTCCGTGACGCTGTGCCACCGAGTGCTCCGCGTTGTATAACCCGTTGCCGGTATCGGGCCGTTTGAACGAATATGGTTGATTCCAAGCCAATAATTGCCTATCTTGTGGCCATGAGAACATGGTTGTTCATACTGTTGCTGCTGCCAGGTATGGCGTTGGCCGAGATCTACCGCTGGGTTGACAGCGAAGGCCGCGTGCATTTCTCCGACCAGCCCGTCAAGGGCGCCACGAAGGTCAAGCTAAAGGGCCTGACCACCTACAAGGCGCCGAAATACAGAAAGATCACACCGGCCAGGAGCGGCAAGAAGACCTCGCTGGCGGATACTTATAAAGTACGTATCGTCAAACCGGGCCACAAGGAGACCGTCAACGACAACGACGGCAATATCGAGGTGGAGGTCAGCGTCGAACCCAGATTGATGGTCAGGCGGGGACACAAGCTGGTGCTCAATATCGACGGTCGTCCCATCGTCACGACCACCAACCGCTACAAGCTGACCAATATCGACCGGGGCACGCATGTCATCGCCGCCCAGGCCTTCGACAGCCTCGGCCGGCCATTGAGTGGCATCTCGCGCGTCACCGTGTATTTGCGCCGCTACTCCCGTCTCTACAACCAGGCGCCGCCCCAGGGCTCGCTGATCAAACGCGCGCCACAGGCACCCAAGATGCCGACCCTGCCGCCGCCACCGGCGAGCAAGCCCGGTTTCAAGCCCTGAGCCACGACACCACCCGCTAAACGATTGCGTGACGCACCAATTTGGTGCATAGTGATACCGTTAACGCCTTTCATTAGTGCCGAGCATCGACAGAACGTTTGCAGAGGCATGGTGAAGCCGTCATATCTTGTTGTTAATTCAATATTTATTATCAAATACCGGATTCTGGTTCGGTTTTTGCTCGGTAATCGACCATGAAACAGGAAACCACGGTGCCGGCGGGCGCCATGCAGCGCATACTGGAGAACCAAACCATCAGTATCGCCCTGCTCGACGAGCGCCTGGATATCGTCTATATCAACCCGGCCTGTGAGAACCTGTTTCAGGTCAGCCGCCGCATGGCCAGTGGCGTACCGCTGGCGCGACTCATCGAACAGCCAGCCAGCCTGCATCGGCGTCTGGCCGATTCGCTGCGCAGCGGGCATCCCTGCACCGAGCGTGAGCTGCGGCTGACGATCGCTGGCAGGGAGCCGGTTACCGTGGATTGTACGATGACGCCATTGCAGGAACCCAGGCAGAACACAGGTATGTTGCTCGAGATCATTCACCGGGACAGGCAGCTGAAGATCGCCCGGGAGGAAAGCCTGCTCACACAGCAGGGTGCCACGCACGAGATTCTGCGTGGCCTGGCGCACGAGATCAAGAACCCGCTGGGCGGATTGCGTGGCGCGGCACAGCTGTTGCAGCGCGAGTTGCCCGACGAAGGTTTGCGGGAATACACGCGCATCATCATTGACGAGGCCGATCGTCTGCAGAACCTGATGGACCGGATGTTCGGGCCAAGCCGGCTGCCGGTGCGCCGGCGCATCAACATCCACGAGGTCATGGAGCGTGTGCATGCACTGGTCATGGCCGAGTTTGGCGAATCACTGGATCTGCAACGCGATTATGACCCCAGCCTGCCGGAGATCAGCGTCGATCCCGAACAGCTGATCCAGGCCATCCTGAACCTGGTCAGGAACGCCGTGCAGGCTACCCGTGGAGAAGGGCGCATCGTCATGCGCACGCGCGCGATACGTCAGATCACCATTGGTCACAGGCGTCACAAGCTGGCCGTGCTGATCGAGATTAGTGACGACGGGCCGGGCATCCCCGAAGAGATGCAGAAAAAGATTTTCTACCCGATGGTCACAGGACGCGCGGATGGCACCGGCCTGGGGCTGTCGATCGCACAATCCCTGGTCAATATGCACCAGGGCCTGATCGAATGTGAGAGCAAACCGGGTAATACGGTGTTCCGGGTATTGCTGCCGCTGGAGAACGAAGATGACGAATAGAGAATCCGTCTGGATCGTTGACGACGACCGTTCGATCCGCTGGGTGCTGGAAAAGGCGCTCGGTGCTGAAAAGCTGCCCGTGCGCAGTTTCGAGGATGGCGGCCAGATGATCGCGGCACTCGAGCAGGAACAGCCCGCTGTGATCGTCAGCGATATCCGCATGCCGGGAATCGACGGGCTCGATCTGCTGCAACAGGTCAGTGAACGGCATCCCGAGATACCCGTCATCATCATGACCGCGCATTCAGATCTCGACAGCGCATTGTCGGCCTATCAGGGTGGCGCGTACGAATATCTGCCCAAACCGTTCGACGTTGACGAGGCGGTGGCGGTGGTCAAGCGGGCGATCACCTACGCTGACGAGCAACGAGCTGAAAAGAGCGCCGATACCAGAGCGCTCACCGATGGACAGGTACAGGACATCATTGGCAAGGCACCGGCGATGCAGGAGGTGTTTCGCGCCATTGGCCGGTTGTCTCGCTCGAACATCACGGTGCTCATCAATGGTGAATCGGGCACCGGCAAGGAGCTGGTCGCACACGCGCTGCACAAGCACAGCCCGCGTGCCGACAAACCCTTCATCGCCCTGAACATGGCCGCGATACCGCGCGATCTGCTGGAATCGGAACTCTTCGGACACGAGAAGGGCGCATTCACCGGCGCTCAGGCGCAGCGCAAGGGGCGCTTCGAGCAGGCCGACGGCGGTACCCTGTTTCTCGATGAAATCGGCGACATGCCGGCAGAGCTGCAAACCCGGTTGTTGCGCGTGTTGTCGGATGGCGAGTTCTACCGGGTTGGCGGCCATACCCCGATCAAGGTCGATGTGCGCATCATCGCCGCCACCCACCAGGATCTCGAGCGCCTGGTACAGCGCGGTGATTTTCGTGAAGACCTGTTCCACCGTCTCAATGTCATTCGCATTCATATTCCCGCCCTGCGGGAGCGGCGAGAGGATATCGTTCTACTGGCCGAGTTCTTTCTTGCACGCGCGGCGGCGGAGCTCAACGTCGAACCCAAGGTGTTGCAGGACGATGTGCGTGACTTTCTCACACGGCTCGACTGGCCGGGCAATGTACGCCAGTTGGAAAACACCTGCCGCTGGCTCACGGTCATGGCCTCGGGGCGTGAAATCCATATGGAAGACATGCCGCCGGAACTGATCGAATCGGCGGGTACCGGAACCTCGGCCGTCGGCAACGACTGGCAGACAGCGCTCAAGAACTGGTCGGACCAGCAATTGATGCGTGGCGCCGAGAACCTGCTCGACGAGGCCCAGCCCGCGTTCGAGAAAATCATGATCGAATCGGCGCTACGCAAGACCGGTGGACGCCGACAGCTGGCCGCAAAACTGCTTGGCCTGGGGCGCAACACCCTTACGCGCAAGATCCGTGAACTGAATATCCAGGCCTGAGCGATAGCGTGCGCATCCCGTGTAATGCTTCAGGGCATATGATATTGGCATGGTGCGTTCGCAGGCATGTGCCGGGGAGGGTGTCGCCGGCTGTTGAGGCATGATGATGCTATACTGACAAATAAAACCATACAAAACGGGGGATGAGAAATGCGGGCACCGATCCTGATGCTTGCGTTCATGGTACTGGCTGGCTGTGCCGGGCCGGTGACCCGCCAGGTGCCGGTGGACAATGCCGCCTTGCAGCGCGAGATCGAAAAGCAGACCGAGATTGCACTTCAGGCACGTGCCGATCATTTCCGGCGTTTCTATCATGTGGTATTCCGCACCTTCGATGGCGCATCGGCGATGTGCCCGAAGACCCGTCAGGCGATCGGCATTTATCCCGTCAACCAGTACGATTTCAACCAGCGTTTCCGCAAGGCAGCGGCACGGCTGTGGCAGACCGGCGACCGCGTGCAGATCCTGTTCGTGGCGCGTGGTTCACCGGCTGACCGTGCCGGTGTCAAGCCGCTGGACGTGATCCTGCGGATCGATGACACCGCCGCGCCGCAAGGCAAGAAAGCCGTCAGCCGTTTGCGCAAGCTGCTCATGCAGCGGCTGGACAAAAGCGGCATCGTCAGGCTGGTGCTCGAGCGCCGCAACCCGCAAGGGGTCAGGCAGACCATCACCACGGTCGTTCGGCCCACCCGGATCTGTGACTACCGTTTCGGCGTAATGACCAACGACAGGGTCAATGCCTTCGCCAATGGCGTGTTCGTAGTGGTCACCAGCGGCATGATGCGGTTCGTCAACAACGATGACGAACTGGCGCTGGTGGTTTCGCATGAGCTGGCCCACAACATCATGGGCCACATTCAGAAGATGCGTCGCAATGCTTGGTTGGGTACCCTGCTCGATCTGCTCGCGGCCGGCTACGGGGTGAACACCCAGGGCGCATTCGGCCGGCTCGCGTTGTTGCGCTTCAGCAAGGCATTCGAGGCAGAAGCCGACTATGTCGGGATGTATATCATGGCGCGGGCCGGCTGGCGAATCGAGCGGGCACCGAATTTCTGGCGCAGGATGGCGGCCTCGCACCCGGGCAGCAACCGGACCGGGTTTACCCGAACCCATCCGATTACGTCGCGGCGCTTTCTGGCGCTGGAAAAGACCGTTGCGGAGATACGCGCCAAACAGGCCAGCGGACAGCCGCTGCAACCCGAGCGCAAGAAGCCGGTATCGAATCAGAGGGACGATGACGACGAGGATGAATGATAAATAATGATTGCATAAGATCGGGATGTTGTTACAATGCGCGTTCGGGAAGCTGTTTCAGAAAAAAAAGCGGGGGATATCCCATGATCCATAGACTGCGCCTGGCCGTCATGGCGGCACTGCTCATGTTCGCACAGACCAGTATCGCTGCTGTCTGGCAACCGACCGACAACGACATCAACGCCTCGGCCGTCTTTTCCACCTCCGGCGCCACGTTCGCAATCTTCGACGACAGCGACACGACACTGTCCAATCCACTGCTGGAGTTTGTCGGGGGCGATATCATCGCGTTTGCCGGCACCACGATCAGCAAGGTTGGCAGCTCGCCGTTGCAAACGGCCAGCCTGACCGGCGACCAGCGTTTCCGCCTGGCGGCATTCATCGGCGGTGCCTGGAGAGCTGAAGTGGCTGTGACACAGGATACCGCCACGGCCTATCTGATCACATTCAGAAACACCGACGAACCCTTATCCAGATACACTGAGAAACTGTATCTGAATGATGTCACGCCCTATACACCGGTACCGGAGCCTTCCGCTGTTTTGATGCTGTTGCTTGGCCTGGGCGGGCTGCAGTTCCTGCGCCGCCGCGCCTGAGGCGTTAGTTTAGTACGGAAAACCACGCACTCCCGTGTGGGCGGCCTGTCGTCAGGTTGCCGCCGGGAGTGCGGCTTTTTGAGGCCATCGAGCACCCTTTCCCGGCATCCACGGCCTGTACACACCATTAATCAGCCAGATGCCGATATAAGGTATTTCAATCCCACAGCGCTTGCCCCTCCCTGCGCTACGCATGTAAATTCTTCGTGCGAAGGGTTTTGGATTTTCTGCTACCCGGATGTAGTTCAAGGATCGAGGGGGGATACCCAGATGAAGCGCATTCGTCACGCCATGCCCGTCATGGCCTTCCTGCTATCGTTACTTTTCACCGCCACCGCAGTGGCAGGCACGGTCTGGTTACCGACCGATGGTGACATGAATCCGTCAAAACTGTTTTCGGACAGTGGCACCTACGGTATCTTTGAAGATACCGATACCGCGCTGACCAGCGTAAAGCTCACCTTTGAGCCCGGTGATCTCATCAGTGTGAGCGGTAACACATTCACGAATACCACCAGCAACACATCCGTCACCCTCGTGGGCGGGCAGGCATTTCGCCTGGGCGCCATGATGGGAGGAAGCTGGGCGCCGGATGTCGGCTATTTTCAGGACAATACCACCGGCTATCTGATCAGTTTCGAAGCGGGTAGTGAGAGCAAGACATTGCAGATCTATCTCAACGACGTCACGCCGGTGCCGGAACCATCGGCATGGGTGTTGATGGCGCTGGCCATGGCCTCTGTCATGCTTATGCGACGCCGTACGCACCGCCTGTCAGCAGCATGAGGGTGTATTGCCGTTGAGTGTGAGCGTGCCGGTGAGCTGTGAGATTTCACTCAGTCCGTGGCGCTCGAGATAATCGATGATCCCGCTGTTGATCTTCTTGCATACCAGCGGTTCATAGAACAACGCGGTACCGATACCCACTGCCGTGGCGCCGGCGATGATGAACTCCAGCGCATCCTCGGCCGTCGTGATGCCGCCCTGGCCAATGATCGGGATCGCATGCTCACGGCAGACCTGATAGACCTGGTGCACCTTGAGCAGGGCCACGGGCTTGATCGCGGGCCCCGACAGGCCGCCCTGGTTATTGCCGATCACCGGTGTGCGTTCCTCGATGTCGATGGCCATCCCCATGAGGGTATTGATGACCGCGAACGCGTCGCTGCCGGCATCGATGCACCGGCGCGCATTGTCGGCGATATCGGTCTGATTGGGTGACAGCTTGGTGATCAGCGGCTTGTCGGTGGCCTTGCGGCAGGCTTCGACGACCCGCGCAGACATGTCTGGATCGTTGCCGAAGGCGACGCCACCTTCCCTGACATTCGGGCAGGAGATGTTGATTTCGATGGCGTCGATCGGCGAATCGTCGAAACGCCGGGTGACCTCGTGATATTCCTCGATCGTGGAACCGGACACGTTGGCGATGAACCGGGTTTCGTCGAAATCCAGCCGAGGCAGGATTTCGTCCACGACACGATCGACGCCGGGGTTCTGCAGGCCAATCGCATTCAGCATCCCGGCGGGGGTCTCGCAGACCCTGTGCGGCATGTTGCCGGCGCGCGGCGCGGCAGTGGTGCCTTTTAGACACACGGCGCCAACGTCGCGGTTGCTGAAACCGCGGATCCGGGTGTACTCGTCACCGAAGCCGACGCAGCCGGACAGCAACACCAATGGCGTCGCGAAGTCCAGACCGCAGAAATCGGTCTTTAGCATGGCCTTGTGTTCAGGTGTCACGTGGTTCCCCAGTACTGGCTTGAAGCCGTGATTTTCGCATATCATCACCAGGCCAGCCAGCATATGACGAAAGCCATGCATATCGCCCTCCATGAGCCAGAGATCCCGCCCAACACCGGCAACATCATGCGCCTGTGCGCCAATACGGGGACTTTTCTGCATTTGATCCGGCCATTGGGATTCGAGCTGGATGACAGGCAACTGCGCCGTGCCGGTCTCGATTACCGTGATACGGCAAAGGTGAGTGTTTACGACGACTGGGTGGCCTTCAGCAGCGCTATGGAAGGACATCGCATCTTTGCGTGTACGACACGGGGCAGGCAACGCTATGACCGGGTTGATTACGACAACGACGATGTCTTGCTGTTCGGCGCTGAGAGCCGTGGCCTTCCCCAGGGGCTGCTGGATGAAATGCCGGCGGATAGATGCGTACGCATCCCGATGCAGCCGGACAGCCGGTCGATGAACCTGTCCAATGCCGCCGCCGTTATTCTCTATGAAGCACTGCGCCAGCAGGGGTTTCCGCACCTTGGATGATGAGTGCGCGAAAAACAAGTTCTTCTGTTCAAACAACGGCTTAGCCAGAGCGCAACAGGGCGCCGAGATTGACACCCTGATGGTCAGGGATTATCTTGACCCAGCAACCTGTCGGATTGAGGGGGTCCTCGCGTTCCCGGCAGCGCAGGTGATTCTTCCTGAGTCCGACGGGCTGCTGCTAGATCGGCGGATGAGATGCCGGCATTCGTACATGGTGGAAAGACACCCGTGCCAGCATCGTCTGGGTTCATGAATAACGCTTGCCCATGTTCAGACGCCACGTTCGCTCAGTGGCACAGGCTGTCAGGGTGACACACTGGCTGCTGGAAACGGCAGGATAGATAACAACAAGATCTCCGGGCAGACGGGATACCAGTGACCAGAACATACCAGCATGCCCTGACAAAGGGCGCACGCATTGAGAACTACGAGATCATCGAGGTGCTCGGCCAGGGCAGCTTCGGGATCACGTACAGGGCCCTGGATACCGAGTTGCAGACCGATGTGGCCATCAAGGAATACTTTCCGGTAGAGATCGCAACCCGCAACCAGGAAGACAGCAGCGTCATGCCCCATGACAGCGCGGCCGAAGACTACGAGTTCGGCCTGGAACGTTTTCTGGAGGAAGCGCGTACGCTTGCACGTTTCAAGGAGCCGAATATCGTTCGGGTGCTGCGTTTCTTTCGTGCCAATGGCACCGGCTATATCGTCATGGATTATGAGCAGGGTGAGACCTTCGCCGCATATCTGAAACGCCATCCACATCCGGACGAGGCGCAGCTGCGCGCCATCTTCATTCCGATACTCGATGGCCTGCGCGCCATCCATGCACAAGACTATCTGCACCGCGACATCAAGCCGGCCAATATCTATCTGCGCCGTGAAGGCGCGCCCATGCTGATCGATTTCGGCGCCTCGCGCCAGGCCCTTGGCGAGCACAGCCGTTCGATGACCGGAATCATCACCCCCGGCTATGCCCCGTTCGAACAGTACAGCACGCGCAGCAAGCACCAGCCGTGCAGTGATATCTATGCCCTTGGTGCGACGCTCTACAAGGCCGTGACCGGTACCGCACCACCCGAGGCGCCGGAAAGGATCGATGCCCTGCACAACCATGGCGCGGATCCCATGCTGCCGGCCGCCGAGGTGGCGGCCGGGCGCTACAGTGAGACATTCCTGCGCACCATCGACTGGATGCTCGCGCCGGTGGCCAGGGACCGGCCACAGTCGGTACAACAGGTACTCGACTGTTTGTTGGGCCAGCGTGAGCCGGTTGACGCGGATGCGCCGACACGGGTCATGAATCCGGCCAGTGGCGAAAAGCCATCCGAGGCCGGCAAACAGCCACATGACGGCCCGCCGCCCATGACAGCGCCGGCCAGGCGCTCGCGCAAGAGACTGTGGCTTGTCGTCATGCTTGTCCTGCTTCTGGCCGGCGGCGCGGGTGCGTGGCTGTGGCTGATCCCCGGATATGGCGCGCTGAGTATCGCCAGCGAGCCGGAGGGTGGCGAATGGTTGCTGGACGGTGTGGTCAAGGGAAAGACGCCAGGCCGCCTGGAGCGCGTGAAAGCAGGCAAGCACCTGATCGTTGTCAGAAAACCGGGTTATCACAGCTGGCAGCGGATCGTAACGGTCGAAAGGGGCCGCCTGTTGCCGGTAAAGGCGACACTCAGGCAGATCACCTACCGGCTGACCATCGAGCGACAGCCGCGGTATGCCTTCGTAAAGTTTCTCGACAAGCCCTACCGTTACAAACCCGGCATGAACCTGCCGGCCGGCCGTTACCGGATCAGGGTATCGTTTCCGGGATACGAGCCGGTCGAACGTGTGATCAAGCTTGACCGTGATACGGCATTCGAGGTCAAGCTGGCGCGCAAACGTTATGCAGTCAAGGTGATCGTACATCCGCACAATGCGCGCATAAGTTTTGCCGATGGCAAGCCTTTCGTGCAGGGCATGAAACTCAAGCGAGGCCAGTATCGCCTGCACGTCAGCGCGCCAGGATACAAGTCACGCACGGTGTCGGTGCTTGTCAGCCGCTCACCGCGCACCGTGCACGTCAGGCTGACTAAACTGGCGCCGGCCAAGCCGCGTTACACCGCCGCGCAACTGTACCGGATGGGGAGCGCCGCGTATCTGAACAAGAAGTATGACCAGGCACTCAAATGGTTGATTCAGGCTGCGAAGATGGGGCATGGCGATGCGCATGCGGTACTCGGTTATATGGCGTTGCAGGGCCGGGGAACAAGGCGCAATCCCGCGCTGGCGATGCGTTTGTTGCGCAAGGGTGTTAGCCTCGGCTCGGGTTGGTCTGCCTATGTCATTGGTTTGATGTACGAAAACGGAAAAGGCGTCAAAAAGGATCTGTTGCGTGCCCTGTCATGGTACCGTGAGGCGGCTGGCAGGTCGTATGCAGGCGCATATAACAAGATCGGCTGGTTTTACCAGAACGGCATTGCGGTGCCACGAAATTACCGCGCGGCCGCGCGCTGGTACCGCAAGGGGGCGAACGCGGGTCAGGCCGCGAGCATGAACAATCTGGGTTACCTCTACTTCACCGGCAAGGGCGTGGCAAAGAGTTATGCCAGCGCGAAATACTGGTTCGAGAAAGCGGCGCGAAACGGTTCCATGATCGCCATGGACTGGATGGGGGATTTGTACCGGTATGGGTATGGTGTTGCACGCAATCGCAGCATGGCCATCTACTGGTACCGCAAGGCCGCACGCAAGGGGCTTGCCGCCGCAAAACGCAAATTGCGCGCCATGGGTGTCGCTTATTGAGAGAGATCGCCGTCGTTGAACTCCGCCCTGAGACGCCGCCTAAACAGTGTCTGCACGGCCTCGTGAGGATCGGCGCCCTGATACAGCACGCGGCACACCTGTTCTGTGATCGGCATCGGCACCTGATGCCGGCGCGCGAGCGCATCCACTTCACTGGCGGTCTGCAGGCCCTCGACGACCTGGCCTATTCCGGCCAGCGCCTGGTCACGGGACTTGCCCGCTGCCAGCGCCAGACCAAAGCGTCGGTTGCGTGAAAGATCGTCGGTACAGGTCAGTACCAGATCGCCCAGCCCGCTCAGGCCCATGAAGGTCTCGCGCCTGCCGCCCAGGCTGCTGCCAAGCAGCATGATTTCGTGCAGACCCCGGGTGATCAGCGCGGCCCGGGTATTGGCGCCAAAACCCAGGCCGTCGGAAATACCCGCTGCAATGGCCATGACGTTCTTGACCGCGCCACCGATCTCCAGGCCGATCACATCGTCACTGGTATAGGCGCGGAAGCTGTCGTTGTGCAGACACGCGGCCCAGTCCTCGGCCAGTGCGGTACTGCGGCTGGCGACCGTGACCGCGGTCGGGAGTCCGCGCGCCACCTCCAATGCAAAGGTAGGGCCCGAGACGACCGCATAGTCATGTCCCGGACAGACCTCTTCCACCACCTCGTGCAGGAGCTTGTGCGTGCCCTGTTCGAATCCCTTGGCGGCACCGGCCAGTCGCGCACCGTCACGCAACAGCGGATGCAGCCGCTCCAGCACCATGCGAAAGGCGTGGCTGGGCACCACCAGCAGTATGTCGTCGCAAGACGATACCGCCTCTTCCAGATCGTCGGTGATGGACAACCTTTCGGGCAGTGCGATACCCGGCAGATAGCGATCGTTGCAGCGCGTCTGGCGCATGCGGTCCAGTTGATCGGGCTCGTTGCCCCATAGCCGTACGTGCACGCCATTGCGTGCCAGCAGCACGGCCAGGGCAGTGCCCCAGGAACCGGCGCCGATGACAGCGATCTGGTTCATCTAGGCGTCGTGCCTCCGCGGTAACAGCCAGACAGGGACATCGTGATCGCTCGGCATGTCGGTATCAGTTCACGCGCTGACCTTGTTGTTCCAGACTTTGGGCATACATGGCCTCGAAGTTGACCGGCTCCAGCATCAGTTGCGGGAAGCCGCCCTTGCCGACCAGGTTGGCGACCGCCTCACGCGCATACGGGAACAGCATGTTGGGGCAATAGATACCGAGGATGGGGCCTACTTCCTGGTTGTCGAAACCGCTGATAACGAACAGGCCAGCCTGCTGAACCTCGACCAGGAATGCGGTCTTGTCGCCAAATCTGGCGGTAACGGTGACCGAGACGGTGACCTCGAAGCGGTCTTGTTCGAGATGTTTCGATTCCACGCTGATGTCCAGGTTCATGTCGGGCGCGGCGTCACTCTCGAAGATCCCCGGTGTATTGGGCGCCTCGTAGGAACAGTCTTTCAGATAGATACTGAGCAGTGTCAGATTGCGGTTGGGCTCGCTGCCCTGTTGTTCTTCAGTCATTCGTCGTTTCCTGATTCGTTGAGGGTTGTGGCCTGCAGCAGCCGTTTACAGGTGCTGTCGCACCCAGCCTGTGATACTGGCGGCATCCATGGCACCGGCCTGGCGCGCGATCTCGTGACCATGCCGGAACAGCACCAGGGTAGGGATGCTGCGGATACCGTAACGCGCGGCGACGGACTGCTCGCGATCGGTTTCAAGCTTGGCCAGGCGCACGTCCGGTTCAAGCCGTTTTGCGGCCTCGGCAAACGCCGGCGCCATCATCTTGCAGGGCCCGCACCAGCTGGCCCAGAAATCCACCAGTACCGGAATGTCGTTGTTGCCGATATGCCGCTCGAAAGCGGCCGCATCCAGCTCGACCGGGCGGCCATCGAACAGCGCCTGCTTGCAGCGGCCGCACTTGGCCTGTCGCGCATCCCTGTTTGCCGGCACCCGGTTGGCGGTATGGCAGTGTGGACAGACGATCTGTTGTGTGTCACTCATGTCGCAGGGTTCCCGTGTTGTCCAAAATCACGGGAGATATGGGGCGCAACAGCGTCCAGTTCAATTCGTGCGTCATTCAGCCGCGTGTTATCGGCAGTTTTTCACGCTCCCAGGCCATGATGCCGCCACGCAGGTTATAGACCTTTTCGAACCCGGCCTGGCGCAGCAGCTTGCACAGCGTACCGGAGCGGTGCCCGCTGCGGCAGTACAGCACCAGTGGGCGTTTCTTGTATTTTTCCAGTTTTTCGATCTGTTTTTCGGCCTCGCCGACGGGCACGTTGAGGGCATTGACGATGTGCCCGTCGGCGAATTCACCGGCCTCACGGGTATCGATGAGCACTGCGTTCTCGCGGTTGGTCAGTGCCGCGGCTTCGAGCGGCGATATCTCGTTACAGCCATGCCGCGAGGAACCGCCAGCCATGATGAACATGACCAGCAGGGCCACGAAGCTGGTGCTCAGCAACAGGTGGTTACCTACGAATTCAAGCAGTTGTTCCATCGATGTTTCCGTTCAGCGTGGTGGGTGATTGGTCAGGACGAGGTGGCCTGGCAGCCGCTCTTCACACCCAGTTTGGAGAGAATGATCTCCAGTGGGCAGAATTTCGTAAACCCGCTCTGCAACAGGTTGGCGCCCACAAAGGCGGTGAACCACAGCCAGTTCACGTTGTGGAAGATCGGGCTGCCCTGCACGCCCAGGCCCAGTGACAGCAGGATGAAAGTGCCAGCAAAGATACGTACCAAACGCTCGGTTGTCATGATCTACCTCCGGTCTTTTTTATGATGATGGGCATGCGCCCGGGTGAAGGGACAGCACAGGATGAACCGGGAGTCTCGCCCCATGGTTCGCTATCCGGCAACCTGCCTGTGCCCTGGTTACATCTCGGAACTGCAGAAGACTTCCCGCATCATGCTGATCAGGCGCAGCGTGCGAGGGTCGCCGACCCGGTAATAAACCCGGTTGGCGTCCTTGCGTGACGAGAGGATGCCCTTGTCGCGCAGGATGGCAAGATGCTGGGAGATATTGCTCTGCGAAGTACCGACATGTTCGACGATGTCCTGGACACTGACCTCGCGATCACCCAGTGTGCAGAGAATCTTGAGCCTCAGCGGGTGCGACATGGCCTTGAGCGAACGCGAGGCACGGTCGATGTCTTCGTCTTGGGTAATGAGCAGACTACTGCTTTCTGTCATAACAGCTTCCGTATCGGTTAGCGGGCAAGCCATGCCCATGAACTCGGGATTTTCCATTGGATCCGCATGTCCCTTTTCTTTTATAAGTGGAACATTATACAATAATACATTGTTTGTATAGCACCCGTTACCAGATAGCTTACTTTTTGCGATGTTTTACCGGCCGGCGATCACGCCAGATTTTTCACGTCCGCCGGCGGCAACCACTCGATTCAAGGGCAGGATCAGGTTAGACTTGGTCTAAATATTGCGTGTCCGGTCCCGTCGTCGTGGCCCGGGCATGTTGCGCGCGCCTGCTCGCAGACGAGACAAGCAAGGAAAACAGATTGATGTCAGGCAGACCCAAACCGATGCTGCTGGTCATCCTCGATGGCTGGGGCTATAGCGAAAAGACCGAATACAACGCCATTCATGCGGCCAACAAGCCGGTCTGGGACCGCTTGTGGTCGGCGTATCCGCATACGCTGATCCGCACCTCGGGCGCGGCAGTCGGCCTGCCGGCCGAACAGATGGGCAATTCCGAGGTCGGGCACCTGAACCTGGGGTCAGGCCGGGTCGTTTACCAGGAGTTCACGCGCGTGAGCCGCGCCATCCGCACCGGATCGTTCTTCACCAACCAGACTCTGACCGATGCCGTGGATCTGGCCATCGACAACGGTCGCGCCGTTCACGTTCTTGGTCTGCTGTCGCCCGGCGGTGTGCACAGCCACGAGGAACACATCCATGCGATGGTCAAGCTGGCGGTCGAACGCGGTGCGCAGGATGTCTATCTGCATGCCTTCCTCGACGGCCGTGACACGCCACCCAAGAGTGCGCGCGAATCCATCACCAGCATGGAAGAGAAGTTTCGTGAATACGGCGGCGGCCGTTTCGCCTCCGTCATCGGGCGTTACTACGCCATGGACCGCGATCACCGCTGGCCGCGCATCAAGGCCGCCTACGACCTGATTGCGCACGGCCAGGCCGATGTGATCGTGGACAGTGCGCTGGAAGGACTGGAAAAGGCCTACGGACGCGGCGAGACCGACGAATTCGTACAGGCCACGGCGGTGCGCGACAGCAACGGCGAGACGGTTTCCATCCACGATGGCGACGTGGTGATCTTCATGAACTACCGATCCGACCGCGCGCGCCAGATCACGCGGCCGTTCATCGAGCCGGACTTCGACTGCTTCGACCGTGGCGTGGCACCGGTGCTCGGGCGTTTCGTCAGCCTGACCGAATACTCCTCGGATTTCGATGTGCCTGTCGCGTTTCCGCCGGAACGCATGGTCAACGTGTTTGGTGAATATCTCGCCAATCATGGCCTGCGTCAGTTGCGGATCGCGGAGACGGAAAAATATGCGCATGTGACCTTTTTCTTCAATGGCGGGCGTGAAGAACCCTTTCCCGACGAAGAGCGGATACTGGTGCCGTCACCGAAGGTGACGACCTACGACATGCAGCCGGAGATGAATGCGCCGATGCTGACCGACAAGCTGGTCGAGGCCATCGAGAGCGGACAGTTCGATGTGATCATCTGCAACTACGCCAACCCCGACATGGTCGGCCATACCGGCAATTTCGAAGCCGCGGTCAAGGCCATCGAGGCCCTCGACATCTGTCTCGGACGTATCGACGAAGCGCTGAAAAAGGTTGGCGGCGAGATGCTGATCACCGCCGATCATGGCAATGCCGAGAAGATGCGTGATGAAAGGACCGGCCAGGCGCACACCGCACATACCACCGACCCTGTCCCGCTGATCTATGTTGGCCGGCCGGCCAGGATGTTGCCGAATGGCGCGCTCAGTGACGTGGTACCGAGCATGATCTATCTTATGGGCATGGACAAGCCCACGGAAATGACCGGCTCGTCGCTGGTGGAGTTGGACGAGTCGTGATACGCACGGGCACCGGCAGACGCCTGTTCGCGTTTGTTCTGTGCCTGGTGGCCCTCGCGCCACCCATCCTTTCCGCCGGCGAGGCCGAAGACAGCGCGCGCCGCGCCGCTGAATTGCGTCGTGTCCAGGCGCGCATTCACGCCCTGCAGCAGGCGCTCGCGCGGGCGCGGGCCGAGCGCGAGCGGACCCGCAATGGCCTGCGCGATATCGAACGCCGCATCGGCCGCATCGACCGGCGTCTGCGCCAGTTGCGCAAGATGATCGCCCGGTCACAGCGCCGGCTGGCCAGTCTGCGCCAGCGGCAGCGTCGGCTGCGGCGCGAGCTTGCCGTGCAGCGGGAGGTGCTGGGCGGTCAGATCCGCGCCAGCTATGCGATGGGGCGCCAGGAACAGCTTAAGATCCTGCTCAACCAGGGCGACCCGGCGCGCATTCAGCGCATTCTCGTTTATTACGATTATCTGATACGCGACCGCAGCCGGCGTATCACGCTGATCGATCGCAAGCTCGACGAGTTGCGCCGGGTTACGGCGCAGATCCAACAGCAGCGCCGGGCACTGGACGGCCTGTATCGACGCCAGCGCGACGAGCGGCATGCGTTGCAGGCTGGCCGTCGTCAGCGGCGCGCCATGTTGCGTCGCCTGGCACGCGACATCCGCAGCAAGGGGCAACGTCTGCGCACGCTGCGGCGCGCGGAACGCGAATTGCAGCGCGTGTTGCAGGCCATCCGCCAGACGCTCGACGACATCCCGTCCGGGGACGGTCAGCACCGGCCATTCGCCAGCCTCAGGGGCCTGTTGCCGTGGCCCGTGAACGGGCGCGTGGTGGTGCGATTCGGCACCAGGCGGCGAATCGGCAACCTGAAATGGAGGGGCATCGTCATCCGCACGCCGCGCGGGCGCGAGGTGCGCGCCATCTCGCATGGACGCGTGGCGTTCGCCGACTGGTTGCGCGGTTACGGCAACCTGCTGATCATCGATCACGGCAACGGCTATATGAGCCTGTACGGGCACAACCAGTCGCTGCTCAAGGAAGTTGGAGAATGGGTCGATGCCGGCGATGTCATCGCCAGCGCCGGCGACAGCGGCGGACAGCGCTACAGTGGCCTGTACTTCGAGATTCGCCACCAGGGCAAGCCGGTGGACCCGAAACGCTGGCTGCGGCGTTCAACTGGCAGGGTGGTGCGTCGCTGAAAGGAGTCAGGGTGCCAAGCCCATGATTAGTAACATTTTGTCATTCACGCACAGCGGGTTCTGTGCTATGTTGAACGTTCGGGACCAGATTTGAATTGAATACCGTATGTCGGCCGGATGCCGGCAGGAGAAACTGCATGCAATCCAGATTTCGTATCACAGCTGTTCTGTTGCTCGGCATCGTGCTGGGCGCCGCGGCCACACTGACCGGCAACGCGCTGGCCAAGCGGGGTGACAAGGCCATCGGCGGGCAGATTCCGATCCAGTACATCCGCGCGTTCACCGATGTCTATGCGCGTATCAAGAACGATTACGTCGAGCAGGTCGATGACAAGAAGCTGATCGAAAACGCCATCCGCGGCATGCTGTCCGGGCTGGATCCGCATTCGGCCTATCTCTCGCCCGATGAATTCAAGGATCTGCGCATCGGCACCACGGGCGAGTTCGGTGGTCTGGGAATCGAGGTCGGTATGGAGAACGGCTATGTCAAGGTCGTGGCGCCGATTGACGATACCCCGGCCCAGCGCGCCGGGATCAAGCCGGGCGATCTCATCATCCGGCTCGACAAGACCCCGGTCAAGGGTCTGAGCCTGTCTGAAGCGGTCAAGATCATGCGCGGCAAACCGGGTACCAAGATCGTGCTGACGATTCTGCGCGAAGGCGTCGATAAACCCCTCAAGATCACCATCGTACGCGCCATCATCAAGGTCAAGAGCGTCAAGAGCCGTCTGCTCGAAAAGGGGTTTGGTTACGTGCGCATTACCACCTTCCAGCAACGCACCGGCAAGAACCTGGTCGAGGCAGTGGAACGGCTCAAGCAGCGCAATGGCGGTCCACTGCGAGGCCTGGTGCTCGACCTGCGCAACAATCCGGGTGGCGTACTGGGGGCCGCGGTATCGGTATCCGATGCCTTTCTCGACAAGGGCCTGATCGTGTTCACGAAGGGGCGCGTGGCTGACTCGCGCATGCGTTTCACTGCTACCCGGGGTGACGTGGTCGATGGCGCGCCGATCGTCGTATTGGTCAACGGCGGATCAGCCTCTGCGTCGGAGATCGTCGCCGGAGCGCTGCAGGATCACAAGCGGGCCATCATCATGGGCACCAAGACCTTCGGCAAGGGTTCGGTACAGACCATCATGCCGGCGCGCGGCGGTGGTGCCGTGAAACTGACAACGGCGCGCTATTACACGCCCAACAAGCGTTCCATCCAGGCCGAGGGCATCGTGCCCGACATCGTCGTCAAGCCGCTCAAGGTCACCGAGGCCAGGAAACGCCGCATTCGCATGTTGCGTGAGCGCGATCTCAAGCACCACCTGAGCAATGGCAATCGCAAGAAGCACGGGAGTGACACGAAAAAGGCTGTGAAGAAGCCCAATACCGGGAAGCGCAAGGACCTGATCAAGACCGACTACCAGTTGTTCGAGGCCCTCAACCTGCTCAAGGGGCTGGATATCGCGCGCAAGCTGCGCTGATGTGCCGACGGTGCTGACGAGGCTGTGGCTGATCCTGATCGCGGCTGTCTTGCCGTTGTTTCCGGTCCAGGCCCGGATGCCGGTCATCGCCATCATCATCGATGATCTCGGCAAGCGTCTCGATCACGGCCAGCGGGTGCTGCGCCTGCGCGGGCCGGTGGCGTGCGCGTTTCTGCCACGCGCGGCCCACACCCGCGCGCTGGCGCTTGCGGCCCATCGGCGCGGCAAGGAAGTCCTGCTGCATCTGCCGATGCAGTCGGTGGCCTTTGGACGGCTCGACCGGGGCGGGCTGACCCTGCACATGACCGAACAGGCCTTCAGGCGGCAGTTAAAGGCCGACCTGCGCGCGGTGCCGTATGTCCAGGGGGTCAACAACCATATGGGCAGCCTGCTGACCCGGCATCCGGGACACATGCTGTGGTTGATGCGCGCACTGCGCCAGCATGGCGGGCTGTTCTTCGTTGACAGCCGCACCACCGACAAGACCGTGGCGTTGCAGATCGCGCATGAAACGGGCGTGCCGGGTATCCGCCGCGATGTGTTTCTGGATCATGACCCGTCACCCGCCGCGGTCGAGGCGCAGTTCGAACGCCTGCTGAGGCTGGCGCGCAGAAAGGGGCATGCCGTGGCCATCGGCCATCCCTATCCCGTCACCCTGGCGATGCTCGAGCGGCGCCTGCCGCAGCTGCAACGCGAAGGGGTGCGTCTGGTCAACCTGCGGTATGTATTGCAACTGACCACACCCACCGGGCAGCCAAAGCGGACAGCCAGCGCAACGCATTGACACGCCGTCCATGACGGGTAAAAAGCGCATATTCCTGAACAGGCTGTTGGTGTGATAGCCGTAACATTAGAGGAGGAAACCGTCATGCCCAGTGTTCTCGTTCCCCTCGCCCAGTCATGTGAGGAGCTCGAAGCCGTAACCATCATCGACCTGCTGCGCCGGGCCGGCATCGAGGTGACCACGGCCGGGTTGCAGCCCGGCCCGGTGACCGCCTCGCGTGGCGTGGTGCTGGTGCCCGATACCGATCTGGATGCGGCGCTGTCGAAGGACTACGACATGGTCGTATTACCCGGTGGCCTGCCCGGCGCAGACTACCTGAACCAGGATCCGCGGATCATTGATCTGGTCATGAAGATGGCAGGTGAAGGCCGTTACACCGCCGCGATCTGTGCCGCACCCCGGGTGCTGGCCAGTGCCGGTGTGCTGGAAGGGCGCAAGGCGACCAGCTATCCCGGCACCCTGGATGTCATGGATGTGCCCGGCATGCAGTATTGTGACCAGCCGGTGGTTACGGACGGCAAGGTCGTCACCTCGCGCGGGCCGGGCACCGCGATGGACTTTGCGCTGACACTGATCGAACTGCTCGCGGGCAGAGGCAAGCGCGATGAGGTCGAAGCCGGGTTGCTGCGTGGCTGATCGTTTCGGGTGATGGCTTGCCGTACCTAGCCCGAATATTGCACCAGCCGAACCGTACTGAGGACATAACCGACCGAAACAGCGTAAAAAATGGCTAAAGACTGCAGATTGTCACCGGTAACCATTTGTTCACCGTGCGGTTCTATCCCGATTCCGGCGGTTTCTCGCTCGCTGTGGCCGGGTTTTCATTCAATCCATAGCGAAGGCTATGGATTTCATTCCAAACCGGCACCACAGCGGCTGCGAATTCCGCCGGCTCTCGGGATGCTGATGCAATATCCGGGCTAGCGATCTGCATCCGTGTGCCCCTTGGACCCGGTGATGTTGCGCAGTTGATGTGTGCTACTGCTGCGGACGCAGTGCGGCGATCAGACAGCCCAGGCCGGGAACGCCGAGCAGCCAGGTGGCCAGCGGGATGCCCGCCGTACCTGTTGTCAGGGCAGCCAACGAGGCGCTGATGATCAGCGAGCCGCCGGTGATGCCGAGTAGCGTGCGCCGGTGCTGGTGGCACAGGTCGTCACGCAGACGGGCGAGTTCATCGCTGCGGTAATGTATCTCCAACTTGCCGTCGCGCGCCTTTTGCAGCACATCGTGCATCAGGCCCGGTAGCTCGGGCAGCTTTTCGGACCATGCCGGCAGGTTCCTGCGCAGGCGTGACAGCAGGGCGCGGGGGCCTGTTTGTTCCTTCATCCATTCTTCCAGAAACGGCTTGGCCGTCTGCCACAGGTCCAGGTCAGGGTACAGCTGACGGCCGAGTCCTTCGATGTTGAGCAGCGTCTTTTGCAGCAGCACCAGCTGCGGCTGCACGACCATGTCGAAACGGCGCGCGGTCTGGAACAGGCGCAGCAGCACGTGTCCGAACGAAATATCCTTGAGCGGTTTATTGAAGTTGGGTTCGCACACGGCGCGTATGGCCGATTCGAACTCGTCAACGCGTGTCTGCGGCGGTACCCAGCCGGATTCGACATGCAGCTCGGCGACACGCTGGTAGTCGCGGTTGAAGAAGGCGATGAAGTTCTCCGCCAGATACCGTTTGTCCTCGGGGCTCAGGGTGCCCATGATGCCGAAATCGACGGCAATGTAGCGGCCCTCGGGTGAGACGAAGATATTGCCTGGATGCATGTCGGCGTGAAAGAAGTTGTGACGAAACACCTGGGTGTAGAATATATCGACGCCGTTCTCGGCCAGTCTTTTCATGTCGATGCCCTGGGCGCGGAGCGTGTCGATATCGCCGATCGGGGTGCCGTAGATGCGCTCCATGACCATTACATCGCGGCGTGCCCAGTCCCAGTACACACGTGGAACGTACAGGCGAGACGATCCTTCGAAGTTGCGCCGCAGTTGCGCGGCGTTTGAGGCTTCACGGATCAGATCCAGTTCGTCATGAATCACACGATCGAATTCGGCCACGACCTCGGTCGGACGCAGGCGCCTGCCGTCGGCCCAGTAGCGTTCGGCCAGCCCGGCAAGATAGTACAGCAGCGCGATGTCACGCTCGATCTGTGGCATGATGCCTGGCCGCACGACCTTGACCACGACCTCGTCGCCGTTGTGCAGACGCGCGGCATGCACCTGGGCGATGGACGCCGAGGCGATCGGCGTGGCGTCGAATTCGGCGAACAATTCCTCCACCGGCTTGCGATAGGCGCGCTCGATGATGGCGCGCGCCTCGTCACCGGGGAATGGCGCCACCCGGTCCTGCAAGCGTGCCAGTTCATCGGCGATGTCGTCCGGCAGCAGGTCGCGGCGGGTGGAGAGGATCTGGCCGAACTTGACGAAGATCGGGCCCAGATCCTCGAGCGTACGCCGGATACGCACCGCGCGCGAGGTGGCATGACGGCGGCGCAACCAGCGCCATGGCAGCAACGCGAACAGGATACGGAATGGACGCATGAAATGTATCGACAGGATGATTTCATCCAGCCGATGCCGCACCATGACACGGTTGATGCGCAGCAGATGCACAAACTGCGACGGACGGATCAGGCGCATGACTCGACTCCGGCCCGGCGGCACAGGCGTCGGATGCGTGCCTCCAGCCTGGCGGTATCGGCGCGCAGGGTATCGACGGCATTCACGAAATGTTCGATTTCAATGGCGCATGGGACCAGGCGGCTTTCTTCCTGCAGCCAGTCGCCGGTATCTTCAAGCAGTGTCTCTGCCACATGCCGGCCCCAGCGGCCCAGTCCGCGCGCCAGATTGCCGACCTGGTGAGCAAGCACGTCGCCCGTCAGCCGGGAGAGCTGCTCTTCCCAGTCCAGATCGAGTTGCGCGAGTATGTTCTGGAAGGCATGCCCGGTGGCGGTATCACCGTCGATGGTCACATCACCCGCGAACAGGCTGTCCTCGCGCCGGCGCGCAAGCTGCATGCGCATGAAGGCCAGCGGTGTACCGGTAATGGTCACGTCAGGCTGCGCCTCGCAGGTGGAGAGCACCAGACAGCGATGCCCGGGGATGATGTACAGTGAGCGATCGATACCCGTCAGTCGCAGGTGGATGACCTTGCCGGCCAGCGATTGCATGCGCTGGCGTGTGCCCGGATCGCGTGACAGCGCCGCATTGAAGGCGGTCTCTATCACGCTGGTCATGGCCAGGGTGACAGGTGAAAAGGCGGCGGAACCCATTGCGTTGCTCCGTCAGGCCTTGAAGCCGCGATGCAGGGCGACGATGCCGCCAGTGAGGTTGTGGTAGTCCACCTCGACGAAACCGGCAGACTGCATCATGTCACGCAGGGTCGCCTGGTCGGGGTGCATGCGGATCGACTCGGCCAGATAGCGGTAGCTGTCGGCATCGTTGGCCACCAGCTTGCCCATCAGGGGCAGCACCTTGAACGAGTAGAAGTCATACACCGGCTTCAGGCCGGGTGTCACCGGGCGGGAGAACTCCAGCACCAGGGCGCGGCCACCGGGCTTCAGCACGCGTTGCATCTCGCGTAGCGCGGCGTCCTTGTCGGTGACATTGCGCAGGCCGAAGGCGATGCTGATACAGTCGAAATGGTTGTCGGGAAACGGCAGCTTCTGTGCGTCGGCGAGCACATATTCCACATTGCCCGCATGACCGTCGTCGAGCAGGCGACGCCGGCCCTCGGCAAGCATGGACGAATTGATGTCGGACAGCACCACCAGCCCGTCCGCGCCGACCATGCTGGCGAAGCGTGTGGCCAGATCGCCGGTGCCGCCGGCAAGGTCCAGCACACGCTGTCCGCGGCGGACGCCACTGAGTTCAATGGCAAAGCGCTTCCACAGACGGTGGATGCCCATCGACATCAGGTCGTTCATGATGTCGTACTTGCTGGCCACCGAGTGGAAGACCTCGGCCACGCGGCCGGACTTTTCCTCGACGGGCACTTCCTGAAACCCGAAATGCGTGGTCTGCTGGTGCTTGTCTTCGTTCATGTCCGGTTCCACCCTCGACGCGGATTATTGTAGCGGAATGTGGATCAGTCCGCCTGCCGCTTGTGTCCGGCTTCTTCCAGACGTTTGAGATAGTTGCTCCAGTTCTGTTCCATGTTGCTGCCCAGCTTGTAGAGCGTATCCCACGAGTAGATGCCGGTGTTGTGGCCATCGTCGAAGTGCAGGGCGATCGCATATTGCCCCACCTGTTCTATCTTCTCGATGTTGACGTTCTCCTTGCCCACCTGCAATACCTCCTCGCCGGGGCCGTGTCCCTGCACCTCGGCAGAGGGCGAGAAGCAGCGCAGGTATTCAGCGGTCATGGTGAAGGTCTTGCCATCGTCGAAGCTGATCTCAAGGGTTCGTGATTTCTGGTGCAGCTTGATTTCAACGGGTTTGGGTGAACTCATGGTGATTCTCCAGTGTCAGTCGTTTGACGATCGCCTTGCGATCGTTTTTGTGTTCGTTTACAGGATATAGCGGCTCAGATCCTCGTTCATGGCGAGATCCGAGAGATTGTCGTCCACATAGGCGGCATCGATGACGATCTGTTCACCGCCACGGTCGCTGGCCTCGAAGGAGATCTTCTCCATCAGGCGTTCCATGATGGTGTGCAGCCGACGTGCGCCGATATTCTCGGTGCGCTCGTTGACCTCCCAGGCCAGTTCCGCGATACGCCGGATACCGTCATCGGCAAACGAGAGTGTCAGCCCTTCAGTGGCCATCAGCGCCGTGTATTGTTCAGTCAGCGAGGCATCGGGCTCGGTGAGAATACGCACGAAATCATCGCTGCCCAGCGCCTTGAGCTCGACCCTGATCGGCAGCCGGCCCTGCAGCTCGGGGATCAGGTCCGAAGGCTTGGAGAGATGAAAGGCGCCCGAGGCGATGAACAGGATGTGGTCGGTCTTGATCATACCGTACTTGGTGCTCACCGTGCAGCCCTCGACCAGCGGCAACAGGTCACGCTGCACGCCCTCGCGCGAAACATCGGGTCCACCGTGTTCCGAACGCTGCGCCACCTTGTCGATCTCGTCGATGAACACGATGCTGTTTTGCTCCACATCACGAATGGCGTTGAGCTTGATCTCCTCGTCGTTGACCATGCGCGCCGCCTCTTCCTCCTGTAACACCTTGAGCGCGTCGCGTATCTTCATCTTGCGCATCTCGGTGCGCCCGCCGGAAAGATTCTGGAACATGCTCTGCAGCTGGCTGGACATGTCCTCCATGCCGGGCGGCGCCATGATCTCCACCCCGATCGGCGTGCTTGATACCTCGATCTCGATCTCACGCTCGTCCAGATCGCCTTCACGCAGACGCTTGCGCAGTTTCTGCCGGGTATCATTGTCTTCGCGTTCGTCGTCGAAGTCGAAACCGGATGGCATCGGCAGCAATGCGTCGAGCACCCGTTCCTCGGCCTCGTCCAGCGCGCGCTGCTCCACCTTGGCCATCTCGCGTTCGCGGTTCATCTTGATGGCGATGTCCATCAGATCGCGGATGATGGATTCTACATCGCGTCCGACGTAGCCGACCTCGGTGAACTTGGTCGCCTCCACCTTGATGAATGGCGCATTGGCCAGCCTGGCCAGGCGCCGCGCGATTTCGGTCTTGCCCACCCCGGTGGGGCCGATCATGAGTATGTTCTTGGGCGTGATTTCGTTTCGCAGCGCCTCGTCCACCTGCATGCGGCGCCAGCGATTGCGCAGCGCAATGGCCACCGCGCGCTTGGCCTCGTGCTGGCCAACGATGTGCTTGTCGAGTTCCTGTACGATTTCACGGGGTGTCATTTCGGACATGTCGGGTACCTGATCGAAAGCGGAACTCAGCCATTGGCGGGGATATCGAGTTCCTCGATGGTGAGGTTCTGGTTCGTGTAGATGCAGATGTGGCCGGCAATCTGGAGGCTCTTTTCGACGATGCTGCGCGCGTCGAGTTGTGTGTTGTCCAGCAGCGCCATGGCCGCCGCCTGGGCATAGGGGCCGCCGGAACCGATTGCCATCAACGATTGCTCGGGCTCGATCACATCACCGTTGCCGGAGATGATCAGCGATGCCGTGTGGTCGGCAACGCACAACAGCGCCTCCAGGCGGCGCAGCATGCGGTCGGTGCGCCAGTCCTTGGCCATTTCCACCGCCGCGCGGGTCAGGTGGCCGCTGTATTTCTCCAGTTTGGCCTCGAAGCGTTCGAACAGCGTGAAGGCGTCCGCCGTGCCGCCGGCGAAACCGGCGATGACCTTGTCGTGATACAGACGCCGCACCTTGCGCGCGTTGCCCTTCATTACCGTATTGCCCAGCGTCACCTGGCCATCGCCGCCGATGACAACCTTGCCGTCGCGGCGTACCGAGACGATCGTCGTGCCTCTGAACTGTTCCACTGGCCACACCTTTATAAATATACGGGACTGCGAATTGTACACCAAATGGCCGCCCGGGGTGCATGGATCGTGGCAGGGGCCGGCGTTTACTTCTTGCGTGCGCGGGGATGGGCGGCGTCATAGACGCTTGCCAGGTGCTGGAAGTCCAGATGGGTATAGACCTGGGTGGTGCTGATGTCGGCATGGCCGAGCAGTTCCTGTACCGCGCGCAGGTCACCGCTGGATTCAAGCATGTGGCTGG
>WFUO01000011.1 GCA_015484945.1 Gammaproteobacteria bacterium | reverse complement strand
TAACTAAAATTGGACGGCCTAAAAGGCCGATTTTTCTCGGATATTTAGGCCATAATAAAATGTTGACTTCCTTAAAATCAACGGTTTAGTATCCAGATTAGGCGCATTTTTCGTAATTGCATGGAGGCATTATGGACAAACCCCGTCTGATGGATCAGGTACGTGAGGTCATTCGCGTACATCATTATTCCCTGCGTACTGAAGAAGCCTATTGCCAGTGGATCCGGCGGTTCATTCTATTTCATGACAAGCGCCATCCACGTGACATGGGCGAGCCTGAGATTACGGCCTTTCTTACTCATCTGGCGGTTAACAGAAATGTGTCTGCATCCACACAGAATCAGGCACTTTCTGCATTACTTTTCCTTTACAAGAAGGTTTTGAACATTGAACTGGATTGGATGAATGACATTGTTCGCGCCAAGCGGCCAAGGCGTTTGCCTGTGGTTTTGTCGCGCTCCGAAGTCAGGCGTTTGCTGTCTGCGTTGCCTGAACGCTGCCGGCTCTGGGGTCACTTGTTATACGGCACGGGTATGCGGCTGATCGAGTCGGTCAGGTTGCGGGTACAGGATCTCGATTTCGAATACCGGCAGATCACAATTCGCAACGGCAAGGGAAACAAGGACCGGGTTACGGTCATGCCGGAAAGCCTGGTAACACCATTGCAGACCCATCTTCGGCGGGTGAAGGCCATTCATGACCAGGATATTGCCGAAGGATTTGGCCGGGTTTATTTACCCTATGCGCTGAACAAGAAGTTTTCCACGGCCGACCGTGACTGGGGCTGGCAATATGTCTTTCCGTCACGAAATCGTTCGGTTGATCCGCGCAGCGGTACTGTCAGACGGCATCATGTCGATGAGCGCAATCTGCAACGCCATATTCGTCAGGCGGCTCGAAATGCTGGGATCAACAAGCGGGTGACGACGCATACGTTGCGTCACAGTTTTGCCACACACCTGCTGGAGTCCGGCTATGACATTCGTACGATACAGGAATTGCTTGGTCACAAGGATGTCAGTACCACGCAGATCTATACACATGTGGCAAGGCGTGGTGGAAGTGGTGTGAGAAGCCCGCTGGATATGACTTGAGGCACGCTACCGCCCTGCATGCACCCCCATCCCGGATGCCGCATTCACGCACTTTTGATAATGCCATAGGCCACGGGCCATGAAAAGTGGTTTGCCAACTGGATCAAGTCTGTTATTGAATAATCATCTTCTGATTTTGTTGTCAGCGGTTGGCCATGGTGTTGGGCCGAAATCCGCCCCGCCCGGCTGGTGTGCCGGGCGGACGGTACGTGTTGTTCACAGCGTTTTCGTTTGTCAATCCCAGCTGAGACCGCCACCGGTCTGGTATTCAGTGACGCGGGTTTCGAAGAAGTTCTTCTCCTTGCGGATATTCGACTGCTCGTCCAGCCACGGCAGGGCGCATTCTGCACCGGGAAAGGGCTCTTCGAAACCGAGTTGGCGCGCGCGGCGGTTGGCGATATACCTGAACTGGCCAATGTGATCGTCGGCATTGTAGCCAAGTATCGGGCTTGCGAGGATGTAGCGCGCATAACCCGTTTCTGCCGCCTCGGCCTCGTCCCACATCTCGCGCAGGGCCTTTGGATCGGGACTGATCCCCTCCTCCTGCATCAGTTGCTTGACGGTGCGAATACCGAAACCGCAATGCATGACCTCGTCGCGCATGATGTACTGCAACTGCTCGGCGGTGCCTTTCATCAGTCCGCGCCGCTGCAGGGCGAAAATGGGGCTGAAGCCGTTATAGAACCAGCAACCCTCGAACACGGCGGCAAAGAACGTGTATGAAAGCAGAAAATCGTGCAGTGCTTCGCGATCGGTGAGGTCGATGTCTGGCCGCAGTACGGAATTGAGCCGGCGGTTGGCGATACTGATCTTGGCGTGAATCTCTGGTACCACCCGGTAGCGGTTATAGATCTCGCTCTGATCCAGCCCGATGGTTTCTATGCAGTGCTGGTAGGTCCAGGTGTGTAATGCCTCTTCATAGACCTGACGAGCCTGGTAGATCTGCAACTCGGGCGCGCTCATCTTTTCCATCACTGCCAGGCCGACATTACGCATGGCGAGTATGTCGGAGGTGGTCAGGTAGGCGAGCACGTTTTCGTACACATGGCGCTCGTTGTCGTTGAGTTTGTGGTGGTAGTCCTGCACATCCTGCGCCATGTTGATGTCCAGTGGTGTCCAGTGGTTCTTGTTGGCGTTGAGGAAGTATTTCCATGCCCACGGGTACTTGAATGGGGCAAGTTGGTTTATGTCGGCCTTGCCGTTGACGACGCGTTTGTCGTCGGCATCGACAGGGGCGAGCGCCTCGCGCATGAGAGTACCTTCAAGTTGCCCGTTGCTGGTTGCCGTGACAGTATTTTCGCTGTCTTCCGACATGACTGGTGGCGCAGGCGGCATTTCGGTTACGGGCGTGGCACTGCTTTGTAGTGGGTCATCCCAGTTGAACATGATGTCTCTCCTCCTGTTGTTTTTGTTGCGATGGCTGTGTGTGGTTTATTGACAGGCCTCGCATTCCGGGTCGTCGATGGCACAAACCTTCGGCGCTTCTTCAGTGACGGCATGCACGGTGGTTTTCTCGACATGGGTGGCCCCGAGCGTTCGCAGGTAGTAGGTGGTCTTGAGCCCGCGCACCCAGGCCAGCTTGTACAGGCTGTCCAGCGCCTTGCCGTCGGGTTCGGCCAGGTACAGGTTCAGTGACTGGGCCTGGTCGATCCATTTCTGCCGGCGGCTGGCGGCCTCGACCAGCCAGCGTGAGTCGATCTCGAAGGCGGTTGCGTATTTTTGCTTGATCTTTTCGGGGATGCGTTCGATACGCTGCACGGAGCCATCGAAATACTTGAGGTCGTTGACCATGACCTCGTCCCACAGGCCCAGCGCCTTGAGGTCATCGACCAGATAGGGATTGATGACCGTGAACTCGCCCGAAAGGTTGGACTTGACGAACAGGTTCTGGTAGGTGGGCTCGATGGATTGTGACACGCCGCAAATGTTGGATATCGTTGCGGTTGGAGCAATGGCCATGCAATTGGAGTTTCGCATGCCGTGCGCGCGAATCTTCTCGCGCAGGGCATCCCAGTCGAGTGTGGTGGTCTCGTCCACATCGATGTAGCGGCCGCGCTCCTCGCGCAACAACCGCAGGGAATCGATCGGCAGGATGCCCTGGCTCCACAGCGAGCCTTCGTAGCTGGAATAACTACCGCGCTCACGTGCGAGCTCGTTCGAGGCGGCAATGGCGAAATACGAGACCGCTTCCATGGACTGATCGGCGAAGCTGACCGCCTCGGCCGAGGCATAGGGGATGTCGAGCTTGTACAGGGCATCCTGAAAACCCATGATACCCAGACCAACCGGCCGGTGGCGCAGGTTGGAATTGCGCGCCTGAGGCACGGCGTAGTAGTTGTAGTCGATGACATTATCGAGCATGCGCATGGCGGTGGTGATGGTGCGCTGCAGCTTTTCCGTATCCAGGCCGTTGTCGCCGACATGCGCGGCCAGGTTGACCGATCCCAGATTACAGACCGCGATCTCCTTCTCCGAGGTGTGCAGGGTTATCTCGGTGCACAGGTTGGAGCTGTGCACGGTGCCCATGTGGCGATTGGTATAGCGGATGTTGCACGGGTCTTTGAAGGTCATCCACGGGTGGCCGGTCTCGAACAACTGGCTGAGCATCTTGCGCCACAACTGTACAGCCGGGATGCGCTTGAATATGCGGATCTCGCCACGATCGGCGCGTGCCTCGTATTCCTCATAACGTTCGCGAAAGGCCTGGCCGGTGAGGTCGTGCAGATCAGGCGTTTCGTCGGGCGAGAACAGTGTCCACTCGGCTTCGTCGGCGACGCGCTCCATGAACAGGTCGGGTATCCAGTTGGCGGTATTCATGTCGTGGGTGCGGCGGCGTTCGTCACCGGTGTTCTTGCGCAGTTCGAGAAACTCCTCGATGTCGATGTGCCAGGTCTCGAGATAGGCGCATACAGCACCCTTGCGTTTGCCGCCGTTATGGGCCAGGGCCGCAGTGGTCATGTATGATTCGTCACCCTCAACCTTGAGATCACAAACAAAAGGAACCGGCTGGATCTCGTTGACGGCACGCACTCTGGTGAACAGCCAGTCATTCCATATCAGCCAGTTCTTTTTGCGTATGGGTAGGCAACCGACATGGCCGGCAAGCTCTGGCACTGCAGGTATGCGTAAATCGTAGGCCTTGCAAATACCGTTGAAACGGATGCTGCTGCCATCCACACGCCGGCCAACATGGTTCAGGTGGCGTTCACGGTACTGGCCGGCACTGGGAATGCCCAGGCGCAGCAACTGATAACGCAGCCCTTCCACCAGTGCCTGTGAGGTATTGGTGAAGTAGATCTCCTTGCCCCGGCTGAAACCACCATCGGTTTCGATCAGTCCATGGATCAGCGCCAGTGTATGAGCATGTGGCAGGTGGGCGAAACGCCTGTGAATGCGCTTTTTGCCTGCATCATCGTACAGATCATCACGCTGCAGGATAAACCCTGCCGCATCACCATGTATCAAACGCCCGGTAGTTGCATCACGGGCAACGCCAACAGCACAGGCCCAGTCAATCTGCAGGTAGTTCTCTCGCCCGCTCCTTATCCAATAATGGATGTTCCTTTTTTCAAGATATTCACGAACAAAATCAAGATGACCATCCTGTTGCGGGTTGCCAGAAACACTCCATTCGAGGCCATCCTTGCTGCAATGTCCGTTACCCAGCAAAATGCCATAGAGACGGGCATCGTCCTCATCAAAACCATCCACCGGCACCACCTCGCGTGGTATGACCTGGGCAACGTAGTCACCTTTTTGCAGGCAACCGGCCTCCACCCATGCAGGACGCACCTTGCCTTTTTCCAGCCACTGGTAACTGCGGTCATTGGCCTGTTCCATCGGTATGCCACGAATGACCCACAACGGATGACCCGATGTAACACGCAAGGGAGTAATCGCGTGCCTGATGTCGATTTCCACCATGGGGTCTGTTTGTTCATAGGTCATGCGTTCGAGCACTTCGCGATAGATACCGCTACGACCTAGCACAAGATCTCCGCGCTGAATATCGCTGATGGCCTTGATCCCGTCAGCTGTGTGAACCAGGGTGTCTGGCGCAAAACACTGATTGACCGCTACGGCAGTATCGTTGGCCACCTTGAGAAACGGCACCACGCCCTGCGAACGGCCGTTGGTGCCCTTGATGTAGGCGCCCAGCCCGCGCACCGGGGTCCAGTCGTTGCCCAGGCCACCGGCGAATTTGGACAGCAGGGCGTTGTCCTTGATGGCGTCGTAGATGCCCTCGAGCCGGTCAGGCACCGTGGTCAGATAGCACGACGACAACTGTGGGCGCAGGGTGCCCGAATTGAACAACGTGGGCGTGGAGCTCATGAAATCGAAACTGGACAACAATTCGTAGAACTCGATCGCACGGGCCTCGCGGTCGATCTCGTTGATCGCCAGCCCCATGGCCACACGCATGAAGAAGGCCTGCGGCAGCTCCAGCCGATTGTTGTCGTGATGGATGAAGTAGCGGTCGTAGAGAGTCTGCAAACCAAGATAACCGAAATTCAGGTCACGTTCCGGCCGCAGCGCTGCGCCCAGGCGTGCCAGGTCATAGTTACCCAGTTCCGGATCGAGCAGCTCCAGACGGATGGCGGTGTGGATGTAGTCTGCAAAATATTCAGGATAACGCGCAGCCATCGCATCGGCATCGACATGCGGCAGTGGTCCGTCCGCCAGTGTGTGCATGACCTCCTGGCGCAGGCTGTCGAGCAGCAGGCGCGCGGTGACGAAACTGTAGTTGGGTTCGCGTTCGATCAGCGTGCGCGCGCTCATGACCAGGGCCGTGGCGACATCTTTTTCCTCGATGCCATCGAACACGTTGCGCATGGCGTTGTTCTCGATCAACGCCTCGTCCACATCGGCCAGCCCGTCGCAGGCGGCATGGATGATGTTTCTCAACAGCGACTGGTCGAGCGGCACGCGGCTGCCATCGGCGCGCACGACGTGGATGACCGGCACGCTTTCGGGTGCGGCGGCGGCCTGCTGCTCACGCAGGCGGGCATGTTCCTCACGGTAGAGCACGTAGGCGCGCGCGACCTTGTGATGGCCGTTGCGCATCAGTGCCAGTTCGACCTGGTCCTGGATGTCCTCGATATGCACCGTGCCGCCCTCGGGCAGACGCCGGAACAGCGCCGCGACGACATGACCGGTAAGCGTTTCGGCGGTTTCGCGAATACGGCGCGAATCACCGGCCTGCTCGCCCTCGACGGCAAGAAAGGCCTTGCTGATAGCAATCTGAATCTTTTCTGCATTGAAATCGGTCAGCTGCCCGTTACGGCGGATAACGCGATAGCTGTCGTACTGGTGGCCGTCCGTCGCCGGCCGGTTGGTGGCGGTAGTGGCGTTCTCTGGCATGGTATCCCCCGTGCTGTTGTTGTTCTGCTGGGGGCCAGGCGCAGGACAGGCAACGAGGGTGTGGACACGGGCGGCGCACCGCCGGTACAGACTCCCGACCTGTGGCCTTGACGCGAGGCCCGGTCAATACCCCGTGAACGGGGCCGTATCCGGCAGGTATTCGGACTCGGGGGCATGGCCTTGCGGCCGCCTCGGGCTACGGCTTCCCACCCTGACGGGCAGTGCCTGCGCGATGCGCTGTAGCCTTCGTTCCCCCATACCGCTGCGCGACAGTCCCGGATTCTCACCGGGTTCCCTGCAGCCGACCACTACATCTGGTGGCCGGGGTGGATACTGGCTACAACATAATGGAAGATTAAAACGAATGCAACACCTGACAGGCCGTTGAAAAACTGCTACGAAACCCGCCTGCGGCGTTGCGCGCTGCTCGCTTCCTCGCCTACCTGTTTGGTATGCCTCGGTCGCTGTATTGCGTGCGCCTTGCATGCGAACTTCTCGCGACGTTTTTCAACACCCTGTCGAATGGGAAGTGCTCACGCCGTTTTCAGTGTCGCCAGCCAGGCGCGGATGAAGGCATCATCAAGCGCGCCGTTGATCTGATAGACCTTTTTGCCGCCATCGATCAGCACGATCAATTCGTTACCCGGCATGGCATGACGGCCGATCCAGTACACGGTCAGACGCCCCTTGCGAAACCGGCGATAGAACCGCACGCCACGTGTCAGCCCCATGAATTCCCGCATGATACGCAACCGGTGGCTGTTTGTGCCCGCCCGGCCCAGCAGTTCGAGGAACTAGCTGGTCGTTTTGACACCATAGGGGTGCAACCAGCCTCGGCGCATGAAGCCGCGAATATAATGATCTTGCGGCAGGCTGCCCAGAAACACCGCCTTGCGAATGCCCGGTACCGGCGAAAACACCATGAACGGACGATCCGTTTGGCGCACCTCCAGATGACGCAGATAACGCATCGGCATGCGGAAACTCAGGCGGTCGAAACGCACGTTGGCGCATGACAGGCAGGCCGGTGCCGTTGGCCAGGGCATGGCTTTGAGTTGTACCGCCGATGCTTGTGTACCGCAAAAAAAGAACAGTAACAATGACAGGCAGATCAGGCGCATGGTCTCACTCCCATGACGATGTCCTGTCTGGAAGCGGTATCCAGCATTCTGCCGTACTGCCAGATGACAGCCCGAATGCAGGGAAACGACTCGCGTGATGAACGCATGCGTTCGATCACTGCCCGACCGATCTGTCTAGCCAGCCAAGTCACAGTCACAACGGAGGGAGGCCGGGGTACCCAGCCGAAGGCATCACTGCATTTGCGGGACAGGCAGAGCATAGTGTGGAAAACGACAGCGACACTGTCATTGACCTCACCACGGCAACCTGGAAAACCACCCGCTTTGTAATAGGCATCGATGACAGATGCAAGGCAATGGGCATCATCCGCTGATACGGCCATTTCGTCTCCTCCATGATAACGATGTCCAGCTGATTGTAGGTAGAACAACAAATGTGATCAAGCCGGCGCTGCCTTAGCCCGGCAATCGGCGATGAATGCCTGCATCCATGCCGCTTCGCCGTCACTGCGGCGGATAGCGGCATGTAGGGTGCCGCGCATGCCGCCAGGCCCCAGTGGCCGGGTAATGAAACCGCCCTGCGATGACGCTGCCAGCACCCAGTCGGGCAGCACGGCCACACCTTTGCGCGTGGCCACGAGCAACAGGATGATCGCAGTCAGCTCCACCTGGCGTATGGCGCGTGGCTCTACACCGGCCGGTTGCAGGAATTTGGCGAACACATCCAGACGGCTGCGCTCGATCGGATAAGTGATGAGCGTTTCCTCACGAAGATCGGCCGGTTCAATGAACTCGCGCCTGGCAAGCGGATGCCCATCAGCCAGCACCAAGCGCGCCTCGTAATCGAATAGCGGTTCGAACACCAGTTCGCGGCCCGCACGCGGGTCTGAACTGATGACCAGATCGAGATCGCCCCGCGCCAGGGCCGGAACGGCGTCGAAACCAAACCCCGGGCGGATGTCGATCTCGACGTCTGGCCAGTCCTGCCGGTATCTATCCAACACCGGCAGCAGCCAGTCGAAACAGGCGTGGCATTCAATGGCGATATGCAGCCGACCGGCCCGCCCGTCGGCCACACGGCGCAATGCGGCATCGGCGGCATCGACGGCGGGCAACACCTCACCGGCCAGGGTCAGCAGCCGCATTCCGGCGGCGGTGAGCGCCAGCGGCCGGGTGCTGCGCAGATACAACGGAGTGCCGTAGTAACGCTCCAGCGCCTTGATCTGGTGTGACAGGGCCGACTGGGTCAGGTGCAAGGTCTCGGCGGCACGCGCAAGGCTCCCTTCCCTTTCGATGGCCTGCAGACTGCGCAGATGACGAAGCTCTATCATGAGTTTTATTCATATTTTTGATTAGATATATGAAGTTTACTCATTTTTTGGGCTGTTGCACACTCCCCGTCATATTGAAAAACCTCAGGAGCCTGACATGACCACCATCCACAACCTCGGTTTTCCCCGTATCGGCGCGCAACGCGAACTCAAGCTGGCCGTGGAAGCCTACTGGCGCGGCGAGACCGATCGTGACCGTCTGCTGGAAACAGGGCGCGAGCTGCGTGCGCGCCACTGGCAACAACAGGCCGACGCCGGGCTGAACCTGCTGCCCGTGGGTGACTTCTCGTGGTACGACCAGGTGCTGGATACCTCACTGATGCTCGGCGTGATCCCGCCGAGGTTCGCTGTTACCAACGACACGCATCCGGTCGATGCCGCCTTTCTGCTCGCACGCGGACGCGCGAGCGGCCTGCCGCCGGCCGCGGCCTGCGAAATGACCAAGTGGTTCGATACCAACTATCACTACCTGGTGCCGGAGTTCCAGGCTGGACAGTCCTTCCACCTCGCCGACACGCGCCTGTTCGATGAAATCATCGAGGCACGCGCGCAGGGACATAACGTCAAGCCGGTACTGCTCGGCCCGCTCAGCTTCCTGTGGCTGGGCAAGAGCCACGATGGCGAATTCGACAGACTTTCACTGCTCGATGCACTGGTGCCGGTCTATCAGCAGATACTCGAACGATTGCAGGCATTGCATATCGAGTGGGTGCAGATCGACGAACCTATCCTCGCGCTGGACCTGCCGTCGGCATGGCAGCGTGCCTTCGAGTCCGTCTATACGCGCCTGCAGCTGCGCGGCCTGAACAAACTGCTCACGGTCTATTTCGGACCGCTGCGCGACAACCTGCAACTGGCGTGCAGCCTGCCGGTGGAGGGACTGCACATCGATGCCGTTCGTGGTGCCGATGAGATCGGCACGGTGATCGACTGGCTGCCTGACTACCGGGTGCTGTCACTGGGCGTCATCGATGGGCGCAATGTCTGGCGCGCGGACCTGGATACCCTGCTCGACCGGCTCGAACCGCTGCACGAGCGACTTGGCGACCGCCTGTGGCTGGCGCCTTCCTGTTCGTTACTGCATGTGCCGGTGGATCTAGAACAGGAAACCGATCTCGACGACGAACTGCGATCATGGCTGGCGTTTGCGGTACAGAAGCTCGACGAGCTGGCCATACTCGGCAAGGCGCTGGATCATGGCCGTGCAGCCTGCGCGGAAGCGCTCACCCGTGCGCGAGCGGCCTGCAACAGCCGCCGGCAGTCGCCACGCATCCACCGCCCCGAAGTACGCCAGCGCTGTGAATCTGTCGATGCCAGCATGACACAACGCAAGCGCCCCTTCGGCCAACGTATCCAGACCCAGCATGCGCGTCTGCATCTGCCGCTGCTGCCGACCACGACCATCGGCTCGTTCCCGCAGACGGCGGAGATCCGCCAGACCCGGCGCCGTTACCGCCAGGGCGAGATCGGTGAAGCGGTCTATCATGAAGCCATGCAGGCCGAGATCGGCCGGGTGATCGCGTTCCAGGAAAATATCGGCCTGGACGTGCTGGTGCATGGCGAGCCGGAACGCAACGACATGGTGGAATACTTCGGCGAACAACTCCAAGGCTTCGCCTTCACCCGTCATGGCTGGGTGCAGTCGTACGGATCGCGTTGCGTCAAGCCGCCGATCATCTATGGCGATGTCTCGCGTCCGGCACCGATGACGGTGGACTGGATTCGCCATGCGCAGTCGCTCACGCAACGGCCGGTCAAGGGCATGCTCACCGGACCGGTGACCATGCTCAACTGGTCGTTCGCGCGTGACGACCAGCCGCGCGCGGAAACCTGCCGCCAGATCGCGCTCGCCCTGCGCGACGAGGTACTGGACCTCGAGGCCGCCGGCATTGGCATCATCCAGATCGACGAGGCCGCCCTGCGCGAGGGCCTGCCGCTGCGCCGTGGCGACTGGCAGGCGTATCTCGACAAGGCAATCGAGGCCTTCCGCATCACCGCCTCGGGCGTCGTGGACGAGACCCAGATCCACACCCACATGTGCTATTCAGAGTTCAACGACATCATGCCCGCCATCGCGGCCATGGACGCCGATGTCATCACCATCGAAACCTCGCGCTCGCACATGGAGCTGCTGGATGCCTTCCGCGAATTCGAACACCCCAACGAGATCGGGCCAGGCGTCTACGACATCCACAGCCCCAACGTACCGAAGGTGGAAGACATCGTTACACTGATCGAGAAGGCCATGCAGTACATCCCCATCGAGCGCCTGTGGATCAATCCGGACTGCGGACTCAAGACGCGCGACTGGCCCGAGGTCGAGGCAGCACTGCGCAACATGGTTTCTGCCGCGCGCATACTGCGAGAACGATATGGTGCCGAGCGAGCGGGATAGCATTGACAAGTCAAAGGATGCTCCATAGTATCAGGTGCAAGAACAGCCATGCGTGGACAGGCTGGTGGACGATGGATAATTGTCATGCCACGTATCGCACTGATCGTCTTTCTGATAATTGCAGCCCAGGCCAGCCAGGCGGGCGCACGGCCTGACAAGGTCACCTGTACACAAACATCAAATCATGCGCAGCGGCTGACCCTCGACGGTTTTAGCCTGCGCCTGCCTGTTGGCATTCAGAAAACCATTGTCTCTTACCCCAAGCTGTCGCTAATGCTGAGTTACGACGGCTATCGAGCTATGCCAGGTTTTGCGAATCTGGCCAGCGCTAAAAGTTTATTTGGACACCCATATTAGATCTTGAAGTTTATTTGGATATTTATTTGGACACCCACATTAGACCTTGACAATCCGTGATCCAAATATCACTCTATTACGTACAAACAGCATGATTCATCACCACGGAAGGTGTCAGGTTAAAGGAGCTAACCATGCCCAAGCCCCGCTATGCACAAATCGTGCTCGAGCAAACCCCGTACTATCACTGCACAACCCGTTGCGTCCGGCAGGCTTTCTTGTGCGGCCACGACGAATCAACCGGGCGTGTCTACGATCACCGTCGTGACTGGATAGAAGAACGTCTGCTTACATTGGGTAAGATCTTTGCTATCCACATCTGTGCCTATGCAGTAATGTCAAATCACTATCATGTGGTACTGCATGTAGATCAGCCCATGGCTGATGCCTGGAATGATGCCGAGGTGATCACTCGCTGGCACAGCCTGTTCCGAGGACATGAACTGACCCATAAGTACCTAAAGGGATTAGCTTTATCCGCCGCAGAAAGGCGGCTTCTGGACGAGATTGTGGCAGAATGGAGAAAGCGACTGATGGATATCAGCTGGTTCATGCGCATTCTCAATGAATCTATCGCCCGCAAGGCCAATGCTGAGGATGGCTGCAAAGGGCGCTTCTGGGAAGCCCGCTTCCACTGTCAGGCACTGCTCGATGAACAGGCGCTGGCTGCCTGCATGGCATATGTAGACCTGAATCCGGTACGCGCCTGTATCGCTGAAACACCGGAAGATTCCGATTACACCAGTATTCAGACAAGAGTTCGTCAGGCACTAAAGATTCGGGATGCATTAGGATGGAACGAGATAGACGACCCTGAACACCAACCCGATAGCCTGGTACCGTTTGCTGGTAATCCTACCCAGGACATGCCAAATGGCCTGCCCTTTCATCTGTCTGATTATCTGTCATTGGTGGACTGGACCGGACGGCAGATTCGGGAAGACAAGCCGGGGCATATCCGGGCAGACTACCCCCACATCCTGACCCGACTGGGCATCAAACCCGAAAAATGGCTGATCATGACGTCTCAGTTTGAGTCACGCTTCAAGTGCTGGATTGGTATCAGTGAAACTGTCAGACGTATCTGCCGCAAACTGGGCTATACACGAAGCCCGGGCATCGGTGCCTGTGTGGCATTGATGCCTGGATAGCTTCAAACACCCCGCTCATATCCTTAATGTCTGAAAATCCGGCATACCGCCGAGATATTGCTCTGCCTGAAATTCAGCCAACACCTGGCTAAAACCAAGACAACATCAAGCCCACCGACAACCGCGAGCTACCAGAGCCAAAACTGTCCTTTCACCAGCCAAAAATCCTGAGGCCATCTGGAAATGGGTGTCCTGGTTGTTCTCTAGAAATGGGTGTCCTGGTTGTTCTGGATAAGATTATCTTCGATATGCTTACCAGCCGAATGATGCTGGCAGACATCGATGAGCAGGCTTGCGATCACCATCGGTTCAGGTGCAGGTGGATCCACCAGCCAGGCTGCCGGTTCAGGTGGGCCAAGCATATCATCATCCGTCATTGCTCCCGCCTTTTCGATATAAAGCAGCCAGATACTTTTATCTTCTGAGTGCCCTAGCCAGCAGCAGCTGCGGACATTCATTGACGTCGGAAAACAGCAGCACCATCTCTACCTGGGTAATCGCGTCAACAACACCGGAAAGCTGTTCTTTCGATGATGCCAGACAGATTTTCATTAATTCCTCCAGACGAGTAGCCGTCAAAACCACTTGTGGTTCTTTAAATGGACACAATAGAACATCAAATTGAACCGGAAATACCCTTCCGGTGGTTTGTTTACATCTTCTGGTAACAATCTTTTGACAATCCTGACCTATAAAATGCCTCCAACCCTTACACATCCTTTACAAATTTGACTGCAACAATAGACATGAATCACCGTGTACGCTATTTGTTCCTTGTTCCAACGTCATGCAACACCACTAGCCACAGTCAATCTCACCCACAGGGAATGGAGGCAGAAAATGGAAAAACTCGTTACAATCAAGATAGAACGCGTACGTCAGATCGACAACCCGGATGGATTCCTCGGCGGCAATGCTGATTACTACTGCAAGGTCAACATAGACGGCACATGGCTGAAATCGACACGTCAAAAGGACTCGCCCGACTGGCGCCCCAACTGGACATTCATCCGGTCGGTCGTTGGCAACCGCAATATCCCCATTGTCATCGAGCTCTGGGACCGCGACATCACCGGTGGTGATGACCTGTGTGATATCAACCCCAATCGCGGCCTGAGAACGCTCAAGCTTTTTTACAACACCTCAACGGGCCGCATATCGGGAGATCTTTCTGCGGCCAAAGGCACCCGTGTCCGCGCACGTGGTGCTGGTGAATCGTATCGCGCAGAGATCTGGTTCCGCATCAGCCACCGCGTGCCCAGGATGCCCAAGCGACTGCCTGAGGTATGGGCTTCCGATTGCCCAATCAAGCTGCTGTGGAGAGCAAGCGCCAGTGGCAATGATTTAAAACTTACAGAACAAAATCTCGCGGCTTTCAACGATCTACTCTATAGCTGCACAGACGGACAATGGCGTATCGGCCGCTTCATGATACAGGATGAACGCAGCCTGCTTTCCAGTACTGGCAGGGGTGTTGGGCATATCCATCGAACCGGCACCCATGGCGCCCATGGACATGCCGATGGCCGCCCCAACAATCCCAAACACTGGGAGGTCAATGAAAAAAGCACCCCCGAAGTTTATGTCATGGAATTCCTCCATTCATGGACAGGGCTCAAGGATGAATACGAGGTCAGCCAGGGCGGCCCGCGCACCAACTGCCCCGCCACGAAAGCGCTCAGAGACGAAACCAAAGCCTGCATCATGGATGGAACCTATGGCAAACCCAAAAAACTCTGCCGACCCGAGACCCACAACCCCAATACCGAACAGGGCAACGTGAGAAAGATGGATTGTTACTCCTGGTTGAAGAAAGTCATGCATGCTGCCGGCAAGACCCGATTCAAGGTACCCCAAGGGCATGTGCCAGGCCCGGACACGGCGCCAACCCTCCGCTTTGTCTATCTGACGATCACCAATGTCAACCAGATATCCAATCCCGATGGGCTGTTCTCGGGTAACGGAGACTATTATGTCAGGGTTCGTATAGACGGTTTATGGTACGCAAAAAGCACACATGTCGAAGACCGAAAGAAGATATCGCCAAACTGGTTTTTCGGCTTCGCCTTCTCCAGCGACCGCCATCGCAAGATTCCCATCCGCATCGAACTTTGGGATCACGACAAAACCAGCGGAGACGACCGCTGCGATATCAACCCGCGCAAACGCAAGAAGGTTCTGGATATCGTCTATAACACGGCCACTGGCCGTATAACAGGCGATATCACGGGTAGCCGCAACAGGATCATCACAGCCGAGGGTAGTGGTGACAGTAATCGAGCGAAACTGAAATTCAGGATCAACAGCCGGTAAAGTACATCCAAAAATAATGACGATGCCCTGCCTGGTACCTGCATTTCAATACGGGTGCCAGGCAGAAGCAAAAAAATATGACGTTATCAAGCAAAAACGGACACCCCAGTTAAGTCACTCTGGCCAGTTGGCCGTTTTTTACTTGATCACTTCAGTCCCGATTTTTGGCTTTCAGGCGCCTGCGTAGTGCATGACGATCTTGACCACACCCCAGAGAACGAGGATGAAGGTGATGGTGAAAATCAGCCCGGCGATGATGTAGGCGGCGGGACGGCCCCTGGTGAAGTCGCGCTCGCGGTTCTTGCTGCTCTGTACGCCCAGCGCGGCGCGCATGACGCTGATGACGACCCGCCAGAGCGGAATCTGCTGTTCGGTATTTTCGTTCATGGTCGTTGTCTTGTCCTTGTTCCTTGTGTGTCAGACTGTTAAAAAACGTCGCGAGAAGCCCGGATGCAAGGCGCACGCAGCGCAGTGACGAGACATACCATGCAGGTAGGCGAGGAAACGAGCAGCGCGCAACGCAGCAGCCGGGCTTCGCAGCCGTTTTTTCAACAGTCTGATGATACCGATGGTAACACGGATTGTACCTCATTCGATGACGTCGATGCTGATGCGGTCGAAACGGCCGCGGCTGTCGGCCACGGTGATCCGGTAGTGGCCGGGACGATTGAAGCGCAGTATGACGCGTTGCCCGGCGCGGCTCCAGGCGGCGAGCCGGTCGTTGACCATCCAGTACAGATTGCCCTCCCCGCCCAGTGTGCCGATGCTCAGTTCCAGCGGCTTGCCATTGTTAGTAGGCCGGCGCAGGGTGCTGCCGTCCTCGATACCATCGATCTTGAGTGATTTGTCCGACTGCATGGTCACCCCCTTGCAGGCCGGGTCGATGGGCGGCAGCGCGGCCAGCCGCCGTAACCTGCGAGACAGCCAGGGCTCCAGTGCTGCGGGCCAGCGCGCGGCCTCGCGCCGCTCGCGGTGTTCGATCCGGCAGCCGGCCATGACCCGTTTGCCGGTGGCCGGGTTGATCCAGTAGATGGTCCTGTATCCGCTCCAGACCTTCTGGGTTCGATCGGGAAACGTGGGCGGGACCTGGCGCCGGAATATCCATGCCTGCATCCGGCGATGACACAGTGACGAGGGTTGGTCCTTGCTGCGGGTGCCCAGTGGCCAGCAGATGCTGGCGCGGCTGACCATGGCCGGTCGTTGCGGGCGTTGGGCCCAAAGCGACCGGCCGGGCAGACTGTCAACGATGTCGAACAGCAGCGGGGCCGCGGTGACGGCGCCGTAGTGTCCCGGCATCGGGGTGCCATCGGGACGCCCGACCCAGACGCCGATGGTGTATCGGTCGGTGACGCCGATGGCCCAGGCATCGCGGTAGCCATAGCTGGTTCCGGTCTTCCAGGCTACCTGACGAGAGGCCGCCATCTCGAGCCCCTGACGGGGCAGCCCCGGCCGGCCCTGTGATTCGAGCATGTCGCGCACGATCCACGCGGCGCCGGCGGCGAATAGCCGGTTTTCACTCACCTGATCGTCCTGCGTGAAGCGCAGACGTCCGCTGAGGCCATTGCGCGCCAGTGCGGCATAGGCTGCAACCAGCGACTCCAGTGACGCGCCCGCCCCGCCCAGAATCACGGCCAGATTGGGCTTGCCGCCGGGAATGCGCAGGCGCAGGCCGCCGTTACGCAGCCGGGCGACGAAACGAGCCTCGCCGTATCGCTGCAACAGATCCACGGCCGGCACGTTGAGCGACATCTGTAACGCGCGGGTTGCGCTGACGGCGCCATGATAGCGGCCGTTGAAGTTGCCCGGCCGGTAACCGGCGATGGTCTGCGGCACGTCCAGCATCAGGCTGTGCGAATGAATCAGGCCATCTTCGATGGCGAAACCATACAGGAACGGCTTGAGCGTGGAGCCAGGCGAACGCAGCGCCCGCACCATATCGATGTGGCCGAAGCGCTTGCGGCTGGTGAAGTCGATGGAGCCGATGTAGGCGCGCACCGACAGGTCACGATTGTCGACCACCAGAATGGCTGCCGAACTGCCTTCAGGCAGGTTGCCCTGCCAGTCGCGGAGCTTTTGTTCCAGCCCGGCCTGCAAGCCGGCGTCGATGGTGGTGCGGATCAGGCCGACCCGGCGGCCACGGCGGCGCTGTTCGAGACGCAACCGGCGGGCCAGTAGTGGCGCCAGCATGGGCGCCCGAAAAGTGTCGACGACCACGGTCTCGCTGCCGGCCTCCACGGCGATACGGCGTGGCCAGACACCGAAGCGTACCAGGCGGC
This sequence comes from Gammaproteobacteria bacterium, assembly GCA_015484945.1. Lineage (GTDB taxonomy): Bacteria > Pseudomonadota > Gammaproteobacteria > WFUO01 > WFUO01 > WFUO01. The sequence goes on along the minus strand of WFUO01000011.1, from coordinate 252 downwards.
GTATGACCTTGTCGCGCGCGCGCCGGGCGCGGTGCGGATGGCGGTCGGGGCGCAGGCGGCTGGGCGCCTGTGGCAAGACCGCCAGCAGGGCCGCCTCGGCATGGCTGAGTTCGCGTGCGGGCTTGCCAAAATAGCGATAACTGGCCGCCTGTACACCCTCGATCGGTCCGCCAAATGGCGCGAGGTTGAGATACATCGTGAGAATCTCGCGTTTGGTGTGATGCCATTCCAGTTGTAATGCACGGAACATCT
>WFUO01000010.1 GCA_015484945.1 Gammaproteobacteria bacterium | reverse complement strand
GGCTGGCTTTTTCCAGGCCTTGTGCAATACGCAGGATGTCCTGCACCATGGTCTCCAGTTGCCCCATGAACAGATCGAAGAACAGCGCAACCTGTGAAAACTCGTCTTCACCCAGGATTTCCAGCCGGGTAGAGAAATTGGCTTCGCCCTGTACGAGCTGCATGAACGCCTTTTTCAGCCTTAACCATGGTCGCGAAAGAACGGTCAATATTATTCCGAGGATCAGTACCATGAGTAAGGTAGTACCAATAGCGATCAGCGTTACCGTGGTTTTCAAGGCCGAAAGTTCGGTGCGTGTCTCGGTCATGTCGTGTCCGAGTTCAATCTGACCAATAGGTTTGCCATTGAGTGTGACTTTGGTTTTGATGTGAAAATAGTCCTTATTGGTCATTACATCGTTGATATTCCGGTTAGAGCGGTTTGACCGAGTCAAATCCTTCTGGTTACCAATAGCAGCTAGTATTTTGCCATGCCTATCGAGGATTCTGACAAAGCTGAGTTTGTTGGTTTTTAGTGTGATCTGCGCAAATCGTTTCAGTATTTTACGGTTGCCAGTAGCAATGTCTTTGCCAATGAGAGCTGCAAGATTATTTGCAGCGCTATCAAGACGTTTCTTGATATGTTCTATTTCTTCCTCCGAGTATATTTTGACCGCTGTATAGGCTAGCGACATCATCAGTAAAGTGACCAAGCCGCCAATTACCAGTAGGCTCTTGGTGCGAAAGCTCAAGTGAGGTTTTCTGAATTTCATGGTGTTCTTGTTCCTTGAGATAGTTTACTGGTGATCGCGTCTCATCAATATAGCGGCAGTTAATTTGAAACATTTAGGTTGGCCATGATGAATTTGAGTAGCATGATGAACGGCAAAACTGGCCGAATTCAAGGTCCTAATATCGGGTCATCACCGTACTATTATCAAGTTTGCAACACTGAAGCCAAACGTTCTGGCCACTTTGTACATGCATGTGGATTGACTCAATATTCCTTGAGACCATACGTATATCTTATGGCCTACCAGGGTGCTGATGATGGTAGTTTTATTGCTGATCCCAGATGCGTATGAACAACCGGTCAATCCTGTCCGGGTGTTCGCCGACGGCGCGCCGGCGGATCCGGTCGATGTGTTCGCTGATTGTGCGCTTCACGTCTGCATGGCGTTTGTCCAGTGTCTGTAGCATGGTATGCAGGCAACGGACATGGTCGGCGCCCGCCAGCCGAATGCCGGCCAGATCCAGCCTGGCATGGCCCTTTCTGGCGCCAAGCCGGACGCGCGCCATACGGAACAGGTAGTCCACAGTATTTCCAAGGTATTGCGGGTCACCCCAACCGTATTTCGACAGCCGTTGGCAGGCATAGCGGCGTTCGCGCGGTATTTCCGAATCGAGAAAACGGTACAGCACCCGCCGGTAGCTGTCGCGATCTTCCTCATCGACGTTCGGGTCAGGTCTGAAGATATTGTCGAGCGCCCTGGTGGCGGCGCGTTGCAGACGGGGTATGGGTCTGGCCTGCCGGTCACGGTGCGAGTTGACGGCCAGTTGCAACAATGACCGGACCAGCCGCGCCGACGGGCCCGAGACGCCAGCATCGCTGATCTTGCCGATGAACAGTCGCAGTCCGGGTTCGCTGGCAATGACATCGGCGGTGGCCTCTGCGATATCGGCGTAGTCCAGTGGCAGGGCCGGGTTCATGTAATTGGCGCCAATATACCGGTTGGGGCGTCCACGCCGGTCGGGCGGTAGCGGCAGCATCAGATATGCCAGGGCGACGATCGAATCGGCGCCGAGCTTGTACAGGTGCTTGGCCCGGTAACGGATGGCGGCCGGCGCCAGGTCGGGTTGGACCCGTGCCAGCGTGCACAGCAGGCCGGCCGTGGCCAGGGCCTGTCGGCGAAAACGTGGATTGAAGGCGGATGGATAGCGCTTGCTGCGCGCAATCCCGTACACGATGGACTGCATGAACGAATGCCAGGGCATGCGTTGCCAGTTCGAACGGGTCATGTTCAGCAGCGCCGCAGGCATCTTGTAGGGCAGCCTTGGCAACAGCGGGTAGCCGTTCTCGATCAGGCTGTCGAGCGAGTTCGGGATCACCCGGCCACGGATGGCGCGTCCGCCCGATGTATAGAGTCCCAGCTTGCCGTCCGGGTCGAAATGCCGGTACAGGCTCTGGCGATAGACACGGTCCTCCACGCCCAGCCCCAGCAGCTCGTGCCGGTTCGAAATCAGCCGTCGGATATCCAGCAGGGTATCGAATTCGTGATGGAGCGGACCACGGATGTGATAGCGGCTGATCAGTACCGGCTTGCGGCTGATCGGTTTACCGCCCTTGCCATAGGCCACGAAAAGATAGGTTTCGTGCGCGGCAGGGTCATGATAGTTGCCACCCGTCCTGGGCGGTATGATGCGAATGATCCTGCCCTGAAACCCGGTGCCAAGCTTGCTGTCGCGCAAGGGCCTGACCGGCGCCAGCGCCCTGATCAGCCCGGGCAGTATCCTTTCACCGGGCACGACCAGCGCCCGTGCCTGGTCAGGGCTCAGGCCGGGCTGGCGCTTGAGCAATGCGCGGATGCGGATTTCTATATGGCGTTCAGGCGGCAGGATACCGATGAAATCGGCCAGGGCGGTCATCGGTATCAGGCCGCCCAGAGCCACCAGGGCCAGCATGCGTGTTCGCACCGGGCGTGAGGCCGTTCTCTCCATCAGTGCACTCCGTCAGCTGAACTATAATGGACAGACAACAGACATAGCATGGTTCGGCGGTACCATGATTGCAAGGCATGGAGGGCTGGTGACGCACTGTACGTCAAAAGTTTGGCGCCTGGTGGCAAGGGTTGTCCGGGTATCGCTGCTCTTGCTGCCTCTGGCCATCAACGCCGCGCCCACGGCCGATATCCGTGTGTTGCGTGAACGTGTCGAGGCCGAGACCAGCACCCTCTATCAGCAGGCCCGCCAGGTTCAGCAATACCGGGAGATCCCGCCGGACGACCCGCGGCTTGCAGCCAAAGCCCGAAAGCGCATGGAACAGGCCATCGGTCGGCTACGCCTGCTGATCACCGCCGAGATCCAGGCACGCCTTCGCAATCTGAGCAGTCGAAAACAAAGACTGGCCCTGGTGCAACAGGAATACCACGATGCGCGGCGCGCATTGCGTCAGGCGCTGGCGACGATCCGGCAACGGTTGCAGCGTGACCTGAAACTGCGCGATTCCCGCCGTGGTCGCGCGCGCAGCCGGGGTTATCACATGGCCCGTTTGCAGGCGCGACTGATCCGCCTGTCGGCGCTGTTCGACGTGCTGGTGACCTACCAGCCCGTGATCGACGGCCCCGGCGGCGAATTGGGCGAACGCCATACCCGTTGGACCGGCAAACGGATCAGCTACACCGTTTACCGGCTCGGTGAACTGGCCGACCGGATAGCCGCAAACGATCCGAACAACCCGGTCGTCCCCCATGACATCAGTCGCAGTGTGGCGGTATTCGTGCAACGCGCCTGGCACGATATGCTGGTGGCCGAATTCAGGCGCCTTGCGCGGGAAGGCCTGATCGTTGATCCGGCCACTGGCGCGCCGGTGCGAGGCATGTTGCGAAAGCAACTGGAAAAGAACGCCATTGACAACCTGATCGAATATCTGCGGGTAAAGATACGCTTCAACGAAAAACGCCTGCCCATCTTCACCGTCTGGCAATCACCCAGCCATCGGCCCGTTCTCGTGCACCGTCTGGGGCAGGCGCTGGAAAGTCCGGAATACCAGATCCTGAACTATCTCACGGCCGGTATCGAGCCATCGCGGCGGGTCTATTTCCTGGCCATCGCGCGGGTCATACGCCTGCAACAGGAAAAGATCATGGACTGGTACAACACTCGCTATCTCGGCGGCAAGTGGCACGAGGTGGGGCTGGGCAAATTGCTGCGCGCCAGTGATGCCTGGGGCACCGGCAAGGCAGGCATCACCCAGGTCCGTAAACGCATGCAAAGGTTCAACCGCGACATGGACTTTGCCGCCAGGGCCTTCACCCTGGCCGCCACGATGCCCGATCCGAAACGGCTGCCGCCAAAGGTCCACGCACTGCTCAAATCGTTTGGCTATATTCTCACCCGCAAGGATGGCAGCCAGGTTTACGGCCTGCCGGACGTGCGTCATGCCATCGCCCGTCGTCTGGGCGAGGCGCGTGGCAACCTGAAACTGCCGGGCGCCAGCGTACTCGATGTCATCGACCTCAGAACCATTGGCGAAACGACCATCTCGGTGGTCGTGCCCGAATACTTCGGTGCGCGGGTCGCCACGCTGGCCGGCAAGGCCCTGCGTACCCGCCGCGCCCTGCTGGCGCTGAGATTGCTGACCGAGACGGCCAGCGGCACACTGGTCAGCGCCGGTATAGAGGCCTGGAAGAAAGACGGCCTGATCGACTGGGACAGTCTGGTGCTGACATCCATCGTACTTGGTCCCCTGCAGCAGATCGCCGGTGGCGTCACCGATGCCGCCTTCCCGGCCTTGATCAGACGTCTGCAACAGGCTGGCCGTGCCCGTGCCCTGACCCGATGGCTGGCACGTAACAGGGGGCTGCGCGCCCATATCGAGCGCTATGTCGCTACCAGCCTCGGGCTTGCCACCGAAACCACGCTGACGAGCTTTTACCAGATGTACGTCGAGGGTCAGATGGACGAGGCCAACTGGCAACGCATACTGATCAACAGCGCCCTTTCGCGCGTGATCGCCGGTGCCACGCATTGGGCCCGGGGTCGTATCGAAGCCCACCAGTTACGCCGCCATGCCCCGGAATGGCTGCGTAACGCCATGCGCAACAATCCGAGACTGCGGGCCGAGGTACTGGCCGCGGTCAATCGCAACCTGGAACACCAGCGCAATGCGCGCGAGCGTTACGAGTCGGTGACAAGCGGCAAGCCGACGCCGGCCAGAATCTTCCTTGCCTTGTTGTCGAACCGGCTGAGCTGGAAAGGTCTGAAATACGTCTATGCCGCCTCGCCGGAGCAGATGCGGCCGATCATGCAGCGCATAAAGAAGATGCGTGACGCCTGGTTCGATTCGATCATTCGTCATGCCCGCGCCGCCGCACGCAAGGATCTCGATGACTGGTACCAACGCCAGCGTCGGGAGGCCATCGAAAAGGCCGGTGGCGAGCAACAGGCCCAGGCCGCGCTGAAGGAACTCGAGGCCCGCTACCGTGCCGAGGTCGATCTGCTGAACCGGGAACTGATTGCCCCGGGTTCCGGCGACCCGACCAGTGACATCGACCGTTCGGCTGCCAGTCACTGGTTGCGGCGTCATCTCGTCAACATGTATCGGCTCTATGCCCGGTTGCACGGTAATGGTGACTTCGTTACCTCGGCACGTGCCTTCGATGTCAACGAATACATCAACGTGTTTCCGTTCATAACCGCCAATGGCCCCCACGTCAGGGCCATGAGCAAAACAATCGCCACTGACCTGCCTGGTGCCGGCAATATGCGCCATGGAGACGCCATGGAGGCATTGAGCCTGGCGGGGGCATTGCAGCACATGACATCACGCCAGGCCAGGCGTTACATCGCAAACCAGACCGCCATCCTCAAGCGCCGTATCGAGGCCGGTGAATTGCCACGGCATGAGCTCGCCCTGTACCGGCGCAAGGTGGATGTCGCGCGCCGTAGTCTGGCCGCGTCGCGCAGGAAACTGGCCAGGTATCGCAAACAGATCGCCGCGGAAAGGGGCATGCAGGTGGATGACCCCGAGGTTGACCTGTTGGCGCGCGACAGGCTTTACGACGAGCGCATGGTCGAGATACGCGACATGCAGTGGCAATTGCACAAACTCGAAAGACAATACGGGCCGGATAGTGACCAGGCCATTACCCAACGAGCGAAGATCGAGCGCAAGATGAGCATTGCCATGCGTGATGGTATCGAGACCTACTCGCACACGATTGGCCTCGACATCGTCGTCAACCGTGTACAGTCGGCCTATCGGCTCGACAGCGACGGCAGCAGGATACCAAAAAAGAATCCGGACGGCAGCGTGGCCAGGAACGCCAGGGGCGAGGTTCAATACGAAAAAATGAAACTTTGGGATCGCATGACCGATCCGGACTTTACATTGAAGAAAGATCTTCGCATGTACGGACCACAGGATATCCGCGGACTGATCAACGACCAGATCATGTTCATCATCGAGCACGTCAACGGCTTCAACAGCGGTCACGAATCGACCTACGAGGCGGGGCGCGCGATGGGCAAGTACATAGAGCGCGCCTTTCTCGGCATGAAGATCATGGGCATGGACATCAGGGCCGTACTGGCGCGTCCACCAACCGACCCGACCCGGCGCCTGCTAGAGTTCGCCCGTGATCTTGTCAGGGTAAAGGGCGACCCGAAGGCGCTGAATGCCACGCTGGCCCGTTATTCCCGTACCTTTCCGCAGACACCGGAGCGTGGTCTGGCGGAACTGTTCCTGCTGATGGAAAAGGTCTTGCCCGGCATGGCGGGGCTGACCGGTATCGAGCGTCATGGCATGCGTTTTCTCACCCGGCGCTACGACAATCCCATGTACCGGCGCGCCCGCATCCAGGCCATGGCCCGCGAGCGACGCCGGCGCAGGTACCTGATCGATATCGGTGGCCAGCAGCTATGGCTGCGTTACCTGCAACAGCGTATCGAACAGATGCGCCGGGAACTGGATGCCGTTCGGCGCGAACTGACGGCGCTGGAACGCCATGGTGGTGAATATCTCGCCACCGACTGGCAGCTTGTCAGCCGATTTCTGAAACTGCACCATGCCGCCGTCATCCAGCGCACCAGCCTGCCATGGCAGGATCGCCGCTCGGCGCTGTACGAAAGACTGCGGATCGACAGGAACCGCGCCCGGATCAGGCTCAATGAGCTCCGCTTTAGGGCCGCCAGTAGCCGTACCAGCCCGCAGGCCCGCCTCTATGAGAGCTCGCCGGTCTATACACGGCTGAAAAATCGCGAGACCTGGCTGAACGAACGCCTGCAACAGTTGCAGCGCGAGCTGAAGACGGCCAGGGCCGGTGCGGCCAGGGAAAAGGCGCTCGACCGGCTCAACCTGGGCGGGCAGTGGATTTGTGGTCACACGCTGCCGAAACAGGATGCCACGGCACGGGTCAGTCACCAGGGGCGCAAGCTGGTGCTGAGACTGCGCTGGAAATCGGGTGAGCGTTCGCTCATTCAGGCGCGCTACGAGCGTGGCCGTCTGCGCGGCCACTGGACAGACCCGGTACGCAAGGGACAGCGACCCGCTGCCGGCAATGGCCCACGAATTCCAGCCGGTGGCCAGGTCGAGGCCCTGATAAAGGCCAACGGCAAACGCTTTCAGTTCACCGGGCTTACCAGCAATCACCCATCCAGCCCAGTCAACTGGATCGGTCTGGCCTGCATGCGGCCGGGTCAGGACGGTGCCGCGCGCCAGCAGGGTTTCGTCTCGGTCAGATATCTGCAGGGCAACCGCTTCCTGCTCGAGCAAAACCGTGGCCAGGTGCGGCTGGATGTCCGTGGGCCGGGTGACAAGAAGCTGGCCAACATCGAGGCCCGTCTGTACCGTGGCCGGCGCCAGGTCGGTGGCTGGGCCGTCAGGCCCGGGCGTTACCGGGTGGCGTTCAGCCTCAGCGGCGCCATACACACCGTACCGGTCGCCGTACGTCCGGGCATGATCACCGTCGTCAGCGTGCGCCCCGGGCTGATCCGGTATCGCAACATCGCCGCGGGCGGGGGGAGGCTGAACACCCTGCTCAATGTCGTTCTGTATGACAGGCAGCAGGTGCGGCTGGCCGACACCCAGCGTCATGAACACGGGTTCTATCTGCCACCCGGCCAGTACGACATCCAGTTTCATCTCGCCTTCGGCCCGGTATGGAAGCGCAAACTGGTCGTCAGTCCCGGCAGCAGCCAGACATTGACCATCCACTGGTCCGCACTGCGGCTGCGTGGCGCACCCGCCGTGCGCAATAGTGTGGCGATACGCCCGGCTCAGGCAACAGGGGTAAGGGGTGGCTGGCTGGGCGTTGCGCCAGGCACGGCCCGTATCGATCTTGCGCCGGGCGACTACGACGTGCGCTGGAAGAACGGCGCCAGGCTACAGCAGCGTCGCATCAACGTACGGCCCGGCAAGCAGTTCGTGCTGAATCTGGAATAAGTGCGCCCACGCTCATATTCGTTTCGTCGGCCTTCCTGACCGGACCATGGTTGGCGCATGTAATTCCTCGCGCTTGTATCTTCAGGCGCCGCTCTTTATCATCGAACGAATCACAAGGACAAAACATCAACCAACGACCCACGGAACGATCATGCTGATACCGGTCATCATGTCCGGCGGGGCGGGTACGCGGCTGTGGCCCGTATCGCGCCAGGCGCATCCCAAGCCGTTCATGAAGCTTCCCGACGGCCACAGCCTGCTGCACAGGACCCTGCAACGCGCCCTGTGCCTGGATGGCGTCGAATATGTGCTCACCGTCACCAATCGTGACTACTATTTTCAGACCCGCGACGAGTACGCCGGTGTCGAGGGCAGCGGCGAAATCCGCCTCGAATACCTGCTCGAACCCGCGGGTCGCAACACCGCACCGGCCATCCTCATGGCGGCCCTGCACGTGCAGGAAAAATATGGCGGCGAGGCTGTCATGCTGGTTCTCGCGGCCGATCACGTCATCGATGACCAGACATCCTTCAATCGTTCCGTGCGCCAGGCCACCCGCCTGGCGGCGCAGGGCGACCTGGTCACCTTCGGTATCCGGCCCACGCGGCCCGAAACCGGTTACGGTTACATCGAGACCGGTGAAGCGCTCGACGATGCCGGCGGTTACCGGGTCAGCCGTTTCGTCGAGAAGCCGGACCAGGCCACCGCCGAACGCTATCTCTCCGATGGCGGATTCCTGTGGAACGCCGGCATGTTCTGTTTCCGCGCCGACGCCATTATCGCCGCCATGCAGATCCATGCACCCGAGATCCACGAACAGGCGCTGAAATGCTGGAACGATACCGGCAAAACCGAGCCGGTCGAGATCGATGCCCGGGGCTTTGCCGGCATCGACGCCATCTCTATCGACTACGCGGTGATGGAGAAGGCCGGCAACGTCGTTGTGGTCGCCTGTGATTTCAACTGGAGCGATCTCGGCGCCTGGGATGCGGTCAGCGAATTGATCGAGGCCGATGAGCGGGGCAACCGCGGCAACGGCCAGACCCTGTTCGTCAACAGCAGCCAATGCTATGTCAACAACGACAGGGAAGACAATGGCCGCCTCGTCACCCTGCTGGGCGTGGACAATGTCATGGTCGTCGATACCCCCGACGCCTTGCTGGTCGCCGACCGAAACGCGGTGCAGGACGTACGCAAGATCGTCGCCCGCCTGCGCCAGGAACGGCATCCGGCCGCCGAGCTGCACCGCACCGTGCACCGCCCGTGGGGCACCTACACCATTCTCGAAGAGGGCAGGGGCTTCAAGATCAAGCGTATCGTCGTCAAGCCGGGCGCCTCGCTGTCACTGCAAATGCACTATCACCGCAGCGAGCACTGGATCGTCGTCTCAGGCACCGCGCTGGTCGTCAACGGCGACAGGGAATACCTGGTACGCAAGAACGAATCCACCTATGTACCGGCAGGCAGCAAACACCGGCTCAGCAACCCCGGCCAGATCGAGACCGTCATGATCGAGGTGCAAAGCGGCGACTATCTCGAAGAGGACGACATCGTCCGCTTTGACGATATCTACGGGCGCGGGGAATAGCCTCTCTCCCGCTGGCGCGAGAAGGGTTGATGGCATCGCGTTTGTTTCACCACTCTCCCCTTTGGGGAGAGGGTAGGGGGTGAGGGGTAAACCTGTATAAACATAACTTTTTCCATGTTCACTACAAGCAGTTAAGACAGATTGCCAGACAGGCACAACATCAGGACAAACGACATTGAAAAAGATTCTCGTCGTCGGCGGCGCCGGCTATATCGGCTCACACATGGTCAAGATGCTGCTGCGGCAGGGTCACCATGTCGTTACTCTCGACAACCTTTCCACCGGTCACCGCGATGCCGTGCTTGGCGGTGAATTCATCGAGGGCGACATCGCCGACCGTGAGCTGCTCGACGAACTGTTCAATCAACACCGTTTCGATGGCGTCATGCATTTCGCCTCCTTCATCCAGGTTGGCGAATCCGTGCGCGAACCAGCCATGTACTACCGTAACAATGTCGCCAACACCATCACCCTGCTCGATGAAATGGTCAAGGCCAACATCGGGCATTTCATCTTCTCGTCCACCGCCGCCATCTTCGGCGAACCGGTCGGCATACCCATCGACGAACAGCACCCCAGGCAACCGATCAACCCCTACGGTCGCAGCAAGTGGATGATCGAACAGGTGCTGGAAGACTTCCAGCGTGCCTACGGCCTGCGCTCGGTCAGCCTGCGCTACTTCAACGCCGCCGGTGCCGATCCCGAAGGCGAACTGGGCGAACGCCACGAACCCGAAACCCACCTGATCCCGCTGGTGCTGCAGGCCGCGTCGGGCCGCCGGCCCGATATCACAGTGTTCGGGCGCGATTACGATACACCCGACGGCACCTGCATCCGCGACTACATCCACATCGTCGATCTGTGTCAGGCGCACCTGTTGGCCCTGAAATACCTTTGGGACGGCGCGCCCTCCGCGCAGTTCAATCTTGGCAACGGCGAAGGCTTTTCAGTGCAACAGGTCATAGACACCGCGCGCAAGGTCACCGGGCGCAACATCACTGTTGTTGACGGGCCTCGCCGTGACGGCGATCCCGCCCGCCTCGTGGCCGATTCGCACCAGGCCCGTCAGGTGCTCGGCTGGCAACCCGAATACGCCAGCCTCGATACCATCATCGAACATGCCTGGCAGTGGGAGCAGAAGTCGTTGTCCTGATTTTCCACACTCACCCCAATGCCTTCTGCCGCTAGAGAGGGGCTTGAAGGCATCGCGTTTGTTTCACCCCTCACCCCCTCGGGGAGAGGGGGTGAGGGGCAAGCCTGGATGCAACGAAGTGAAATCCGGGGAAAGATCCGTATCTGCGCTCTGTTTCTGTCCGGGCATATCCAACGCATGGGCGTCCAAGATCAAAAACCATGAAAAAATAAATAGATATACCGGCATTGTCACCTATGACTTTGGTCATATTGCCGCCAGACTGCCGGCCAGCCTACAATCCCCACAGGTCGCAACACTTGGGGAAGTGAGCGCGAGCGGGCCTCGGGTCAATAGCCAAAGCAGGGAGCGCGCTATTGTTCCTGTCGTTCTGGTTGTGCGCTTACCGGCAATAACGGTACAATCCTGTCATGAATCTGGCGCTGATCGCGCGGCAATGATATACGCCGCCGGATCGGGGCGTCTGTCAGGCCATCGCAGAATGGCCGGTGAAAATGCCACACCTGTCGTGAGGCAGGGCCGGAAAGCCGCGGATCTTCAGTAATCGACAAGGCCGGTGCAACCCTGATCCCGTCGGGGCATCACCAGCATTTGCCGAAGAAAGCCGGGTTGCCACCAGCTGCATGGGCATGGGGCGATCCGGTTTTTTCATGCCCGTGTTTTTTTGCTGGTGATGGGGGGGTACGCGCGGCCGCAACAGGCCAGCATTCCCGTCAGCCATATATATAATGTGTACCGGTTTCCGGTATCATCTGCACAGGCCCTTTTGGGTCGTGGCAGAACGTGTGTGCCGGCCCGGCCGGCGCAGCAGGGCACACAGGCTGTATGTGCATGCCCTGCGGTAGCCGTGGTGAAACGCGAAACACCACGTTGGTATGGACGAACAATAACAAGGAACCCGGCAATGAACATCCAAACCACCCTCCGATTCTGGCTTGCAGCCCTGTTGTGGATGGCCAGCCTGTCCGCGCCCCTGGCCGTTCAGGCAAATGGCTACCGGCTGTCGCCCGAAGATGTGCTGGTCATTTCTGTATGGAAGGAAGAGGGCCTCACACAGGAAGTCCTCGTCCGTCCCGATGGCCGGATTTCGTTCCCGCTCATCGGACACCTGCAGGCCGCCGGCCTCACACCCGAACAGGTGCAGAAAGAGATCGTAAAGCGCCTGAAGAAATTCATGCCCGATCCCTCGGTCACTGTCATGGTCAAGAGCGTGGCCGGCAACAAGATCTATGTCATCGGCAAGGTCGCCCGCCCCGGCCCGTTCCCTATCGGCAGCCCCACCGATGTCATGCAGGCACTGGCCATGGCCGGCGGACTCACCCCGTACGCCAAGCCGGACGAGATCCGCATCCTCAGGCGCAAGAACGGCAAACAGCTCGTTTACCGTTTCCGCTATTCCGAGGTGGCAGACGGCAGGCGGCTGCAACAGAACATCCTTTTACAGGCCGGTGATGTCGTCGTCGTCCAATAGGTTTTTGCCGCTGCTGCTCGCCTGCCTTGCCGGGCAGGGCGCACTGGCGGCTGAATGGTCGTACGAGCCGCGCATCGAGGCGCGCGCCCTGTTCGACAACAACTTTCTGTTGCGCACGTCCGGTGCGCAAAGTGAGAGCGCGGTTGTCATCCTGCCGTCGATCAGTATGGCGCGCCGTACCGAGATCAGTCATGCAAGTATCGATGCCAGAGCCGAGTTGTGGCGTTTTCCGGGTAATAGCAACCTGGATACCAACGATGCCTATCTCGACTTCAGCACTGGCAAGCGCGGCGAGCGCAGTCAGTGGCAAATCGACGCGGGGTACGTGCGCAACACCTCCATCACCAGCGAGCTGGCCGACAGCGGCCGGGTCGATATCCGCCGGCGTCGGGTATCCAGCAACCTGGCGCCGTCCTGGTCGTACCTGCCAAGCGAACGCGCGAGGCTGTCTCTCAACCTGCGCTATGACAATGTCGATTTCGAAGACGCCGCCACCGAATTCTACGACTATACCTACCTGGTTGGTTCCGCAAGCTGGTTGTACCAGCTTGACCAGCGTAACCAGATACAGGTACTGCTCAGTCATAGCCGCTACGAGGTAAACAGTCTGGGTCTGGTTTCGAAAACCAACGGCCTGCAGGCCGGTCTCGTCCACAATTTCACGCCACTGCTTACCGGCACCGCGCTGATTGGCCTGCGGCGTACCGACAACAACGGCGTCAGCGACAACGGCGCGTTGGCCCTGATCTCAGTCGAGCACAAGGGACGGCGGCTCAAGCTGGGCGCCAGCCTGTCGCGCGATGTCATGCCCAGCAGTCTTGGCCAACTCAACCAGTCGGACCGTATCCGGCTCGATGCTGCCTGGCGTTTCAATGAACTGCGCTGGATTCAGGTCGTGCTGCTGGCCGGGCGCAACCTCAACACCGGCATTGGCACGCGGGCCAACGACCGCAACTTCGTCGATCTGGCTATCAACGGCTATCATTACGTTGGCCGTCACTGGCGCATGATCGCAAGCTACAGATATCGCCAACACGAGTATCTGGTATCCGGCGCCAGTGCAAGATCCAGCCGCATCAGCCTCGGCGTCCAGTACCGTTTCGGCAAGCGCGCAGTATCACGATAAAAGGGTAAACAGGGACAATGGAAGAAGACGAAAAGACACTGTCAGACTATATCGGGATCCTCAAACGGCGCAGGAAGGTGTTTCTCATCACCGCCTCGGTGGTGTTGCTGCTCAGTATCGTCATCGCCTTCATTCTGCCGCCCGTTTACCGTTCCACCGCCACCATTCTCATCGAGCAACAGGTCATCCCCAGCGAACTGGTGCGATCCACCGTCACCAGCTATGCCGACCAGCGGGTGCAGATCATCAGCCAGAAGGTCATGACCACCGCCAACCTGACCCGCATCATCCGCAAGTACAAGCTCTACCCGAAGGATGTCGCCAGAAAACCCATCGAGGAAGTGCTGGACAAAATGAAAGAAGACATCAAGCTGCAGATGATCAGCGCCGATGTCGTCGATCCCAAGAGTGGACGCCCCACCAAGGCTACCATCGCCTTTACGCTGTCATATGACAGCCGATCACCGCGCAAGGCGCAGCTCGTCGCCAACGAGCTGATGACCCTGTTCCTGCAGGCCAACCTCAAGGAGAGAAAGCAAAAGGCATCGGAGACCTCGCAATTCCTCGCCAACGAGGCGCAACGCCTGCGCCGTGAGATCAGCACGCTGGAGAAGAAACTCGCCGACTTCAAGACCCGCCACGCCAACAGCCTGCCCGAGCTGGTGCAGCTCAACATGCAATTGCTGCAACGCACCGAGACCGAGCTCAAGGATGTCGAGCGTCAGTTGCGCTCACTGAAGGAGCGCAAGATCTTCCTGCGCTCGCAGCTCGCGCAGATCAACCCCTATACCGGCATGGTCACCGCCACCGGCGAGAAAATCCTCAGCCCTTCCGAGCGCCTGCGCGCGCTCGAGGCCGAATATGTCAGCAAGCAGGCGCGCTATGCGCCCAACCACCCCGACCTGGTCAAGATGCGCCGCGAGATCGCGGCCCTGAAGAAAGAGGTCGGCGGCAGCGGCGATACCGAAGAGCTCAAGAAACAATTGTTCAAGGCCAGGGCCGAACTGGCATTGATTCGCAAGAAGTATGCGGCCAACCATCCCGATGTGAAGAAACTGCAGGCCAGGATACGGGCGCTGGAAAAAACCATCCGCACCGCCAGCGCCGGAAAGCGCAAGCCCATCGCCAAGAAACCCGACAACCCGGCCTGGATACAGATCAAGGCGCAGCTCGACGCCGCCATCAGCGAAGAGAAGTCCTACAAGCGTTTCCGTGACGAATTGCGAAAAAAACGCGCCGAATACGAAAAGCGTATCGTCAGCGCGCCGCAGGTCGAGCGTGAGTACCGCGCCATCACCCGTGATTACGAGAACGCGGTCAGAAAGTACCAGGACATCAAGGCCAAGCAGCGCGAGGCCGAGATCGCCGTCGAGCTGGAAAAGGACAGCAAGGGTGAAAAGTTCACCGTCATCGATCCGCCGCAGCTGCCCGAGAAGGCCGAAAAACCCAATCGTGTCGCCATCGTGTTTCTCGGCTTTGTGCTCGCCTTTGCCGGTGGCCTGGGTGGCGTATTCATGTCAGAGTCGCTCGACCGGCGCATCTACCATGCTCGTGATGTCGCCAACGTGCTCGGCGCGCCGCCGCTGGCCGCGATACCGTACATTCGCAACAGCGCCGACGAAAACGTCAGCAAACGCTCGAAATGGGTGATCATCGGTATCACCGTTGGCCTCATCGCCGCGCTGTTGTTGCTGGTGCATTTCCTGTACAAACCGCTCGATGTCCTGTGGTTTGTAATCCAGCGCAAGCTGGGCCTGTAGGGGAGAACACAAGATGGAAAGAATCAAAAAGGCGCTCGAAAAGGCCCGCCGGGAACGCATGGCCGGCAAGTCCACGGAACCGGCCGAAACGCCACAGGTGGATATCAGGCCCGAGGCAGAGCAGAACATCCACTACACCAAGACACGGGTCATTCATCCCGATCCCCACCAGCTGAAGGAAAAGCGCATCATCAGTGCCATCGGGCCAGGGCAGGAGATGGACGCCTACCGCATGCTCAGAACAAAAGTGCTGCAACGTCTGCGGCAGAACGGCTGGAACAGCTTTGCCGTCACCAGCGCCACTGCCGGCGAGGGCAAGACACTGACAGCCATCAATCTCGCCATCAGCCTGGCCATGGAGGTCAATCACACCGTGCTGCTGGTTGATTTCGATCTGCGTCGTCCGTCCATTCACAAGTATTTTGGCTTCAAGCCGGAAAAGGGTATCAGCGATTTCATCACCAAAGGCGAAGCGCTGGGCAATATCCTCGTCAATCCCGGTATCGAGCGGCTGGTGCTGTTGCCCGGCAACCAGTCCTTCATCAACTCATCCGAGATGCTGTCGTCACCAAAGATTGTCTCGCTGGTCGAAGAGCTCAAGACACGCTACCCGTCGCGCATCGTCATCTTCGATCTGCCACCGCTGCTGTCATCCGACGACGCGCTGGCTTTCTCGCCGCACGTTGACGCCATGCTGCTGGTAATCGAGGAGGGCAAGGTCACAGAGGCCGAACTGCAAACCGCCGCCGAGATAACCGAAGACATGGAGCTGCTCGGCTCTGTGCTCAACAAGTCCACCGCCCACATGCAGGACTATTACAGCTAACAACGGTGTAGCCCGGATGCAGCGCAGCGGAATCTGGGGAAAGCCGGCGGGAGAGGGACAGGGTGAGGGTGGCTAGCCCGGATATTGCACCAGCCGAACCGCACTGAAAACATAACCAACTGAAACAGTGTACAAAATGGATAATAACTGCAGATTGCCACCTGTAACCGTTTGTTCACCGTGCGGTTCAATCCCGATTCCGGCGGTTTCTCGCTCGCTGTGGCTAGGTTTTCACGCAACCCATAGCGACGGCTATGGGTTTTGCTCCAAACCGGCGCCACAGCGGCTGCGAATTCCGCCGGTTCTCGGGATACTGATGCAATATCCGGGCTAGCCATTCTTGTATCTTGTATCTTGTATCTTGCCTCTTGTATCTGATTTTATAATGTACGAACAGTTCTACAACTTGCGCGAGAAGCCGTTCTCGATCCTGCCGGATCCCGCGTTCCTGTATATGACCGAAAAACACGCATCGGTCATGACCATGCTCGAATACGGCCTGGTCAACCGCTCGGCTGGTATCATCGTGGTCACCGGCGAGATCGGTTCAGGTAAAACCACGCTGCTGCGCGGCCTGATCGACAAGCTTTCGGAGCAGAACGCATTCAACCTCGCCATGCTCAGCAATACCCATGCCTCGTTTGGCGATCTGCTCGAATGGGTATGCATGTCGTACGGTATAGACTATCGGGGCAAGAGCAAGGTCGAACTGCATGAAGACTTTCAAAATCACCTCATAGAGCAATACGCCCAGGGTCGTAACTCGGTACTCATCATCGACGAGGCGCAGAACCTCACCCCGGCCATGCTCGAAGAGCTGCGCATGCTGTCCAATATCAACAACTACAAGGATGTGCTGCTGAGTATTTTCCTGGTCGGCCAACCCGAACTCCGTACCCTGCTGGATCAGCCCGGCATGACACAGTTCGTTCAGCGGGTCACCGGCAGCTATCATCTCGAAGCGCTCGACCGTAAGGAGACAGGCAAATACATCGAGCACCGGCTCAAAGTCGCCGGCGGCGATGGCGGGCTGTTCGACAGCGGCGCCGTGGATGCCATCTGGTACTACAGCAAGGGTGTGCCACGCACTATCAACGTCATCTGCGATGCCGCACTGGTGTATGCCTATGGCGAAGAGATGACCGTTATCGACAAGGCGCTCATCGTAGAGGTCGTGCGCGACAAGATGCGCGGCGGCGTGCATGCCATCAGTGCAGGTAGTCAGGGATAATCTCATGAGCAAGACCACAGACAAACCCATTACTTCGTTGGCCGGCTTGCTGGTGGCATTGGTAATTCTGCATGCCATGTATTTCGATGCCGTGCAGAAGATGGTGCTGCAATGGAATTCTCCCGAATACGGACATGGCTATTTCATACCGCTGATCACGCTGTATTTCATCTGGAAACTGCGCCACGAGATGCTGGCCAGGCCACAGCGAAACAGTTGGGCCGGTGTGGTGGTCATGTTGGCTGGTATCCTCATCTACTATGTCGGCGAGCTGGGCACCCTGTATGTGGTCACCCAGTACGCCTGGCTGCTCACCCTGTACGGCCTGCTGCTGACCTTCCTCGGCTGGCCGCGCTTCCGGGTCATTATTATGCCGCTGCTGTTCCTGGCATTCATGATCCCGCTGCCAAATTTCATCTACGCCAACCTGTCGTCGGAGCTGCAACTGATTTCCTCGAAGATCGGCGTAGCTGTCATTCGCCTGTTCGGCATCTCGGTTTACCTGGAGGGCAATGTCATCGACCTGGGTACCTACAAACTGCAGGTTGTCGAGGCCTGCAGCGGGCTCAAGTATCTGTTCTCGCTCACCACTATCGGCTTCATCTGCGCATGGGTGTTTCGTGGCGCCATGTGGAAACGCATCGTCATCTTTCTGTCCACGGTGCCGATTACTATCTTCATGAACAGTTTCCGCATCGGTGTCACCGGGATTCTGGTCGAGTATGGCGGCACCAAGCATGCCGAGGGCTTCTTGCACGAGTTCGAAGGGCTGGTCATCTTCGGTGCCGCAATGCTGATCCTGATCGCCGAGATGGCCATACTCGCGCGTATCGGCCGTAACAAGACCACACTGGTGGCGGCGCTCGCGGATATCGGATCCACCGATGCCGGTCCATCGCAGGGTCTGACCATCAGCCGCAGTTTTATCCTTGGCTTGTTGCTCATCGCCACTGCCGGGTTGTCGTTCAGCTATGTTGGCAAGCGTCAGGAAGTCGTCCCCCAGCGCAAGCCGCTGAGCAGCTTTCCGCTCGAGATCGACGGCTGGAAAGGAGAAGCCGGCAGGCTCGAGGCCATCTATCTCAAGGCGCTCAAGCTCACCGACTACCTGCTTGCGCGTTATCACAAGGGCGGCCGGTCGCTGGAACTGTACATCGCCTATTACGCATCCCAGAAGAAGGGGGCTTCGGTGCATTCGCCGCGTTCCTGTCTGCCCGGTGGTGGCTGGCGCATTCAGCGACACGAGATCCGCGGGATCGACGTCAACGGCAAGATCGTACCGGTCAACCGGGTGTTGATCCGCAAGGGCAGCTACACGACCCTGGTTTACTACTGGTTCCGCCAGCGCGGACGTGACATGACCAACGAATACCTGGTCAAATGGCGGCTGTTCACCGACGCCATCAGCCGCAACCGGACCGATGGCTCACTGGTGCGCCTGACCATCAACATCCCGGAAGGGCTGGATGTCAGGCATGCAGATGCGGCGCTGACCGACTTCCTGCGGGCCATCTACCCCTTGCTGCCAGCCTATATACCTGACTGATACGGTGATCATACTCTACACATTCATCATCGCCGTTTTCCTTAGCAGCGCACTGCTGCCGGGCCTGATCCGTTTCGCCAGCAGCCGCAGGCTGGTGGACATACCGGATAACCGCAAGGTGCATACCGGCGAGATTCCGCGTATCGGCGGGGTCGCCATCGCCCTTGGCGCGTTGTTGCCATTGCTGTTCTGGATGCCCTTCGACCGCCAGGTTGCCAGCATCCTGGCGGGCGCGTTGATCGTACACCTGTTCGGTATTGCCGACGATATACATGGCCTGTCTTACCGTTACAAGTTCATCGGACAGGTGCTGGCCGTGGCTATCGTTATCTTCGGCGGTGACGTGGTGGTTCGCAATTATCCAATCATTGGCAACGCCATCGGCAGCGAAACCTTCCATGTCCTGTTCACCATGTTCGCGCTGATCGGCATCACCAATGCCATCAACCTGTCCGATGGCCTGGACGGCCTGGCAGGTGGCGCCAGCCTGATGAGCTTCGTCACCATCGCCATCCTCGCCTATATGGGCGGTAACCTGACTTTCACCCTCATGGCTGTGGCCATCTCCGGCGGCATCATGGGGTTTCTGCGTTACAACACCCATCCGGCGCAGATCTTCATGGGTGATGGTGGATCACAGCTGCTCGGTTTTCTGCTCGGCTGTCTTGTCATCGTCCTTACGCAGAACATCAATACCGCGCTCAGCCCCTCTATCGCATTGCTGTTGTTGGGGCTGCCAGTGCTGGATACGCTGACCGTCATGGCGCGCCGTATCTATGAACGGCGCGCGCCATTCTCGCCCGATATGACCCACATCCATCACAAGCTGCTCAATATCGGTCTTAGTCATCACGGCGTGGTTTTTGTGATCTACATGGTACAGTCGGTTATGGTCGTCAGTGCCTATGTGTTCCGCTATTATTCCGACCTGTTCCTGCTGCTGCTGTATGGCGCCATGTGTCTGGCCATCCTGGTATTCTTCAAGCTGGCCGAGATGCGTGGCTGGAAATTGAGTCCCACGAGCAGGGCGCCTGTGGAAAAGGGTTTCGTCGAGCGCAAAAAGCTCGACTACAGCCCGGCCATGCTCATCAAGCTCTGCGTGCTGTTTTTTCTTCTGTCAGGCGTCTGGCTGGTCAGGGACAACCCCCTGTGGGTTCGGGTGATGTTCGGCGGCGTTGCCGTGCTGCACCTGCTGTCGTTCAGGATGGTGACACGATACCGCCTGCACATCATCCGTCTTGGTTACTATCTGGCTGGTATCTATTTGCTGTTTGTCATGGACAACCGCAGCGGTTCGGCATCGGTAGAAAACTACCTGCACGGCTTTGTCATCCTGCTGGCCGTGCTTACCGCCATCGGCATCAAGATCACCGACAAGACCCGCTTCAGTATCACGACCCTGGACTATCTGATCATTCTCATCATGATTCTGGTACCCAGCCTGCCGATACAGGAGATCGCCGGCAAGCAGATCAGCATGTTCGCCCTGCACCTGCTGGGTTTCTTCTATGCGCTGGAGTACATGTTCGCGGCCAGAACCCGAAAGAATGACTTCAGCCCGTTGCCGGGTCTTGTCATCGCCACTGCATTCATGCTGGGATAGGCACATTCAACAATGGAGAAAGGTATGCAAATCAGGCTTTTGGTCGTCGTCTTGTCAGTCGTGTTACTCGTGGCCTGCGGCAGCGCGGAGGAACGCAAGGCCACCTATTTCAGCAAGGCGCAGCAATATTTCAAGGCGGGCAATCTCGACAAGGCCAGGGTCGAGCTCAGTAATGTTCTGCAGATTGATCCGAAGGATGTCGGCGCACGATTCATGCTCGCGCAGATTTTCGAAAAGAAGGGCAATCTGCGCAAAGCGCTGGGCAACTACCTGCGCATCATGGAGCTCGATCCCAACCATCTCGAGTCACGTATTCGCGCCGGGTTCATCTATACCAATTCGCGTTCCAGCAACAAAAAGCTCACCCGGCGTATCGACGAACTGGCCCAGTATGTGCTCGACCGTCAGCCGGACAATGCCGGAGCCATCACTCTCAAGGCCATCGTCCATGCCCGTAATGGTGACCTGGCTACGGCCGAGAAGCTGGCCAGACAGGCGCTCGAAAAGGATGCCAACGATATCCGGGCGCGTCTGGTGCTGGCGCGTATCGATATCCTCAGAAAGGATATCCGTGCTGCAATTGCCGAGATCGAACGCGCCATACAGGCCAAACCCGACGAACCTGCATTACGCAGCTATCTCGCGCGTCTGTACCTTGCGGCCCGTCAGCCCGAAAAGGCCGCCGAAGTCTATCGTGAGATCATCCGGCGCCAGCCGGACAGGCTGCAAGGCTATGCGCAGCTTGCCAGGCTCATGGTTGGCCTGCGCAAGCCGGGGCAGGCGGAAAAACTGCTCCGTACGGCCATTAAAAAGGTCACCGACGAGCAGAAGGTCGATGCCCGCCTGACACTGGCCAGGCTGTACCTGCAACTGAAGAATAGTGACAAGGCCATCGCGCTGTTGCAGGACTACCGCAAGCAGTACCCGGATGAGGCGCGCTATGTATTCGCCCTCGCCAAGGTATTCGAGCTGAGACGTGAATACGCCAAGGCGGAAGCCATCTACCGGCAGGCGCTCGAAAAGGCCGCCAACGATAATGAGACCGTTACCGCCCGTCTGGGCCTGGCTGGTATCCACTACCGGCGTGGTGAGCGTGACAGGGCTGCTGCCGAAATCGCCAGGGTACTGGAGAAAAGCCCGGAAAACCGCCAGGCCCTGTTGACCAGTGCGCGCATCGCCATGGCCGGGAAGGACTACCAGCAGGCCATCGCCAACCTGCGCGCGATTCTCAAAGGTTATCCGAATGACCGTAATGTGCTGCTGTTGCTCGCACAGGCCCATCTGCTGGCCGGCAACCGGCAACTGGCCGAGCAGACCATGAAGAAGATCGTCAGCATCGACCCGGCCGACATTCGCGCCCGCATCATGCTCGCGCGCTACTACCTGCACAGCAACAGCCCGATGTCGGCTCAGGGGGTGATGAAGTCCTACCTGCGCCTCAAGCCGAAGCATCTCGCCGCCCTGCGCATGCTGGCTGGCATGCAGCTCAAGCAAAGACAATGGCAGGATCTCGAGCAAACCATTGCGCGCATCAAGCAGGTTCCCGGGGCCGAGGCCCTGGGCCATTACATGCAAGGCGTCATGCACATGCAGCGCGGGCAGTACGCCAGGGCCGAGCAGGCCTTCAGGCAGTCGCTGCGCCTCAGGCCCGATGCCACGCGCGCGCTGGCCATGCTGGTCTCGCTGTATCTCAAGCAGAAACAGCCAGACAAGGCCATCAGCCTGCTCAACAGGGTCATAGCCAAAAATCCCGGCAACATCGCCGCTTATACCTTGCTCGGCAAGGTCTATCTGCACGGCAGCGACCGTGCGCGCGCTGAACAGACACTGAAGAAGGCCGTTTCGGACAACCCGAAGTCGGCCACGGCCTGGCGTAATCTTGCCAGTTTCTATGCTGCCATTGGCCGTCATCGTGATGCCGTGGCCACCTTGCGCAAAGGTATCGAAAAGACGGACAGCAACACGCTGCGTTTCATGCTGGCCAGCATCCTGCAGCTCAGCGGCGACAGGCAGGCCGCGCGCAAACTCTACGAAGAGCTGCTCGCGCGTAATCCGCGTTCTATAATTGTCATCAATAATCTCGTCATGTTGATCGCCAATGATCCCGGTGCCAGCCAGGCGGACATTCGCAAGGCGTTGTCGCTGGCCACGCCATTCGCGCGCACGCGCAACGCCCTGCTTCGCGACACCCTGGCCTGGATCAACTATCGCGCAGGCAACTACCGCAAGGCGCTGGAAATCCTCAAGCCACTGGCAAGGAAATACGCGGATAATCCCGAGATCCAGTACCACATCGGCATGGTCTATTACCGGCTCAAGGATATCGAGGCCGCCAGAAAGCACTTGAAGAAGGCCACACAAGCAAAACGGCCGTATGAGGGGCGCAAGATCGCTGAACAGACCTATGCAAGGATCCGCTGAG
>WFUO01000009.1 GCA_015484945.1 Gammaproteobacteria bacterium | reverse complement strand
CGGCATTGCCGGGATCCTTTTCAGCGGCCTTTAACACACTGGCGGCTGCGTTGCGCGCACTGATCACGGCATCCAGTGTCTCGCGCTCGTGCTTGAGATAACCCTTTGCCGTCTCCACCAGATTGGGAATCAGATCGTAACGCCGCTTGAGCTGTACCTCGATCTGGGAAAAGGCGTTCTTGTAACGATTCTTTAGCGCCACCAGCTTGTTGTAGATACCGATGACATACAACAGCACCGCGGCCAGCAAAACCAGAATCACGATCAATGTGGTTCCCATACGGAAATCTCCTTTCCTTCAACCCGTATTACTGTGCACAAAATCGGCAGGCAATGCAAATCGCTTTGCATATCATTTCATCAGATCCACCTTGATACCCTTCTTCGTCATATCGGCATTGACCTTTTGCAGATAACGCTGGAAGCTGGGTTGTTTCAGATAGGCGCCCGAAGCAACGTAGCCCATCGCGCCCTGCACATGGAAGGCCTTGAGATAGGCCTCGGCGCGAAACACTTCCTTGCCGTTGTTATCGAAAAATACCATGGTGGGGGAATTGAGAATGTTAAGCCTGGCAGCCCATGCCCTGGCCGTGGTCTTTCTGCCGTCCGGTGTGACGAGTGGTGTCTTGCTCCACATGTTGAGTAAAACGACATCAAACTGCTTGAGCAACTTGCGTGAGCGTTTGCGCTTGAGAATGTCACCATGCAGTTCGTCACATACCCGACAATGTGGCTGTTCGAAGAGCACCAGCAACGGCTTGCCGGTGTTGCGCGCAGCGGCTCGCAGGTCATAAGGCGGTTTTAGATAATCTTTTTCGATGTGCAGCTTGCCACTGGCGCGTACCGGCCGGACCTTGGCGAGATAATCGCGAAACGAGATCTTTTTTTCCATGCGTTTGCCGGCCCAGTCGAGCATGGCATCGAACTTGGCCGGGAACCAATAACCGTTGATACGCAGGATGACATTACCGCGTTCATCGAGCACCAACAGCGTGGGTGTAAACATGACGCGCAACTGTTTGGCGAATGCTTTCTCGGTCGTCTGGTTGCCGTTGAAATCGGTTACCTCGCGGCTGCCCCACATGTTGATGGCGATGACGTCGAAATATTTGCGCGTCTTTTTCGCTATGCTGCGCTGACCGAGATTGTCGTTGATCAGCTTGGCACAGTACGGACAACCATCCTGGTAGAAATACAGCATGACCCGCTTGTTGGCTGCCCTGGCCTCGGCCACATCCTCGCGGATGTCCAGAAACGACAGCTTGAACCAGTCCGGCTTTTCCTGATAGCCCGGGTTGACGCCGCCGACCAGCGCGCCTTCCTTGCTGGCTGCAAACACGGCCATGGGCACGGCCAGCAGCAGGAATAAGAAGATTTTGCCGATTATCGTCTTCATGGTTTTCACTCCTCCAACTTGCAGCTGCATATCATGCTTTGACCCTATGCAGCCCGGTCAGTGCCCGGGGGGCACCCACCATACCCCTCTTCCAGCCAATATACCCCAACAGCTGGCCGTGCACAGCCTGTTGCGGCAAATCCTTGTCGAACAAGGAAACATTTTCACCGCCATGGCAAATCTTGCCGTCAATATTTTGTCGCAGCTTCCTGTTGGTTTATTGCTTGCAATTATAACTATCTGTTCCTATTATTGTTTTGAGCTTTGCATCAAGGGTGGCACGGTTCTCGCATCTGTGAATGCCAAACCATTCAGCGATGAGTGAACAGCCATGTCATTTCATTACAATGTTTTCGAGAACAAGCACATGGAAGGTATCAGTTCCACGAACGACAATATCCACACCAGCCGGCTGGTCAGACTGAGCGGCCATGGCCACGACAGACAGGATCTGTCACGTGCGCTGGAGATGGCAAAGTCATTGCAGACGACGCTGGAACCCGGCAAGCTGATCGAACTGTTCGCCCGGGAGACCCTCAAGATCATCGCGCATGACAGCCTGCGCTACGTCAATGAGGATCATGGTCTCGACATCCTGCTGGGAAACAAGCAGGAACACACCAGCACGTATCAGTTGCTGGTCAATGACGATTCGCTGGGCAAGATCGAGTTCAGCCGCGCAGTGCCGTTCACCGACGACGAGCTGAAGGCCTTCGAATTCCTGCTCAGCAGCCTGCTGTATCCGTTGCGCAACGCCCTGCTCTATCAGCAGGCCCTGGCAACGGCGCTGCAGGATCCGCTCACCGGCATCAACAACCGTACCGCGTTCAACAACAGCTTCAACCGCGAGATAGAGATCGCGCGCCGGCATGGCACCGACCTGACCCTGCTGGTATTGGATATCGATCATTTCAAACAAATCAATGACGAATACGGTCACCTGGCCGGTGATCATGTTTTGCAGGAAATCGCCCGCCGTATCAGCAACTGTATTCGCGGCTCGGACATGCTGTTCCGCTACGGCGGTGAGGAATTCACGATCCTGCTCAGCAATACCGATACCGATGGCGCCCGCCTGCTAGCCGAGCGCATCCGCCACTGTATCTGCAGACAACCTGTGGTGCTCGACGAGCAGCAGATCGACTGTAGCGTCAGTATCGGCATTGCCACACTACAGCCTGACGATATCGGACTTTCACTGTTCGAACGTGCCGACAAGGCGCTCTATGAGGCCAAGCAGGCCGGACGCGACCGCGTGGTCATTGCGCGCTGAAAGCGCAAACCGTCTGCAGGCAACATCCGTCACACACGGGTTTCGTGCGGCAAGCCACCTTGGCATGGTGAACAATGAGCGCGTGATACTCATTGTACAGCGGCGCATCACCCTTCAGCTTTCTCTCCACCTCGGTCCGAAACGTCTCGTAGGGCAATTGCGGGTCGATGAGACCGCAACGGCCAAACAGCCGGCGCGTATAGGCATCGACGACGAATACCGGACGATCGAAGGCGTATAACAGGATGTCGTCGGCGGTCTCCGGCCCGACCCCGTTCACCGCCAGCAGGCCCTTGCGCAGACTATCGGTATCCATGCCCGTCAACACCGTCATACCGCCCTGGTCGAGATACCATCGGCACAGGTTGCGCAGGCGCTTCGCCTTGATATTGAAATAGCCCGAGGGTTTGATCAACTTTGCCAGGCGTCGGGGATGAATCTCCAGAATGCGCTCGGGTTTCAGGCAATCGTGTTTGCGTAATCCGGCAATGGCCTGCTCGACATTGGACCAGGCGGTGTTTTGGGTCAGAATGGCACCAATCATGACTTCAAAGGCGTCATCCGCCGGCCACCAGCCCTGCGGGCCATAGGCACGAAAGAGCTTGTGATAGATCCTGCGTAACATCAGCGGCGTCGGCGTAACCTGCTGTGCCGGCTACGTGCGCCCGTGCCGGATCTTGCGCGTTCGTGTGCCCGTGCAGGCGCGGGTTCTTCCTGCATATCCACAGCCTCGAGCAGGGCGCGCAGCTCGGCGCGCTCCAGTTCACGCCAGCGGCCCGGCCGTATGTTGCGTCCCAGGGCGATCGGACCATAACGCACCCGGATCAGGCGGCTGACGGTGAGGCCAACCGATTCCCACAGGCGACGGACCTCTCGGTTGCGTCCCTCGCGAATGACGACGTGATACCAGTGATTGGCACCCTGTCCGCCGGCATCGGCGATGCTGTCGAAGCGGGCCGGGCCATCCTCCAGCTCCACGCCCTGACGCAGGGTATCCAGCAGTTTCTCATCGACCTTGCCCAGAATACGCACCGCGTATTCACGTTCGACACCGCTGGAAGGATGCATCAGACGATTGGCCAGTTCGCCATCGGTGGTCACGAGCAACAGGCCGCTGGTATTCAGGTCCAGGCGTCCGACCAGGATCCAGCGGTCCTTGTCGAGTTTCGGCAGATCACGAAACACGTCCGGCCGGCCCTCGGGATCACGCCGTGTACAGACCACGCCCTCGGGCTTGTGGTAGGCCAGCACGCGCCGTTTGTGAATGCGCTTGAAGGGCTTGATGATGCGGCCGTCAAGCTGGATGCGGTCGTCCGCCGTGACCCGGTCACCGAGGGTGGCCGTGCGTCCATTGATACGCAGCCGGCCCCCGCGGATCCAGTCCTCGATCTGGCGACGCGAACCGATACCGGTCCGGGCCAGCACCTTCTGCAGACGTTCGGGTTCATCGCCCATGGGGCGTCACGCTCACGATTTGGGATTCAACGGCACGACGTTGCCGGCTTGTTCACGATCATCCTCATGAACGTCCCGGGCCTGTTCGTCGTTATCCGTCACCGGGGCGTTCTCGTCCCCGGTAACCTCATCCTCGGCCTGCTGTGCATCGTGTTGCCCGGCGGCCTGGTCGCTGTCCGGCACGCCAGGGATCTCGAGATTGAGTTCGGCATTGATGCTGTCGATGTCGCGGATCTCGGCCAGGCTGGGCAACTCGTCGAGGCTCTTGAGATTGAAATAGTCCAGAAACGCCCTGGTGGTGCCATACATGGCCGGCTTGCCGGGCACATCACGATGACCGACGACCCGCACCCATTCGCGCTCCTGCAAGGTTTTCATGATCGACGAGCTGACGCTGACACCACGGATATCCTCGATCTCGCCCCGCGTGATCGGTTGCCGATAGGCGACCAGGGCAAGGGTCTCCAGCAGCGCGCGCGAGTAACGCGACGGGCGCTCGGCCCACAGACGCGAGACCCATTCCGAAAGGCCTTCGCGGACCTGGAAACGAAAACCGCTGGCGACTTCCTTCAGTTCAAGCGCGCGGCCTTCGTAGTCCTGCGCCAGTGCCTTGAGCGCGGCGCGCACGCGCTCCGCGGCCGGCTTTTCGTCGTCGGTGAACAGGTCCAGCAGTTGCTTGACAGACAGGGTCTTGCCGGCGGCGAACAGTGCGCCCTCGATGATCTGCTTGAGCTTGTCGTCGTCCATAGGTGATGTGTTCATTCGTTGTGCATGGCGCCCGCCGCGGCCTTGACGTGAATCGGCGCGTAGGGCTCGGATTGTACCAGTTCGAGCAGGGATTCCTTGATCAACTCCAGGATGGCGAGAAACGTCACGACTACGCCCATGCGGCCTTCGCTGACATCGAACAGATCGGTAAAATCAGTAAAACGTTCGCTGCTGACACTGGACAGCACCATGGACATGCGTTCACGCACCGACAGGGCCTCCAGCTCGACCTGGTGGTGACTAAACATTTCGGAGCGCACGAGCACATCGCGGAATGCCATGATCAGCTCCTTCATGCTCACCTCGGGTTCGATCCTGAGCACCTGCCGTTCCACCACCTCGACCTTGACCGGCCAGGTGTCACGCCCCATGCGTGGCAGTTCGTTGATGTCCTCGGCGGCTTGCTTGAAACGTTCGTATTCCTGCAACCGGCGCACCAGTTCGGCACGCGGGTCCTCGGCCTCCTCGTCGTCCTCTACCGGACGCGGCAGCAGCATACGCGACTTGATCTCGGCCAGCATCGCGGCCATGACCAGGTACTCGGCCGCCAGTTCGAGTCTCAGCTCCTGCATCAGCTCGATATATTCCATGTACTGTGCAGTGATCTCGGCAATCGGTATCTCGAGAATATCCAGGTTCTGGCGCCGGATCATGTACAACAGCAGATCGAGCGGCCCCTCGAAGGCCTCGAGAAAGACTTCCAGCGCATCCGGCGGAATGTACAGGTCCTGCGGCAAGGTCGTGATGGCCTCTCCCTGAACGACGGCGAATGGCATCTCGGACTGCCGGGGTGGCCCCACGGGCGGCGTCTGCGCGCCGGCGCCTGCCTGCCCTCCGTCGGGGCGGGATTCAGCATTGCTCATCGCCGGATTCTCGCGTCTGTCATCACCTGCATAAGCCCATGCTACCGGAATGTGGGCGGTTTTGCATCAAGTGAGCGCAACCAATCGGCATGAACCAAACACGGAGCACACGCAGGCACAGAACCACGGAGAAAATCATGGTCCTGACAGCGCTTTCAATCTCACCCTCTGTGGCGCCGTGCCCCTGTGACGCAAAACCCCAGACCGCAAACCGGGCTTGACACCCCACTGGCGGCGGCATTACATTTTTGGTCAGCCACGCAGGAAGCGTGGCAAGCAAGACACGGAGCGTTACCCATGCCATCTCCCGCCAACCGCACCCGCATCACCCTGCGCG
>WFUO01000008.1 GCA_015484945.1 Gammaproteobacteria bacterium | reverse complement strand
TTGCAGGCTTTTTATATCAGCCAGATGGGAACTGTCAAGCGAACGATCCCCCGCGAACTGCCGGTGAGCCCGTGTTTACCACGGATTCCACTTTTCAGCATCCAGGCGACATGCTGCAAGCTTACGCCCGGATACCCGGCAACCCTTCAGCGGCGTTGAGTCGGCCTGCTGTCCCAGTCGCCCGGATCGACCATACGCCCCTGTCCCGGCCTGACTGGCGGGCGCTTGCGGCTGGCCGGGCCAATATGACCCGCGTCGGGATGATGCTTCTTTTGACGTTTGGCGCCATGCCCCGGCTTGGCTTTTTTCCTGGTGCCGATGCCAGCATCGCTGGCATTCTCTTCCTCACTGCTGACCACAGTCGCAAAGCGGACAACCGCAGGCAAGACATCAACATGATCGATCCGTTTGCTGTATTCCGGCATGATCGCCGAGGCTGCTGACAGCAATGGCCAGACTGCTACGTCCAATCGCAGCGGATTCCGGGAAACGATGGAGTCATTCGATATTCAGCGCCGAAAGGTCCAGCCTGCTATCCTTCATCGGCGGGCACCAGTAATAACCGCCGCTGAGTGGATGGGTAAAGCGGAACAAGCCGTCGGTGATGCCATCCTCCAACCCGATCATGCGTTTCAGGATCGCTTCATAGGCATCGAACGACTTGCCAAAGGCCACGAACACCAGGCCTGCGCTCATTTCCTCGGCCCATGGCATCGAGCGACGCAGAATGAATGCCTCCGGCTCGAAACTCTCTTGCGCGGCCCGTTTCACATGCGCGGACTGCGGGGCCCCGTCGAACTCCTCATTATCGGCGATATGGCGGCCGATCACATCGTCGCGTTCCGCCTCATCCATGGCATCGAGACTGTCGAAATCGTGTAGCCATTGCTGCACGGCAACGAAACTGGAACCGTCCAGCCCCTCGCCATGGCCTTGCACGATGGCGGCGGCAATGGCTTCGTCACCGGATGGATTCTCGGTACCATCCTCGTAACCGCTCAGATCCCGGTTTTTGTCGTACTGAAAGCTGTCGATCGCATCGACCAGCTCGAAATGCACCGCCAGGCGTTCGGTCAATACACGTGAACGATGAAAAAGTTCGCCACGGTCCCGACCTCGCAACCAGAGCCACAAGGCGGCTTGTGTCGAGGGCACGGCAATGCCCTTCCCGCTCAGCGCAGGGAACCCGTGCAGACCGGGTATGGTCACGCTCAATGAAAGGATCAATGGCTGTCCAAGCCCGGCCACGGTTTTATCGCCATCGACATCTGCCTGCAGGACCCGCAGGCTCGTCTCGATATCCGCTTCCTCAATCAGCTGGAAGGAAAGATAACGCGCCATGCGCGTCTCTTCCGACAGAATACCCGGCTGGCAGTTATGTGAAGTCATGTCTTCGCCCCGTGGTGTTACCGATGCTCCGAACACTATGACAAAAACCGGGCCAGGCCACAATCAGTCAGGGTTTGAAAAAAATCCTGATTGCACGCCAGCATCAAATTGGACAAGCGATATTGCCGAGCCGTTCGGTCAGCAGGCCGTTCTCGCGGTAATCGATCGGCACGACCACGAGACTCGGGCCCTGCTCGCGGAAAGCGGCTTCGAGCACGCTGGATAGATCCCTGCTGCGTTCGACGCGGTGCCCGTGCCAGCCGAAGGATTTGGCCAGCAATTCCCAATCGGGATTGCCGAACGAGAGGTCAGTGTGCCTGCCGAACTGATTGTCCTGTTTCCAGGCAATCAGGCCATAGGCGTAGTCTTCCCAGATCATCACGACGATATTGCTGTTAAGCCGCCGTGCCGTTTCCATCTCCTGCATGTTCATCAGGAAACCGGCATCGCCACAGATGGCCAGGATGCGTTTGTCCGGATGCACGAGGCTGGCGCCGATAGCGCCCGGGAACGCAAATCCCATGGAACAGAAGCCATTGGGTATCAGGCAGGTGTTTGGCTCGTGGCATTGATAGTGCCGCGCGATCCACATCTTGTGGGCGCCGACGTCGGACAAAAGGATATCCTCACGGCCCATGATCTGGCGCACATCCCAGAGCACCTTCTGTGGCCGGATCAGACCGTCGGTATCGTCGTTTTTATGCGCCTCGAGTTCCGCTTTCATCTGTTGCCGTGTCGCGGCCTGCTGACGAAAATCGAAGGCAGGTTCGGCGCCGGCATCGAAACGTTCATTGAGCATCCACAACGCGTGCGCGAGATCGCCGACGACCTCGACCTCGGGGTGATAGTGCTCGTCGATCTCTGCCGGCAGGAAGTCGATGTGGATGATGCGCTTGTCCTTGTTGCGGTTCCAGAGCTTGGGATGGTACTCGACCATGTCGTAACCCAGCGTGATGATCAGGTCCGCGGCATCAACGGCGCAGGCCACGACATCCTTGGCCTGCAGGCCGATGGTATAGAGACAGTAGTCCTTGTCCATATCCACACAGCCCTTGGCCATGAAGGTGCTGATGACGCCAATGCCGGTTTTCTCGCACAGGAATCGCAATTGCTTTGAAGCGCGGCGCCGGATGCAACCATTGCCGGCGATGATGAGTGGGCGTTTGGCCCGCCGGATATGTTCATAGGCCAAATTGACGATCTTGTCGTCCGGCACCGGACGCCGGAAACGGCGTGGTGGGATTGGTTGTACCTCGGTCTCTTCCTTGGCGATGTCTTCGGGCAGCTCGATCAGGCAGGCGCCGGGTTTTTCGGTACGCGCCACGCGCACGGCCTTGCGCACGATCTCGGGGATGGTATCGGGATGATGGACGGACTGCGCCCACTTGGTCACCGGCTCGAACATCGCTACCACGTCCATGACCTGGTGCGATTCCTTGTGCAGACGCGTCGAGGCGCCCTGCCCGGTGATGACCAGCATCGGCGCGCGGTCCATGTTGGAATCGGCCACACCGGTAATGAGGTTGGTGGCCCCTGGCCCCAGGGTGCCCAGACAACCGGCCGTGTGCCCGGTCAGACGGCCATAGGCCTCGGCCATGAACGCCGCGCCCTGTTCATGGCGTGTGAGGATGAATTTGATTTTGTCCGATTGCTCCAGCGACATCATGAAATCGGCGTTTTCCTCACCGGGTACGCCAAAAATGTATTCAATGCCCTCAGCCTCGAGGCACTTGACGAAAAGATCCGATGCTTTCATGGTTTCCTTGTCCCTGTTGCTGTCCGAAATCGGGTGGGCAGGCGCCAGCCCGCATGGTTGTCATACAACCTATCGGCAGATACCTGAAATCATTTATCCCGCTGTGGCTCTGTTGTTCGGATCAGGCAGCCTTGCCCTCGGCAGGGGTCTCACTGTCATCGATGCCATCGGCCTGTTCCAGCAACCAGTCGAGGAATTCGCCGATTTCGCGGCACTGGATGACGAAATCGGCATCGAATCGTGCCGCGGCATCCTCGATCTCCTCATTGCCATCGTGAACGATGTCGTCGAACCCCAAGCGCTTGATGGCCCAGTCATCACACCACTGGCAGTCGATGCGCTCGCGCCAGTTGATGGCCAGGCGTGAGAGAAATTTGCCCGCCTCGACATGCACTGCGATCTCGTCACTGTTCAGGTCCACGTGTTTGCAGCGTACGATGCCGCCCTCGTCACCCGGCTCGAGCAGCTCGCATTCGTTACCTGGCGTGATACCGGAAGGAAATCCATGCTTCAGCCAGTCGGTCATCAGGACAGATGGACGGCAGCGGCTGCGCAGTGGCACCACCGGCAGGCTGCCGAGCGCACTGCGTAGCGCCGTGATCAGTTCTTCAGCCTTCTTCAGACTGGCTGCATCGATCACCAGCCAGCCGCGCCGGGTATCGATATAGGCGCGCGTATGGATCGTGCGGGTAAACGCGCGCGGCAGCAGTTCGGCGGTTATCTCGTCCTTGAGGTTGAGGCGCTCGCGGCGCCGTATCTCGCGATCCTCGGCCTGACGAATCTGCTCGATCTTCTCACGCAAGGCGTCGTTGACAACGCTGGCAGGCAACAGGCGCTCTTCGCGGGCCAGGCAGATCATGATGCCGGCATCGGCGGCATGCACGAGGTCGGCGGCCGTATCACCCAACGGCGGCGCCCAGCCGATACTGAAAAATGCTTGCGGCGCGCAGCGCGTAAAGGCATGGGCGGACAGCGCCCCCGCCAGACCGGCAGCATCCAGATCCAGGTCACGCGTGAAACGATAGATGCGCAGGTTGCGAAACCACATACTGACTCCCGTGAACTATGGTTGTAGATGGAAACATCGGTCATTATGCCTGCCGTGACAAATGACGGCCAGCCGATATTTGCACCGGCATTCGGATTGACGCGGCCAGGAGAGGAAAACATATAATAGTAAGTACGACCAACCGGGAATTCATCCACATGCACCCCCAACTCGCCCCAGTCATCGAGAAGGCCAACCAGATCCTGCTGGGCAAGGACAAGGTCATCCGCCTGTCGCTGTGCTGCCTGCTCGCGCGCGGACATTTGCTGATCGAGGATCTGCCGGGTGTGGGCAAGACCACGCTCGCACACCTGCTGGCACGGCTGTTCGGCCTGGAGTACAACCGTATCCAGTTCACCAGCGACATGCTGCCCGCGGATATCCTCGGTGCGGCCGTGTACGAAAAATCCACCGGTGAGTTTCGTTTTCATCCCGGCCCGGTATTCGCCCAGCTGGTGCTGGCCGACGAGATCAACCGCGCCACACCGCGCGCGCAGAGCGCGCTGCTCGAGGCCATGGAGGAACATCAGGTCAGCATCGAGGGTGAAACCCACGCCCTGCCCGACCCCTTCTTCGTCATTGCCACCCAGAACCCGGCCAGTCATATCGGCACCTTCCCGCTGCCGGAATCACAGCTCGACCGTTTCATGATGCAGATCGCCATCGGATACCCGGACCAGGCCAGTGAACGCAGGCTGCTGCAGGGTGACGACCGGCGGCGCCTGCTCGACGAACTGCTGCCGGTCATGGACAGTAACGAGCTGCTGTCACTGCAAGATCAGGTTGGCCATATCCACACATCCGAAGCATTGATCGATTACCTGCAGGCCCTGCTGCGATTCACGCGTGAATCGGGCCGGTATGGCGCCGGGCTGTCGCCCAGGGCCGGGCTGGCGATCCTCAACTGCGCTCGCGCCTGGGCACTGCTGCACGGGCGCGATATGGTCGTCCCGGAGGACGTGCAGGCTATCTTCCCGGCAGTTGCCGACCATCGTTTGCCATCTGACGACAACGGCCCGGCTGGCCGGCAGATCATCGAGGCGGTGGCCATTCCGTGAACCTGCCAGCCGGGATCCTCGCACTGCTGGATGGCATGACGCTGCCAGAATGGGCGCACTGGCTGGCGCAGGATGCGGATGGCAGCCTGTGGGCCTTTGAGGCCGAGCCCCTGCAGTCACACAACGGCTGGTACGAGAACGAGGTCGGCCGACGCCTCCGGGTGGCCAAGGGGACGCCGCCGGATAACTGGCAATCTGCCCTGTTTCGCCTGAGCTGAGGCGGTTCAACAGCCAATACTTCGCATAATGATCTTCTCACCCGCAAAAGCAGGGTTTCATGACCGCCTTGCTTGTCAAACATCGTTTTTTGTGGTGTTATGATCACCGACCAACGATATAACAAGAACCGGATCAAATCCGGAACAGGTTTCATCGCCCTTTGGCGATGAACCAGTCAGGGATTCCGTCCCCCCCCTGCCCGCCACGGGCAGGAATCCCCGCCGTTCCGATACCACCGGGCATGTCATGCGTGTGCCCGGCGGAGATACCGTTCCGTCCAGATTGAAGGAGTCATCAATGAAAACGACACGAACCTTTCTCTACACCTTGTTCATGACCCTGCTGATGACCGGCACCGCACTGGCTGCAGGTGGCCATCACACCCGTTGGGGTTACAGCGGTCATGCCGGTCCGATGCACTGGGGGGATCTCGACAAGAAATACATGACCTGCAAGACCGGCAATAAACAGTCACCGATCGATATCAAGGGTGCCAGCCATGCCGGTATGCAACCGATCAAGTTTGATTACCGCAATTCGAAACTGACCGTCGTCAACAATGGTCATACGATACAGGTCAATATCGACAAGGGCAGCACTGCCACCATCCGTGGCAAGAAATACCGCCTGCTGCAATTCCACTTTCATGGCCCGAGCGAACACCTGATCAATGGCAAGCCGATGCCGATGGAAGCCCATCTCGTGCATGCCGACGACAAGGGCAACCTGGCCGTGGTCGGGGTCATGATCAAGGCGGGCCGGCACAACCCGTTTCTGGATCTGATCTGGAAGATCATGCCGCATCAGCATGGCAAGCAGGTCACCGCCAATGGCTGGATCAATGCGCGTGGCCTGCTGCCCGGAACACAGACCTATTACCATTATACCGGCTCGTTGACCACGCCACCGTGCAGCGAAGGCGTAAACTGGAACGTAATGACCATGGCCATCGAGGCCTCACCAGCCCAGATCGCCGCGTTCAAGAAACTGTTCGATCATAACGCCCGTCCGGCACAACCGCTGAACGGCCGCAAGATCACCACCAACAGCAAGTAACACGCCACGGGAAGGCCCGGCAGACCATGTACTGCCGGGCCGGCCTGCTTTCCTGCCACTTTCATTCCGGCTGGACTGATATACACTCTTTGAATGGAACGATTTCCCGAGCCAATCAGCGAGTGATACCGATGAATGTCATCCGTCTCCTGCCACTGTTGCTGCTGCCATTGTCGATGTGCGTATCCGCGGAAACCGCATGGATCACCGACAAGCTGCGTCTCAATATGTATGAACTGCCCGCGTCCCAGGGAAACAAGATCGCCACCCTGACCACCGGCACCCGGGTCGAAATCATCGAACGCCAGCGCCTGTACGCCAAGGTCAGGACGCCCAGCGGCCTGGTCGGCTGGGTCAAGGGCGCCTATCTGGAAACGGTAAAACCCGCCACCCTGAGACTGGCGGAACTTCAGGCCCGGCATCGTCAGGTCTTGCGGCAACTGGCCGAGCTCCGCCAACAATTCAACCAACTGAACCGGGAAACCCGTGACATTCGCGCCACGCGCATGGCTGAACGCGCCAAGCTCAAAAGCGCCCGCGAGCTGATGCAACAGTACCGGCATCAGGCAAACTCACTGCAACAAAAGCTGGACAGCATGCGCGCCAGCCTGCCGCTGGGTTGGGTGCTGGGGTTAATCACCGCGGCCCTGTTGATCGGGCTGATTCTCGGCTACATGCTCTATGATGCCCGTCTGCGCAAGCGCCATGGTGGCTTCCGGCTCTGAACATGACCGAAGTCATCCCCGGCAAGCCACGTTCCCTGTTCGAACGCTTGTCACAACGCCGGCATCAGCTTCCCGAACAGGGTGAAATCACACTGCATCGGCGGCGTGTGTATATTCTTCCCACCCGTTACGGGCTGACCTTCAGCCTGTTGCTGCTGCTGATGCTGGTCGGGTCGATCAACTACAACAACAATCTCGGATACGCCTTTACATTCCTGTTTGGCAGCATTACTACGCTGTCGATGCTGTTCACCCACCGCAATATTCATGGCCTGGGCCTGCGTGTCGCGCAACCTGAACCCGTTTTTGCCACAAGCAGGGCGTATATCGACATCCACCTGCGTGGCAACGGCCGTTACCGTTTCGCCATCCAGTTGCAAACCGACGAGTCGGGCCATCATGAAACCGACGTGGGAAAAGACACCCGGAAGATCCGCCTGGATCTGCCAGCAACCACACGTGGGCTGCATCGCCTGCCGCGCATCAAGTGTTTCACCGAATATCCGTACGGGCTGTTCCATGCCTGGAGCTGGATCACACCGGCTGAACGATTGCTTGTGTACCCAGCACCGGAACTGACCGCTCCTCCTCTTGTGTCGCGCGGTGAGGGAGAATCCCGTTCATCCGGCGGGCATCCGGGTGGACGCGACGACTTCCATGGCTTGCGTGACTACCGGCATGGGGATCCACGCAGCCATATCGCCTGGAAGCGGGAGGCCCGGCATGGCGACCTGGTAGTCAAGCTGTTTGCAGGCCAGATCGGCCAAAGCCTGATCATCGACTGGTCCATGACCGAAGGCCTGCCCACCGAGACGCGGCTGTCGCGCCTGGCACGCTGGATTCTCGACGCCGCCAATGAAGGGCTGGCATACGGTCTGGTCATGCCCGGCAAAACCATCGATCCCGCCACCGGCGAGGCGCACATGCACGCCTGCCTGAAAGCGCTTGCCCTGTTTGACAACGAGGACAGGCCATGAAGCGCAAATCGCCAGCCATCGACCTGCCACCGGGAAAGCTGTTGCTCCTGCTGGCCGCGATACTGGCCGTTACGCTGCCGCATGCCGCCCATATTCCGGTCTGGGTCACGCTATTGCTGATCTCGATCAGCGCATGGAAGCTGCTGATCTCTTTTGCCCGGTTGCGTGCGCCGGGCAGACTGCTGCGTATGCTGATCGTTGCATGCTCTCTGGTTGGCGTGTTCCTTGCCTACCGTACCCTGCTGGGCCGTGACGCCGGCGTGGCCCTGCTGGTCATCATGACCGGGCTCAAGCTCCTTGAACTGGATACCCGCCGGGACGTCGTGGTGCTGATCTATCTGGGTATCTTTCTCATCATCACCAACTTCCTGTATTCACAGTCCATCCTGATGGCCGCGTGGATGCTGGTCTCGGTTTGGCTGCTGATGGCGTCCATGATCGCCCTCAACCATGCGCGCAAGGCTGTCACCCTGCGCGCCTATGCGCGCCAGTCATTGGGCCACATGCTGCTGGCGCTGCCGTTCACGCTGGTACTTTTCGTGCTCTTCCCGCGCATCGAAGGGCCATTGTGGAACCTGCCGCGCGATGCCCATGGCGGCATCAGCGGACTTGGCGACAGCATGGCGCCGGGCAACATCAGCCGCCTGGCGCGTTCCGACCGGGTCGCATTCAGGGTTACGTTCGACGGGCCACCGCCACCCGGGCGCCTGCTCTACTGGCGTGGACCGGTACTCGACCGCTTTGATGGCAGCCGCTGGAGCCAGTCATATCTGGCCAGGACAGGCAAACAACAGAGCGACTACCTGAGCCGGGAAGTCCGCTACAGTATGATACTGGAGCCGCACAACCGTAACTGGGTCTTTGCTCTCGACATGCCTGGACCGGCACCAGCCGGTACGCGTATCAACTTCCATCATCAGTTGCTCGCTATCAGAACAATACGCAAACGCCAACGCTATCACCTGCGGTCATGGCTGCGTTACCGGATCGATCCCGACATGCACGATCAACTGCGACACTATTTCCTGCGCGTGCCGGCCTATCGCAATCCACGCAGTGTGGCGCTGGCGCTGGACATGCGCCGGCGTCACGCTGACGATAGCGCACTGATCCGCGCATGGCTGGATTTCTTCCGCAACCGCAACTTTCACTACACGCTGTCACCCGGGCGCTATGGCTATGACGCCATCGACGAGTTTCTGTTCGAGCGTCGCCGGGGCTTCTGCGAGCACTACGCCAGCGCGTTTGCCTTCGTCATGCGTGTCTCAGGCATACCGTCGCGCATCGTCACCGGTTACCAGGGTGGCGAGATGAACCGTATCGGCAATTACATGATCGTGCGTCAGTCCGATGCGCATGCCTGGGTCGAGGTGTGGCTGCAAGGGCGTGGATGGGTTCGCGTGGATCCCACCTCGGCCGTTGCGCCACAACGTATCGAATCCGGGCTCGAGGCGGCCCTGCCCGCACGGGAACTGGCCGGGCGCCCGGCGCGAAGTCGTTCACACTGGCTGCGCAACCTCGGACTGTTGTGGGACAGCATCAACAACGGCTGGAACGAATGGGTGCTGGCCTTCAACAGTCAAACCCAGGAAGACCTGCTGGCAAGACTGGGCATCGATCCAATGCGCGATGCCGAGCTGTTGCTGTGGTTGACCGCCATCGTGCTGTCACTACTGGGCGTGATATTCGTTATCCTTCACTGGCCCCGACACAGACAGGGGTGTGACCCGGCCAAGAAACTATACCTGGCCTGCTGCCGCAAGCTGGCACGCAAGGGTATCGAAAGAAGGCCGGCCGAAGGCCCATTGGCATTGTGCGAACGGGTCTGTCATCTACGCCCGGAACTGGGGCCGTCACTGTGCGCGTTCATCAACCACTATGTTCGTCTGCGCTACGGCAAGGGTGGACAGGACGAAATCAGGAAAATGAAGCGGCTGCTGCAACAGTTGTAGCGTCATACCGCAACCGGTACCCCCGCAATGCACGGGGATACCGGACCGGTTCAGGCGGCCGCGGCCGCCTCGCTATGATACTGCGCCACGCGCTCGACCTCTTCCTTCGAGCCGAGGATCACCGGCACGCGCTGGTGAATGCCCTCGGGACGGATCTCGAGAATCCGCTCGGTACCGGTGATACTCATGCCACCTGCGGCCTCGACGATCATGCTCATCGGGTTGGCCTCGTACATCAGGCGCAACTTGCCGGGCTTGGACGGATCACGGCTGTCCCACGGATACATGAAAATACCACCACGGGTGAGGATGCGGTGCACCTCACCGACCATGGCCGCAACCCAGCGCATGTTGAAGTTCTTGCCACGCGGGCCTTCTTCACCCGCAATACACTCATCGACATACCGCCTGACCGGCTCGGCCCAGAAGCGGTGATTGGACATGTTGATGGCAAATTCCTGTGTCGATTCGGGGATGCGCATGTCCGGATGGGTGAGAATGAATTCGCCCACGCCCTGGTCGAGGGTAAAGCCGTTGACGCCATGACCACAGGTCAGCACCAGCATGGTCGATGGACCGTACAGGGCATAGCCGGCCGCCACCTGCTCGGTACCCGGCTGCAGGAAGTCCTGCTCGGTGGGGTTCTCTACACCTTCCGGCGCACGCAGGATCGAAAAGATCGTGCCCACCGACATATTGATATCGATGTTGGACGAACCATCCAGGGGGTCAAAGGTCAGCAGGTACTTGCCCTTTGGGTACTGTGCCGGAATCGGGTATATATCATCCATTTCCTCGGATGCCATGGCCGCCAGGTGGCCGGTCCATTCCATGGATTTCAGGAACACTTCGTTGGAGATGATATCGAGCTTCTTCTGTACCTCGCCCTGGACATTCTCACTTTCGGCGGTGCCAAGCACCCCGATCAGGTCGCCGCGGTTGACGGCATGGGAGATGGTCTTGCAGGCAGCGACGACATCGTTCAGCAAGGAGGTGAAATCACCCGTGGCGCCCGGGATCTTGCGCTGCTGTTCGATGATGAATTGGGTCAGTGACGTACCATTGTGCATAGGGTTTCTCTCTTCGGGTTCCTGAACAGACTGGCGGCGGATTATATCAGAACTTTAGTAAATAATAATATTTAACTGTATTTCGGTATATTTCATCAGGTTATAGGGCCCAAAGACCAGGCATGCGACAATCCAGTGGACTCAAGATCGAGGCCGGCAAGCAGCTATTGACAGTCATGCGCATTGATCGCAGACTCGCGGTATGCATACGATGATCACAGGCAAGCCGATCCCGGCCCGACTGCGCATTTGGGCCATGGTTTTCTGCGCGCCTTTGTCGTCGTCCTGCTGACGAAACCGGTTCAAGAATGTTCAAAGGCCGCAGATCCCGTGATCTGCGGCCTTTTTCGTTGTGAGGAAAACGACGTGTCAGTACCACTGGCCTACATAACTGTGATCCTGATCTGGTCCACAACGCCCCTGGCGATCAAGTGGAGCAGTATCGGTGCCGGTTACCTGTTCGGCGCCGCCGCACGCATGACCATCGGCGCCGTGGCAGCCTGGCTGTTGTTGCGACTGCTGCGCACCACCCTGCAGTGGCATCGCCAGGCACGCTGGAGCTATGTAGCGGCCAGTGTCGGCATCTACGGCTCACTGTTATGCGTGTACTGGGGGTCACGTTTTGTGCCATCGGGACTGATCTCGGTGATGTTTGGTCTCACGCCGCTGATGGTTGGCCTGCTGGCCGGTCCGCTGCTGGGTGAGCGCTGTTTCACGCCCGCACGCATTGCGGGCATCACGCTCGGTTTTGCCGGCTTGTGGCTGATCTTTCATGCCGGTATCGCAACTGACCACGACGCCATGGCTGGCATTGGCGCCATCCTTCTTGGCGTGGTGCTGCACGCGCTGAGTACGGTCTGGCTCAAGCGCATCGATGCGCCACTCTCGGCCTGGTCGATGAACAGCGGCGCCTTGTTGCTGTCGGCACTGCTGTTTATCCTCACCTGGCTTATTGCCGATGGCCAGGCGCCGGCGCATATGGATCAGCGTACGATTCTGTCTATCGTGTATCTGGGCATCATCGGTTCGGTGCTGGGCTTTGGGCTGTATTTCTATACGCTGCGCCATCTCGAGGCCAGCGTCATTGGGCTGATACCGATGATTACACCGGTCACAGCGTTGCTTGTCGGCAAGTTGTTCAATCACGAAACGGTCGATGCCAGCGTCTGGGCGGGAACCGCGTTGATCATCGGCGGCCTGTTCATCTATCAATGGGGGCATCGTCTGCTGGCCCGCCGCGCGGTGGCGGGATAGAATCTCATCGACCCTGCCAACGAGGAGAGCGTCATGCATGTGACACTGGTTCATGTTCATGTGAAAAAAGATCATGTCAATGATTTCATCGAAGCCTGCCGGCGCAATCACGAAGCCTCGGTTAAGGAACCGGGCAACCGCCGTTTCGACATCCTGCAGTCGAGCGACGATCCGGCACGCTTCATACTCTACGAGGCCTACGACGATGCCGACGCAGCCGCCGCCCACAAGCAAACGGCGCATTACCTCGAATGGCGTGAAACCGTAGCCGACTGGATGGCGGAACCGCGACAGGGCGTTGCCTACCAGGGACTTTATCCGGCATGAGCATCCATCCATTCCGGATCGCGCGCCTGCCCGAGATCGTGTTCGGCGCCGGCTCACTGGTGCAGACCGCGGAACTGGCATCGAGGTTCGGCCGCCGGCTGATGCTGGTCACCGGCTCAGGCAGTATCGAATCACTGACCCAGTGGCCGGCGCTGCTCGACAGCCTGCGCGAACACGGCTTCGAATGGGTGCAGGTGCGCATCGTCACCGAACCGTCACCGGAGCGCATCGACGAGATCGTATCCAGTCATCATGACCAGGCCTTCGATATGGTCATTGGTATCGGTGGCGGCAGTGTGCTGGATGCCGCCAAGGCCATCGCCGGCCTGCTGCCACATGGCAATTCGGTCATGGATCATCTAGAGGGCGTGGGGCCCGAATTACCCTATCAGGGGCCGGCGCTCCCGTATATCGCCATCCCGACCACTGCCGGCACCGGCAGTGAGGCAACCAAGAACGCTGTGCTCAGCCGCCAGGGTCCGGACGGTTTCAAGAAATCCTTCCGTGATGATCAACTCGTGCCACGCATTGCCATCGTCGATCCCGATCTGCTGGCCAGTTGTCCCCCGGCACTGATTGCCGCCAATGGCATGGACGCGCTGACCCAGTTACTGGAATCCTATGTCTCGTTACGCGCCAATCCTTTCACCGACGCGCTGGCCATGGACGGACTGAAGCAGGTGCGTGACTGCCTGTTGCCATGGTATCGCGGCGAGGACAGCGGCGGCGCCTGCCGCGCTGGCATGGCCTATGCCGCCTTGCTGTCAGGCATCACGCTGGCGCAGACCGGGCTGGGTTCCGTGCATGGTCTGGCCTCGCCGATTGGCGCCTTTCACCCGGTTCCACATGGCGTGGTGTGTGGCACGCTCGTTGCGCGCGCCACGGCCATGAACATCACCGCCATGCAGGAACGCGAACCCCACAACCCGGCATTGAAGAAATATGCCGAGGCCGGCAGACTGCTGTGCCAGTGCTCGGTGGTCGATGACGAGACCGCGCGCCAGGCACTGGTCGCCAGGCTGGAAGACTGGACCCTGGCGCTGAACCTGCAACGCCTGTCGGAATACGGTATTGGGGAAGACGATCTGGAACCCATCATCCGTCACTGCCGCGGCAGCAGCATGAAGACCAATCCCATCGTGCTCACCGACGACGAGATCCGCCGCATACTGTTGGCGCGCTTGTGAATACTGCCGTCATGGCAGCGTCATTCAGTGACGCCTGACCACGACGCGCAGATAGCCGAGAAATTCGTAGTCACGGATCTGGGTTGGACCGGCCGTGGCGACCGAGACCCAGGAAGGAAAGTCTTCCGGCGACAGCCCGCGCCAACGCGCATAGGTCCCGCACACATGCAGCTCCACGCCACTGTCAACCAGGGCACGGGCCTGCCGTTGAATGCGTGAATTGTGCCCTGCCCGTCGCTTCTGCAGCGCGAACTGCTCGCGCCCATGGGTGACGACCGCCACCGGAAGTGCTGGAAAACGCTTGCGCAGACGATCTATCTCAC
The DNA here is from genome assembly GCA_015484945.1 of Gammaproteobacteria bacterium. Taxonomy (GTDB): domain Bacteria; phylum Pseudomonadota; class Gammaproteobacteria; order WFUO01; family WFUO01; genus WFUO01. The sequence continues at coordinate 12,712 of WFUO01000008.1, read as the reverse complement.
GCCGGACATGTGGTATGGCCCAAGCCAGGGCGCGCGGGTCTTTCTGTACGATCTCGAAAACCACACCGGGTGGCGGTTGCTTCAATGCCAGTATCTGCTCCACGCGCCAGCGCTTGCCGGCCGTAACATCGAACGGCGCCAACGACAGCAACAAACCGGTGATCAGCGCAAGGAACCACTTGTCTTCCTGTCTGCCCATGCCGACAGGATAGCAGCAAAATAACGGTTTCTCAGGCCGCGACTTCGTCGCCCTTGCCACCTTCCCCGTCGTCATGGCCGGAGGCCGGTGGCGGGCTCAAGCAATCGGCCAGTGTTATACTGGAAAGAAAATTGAAGATCTTCTGGCTCAGATCGTTCCACATGCTGTCGAGCAGATGCCCCTCTTCGGGCCTGTTTTCATCCTTGCCATGAGCGCTCTTGACCTCAGTACCGTTGACCGAGGCGACGATCTCGGCAATCGAGATCTCATTGGCCGGGCGCGCCAGCCGGTAACCGCCACCAGGGCCGCGCACGCCGGATACCAACCCCTGTTTGCGCAAACGCGCGAACAATTGTTCGAGATAGGACAATGAAATCCCCTGGTACTGCGAGATGTCAGCCAGGGTCACAGGCTTCTTGCCGTCGTTCAATCCCAGTTCCATCATCGCGGTCACGGCGTACCGGGCCTTGGTGGATAATTTCATGTCGGATCACCCCAATATCAGCTTGTGCCGGCCTGTCTCCAGGTTCAGTATTCGTACTGACCGGACGCGACTGCAAATGTTTCCATCCGCCTTCAACCAGCCCGAACCTTGGGCCGGTCCCGTCCAGTCCATCGCCGGTACCCAGTTTGCACGTATTTTCAGTGCGTTACACGGGCGCCTGGCAGCGGTGCGAGATATCGGCAGGCTGCCTCTTACCCGGCGCTTACCCCTTCATCGGTCAAATGGCGAATTTCTTTATATCCAACACGGATATTATGTCCAGGGTTTCGAAGGCAGCGGCGCTGACCGCCGTTTGGAAAGATACCCGCGCCGCCCGCGGGCGGCGCACAGGCTTCAGGGTGTCATGCCCTTGCGCAGGGGCAGGCGTGGATAGCGGCTGTACTCGGCCATGGAACCATCATAGACGCGCACACGGGTGAAACCCAGATGGCGCAATACGAGGTAGGACTGCGCAGCGCGATGCCCGGACTGGCAATAGAGGATAACCGGGGTATCCTTCTTGACCGGCAGACCCGCCTGCGCCAGCGCTTGCAGCAATTTTTTCGCCGGTTTCAGCCGGAACGCGCGCTCGAGATCAACACTCTGGTTCCAGGCCAGCCAGCGCGCGCCCGGGATATGACCACTGCGCCTGACGCGCGGCCAGCCGGTATATTCCTCGCGGCTGCGCACGTCCAGCAACCAGGTGCGCGGGTCACGCCGCACGACATCGGTCAGGCTGGCGACATTGTCCCGCCCTGCCTTGCCCGGCAGATAACGCACCGGTCTTGGCTTGACGACCCGGTTGGTGACCTTGCGCCCCTCGAGTATCCAGGCGACCAGCCCGCCATCGATGATGGAGACGCGCGCGTGACCGATACGCTCCAGCTCCCAGAACAGGCGCCCGGCATTCAGCCCGCCAGTATCGTCGTAGATGATCACATGGCTGTTACGGCCTATCCCCTTGCTGCCGAGCACGGCATACAGACGTTCATCGGGCAGGCGCAGCGATACCCCGTCACGTCGGCGAAAGACCAGTTCATGGTAGCCCAGGTGGACTGCGCCGGGAATATGGAACCTGCGGTACTGCAGGCCGCTGCTCATATCGATCAGGACGATATTCGGGTTCCGTTCATTTAGAAGCCGCGCGGCCGTGGCCGTATCGATCATCACCTGCCTGGCCTGGGCGGCCATCCCGGACATCAGCAGCACGAGTATCAGTAAGAACCGGTTTGGTCTGGTCATCAGGCAATCTCCGTATCGGTTTGTTGCTCGGGTTTCAACGTATGCGCGGCATGGCCGGCAGCCACAAGGTGCTCCAGCCACTTGAGCAGAAAGATGTTGCTTTCGGACTTGCAGTCGAGGATCGTGGAACTGCGCCGACGCTCCTCGTCCATCGGCATGAAACCCTGCAGGCGGCATGACATTACCTCGGCCTGTCCGGCATCGTGATAGACACGCACAGTGATCCCCGGATCCTCGACAATCTCACCGTCTATACGCAGGTAGTGGGTCATGAACAGCGTCGTGGTGTAGCGGCTCTGTTCCTCTATTCTCATATACAATGCAGGGCCATTGCCGGTATCCGATACCATCACGCCACCACATTGTTCCGGTTCGGGCATCAGACGCACAATCAACCGATAGTTGCGTTCATAGGTATCCATCAACGCACGCAGGGTGCGCCGGCGCAGCACGGCATCAAGAATGGTTCGTTTCACGGGCATGCTCATGCCTTCATTCTGCATGCGCAGGCCACGTCACGCAATGGCATACGGTTTACAGCCTGCCGCCGCATGTATATAGTCTGCGCTCCCGATCGTGTCACATCACAGAGAGACCATGGATCAGCAAAATCTGCCACTCATCATTCAGCCGCAACAGTTGCAATCACAGCTCGGCCAGCCGGATCTGCTCATCATCGATCTCGGCAAGGCCGACAACTATCGTCAGGCGCATGTGCCGGGCGCGGTGTTCCTCGACTATCCACAGATCATCCGGGTTGAAAAACCGGTCATGGGCCTGTTGCCGGATGCGGAACATCTCTCGCGTGTGCTTTCGGGCCTGGGTATTGGCGAGAACACCCATGTGATCGCCTACGATGATGAAGGTGGCGGCAAGGCGGGGCGTCTGCTGTGGACCCTGGACGTAATAGGACACCGGCGCATGTCCTTGCTCGATGGCGGCATCGTGGCCTGGGCCAATGAAGGCTTCCCGCTGCAACGGGAAGCCAACATGCCACAGGCGGTGGAGCGCCATGTACAACCCACATCACATGGCGTGACCGACAAGCACTGGATTCTTGAACATCTGGATGACCCGAATGTGGTACTGCTCGATACCCGCACACCGGAGGAATTCCACGGAGCAAAGAAATTCTCCGAACGCGGCGGCCATATCCCCGGCGCGGTCAACTTCAACTGGGTCGAGGCCATGGATCCCAACCGCAACCTGCGTCTCAAACCGGACGATGTGTTGCGCAATGCGTTCGAGAACCTGGGCGCCACCCCCGACAAACAGATCGTGGTCTATTGCCAGTCACACCACCGTTCCGCACATACCTACAACGTGCTCAAACACCTTGGTTACGAGAACGTGCAAGGCTATCCCGGGGCATGGTCCGATTGGGGCAACGACCCGAATACCCCGGTAGAAACCTGACCCATACGTCGGCATACGGCGTATGAACACCATGTTGGTGCGTTGACCCGGTACCCGGGACCGTGAAAGCAGCTACTTGAGCATGTGTTCGCGGTAGTACTGCAACTCGCGGATGGAATCACGAATGTCGTCCATGGCCAGATGACTGCTGTTCTTTTCGAAGCCCTTGAGGATGTCTGGATACCAGCGTGAGGCGAGTTCCTTCAGGCTGCTGACATCCAGGTTGCGGTAGTGAAAAAAGGCCTCGAGCCTTGGCATGCAGCGAGCCAGAAAACGCCGGTCCTGGCAGATACTGTTGCCGCACATCGGCGATTTACCGGGTGGCACATATTGTTCCAGAAAGGCAATCGTGCGTGCCTCGGCCTCGGACTCGTCAATGGTGCTTTTGCGCACCCGATCGACCAGGCCCGAGCCGCCATGCTGGCGCGTGTTCCACTCGTCCATCGCGGCCAGCACAGAATCAGGCTGATGGATGGCCAGTTCCGGCCCTTCGGCAAGGATGTTGAGCTGGGCGTCGGTGACGATGGTGGCGATCTCGATGATGACATCGTTGAAGGTATCGAGACCGGTCATCTCCAGATCGATCCAGATCAGATTGCTGGGGTCCTGCGCCATGATCGGACCTTGTGGTTGCTTGCGACCAGAACGATTGTATAGACTCCGCCGCCGCAATTGAAGTACATTGATACCAGACGACAGCAATCAGCCATTCACCGCCGATATGAACGCATCCACCTTTACGACCATCTTCCTTGTGGCACTGACGCTGGCCGTGGCAACGCAATTGTGGCTGGCGCAACGCCAGTTGCGCAGCGTCCTTGGCCACCGTAACAGGGTGCCCGATGCCTTTGCCGGAAGCATTTCACTGGAGGCGCATCAGAAAGCCGCCGACTACACCGCCGCGCGGGTGCGGTTCAGCCGTATCGACATCCTCTGGTCGGCGCTGTTACTGCTCGGCTGGACGCTCGGCGGTGGTCTGCAGTGGCTGGACGACTTCTGGAACCGTCCAAATCTGGGATATATCGGCAGTGGCACGGCCGTGATTCTCAGCGTGATGCTGCTCTCCAGCCTGCTGGAGATGCCGCTGTCCGCATGGCGCACCTTCGTCATTGAACAACGCTTCGGCTTCAACCGCATGACACCCGTGTTGTTCGCAAAGGATCTTCTCAAGGGCTCCCTGCTCACGCTCGTCATTGGTGGGCCGTTGGCGGCGCTGGTGTTGTGGATCATGGATAGCAGCGGTGATCTTTGGTGGCTGTATGTGTGGATCGTCTGGGTGCTGTTCAGCCTGCTGATGATGTGGGCATGGCCCACCCTGATCGCCCCCTTGTTCAACCGTTTCCAGCCGCTCGAGGACAATGCGCTCAGGCAACGCATCGAGGCACTGCTGGACAAATGCGGTTTTCACAGCAAGGGTATCTTCGTAATGGACGGTTCAACACGTTCGGCGCATGGCAACGCCTATTTTAGCGGCCTGGGTAACAACAAGCGCATCGTCTTCTACGATACGCTCATCGAACAACTCGATGCCGACGAGATCGAGGCGGTACTGGCACACGAGCTGGGGCATTTTCGCCTGCGTCACATCCGCAAGCGCATGATCTGGATGAGCCTGATCAGCCTCGCCGCTCTGGCTCTGCTCGGTTGGCTGAGTGGACAAGGCTGGTTCTACCTGGGGCTGGGCGTGGAACGCCCGTCGCCGCACATGGCATTGTTGCTGTTCGTCATGCTCTCGCCGGTATTCGGTTATTTTCTCACCCCGCTGATGTCCTGGCTTTCGCGCAAGCACGAATTCGAGGCCGACGACTATGCGGCGCGCCAGAGTGACGCCACCCTGCTGGTTCGCGCGCTGGTGAAGATGTATGAGGAAAATGCCAGTACACTGACGCCCGACGAACTGTACTCGGCCTTCTACGACTCGCACCCGCCGGCGCCGATACGCATTCGCCATCTGCAACGTCTGGCCGGCCACGGCATGGAGGCTCACGCATGACCCCCCTGCATGAAAGGCATTGCTCACCACCGGCGCAAGACCTGCAGCCGCTCGACAGCGGGCAGGTGCGGGAATATCTGGCCATGCTGCACGATGACTGGCGGGTGAATGAGACATACGACCATATCAGCCGCGAATTTCGTTTCACCAATTTTCATGAAACCATGGCCTTCATCAATGCCATGGCCTGGATCGCCCACCGTGAGGACCATCATCCCGACTTCTGCGCCGGTTACCGGCAATGCCGCATCACCTTCACCACGCACGCCATCGGCGGACTGTCGATCAATGACTTCATCTGTGCCGCACGCATCGACCGTCTCGTCGATGGCGATGCCTGACCGAGATGGCCAAACGTCGGCTCAGCCTGCGTCAGCTCGAACGGATTCGCGCCCGCCAGGTGCGGCAACGACAAAAGGCCCGCATCCCTGACGCCAGTGCGCTGCACGGCCTGGTCGTCAGCCGGCATGGCAAGCAGATCGTGGTCGAGGGTGACGATGGCACACTGTACCGCTGTACACCTCGCCAGAATATCGGTACCCCGGTGGTCGGTGACCGCGTGGTGTTCGAACGCAGCGATGAACGGCATGGCATCCTGCTCGCCATCGACGAACGTGACACCCTGCTCTCACGCCCCACCCACCACGGCGCCAGCAAGCCGGTTGCAGCCAATATCGACCGGGTATTCATCGTATCTGCCCTGCAACCGGCGCCAGACCTGCACCTGATCGACCGTTACCTGGTCGTGATCGAGTCACTGGATCTGGAAGGCGTGGTCGTCGTCAACAAGACCGACCTGGCCGAACAGGGGCTCGATGACGCGCTGCAGCAGGCGCTGACGGTCTATCGCGGACTCGGCTATCCGGTCATCCTGTCCAGCACACGCAAGGCCACGGGCCTGGATGAGCTGCGCGAAGCACTGCGCGATCACACCAGCATCCTCGTCGGCCAGTCCGGCGTGGGCAAATCATCACTGATCAAGTGCCTGCTGCCCGATATCGACATCCGCATCGGCAAGCTGAGCGAGATCGACCAGGGCCGGCATACCACGACCACCTCAACGCTCTATCACCTGCCTGACGGCGGCATGCTGATCGACTCGCCCGGCGTGCGCGACTTCGCCGTCTGGCACCTGACACCATCAGCCATCGAACGTGGATTCCGGGAATACGAAAGACTGCGTGACCAGTGCCGGTTCCGCAACTGCCGGCATCTGGACGAACCTGGCTGCGCAGTACGCCAGGCAGTGGAACAGGGCGATATCGACCTGCGTCGCTATCACAGTTATCGGCGCATGTTAGACGAAATTGCCGATAGCGCTAGATGAAGACATCCAGCCGCCTGCCCCGCGTCGGCACATCTGCCCGCCCGGCGGCCTGATAGGCGGCCACCGCACGGCGGCCAGTGGCCACTTCGTTGTCATAACGCCCACGAAAACCGGGTTGCGCATGCCGGCTGGCGGTCTCGAAACGGTAGGTCTGGCCACGCGCGCCCTGTGGCTCGACCATGCTGGGTTCGCGCTGCAGCAACTCGCCCTGCAATACCGGCTCGACCACGGTACGCCGTTCGACCGTGGCCATGGCACGCTGCGCCACGACATGTGTCGGCGCAATACTGGGCAGGCTGCCTGAATCCATGCGGAATCTTGGGGTTTGTGATGTATTGCCTAGTCTAGCAGCTCTCGGCGATCACGAAAGGCCTGTGCCAGGGTGCCGCCATCGAGGTATTCGAGTTCGCCGCCCATCGGCACGCCATGCGCGAGCCGGGTACTGCGGATGTTGCGCTTGCGTGCCATCTCGGCGATGTAATGGGCCGTGGCCTCACCCTCCACGGTGGGATTGGTGGCCAGGATGAGCTCGTCGATCTCGCCCTCGTCGAGCCTTTCGGCCAGCCGGTCCAGTCCCAGCTCAACCGGCCCGATGCCATCCAGTGGTGACAACCGGCCCATGAGCACGAAATACAGGCCCTTGAAGCCGGTCGAGCGTTCCACCACCAGCACGTCGGCCGGCGTCTCCACGATACACAACTGGGCACGGTTACGGCGCGAATCGGCGCACAGGGCGCACACCTCGTCTTCACTCAATGTGCGGCAACGGCGGCAATGGCCGACACCTTCCAGCGCCTGGGCCATGGCCTCTGCCAGCCGCCGGCCGCCCTCGCGGTCGCGTTCAAGCAGGTGAAAGGCCATGCGCTGCGCGGTCTTCGGTCCCACACCGGGCAGACACTTGAGACTGTCGATCAACGCATCGATGAGTGGCGAGAATCCCATCAGGTTCAGAAGGGCAGTTTCATGCCCGGTGGCAGCGGAATACCGGCGGTCAGTGAGGCCATCTTGTCCTTGTTGGTCTTCTCGACCCGTTGTACGGCATCGTTGACCGCCGCGGCAATCATGTCCTCGAGCATGTCGCGATCTTCGCCCAGCAGGCTGTCGTCGATCCGCACGCGCCGTACCTCATGCCGGCCATTCATGACCACGCTGACCATGCCGCCACCGGCCTGCCCGGTGACTTCGATATTGGCCAGCTCTTCCTGGGCCTTCTGCATGTTCTCCTGCATCTTCTGGGCCTGTTTCATCAATTGATCCAGATTCATCTCGGGTTCCTCTGCTTGTACGTTGGGTTGTTGGTCACTATTCGTCCAGCGGCGTCACCATATCGGGCCTGATCTCTGCGTCGAACGCGGCCTGCAGCCCCTGCACCACCTCGTCCTCCTGTAACGACTGCATGGCCTGGCGATGCCGGTCGGCGGCCTGTTGCTGCTGGTGCGCGGCGGGCGATCCGACCTCGTCATCGACGATTTCGATATCAATCTTCACCGGCGCGCCATAATGACGCGCCAAGGCATCCTGCAGGCGCTGACGGGCGCTGTCACTGGCCAGTTGCTCATGACGCCGGTTCAGTAGCAGGCGAACGGTGTCACCCGACTTGCCCGCCAATGCGCAGTTCGTCGCCAGCGCCTGCGCCACGGCGCGCAAACCCAGCCGTCCGACGATGGCGTCCCAATCGTCAGCCGGCGCAGTCTCACGAACCCCGCTGTCGGGCGCCGATCGTGAGGTTTGCGCTTTGGCTGCCGGTGTCGCGGTCTCCGGTACGGGCCGGGCAGTAATGCCAGGTTGTGGCGCCTGCGGCCGGAAGGCCAGCATGCGCAATACGATCATCTCGAAGCCGCTACGCGCATCCGGCGCCAGCGGCAGGTCACGACGACCAATGAGTGCAATCTGGTAGAACAGCTGGATATCCTCGGGACTGCACGACTGCGCCAGCGCACGAATGGCATCTGCCTCGGCATCACTCTCGTCAATGGTTTCGGGAACCACCTGGGCGAGCGCCACGCGATGCAACAGTGATACCAAATCGGTCAGCACACCGTTGAAATCGGCCCCGTGTTCAGCCAGTTGCGCCACCTGTTGCATGACCTGCTGGCCATCGCCTTTGGCCACCAGATCCAGCAGCGCAGAGACCTGCACCATCTCGATGGTGCCAAGCATATCCCGCACATCCTTCTCATTGACCGTGCCGCCGCCGTGCGCAATGGCCTGATCGAGCAGGCTCAGCGCATCACGCATACTGCCATCGGCCGCGCGCGCGATCTCCAGAAGGGCCGCAGCGGATGCCTCGATACCCTCGCGCGCCATCACCTTGGCCAGGTGATCACGAATCAACTGTACTGGCAGATGCTTGAGATTGAACTGCAGGCAACGTGACAACACCGTTACCGGCAATTTCTGCGGATCGGTGGTTGCCAGCAGGAACTTGACGTGCGGCGGTGGTTCTTCCAGGGTCTTGAGCAGCGCGTTGAAGCTGCTGGCAGAAAGCATGTGCACCTCGTCGATCAGATAGACCTTGTAGCGCCCGCGCGTGGGTGCGTACTGGACGTTCTCGAGCAGGTCACGGGTATCCTCTACCTTGGTGCGCGATGCCGCATCAACCTCGATCAAATCAACGAACCGTCCCTCGTCGATCTCGGTACAGGCGCTGCACTGCCCACAGGGCGTCGCGCTCACACCCTGTTCGCAATTGAGCGACTTGGCAAGAATGCGCGCCACCGTGGTCTTGCCGACACCACGGGTGCCGGTGAACAGGTAGGCATGGTGCAGGCGGTCGTTGTCGAGCGCATTGATCAACGCGCGCAGCACATGCTCCTGCCCGACCATCTCCTCAAATGTGTGTGGCCGCCATTTGCGGGCCAGAACCTGGTAGCTCATCGTCTCTGTATCACGGAAGGATGTACGGCCATTCTACCGGCACATGGCGAGGCATGCATCAGAAAGCGGAAAAAAGGGGTGGCAACCCGTACCAGCCACACCCCGGCGCCCGAATCCACTGCTACCGTTGCTCCCTTCCGGGCCTGGCGGGGTTTACAGTTTCTCGTCGCGAGGGGACCAGTACAGGTCACCATAACGCTTTGGTATCAGACACTTGCGGCCTGATCTCGATGCCTGGCCATGAATGCGGCCGGGCATGACAGGCCGCGATTATGCAGCCTGCGGCCGATACGGTCAACCGAATCAGGTACGCCAGTAGGCCGGATGCAACACCACCAGCAGCGTGAACACCTCCAGCCGGCCGGCCAGCATGGCCAGCGCCGAGATCATCTTGCCGGCGTCACTGAGCCCATTGAACGACTGCGCCACCTCACCCAGACCCGGACCGAGATTGTTCATGCTCGTGGCAATGGCCGAAAAGGCCGTCACCTGGTCCGCACCGGTCATCATCAGCAGCAGCATCAGGATCACGAATGTCGCGGTGTACACCGAAAGGAAGCCCCACACGCCCTGCAAGGTGGATTCAGACAGCACCCGGCCATTGACCTTGACCGGTTTGAGCTGCTGCGGATGCGGCAGCCGCCGCACCTCGCGCAGCCCCAGACGGGCCAGAATCAACAAACGCATGACCTTCATGCCACCCGCAGTGGAACCGCCGCAACCACCCACAAAACTGATGAAGATCAGCAGCACCGGCACGAACAAGGGCCAGTGCGAGAAATCCACCACCCCGTAACCGGTGCTGGTGACTACTGATACCACTTCAAAGGCCGCGTTACGCAGGGCGTGGAAAAAACTGTGATAGGTGCCCCACAGGTACAGGGTCAGCGAAATGATCGCCACCACCACGGCAACGAACACCAGAAAACTGCGTACTTCCTCGTCCCGCAGATACAACGAAAAACGGCGTTTGCCGATGACCAGATAGTGAATGCTGAAATTGACCGCGCCCAGCAGCATGAACAATATGGCGACAGTCTCTACCGGCTCGCTGCGATAAAAACCCAGGCTGGCGTCATGGGTTGAGAAACCACCCGTCGAGACGGTGGAGAGGCTATGAGCGATCGCATCGAACGGTGACATGCCGGCAATCCAGAAGGCCAACGCGCAGGCCAGTGTCAAACCCACATAGATACTCCAGAGGGCGCGCGCGCTGTGCGCCAGGCGCGGGGTGATCTTTTCATCCTTCATCGGCCCTGGCGCCTCGGCCAGATAGATCGACATGCCGCCGATGCCAAGGCGCGGCAATACGGCCACAGCCAGTACGATCAACCCCATGCCGCCCAGCCATTGCAATTGCTGACGGTAGAACAGGATCGAACGGGGCATGTGATCCAGTCCCGACAAAACCGTGGCGCCCGTGGTGGTCAGCCCAGAGACGGATTCGAACAGCGCGTTGACGAAACTCAGCTCGAGACCCAGGTACAGCGGTAACGCGCCGAGCAACGAGACGATCACCCAGAAAAGCACGACCAGAAGGAAGCCGTCACGGCGGCGCAGGCTCTCGCCGGTGGCGCGAAACGGCCACCATAACGACAAACCGGTAAAGAACATCGACACAGCGGTCCAGAAGAAGAACCAGTGCTCGCCATCATGATAATAGAGAGACACGAGCAAGGGCAGTAGCATGGCGGAACTGAACACCATGCACAGGAAGCCGGTAATACGAACGATTGTCGTACCGTTGGCGCCCATGTTTCGCCGGTTACCGCCTCCTTGTCGTGTCATGGCACCCTGACGGGAGCCATGCTGATAGCATCTACACGCAGCTTACGACTTTTCTTCCTGTTTGTCCTCGGGCAATTCCAGCGGCACCGAGGCGCATTCGCGGAAGATGCGCTTGGTGCAGGTCTTGCAGATCTCCTTGTCGAGCTTCTGGAAGATCGCGTGGATGGCCGCGGTCTTGGACTGAAAGAAGTTGTTCGGGCCGATTTCGTCCAGACAACCGTATTTTTCCAGCGAATCCCACAGACCCTGCTTGATGTCGATCAGGTACAGCCCGCCCCCCATGGCGCGGCGTTCCTGCGCCTCCTTGACCAACACCTCGCCACCGGCAATATCGGCGAAATTGATGCCATCGGCAATGATGGCCAGATGCTTCTGCTGCGGGTACTGATCCTTGAGCCGGGCAAAGGCGTTCTGTACGTGATCCACAGAACCGAAGAACAGCGAGCCGTCGATGCGCAGGAAATGCAGCTGCGGACACATTGGGATATCGGTAGCGCTGGAGAAGGCATTGTTGTCCAGCCGTGGATCCGGTACACGGCTGTGTATCTGGGGTTTGGATACACGCATCAGATACAGGACCAGCGACAGCATCACGCCGGCGAAGATGGCGAATTCCAGTTCCAGGAACAACGCACCGAAGAAGGTCGTGGCCATGACGGCAGTCTCGCGCTTGCTGGCCTTGATCACATGCTTGATGGCATGAAAGTCGATCAGCCCGTAGGCAACCAGAAACAGGATACCCGCCATGGCCGCATTGGGCAGGTACTTGGCCCACGGCGCCACCAGCAGAACGATGAACATCAGCAGGCTGCCAGCGAACACGGCCGCCAGCGGCGTCTTGGCGCCGGCCTGGTAGTTGAGTCCGCTGCGGTTGAACGAGCCGGTGGCCACATAACCGGAGAAAAAGCTGCCGAAGATATTCGACAGCCCCTGGCCAATGAACTCCTGGTTACCGTCGATGCGCTGTCCACTGCGTTGCGCCAGCGCGCGGCCAATGGAGACCGCCTCGGTGAGCGCGAACAGGGTCACGGCCAGGGCGGCGGGCGCCAGATCACGGATCGTCTCGAAGCTGAAGTTCGGTGATGACAGCGGTGGCAGGGTCTGCGGCAATGCACCCACGGTCTTGATCCTGGCCACCTCGGGTCCGACGATCTGGTTGATGATTGCCGCCGCGACGCTACCCACGACCATGGCGATGATCATGTTGGGCCAGGATGGCTTGAATTTTTTGACCAGAATACCACAACCCAGGGTAATCACTGCGACGATGGTGACATAGACGTTGATATCCGGCGCCACCTTGACGAAATTGATGATGATGTCATGCAGGTGACCGCCCCGCTCCATTTCGACACCGAAAAAGTTCTTGAGCTGCTTGCTGGCGAT
>WFUO01000007.1 GCA_015484945.1 Gammaproteobacteria bacterium | reverse complement strand
GTATATCTAGTTAATTCGGTTGGTTCGAAGAAACAAAAAACCCGCTGCGAGTTTTTCGTAGCGGGTTTTTTTTGGAGAGGCAAGATACAAGATACAAGATGCAAGTCTTAAGTTGTCGATTTCTTGTTGCTTGTCTCTTGACTCTGCACTTAAAACTTCCACTGCACCTGTACGGCCACGATATCAACTGCCGAGTCGTAGCTGCCACGGATGGTATCGTTCAGCGCACCGGTTCGGTTGATGGGCGTATCCTTGATGAACAGATGGCTGTAGCCGGCGTCGATGGTCAGGTTGGGCGTTCGTTTCCAGGTCAGGCCGAACGACAGCCAGGTGCGGTTGTTGTCAGGCAACCGGGCAGTGCGTGATGTCGCGTTGGGTACCGGTGTCTGATCATAGGCGATACCACTGCGCAGCGTCAGGTGCTTGCTGTGACGCCAGGTCAGGCCGATGGAGTAGCGGTTGGCATCTTTCCAGTTCAATGTCTCGACACTATCGCTCTTGGCGGCGTTGGCGAACACCAACCGCAATTCCGGGATGCTGCTCCAGCGCGTGCGGGTGATGTCGGCCATGACCGCCAGGCGCTGATTGACCTGATGATAGACACTCAGCGACAACATATCGGGCAGTTTCACATTGACCGAGATGTCGGAATCGGCGAACACCGCACGCAGCGTGTTCGTTTCGGTATTGCTTCCGGCGCTCAACAGGTTGGGCGCCAGAGTGAAATCACCTCTGCCCGTGATTTTGTGACGAATCTTCGAGCGATAGGCGACCCCGACCCGGGTATCCGGTGTGATCTGATACAGCAGTCCAAGGTTGAAGCCCCAGCCCCAGTCGTCTCCCTGGTTGTCGCTGTAACCCGTGGCGCCGGATGACGCGGTATTGGCCGGTCCCAGGCCGGCAGCGTTGCAGTTCGCATTGGCCGCACCGAAAGTGCCATAGCAGGCTACCGCGAAATCCACCGCGCTGGTCAGCCGTGCGTCCATGTACTGCAGGCTGATGCCGGCGCCCAGTGACAGTTTCGGTGTGGCCTGCCACGCGATGCTCGGGTTGATGTTGAGCGTCTTGATCGAGGATTCGATGGCCTGGTAACGGCCCACCCAGTTGGCGTCATACTTGGTCGAAAGTCCGAAAGGCGCAAAGATGCCGATCCCGAATTTCATGCCGTTGTTCAGGTCGCGCACATAGTAGAAGTTGGGCACGAAAGCGAGAACGCCGCCATCGTCATTGGCTACGCCTGGCATGGCGCCGACCGCCGAGGTCGTGCCGTTATTGGTGAACTCGAACCGCGGAATGATGATATGCCCGGCCGTGACGATCTGGTTGCCCTTGATACGGGACATGCCGGCCGGATTGTAGAAGATGGTCGAGGCGTCACTGGCTGTGGCCGCGGCACCGGCATAGGCGTTGCCCTGGCCAGAGGCGCTTTGCTCAATGATCGCAAAACCCGCACCCTGAACAGTATTGCTGACCAGCAGCAGAATGCCGGCCATCAGGTTTGAAAGAAGGAAATGATGTTTTTTGCTCATGACTCGCTCCAGCACGCGTTGTTTTTCTTGACACAAGTTTCACGTAAGCCTACCGCAGAATGAAACAAAAGCCTATGCGACAATGCGCGGGTATCCAGGTATCCGGGAATGCTGGAGGGGATGCCTGGCTGCGCAAGAGTCAGATAAGTATTAGTAAGTACTAATATATTTGCATTTGTAAATTTTTATGTACAGAATCAAAACCGGTTGACTTGTTGCAGATTGCCTGTAAGGATACGACAACAATATTTTCTGATGTTGCAATTTTGCAACAACAATAATTGCGTAATGCATAAGCGCGGAGGAGTATCCATGAAACTGAAACGCATCCTGATTGCGGCGGCCACCTCGGCTGCCATGACCATGCCGATCGTGGCCAGCGCCACGAACGGTTATTTCGCCCACGGATATGGAACCAAGAACAAGGGGATGGCTGGTGCCGGCGTCGCCCTGCCGCAGGATGCGATGGCAGCGGCCACCAACCCGGCCGGCATGGTCTGGGTCGGCAACCGGATGGATCTGGGCGCGGCGTTGTTCAGCCCGCGTCGTCAGTACAAGGATGACAATCAGGGCGCAGGCTTCGTCAGTGGCCCCACTGCCGGACAGAAAAGTGACTCCAATCTGTTCGTGGTACCGCATTTCGCCCGCAACTGGATGATGGGCAGCGACCGCTCGTTTGGTGTTGCGGTGTACGGCAACGGCGGTATGAACACCGATTATCCGCAGGGTGTCTTCGCCGGGGGCGCCGGTGGTCCGACCGGCGTGAACCTGATGCAGCTGTTCATCGCACCGACGTTTTCGATGAAGATTGACAGCAAGTCGTCTTGGGGCGTGTCGCCGATCCTGGCCTTCCAGGCCTTTGAAGCACGTGGTCTGTCGGTATTCGCCAACTTCTCTACTGACAGCAACAATCTGAGCAATCGCCAGCATGACCGCTCCTACGGCATGGGTGTCCGGGTCGGTTATCAGGGTGAGGTCAGCCCGGGTGTCACGTTCGGTATCTCGGCCACCTCCAAGATCTACATGAGCAAGTTCAAGAAGTACCGTGGCCTGTTCGCCGAAGGTGGTGACTTCGACATCCCGGCCAATATCACGCTGGGCCTGGCCTGGAAGACCTCGCCGACCTCGACGTTCACGGCCGATGTGCAGAAGATCTGGTACAGTCAGATCAAGTCGATTGCCAATCCGCTGGCGCCGTTGGCCACTTCCTGTAACCCGACGCCGCCGCCTCCTGGTGTTGGCGCAGGCTGTCTGGGTGGTTCGGATGGCGCCGGGTTCGGCTGGCGTGACATGACCATCGTCAAGCTGGGCTACCAGTGGCAGGGTAGTGGTGGCTGGACCTGGCGCGTGGGCGTAAGCCACGGCAAGCAGCCGATCCCGAACTCCGAGGTGCTGTTCAATATCCTGGCCCCGGGCGTGATGGAGACGCACTTCACCTTCGGTTTCACGAAACAGACCGGCAAGAACAGCGAGTTCAACTTTGCTGCCATGTACGCCCCGACCAAGAAGGTCAGCGGCCGTGTCGATACGACCTCCATCGGTGGTGGTGTTGACAATCTTACCATCCAGATGCGCCAGTTCGAGGTTGAAGCCAGCTGGGCCTGGAAGTTCTGACAAGAGGGTGACGACGACTTTCACCTGAACCGTCAAAAGGGGGGCATGATTCATGTCCCCCTTTGTTTTGTTTATTTCCCCCTGAGACAATCAAGCATCGCAAGAGGTGATGACGATGAGAAAAATCCTTTCCCTGAAACAGGCGCTGGTGTTCGCGCTGCTGGCTCTGGTTGCCAGCGTTTCACTGGCTGAGACCCGGCTCAAGCCTTTCATTCTGGCCTCGGAAAAGACTGCTGACATGGCGGCCGTGGTCAAACAGACCCGGGATGCCCTCAAGGGTGCCGGCTTTACGATCGTCGGCGAGTATTCGCCCTACGATACGGCAACCGTGATCATCGTAACCGATGACGGGATGAAGCAGCATGCCGCGCAGTCCGAGATGGGCGGCTTTGGCGCCATGCAGCGTGTGACCGTGACCCGTGTCGGCGACAAGGTCCAGGTGGCTTATACCAATCCACGCTATCTGGCCAATATCTATCGCATGAAGGGTGACTTGTCGGATGTGGCCGGACGTCTGGAAAAAGCCTTGGGTAAGGTGACGGCCTATGGTTCTGAAGACGGGATGACGCCTCGCGAATTGCGCAAGTACCACTACAAGATCTTCATGCCGTATTTCGACGACCCGGAAAAACTGGGCAGTTTCGACAGCTATCAGGCAGCCATTGCCGCGGTTGAGAAAGGGTTGGCCAGCAAGCGGGGCGGAACCTACAAGATCTACCGTATCGATATCCCGGGCAAGAAGGAAACCGTGTTTGGTGTCGCCCTGACATCGAAGGAATGCGGTGGTGATGCCTTCATTATGAGCAAGATCGACTTCGGCAAGATCAAGCATACCCCGCATCTGCCCTACGAGGTACTGGTTACGGGCAACAAGGTCTATATGCTGCCGGCAAAATTCCGTATAGCCATCAATTTCCCGGACCTGAGCATGATCGGCTCGAACAGCTTTTTCTCGATCATGTGCGCGCCCGGGCGTATCGAGAACATGCTGCGTGAGATGGTCACCGGCGAAAACGATGACGACGACTGACATCCTGTCAGTCATTCCTCCGAAGGCCCCGCTTGCGGGGCCTTTTCATGTTGACGAGTCAATACGGGGCGGGATAACCGTTGCGGTCTTCAGGCAGCCGGGTTCAACACAGAGGCTGCGGAGACACAGAGGGTGTGATGGAACGCGAAGAACGCGAAGTCGCAGAGGATGGGATGGCTGGGCCGGGGTATCTGCAGGCTTTTCACTTGTCTCTTGTCTCTTTTCTCTGCCTCAATAGGGTGACGTTGGCAGGCAGCAAACTCAACACGGAGATCACGGAGCCACGGAGACAGTGAGGTTGTGAATGAACGCGAAGGACGCCAAGGCGCAGAGGATGGGATGGCTGGGCAGGGGTATCTGCCGGCTTTTCACTTGTATCCTGGATCTTGTCTCTGATTTTAGGTCACCCCGCATTCCGCTGCGCTGCATGCGGGGTACACCTGCCGACATTCACTCAACACGGAGATCACGTAACCACGGAGGCTGTGATTGAACGCAAAAATCGCCAGGCCGCCAGGCGTGGAACGCAGCCACATCTCCCTCCGCGTTCTTTGCTGGCGCATAGAACCCCTGCGGGGTTCTATGCGCGCCTTACCCTTAGGGTCAAGGCGTTTGTGTCCTCTGCGTTGATGCCATGCTGCTGGCAGGTGACACGCTGGCATGGTTTGTTAGGACTCCCACAAGGATTTTCTCCGTGACTCTGTGCTTCCGTGCACTCCGTGTCAAGCTCATGCTGTTTGCAAGGGTCTGAGTATCAGTATTTTTCTCCCAGTGCGTATTCGACAATGCGGCGCACCTTGTCGAAGTCCTTGTCGGTTGCCGGATAGAAGCCATTCAATGCGGCTGCATGAAGGATGGCGCGGCCTTTTGTGTTGGATGAAAGTGAGAGCATGAACCGGCGAATACGCATGGCCTTTTTTGCATCCACGCGTGGGTGGACGGCCCAGGCCAGATGGATGAAGGGTGTGCTGACAGCGACCGGGTGGATCTTGCTGGTATCGATATGGCTGCGCACGCTTTTCATCTGCAGTACAACATTGCCGCTGCCGCCGGCATCGGCAATGCCGGTATAGACAGCGATCACGGCACTGGGCGGGTTGTTGGCAAAGCGTTCCTGGTAGTCTTTGCCGGCGACAAGCCCGGCGCGTTTGAGCATCATGGTTGGCGCGATATAGCTGGCCATGGCCTGGCGTCCGCCACCGAAGATGATTGTCTTGCCGCGCAGATCCTCCAGTTTTGTTATATGTTTGCCTTTTTTTACCATCAGGACCCCGGAGATGTTGCGGGAGCCATACTCGATGTTGGTGACGAGTATCCGGTAGCCCAACAGCTTGTGGCTGACGATGTAGTGGTACTGGTTGTAGTGAACGATATCGTATCGGCCCGCCAGTACGCCGTGCCAAAAGGTCTGAAAGTCTCGGGGTATGGCAAGAGTGACGGGCTCTCCCAGGTGTCTGGACAGCTGATCGGCCAGGGGTTTGAAGTAACGGTAGGTCACCGAGATAGGCCTGCGTGGAAAAATACCCATGACAAGATCGGCATGGGCCGCAAGGCTTGCGCCGATCAATATCAGGCACAAGATCGGTTTTGGCAGTGCCTTTTTAACAGGGTGATTCATGTATTGCGTAACAGTCCTGGAAGGCGGTCGCCTGTCATGGTCAGGCGCTACACTATACATTATGTCGCAATTTTCGCCTGCTGCACGCCGTAAACTGTCACAGCCTGTAAATTATAAGAGGTAGAGGCAAGATACAAGATTCAGAGACAAGGCTATAGGCGCCTGACCGATTTGGAGCGACACCGGCAAACAGCGCGAGCCTGACACGGAGCTCACAGAGTCACGGAGAAAATCCTTGTGGGAGTCCTGACAAACCATGCCAGCGTGTCACCTGCCAGCAGCATGGCATCAACGCAGAGGACACAAACGCCTTGACCCGAAGGGTAAGGCGCGCATAGAACCCCGCAGGGGTTCTATGCGCCAGCAAAGGACGCGGAGGGAGATGTGGCTGCGTTCCACACCTGGCGGCCTGACGATTTTTGCGTTCAATCACACCCTCTGTGTCTCCGTGGCTCCGTGATCTCCGTGTCGAGTTCACGCCGCCTGCCAGCGTCACCCTATTGAGGCAGAGAAAAGAGACAAGAGACAAGAGACAAGTGAAAAGCCGGCAGATCTGCCCAGCCATCCCACCCTCTGCGTCCTTCGCGCCTTGGCGTCCTTCGCGTTCATACACACCCACCGTGGCCCCGTGCTCCCTGTAGTTGAACAATTTCACATCACATCGCCTGCAGGATGTATCATCAGGTACGGAACTGCGAGACCAGACTGTTGAGCCGGTTGGCGAGTTCGGTCAGTTCGATGCTGGAATTGGCCGCGACTTCCGCGCTGCTGGCAGTCTCTTCGCTGATCTGGTGGATGGTGTCGATGTTCTGGTTGATGCTTTCCATCGTTACACTTTGCTCTTCTGCGGCGCTGGCGATCTGGGTGGTCATATCGTTGATCAACGCCGAGTTGGCCATGATGGTCTCGAGTGATTGGCCAGCTTTTTCAACGGTTTCGACACTGTCGCGCGCCGCTTCCTGACCCTGTTGCATGGCCTCGACGGCCTCGCTCGTTCCACTCTGTACCCGGTCGATCATGTCGCGAATTTCGAGTGTCGATTCGTGTGTGCGTGATGCCAGCGTGCGGACCTCGTCCGCGACCACCGCGAACCCACGGCCCTGTTCGCCGGCGCGTGCAGCCTCGATGGCGGCATTGAGGGCCAACAGATTGGTTTGTTCAGCAATACCATTGATGACCTCGAGCACGGAACCGATCTGTTCACTGTTCTGAGCCAGGCGCTGAATGACATCGGCGGTTTTTTCAATCTCACTGGAGAGGTGATGAATGCTGGTGACCGCGCTGTTGACGATGGCCTTGCCTTGTTCAGCTTCATGGCGTCCCTGTTCAGCGGCATTGGCGGCCTCGATGACGTTGCGCGCCACTTCCTGTACCGTTGAGGTCATTTCGGTCATGGCCGTGGCGACCTGGGTCGTCTGGTGACGCTGGTTTTCGGAATGTGCGGACAGGTCGGTACTGACACGGCTGACATCACTGGCCTGAACGGTCAGTGAGTTCACATCCATGGCGATGATGCTGATCATGTTGCGCAAAGAGTCCACAAACGCATTGACGGCCTGGCGCAGCTGGCCGATCTCATCGTTCGAGGCCACCGGCAACTGGACAGTCAGATCGCCATTCCCCTTCGACAGGCCGTTGATGAGTTCGGTGGTCTCGTTCAGCGGCCTAACGACATTGTAGCGGAACAGGAAAATGACGATGATCGACAGCATGATGATGATGGCTGCCATATCGATGCCCATGACGGTATAGAAATTCCGCATGGAGTCCTCGCTGACCTTCTGTACCTGTGCTATTGCCGCATCGATGCGCTTGTTGCTGTGTTCAATGTTGGTGTTGACATTGGCCTTGCTCATACCCAGCAGGATATAGCCGATGGTCTTGCCGTCATTGACGATCGGATATTTTTTCTCGATGATCTGCGATGTGTCGGCAGGTTTCTTGTACCTGGTCAATGGTGTCTTGCCGTCTGCCTTCAGGTAGGCGGCATAGACCACATCCTTGTCCGAAGCGGCTTCGGTCTGGAAGGCATTGAGGGAGCTGAAGTCATAAGAGAGTATGAAATCCGCTGCCGTCTTGGCCATGAAGCGGCCGATGATATCGGCCTTGGAATGCAGGGCGGCGATCTGGGCCTCGCTGGAACTCTTCTGTTCCTTCAGAAATGCCTGCTTGGCGGTTTCGACCTGCTTGTTTCCGGAAGATTCGGCGATCCTGATAATGAAGATGGCGCCTATGCCCATCGCCAGCAGGGTCGCAACGATGATCGGCGTTATGAACTTGGTCGAAAGCTTCAGGTCACGTAGTTTGTCCAGCATGGTTCTGCTCCACTATCGTTGTCGGTCACGCCTTCCATGGCGTGTCTGGATTCTGCGATCTTCCTTTCAGTATTCCTCGCCAAGAGCGTATTTGACGATTTCACGCACCTTGGCGAAATCCGCGTCGGTTGCGGCATGGAAGGCATTGACCTTGGCTGCCTTGAGGACAGCCTTGCCGTTTGCGCTGTTTTTGAGGCCAACCATGAAGTCCTGGATCTTCTTCGCCTTGGCAGGATCCATGGAGCCTTTTACCGCCCAAACGAGATGGATGAACGGTTCACTCTGGGCAAGCATCTTCAGTTCGGCAACGTTGGTTTTCTTCTTGACCCCGCCGGTCTTGAGGATCACGTTCCCGCTACCAGCGGCGTCGGCTGCCTTGTTGTAAACGGCGATCACGGCGCTGGGCGGATTCTTGGCAAAGCGCACGGTATAGTCCTTGCCCGCAACCAGGCCGGCTTTTTTCAGCATTGCGGTAGGGGCGATATAGCTGCCCATGGCCTTTTTGCCGCCACCGAACAGAATGGTTTTGCCTTTGAGGTCCTGGATGGAATTGATGCCACTGTCCTTGCGCACCGTCAGGGCGCCGGAAATCATCTTCGAGCCGAATTCCTCATTGACGGCCACGACCTTGTAACCCATCTTCTTGTGGCTGATGAGATAGTGGTACTGGTTGTAGTGTACGATATCGAATTGTCCACTTTTGACGCCTTTCCAGAAGGCCTTGAAGTCCTTGGGTACGATCAGTACGACCTTTTCTCCAAGCTGCTTGGAGAGGGCTTCGGCCAGCGGGCGGAAGGCCTTGTGCGTCACTGCCACCGGGCGGCGGGGAAACACGCCCATCTTCAGATCGGCCAGGGCAGGAAACGAAGCGCCCAGCAGGACCAGTGAAAGCAGGGTTGTGATGGTTTTCTTGTTCATGGGGTCTCACTCCATTGGCAGATTATCGACTCGGCATTCATGTTGCTTTTGGCAGGTGGTTCACCATGCCTGATCACCTATGTCGGAAGCTGGGCAAGAAACTTTAATCCGGATATTCCGTGAAGGCTTTTTTGGGGGCGCATGCCGTGGCATGAGCATTTCACCTGTCTTGGCAAGACAGGGTAGAGGCAGCGGTCTCATCGGTATTTATATCGGTTATATCGAAAAAATATCGTTATACATTAAAGGAAATACCCGTGCAGTCGATTAAGCAGTGTGAAGGCCAGGGAGCGGCGTGGTGTGAGGTTTTATTTTTCGGAGTTTTCTGATGAACAAGATCCAGGGATTTCTGAATATGGGGCGTCCGAGCATCCTGCGCAATGTGCGGCTGGCCTTTCTCGGATTTGGCATTCTGATCGGGGCGCTGTTTCCGTTCGTGGCCGATTTCTTCGTCACAATCGACCCCGGCAAGCGGGTTTGGTTTGTGCTGACCTGTCTTGGCGCCGGCGCGAGTATCGGCCTGATCAACTATGCGCTGATGCAGCGCCTGTTGCTGCGGCGGCTGCGGCGTCTGGCCGAGGTGACGGATGCCATCGCCAATCATGAGTTGGGATTTCAGTGCAATATGGTCAGTCACGACCTGATTGGCGAGATCATCGACAGTGTCAACCGCATGGCCGAAGAATTACGTGCCACCATAGGTCATGTGGCCGATTCCAGTGAGCTGGTGAGCGAGGCGGCGGAGCGTCTGGCCGATGTGGCGCGCGAGACCGACAACTGCGTGCAGGCGCAGCAGATGGACGCCACCCAGGTGGCCACGGCCATGAATGAAATGGCGGCATCGGCCCAGGAGGTGGCCCGCAATGCCGGTGAGGCGGCCACGATCTCGCAGGAGACCGACAAGACGGCCCATGCCGGGGCGTTGACCGCCACCGAGGCCATCGCTGGCATGACAGCCCTGGCCGGCAAGGTCGAGGAGGCGGCTGGTGTATTGCAGGGCCTGCGTGAGGACAGTGACCGTATTGGGGTGGTTCTCGATGTGATCCGGGGTATTGCCGAGCAGACCAACCTGCTGGCATTGAACGCCGCCATCGAGGCCGCGCGCGCCGGTGAGCAGGGGCGCGGTTTTGCCGTCGTGGCCGATGAAGTGCGCACGCTGGCCAGCCGCACGCAGCAGTCCACCGAAGAGATCAACAGCATGATCGAATCGCTGCAGTCGCGCACCATGGATGCCGTGCGCGTCATCGAGGAGGCCCAGGCCAAGGCCGCCGAAAGCGAGGAGCAGGTCGAGGCGGCGGCCGAGGGCCTGGCCGAGATCTCGGGCATGGTGAGTTCGATCACCAACATGAACAACCTGATGGCGGCGGCGGCCAGCGAGCAGATGTCGGTGGCCGAGGAGATCAACGAAAAGATCCAGCATATCAATGACCTGATCGAACAATCCGCCGCTGGCTCGCAGCAAACCTCGTCATCGAGTGCGCAACTGACCCAGCTTGCGGCAACGCTGAAGTCATCCGTGGCGGGTTACCGGCTTGGGTGACAGGTATCCAACACGGAGGTCATGGAGACACGCAGGGTGTGAATGAACGCAAAGGACGCGGAGGCGCAAAGGGCGCAAAGAAAATGATGGTTGTGTTGCACGGAATCGATACTTGAGCTGCGTCCGGTGTCTGGATGAGGGCCGAATACCTGAATCCGGAATATTTTGTACAAACGGTGGGGATTCAACACAGAGCTCACGGAGTCGCGGAGACACGGAGGGTGTGATTGAAAGACCTATCAGGTCAGCGACAAGGATTTTCTCCGTGACTCTGTGCCTCCGTGCGCTCCGTGTCAGGCTCATGCCGTTAGCCACCGAAAACGTCTCTTGGACAAAGGCCGAATACCTGAATCCGGAATACTTCGTACAAACGGTGGGGATTCAACACAGAGATCACGGAGTCACGGAAGGTGTGATTGAAAGGCCTATCAGGACAGCGACAAGGATTTTCTCCGTGGTTCTGTGCCTCCGTGCGCTCCGTGTCAGGCTCATGCCGTTAGCCACCGAAAACGTCTCTTGGACGAAGGCCGAATACCTGAATCCGGAATATTTTGTACAAACGGTGGGGATTCAACACAGAGATCACGGAGTCACGGAGACACGGAGGGTGTGATTGAAAGACCTATCAGGACAGCGACAAGGATTTTCTCCGTGGCTCTGTGCCTCCGTGCGCTCCGTGTCAGGCTCTTGCCGTTAGCCACAGACCTGACAGGACACCCACCACGATTCCCTCCGTGTCGGTTTTGCGTTGCCAGCAACCAGGGCTGCATCGTTTTCGACGCTTTATGATATAGTTGGCGCTGAATCCATAACGGAGAGGTGGCATGCCGATCGATCTTTCCCGTTTACGTCTGGCGGGCCTGCTGCTGGGCTTTCTGGCGACGACCATGCCTGCGCAGGCGGGTGAACCTGCCAGCCTGACCGTTGCCTACGAAAAAGCTCCCGTGTTACGCAGTTTTGACGGGGTGGTCGAGGCCGTGCGCCAGTCCACGGTTTCGGCACAGACACGCGGCACGGTACTGGCGGTCAATTTCGATGTTCACGACATGGTGCCCAAGGGCGCGGTGCTGGTGCGTATCAAGGATACCGCCCAGCGCGCGCGTCTGCAGGCGGCCGAGGCGCGTCTGCGCGAGGCCGAGGCACGCTATCATCAGGCCAGCAAGGCGTATGACCGCATCAGCCGCATCTTTGCGCGCAAGCTGGTCTCACGCTCGGTGTATGACCGGGCCTCGGCCAATTTGCGTGCCGCAAAGGCGCGCTATGAATCGGCGCGTGCAGGTGTTCGCGCGGCTGCCGAGGAACTGCAACATACTGTCGTGCGCGCACCCTACAGCGGCATCGTCGTCAAGCGTCATATCGAACCTGGCGAGATGGCCGCCCCGGGCAAGCCGTTGATGACCGGGTTGTCTCTGGATCATCTGCGAGTTCAGACGCACATCCCGGAATCGTATATCAACCAGGTGCGCCGGTTTGCCAAAGTGCTTGTCATCGGGCCCGGTGACAAGCGGCTCATGACCGGACGCATGGTCATCTTTCCGTATGCCGATCCGGCCACCCATGTATTCCGGGCCCGGGTAGAACTCCGGCCTGGCCACTCGGGCTTGTATCCCGGCATGATGGTCAAGGTGGTGTTCCAGGTCGGCATTCGTCAGCAGATGTACGTGCCCCTGTCGGCCGTGGTGCATCGTGGCGAGGTGACGGCGGTCTATGTGCTCAGCGAAAACGGGCGTATCACACTGCGCCAGATCCGCATCGGCCAGCATGACGGGCAGCGCCGCGCCGTGGTGCTGGCCGGCCTCGAGCCGGGTGAACGGGTGCTGCTGGATCCCATCGCCGCCGGAGTCAGGCTGAAGCAGCAGCGCCAGCAAGGACAAGCGTCCAGGTGATGAACGAGCGTATGGGTATTTCGGGGCGCATAGCGGCCAGGTTCCTGACCACCGAGATTACGCCGTTGCTGGGCCTGATCGGCCTGTTGCTGGGGTTGTTCGCGATTCTCGTCACGCCACGTGAGGAAGAACCGCAGATCAATGTCACGTTTGCGAACATCTTCATCGCCTATCCCGGTGCATCGGCACGCGAGGTCGAGCAGTTGATCAGTACGCCTGCCGAGCAGGTGTTGTCCGAGATCGAGGGCATCAAGCATGTCTATTCCGTCTCACGCCCGGGCATGTCTATTCTCACCGTTCAGTTCCGCGTTGGTGAGGAACGTGACAGCGCCATCCTGCGGTTGTACAACGCGCTTGCCTCGAACCAGGACTGGCTGCCGCGCAACATGGGCATTGGTCAGCCATTGGTCAAGCCCAAGGGCATCGATGATGTGCCCATCGTGACCCTGACGTTGTGGACACGTGATCCGAAACGCAGCGCTGCTGATCTGCGCAGCATAGCGCATGCGTTGGAAGCCGAGCTCAAGCGTGTGCCGGGTACGCGCGACATCTATACCATCGGCGGACCACAACGTGTCGTTCGGATCAGCCTGGATCCGCAGCGTCTGGCCGGTTATGGCATTGCCATCGACGATCTGCGCCGCAGCCTGATGGCCGCCAACCGTTCCAGTGAGGTGGGTGCGCTGGTGAGCAACAACCGAGAGATCAGCGTACAAGCGGGCACCTTTCTGATACGCCCTGACGAGATCGCCGGCCTGGTTGTTGGCGTACATCATGGGCAGCCTGTGTATCTGCGCGATGTGGCCAGCGTGCATCTGGGGCCGGAGACGCCACGCCAGTATGTCTGGCATGCCGGCGGAAAAGGAGGGAGCGACAAGGCCCGCGGAGAACATCCTGCGGTAACGTTGGCCATTGCCAAGAAACCGGGCACCAATGCCGTCGATATCGCGGCCCATGTAATCAGGCGTATCGGTCACCTGCGTGGCGTGGTGATTCCTGATGGCGTGGAGATCACCGTAACCCGCAATTACGGTGACACGGCCAATGCCAAGGCGCAGACCCTGATCGGCAAGCTGATCTTCGCGACTGCCGCCGTGGTGCTGCTGGTGTTTCTGACCATGGGTTGGCGTGAGGCTGTGATCGTCGGCATGGCAGTCATTATCACCCTGGCCGTGACGCTGTTCGCCTCCTGGGCGTGGGGCTTTACCCTCAACCGGGTATCTTTGTTTGCCTTGATCTTCTCGATCGGGATTCTGGTCGATGATGCCATTGTGGTGGTCGAGAACATCCATCGCCATCTGCAACTGGGCGGCAAAAAGCTGCTGGAGCTGATCCCCAGGGCGGTCGATGAGGTCGGGGGGCCGACCATCCTCGCCACCCTGACGGTGATCGCCGCCCTGTTGCCCATGGCCTTCGTGACCGGCCTGATGGGGCCGTACATGAGTCCGATCCCGATCAATGCCTCCATCGGCATGCTGTTGTCCCTGATGGTCGCCTTCGTCATTACCCCGTGGCTGTCGGGCAAGCTGGTCAGAGTCAATGCGCATCATGCCCATCATGCCAATCCGACCGATACCCGGTTGAGCCGTTTCTTCGCCCGTTTGATCCAGCCGTTCCTGAACCGGCGTGAGGGGGCCTTCAAGCGTTTTCTGCTTGGGCTCGGTGTCCTGGTGCTGATTTCCGGCTCATTGTGGCTGGCGGTCAGCAAGCACGTGGTGCTGAAGATGCTGCCTTTTGACAACAAGTCGGAATTACAGATCGTGGTGGACATGCCGGAGGGGACGACACTGGAGCAGACCGCGCGTGTGATGCGTGAACTGGGCGCGTATCTTGCCAATGTGCCAGAGGTGAACAACTACCAGGCCTATGTCGGTACGGCCTCGCCGGTCGGTTTCAATGGTCTGGTGCGCCAGTATTATCTGCGCCGCGGCGCCAATGTGGGTGATATACAGGTCAATCTGGTGGACAAGAAACTGCGCAAGCGGAAGAGTCACGAGATTGCGCTTGACATCCGTGGTCCGTTGCAAAAGATCGGCAAGCGGTATGGCGCCAATGTCAAGATCATTGAGGTGCCGCCAGGTCCGCCGGTGATGTCACCGCTGGTGGCCGAGATCTACGGGCTGGACTATGAAGGTCAGATACGCGTTGCGCGGCAGGTACGCAGGATATTTGAAAGCACGCCCGATATCATTGATATCGATGACAGTATCGAATACCGCGCAGGCAAGTTGTTGATCAGGATCGATCGTCAGCGTGCGGCGCTGGCAGGTGTCAGCCAGCAGGCCATCGTCAGCGCCATCTCCACGGCCCTTGCGGGCGAGGACGTGGGCTACCTGCACAGTGCGCACGTCAAGTATCCGGTGCCATTGCGTTTGCGTCTGCCCGAGGCGGCACGTGACGATATTGGCAAGGTGCTGGCGTTGCGGCTGCGGGGCGCCAACGGCAAACTGGTGTCATTGTCCGAACTGGTCAGGGTCGTACCGATTCGACGCGAAGTCAGTATCTACCACAAGGATCTGCTGCCCGTGGTCTATGTGACCGGTGACATGGCCGGCAGGCTGGACAGCCCGCTGTACGGGATGTTCGAGATGTATGCCAGACTTGCCGACCTGCGAGTCGAAGGTGGTCAGCGGCTCGACCAGTATCTGATCGATCAGCCTGACAATCCGTTGCGCTACAGTGTCAAATGGGATGGCGAATGGCAGGTGACCTACGAAACTTTCCGCGACATGGGGATTGCCTATTCCGTTGGCCTGTTGATGATCTATCTGCTGGTGGTGGCGCAATTCCGTTCCTATGTGGTGCCACTGGTGATCATGGCGCCAATACCGTTGACCATCATTGGCGTGATGCCCGGACACGCTCTGTTGGGCGCCAAGTTCACCGCCACGTCGATGATCGGCATGATCGCGCTTGCCGGCATCATCGTACGCAATTCCATCCTGCTGGTGGATTTCATCAACGAGCAGGTGCGGGCCGGCATGGCCTTCGAGCAGGCTGTGATCCAGTCCGCCGCCGTGCGCGCACGCCCGATCTTGCTGACCGGTCTGGCTGCTATGCTGGGCGCGTTCTTCATTCTCGACGACCCGATCTTCAGCGGGCTGGCGATTTCGCTGATCTTCGGCATCCTGGTCTCGATGCTGCTGACCCTGGTGGTGATTCCGGTACTGTACTATGCCGTCATGTACCGGCGTCCGGCGTTCTCTGGGGAATGAGCCAGCCAGCACTGGCAAACGGCATGAGACAGACACAGAGATCACGGAGGCACAGAGCCACGGAGAAAATGTGGAAGGTCAGACAGGTCTTCCCATCACCTGTAGTGGTTCAGACTCGATCTGACAAAGCAATAATAAAACCCGACTCGAATGCCAGCCCGATACGGTATCAGGCCAGCGGCCAATCGTCCCGGCCCGGTGTCACGTGAATCCCGCGTGCGTATCCCGGGGCGTCGGCTGACGCCGCTCGACGCCCCATCCGTGGGTCGGCGTGCGGCACGCGCCATCCGTGGCGCGCCACGCCGCCGTCCCGGGCACACGCGGGCGTGACACAAGGGCGCGGGCCAATCGGCCGCTGACCTGCAAGGTCTGAG
>WFUO01000006.1 GCA_015484945.1 Gammaproteobacteria bacterium | reverse complement strand
GTCTGCGGCGTTGTGGCTATCGTGTATCGCTGTTCGGCTATCCAAGCCTGTGGCGTACGCCGGAGCAAAACGCCGCGACCCTGCGGCGATTCATACAGTCACTGGGCGCCGATACCGTGCACCTGGTCGGTCACAGTCTTGGCGGCCGGGTGATCCTGAAACTGCTGGAACGGCCCGCTGGCCTGTCACCCGGACGGGTGGTGTTGCTTGGTTCTCCCGTGCAGGGTAGCCTGCTGGCCCGGCGTCTGTCCCGCTGGCGCCTGACCCGGGTCGTGCTGGGCCGGGCCGTCGGCCCGGGTGGCCTGTGCGAGGCCGCCACCTGTCCGGCCGGACGCGAGATCGGGGTGTTGTCCGGCACCCTGGCTATCGGCATCGGGCTGCTGCTGGGCGGCCTGCCTTCACCCCATGATGGCACCGTGGCGGTGAGCGAGACCCGTCTCGACGGCGCCAGCGACAGCTGCGGCCTACGGGTGACCCACCTGGGCATGTTGCTGTCGCGTGCGGTGGCGCGACAGACCTGCCATTTTCTCGCCCATGGGCGTTTTTCCTCCACCTGAGACCGATGACAGGGGGTTGCAAAAACACCACGAAACCCGGCCGTTGCGCTGCCCGTTTCCTTAACGCCTTCTGGTGCGCATGCTAAGATAGCCCGGTTCATGAAGTATCTGCAGCAAGGGGATTTTTTTCATGGCCGGACACAGTAAATGGGCCAACATCCAGCATCGCAAGAAGGCGCAGGACGCCAAGCGTGGCAAGCTGTTCACCAAGCTGATCCGCGAAATTACCGTGGCTGCGCGTCTGGGCGGCGGCGACCCGGATGCCAATCCGCGTCTGCGCGCAGCGATCGACAAGGCGCTGGGCGCCAACATGACCAAGGACACCATCGAGCGCGCGGTCAAGCGCGGCTCCGGCGCCGCCGACGACGCCAACTACGACGAGGTGCGCTATGAGGGCTATGGCCCGGGCGGGGTGGCGGTGATGGTCGATTGCCTGACCGACAACATCAATCGCACGGTCTCCGAGGTTCGGCACGCGTTTTCCAAGTCGGGCGGCAACCTGGGCACCGACGGTTCGGTGGCCTATCTGTTCAACAAGATCGGCCTGCTCAGCTATCCGCCGGGCAGCGACGAAGATACAATCATGGAAGCGGCGCTGGAGGCCGGCGCCGAGGATGTGGTCACCAACGACGACGGCTCCATCGACGTCACCACGGCAGCCGAGGATTTCATGCGGGTCAAGGACGCCATGCTGGCCGCCGGCCTGGAACCCGCGCACGCCGACATCACCATGCAGCCCTCGACCATGGCCGAGCTGGATAAGGAAGGCGCCGAAAAGATCATGCGCCTGATCGATATGCTCGAGGATCTGGACGATGTGCAGAACGTCTATACCAATGCCGAGTTCCCGGACGAGGTGATGGAAGGGCTGCAGGGTCAAGGCTGAATGAGAATTCTCGGCATCGATCCTGGTTCGCGTCTCACCGGCTACGGGGTGATCGACATGGACGGGGATCATGCCATCTACATCGACAGTGGCTGTATCCGCATCGCGGCCGATGACCTCGCCGGGCGCCTGAAGGTCATCTTCGATGGCGTGTGCGAGATCATCGTCCGGCACGCGCCCGCCTGCCTGGCCATCGAGCAGGTGTTCATGGCGCGCAATGCCGATTCGGCGCTCAAGCTCGGCCAGGCGCGTGGCGCGGCCATCTGCGCCGGTGTCAGGCACGATCTGCCGGTGAGCGAATACACGCCCAGCCTGGTCAAGCAGGCGGTCACCGGCAGCGGCCGGGCGAGCAAGGAACAGGTGCAGCACATGGTGCGCACCCTGCTGGGGCTCAGCGACACGCCCCAGGCCGACGCCGCGGATGCGCTGGCCGTGGCCCTGTGTCATGGCCATACCGGCAACAGCCTGGCGCGCATGCCCGGGGTTGGCGGCAGCCGTGGAGGACGTTGGCGATGATCGGCCGACTGCATGGGATATTGCTGGAGAAACGGGCGCCGTACCTGCTCATCGATGTGCATGGCGTGGGCTATGAGGTCGAGGCGCCCATGTCCACCTTCTACGAATTGCCTGAAACCGGCAACAGCGTCACACTGATCACACACCTGGCCGTGCGCGATGACAGCCATACCCTGTACGGTTTCATTCATGAGCGCGAGCGCGAACTGTTCCGGATGCTGATCCGCATCACCGGTGTCGGCACACGCCTGGCGTTGACCATCCTTTCCGGGATCAGTGTGGAGGGTTTCATCCAGTGTATCGAGCACGAGGATATCACCACCCTGACACGGCTGCCGGGCATCGGCAAGAAGACAGCGCAACGCCTGCTGATGGAGATGCGCGACCGCCTCGGCGACTGGGAAGGGGGTGGCGGAATGCCTGTGCACCGGCCTGACGAGGGCCCACACACTGGTGGCGCGCTCGAGGACGCGGTCAGCGCCCTGATCGCGCTGGGTTACAAGCCACCCGAGGCCAGCCGCATGGTGCGCAATGTCGATGGGGCTGATACCATGGAGAGCGAGGAGATCATACGTCAGGCCCTGCAGGCGAGCGTCAGGCGTTCGCAGACAGACCGATGACAAACGGGTAGCAGATGATTGAATCCGACCGACTGGTAACCGCGACAGGCAATCACGAGGATGAGGCGCTGGATCGCGCCATACGCCCGCGCAAGCTGGAGGACTACGTCGGTCAGTCGGCGGTGCGCGAGCAGATGTCGATTTTCATCGAGGCCGCGCGCAGCCGCAACGAGGCGCTCGACCATGTGCTGATTTTCGGCCCGCCTGGGCTCGGCAAGACCACACTGGCGCACATCATCGCCAACGAGATGGGAGTCAGCATGCGTCACACTGCCGGCCCGGTACTGGAGAAGCCCGGCGATCTGGCAGCCTTGCTGACCAATCTCGAACCTCATGACGTGCTGTTCGTCGATGAGATCCATCGCCTGAGCCCGGTGGTCGAGGAGGTGTTGTATCCGGCCATGGAGGACTATCAGCTGGACATCGTCATCGGCGAGGGGCCGGCGGCGCGTTCGATCAAACTGGACCTGCCGCCCTTCACCCTGGTCGGCGCAACCACGCGCGCGGGTTTGCTGACCTCGCCATTGCGCGACCGTTTCGGTATTGTTCAGCGGCTGGAGTTCTACAGTCACGAGGAGCTGGCCCACATCGTCACGCGTTCCGCGCGTATCCTCGATGTCGGCATCGACAGCGGTGGCGCGGCCGAGATCGCCCGCCGCTCACGCGGCACGCCGCGCATCGCCAACCGCCTGCTGCGACGGGCGCGAGACTACGCCGAGGTCAGGGGTGACGGGCATATCAGTGAAAAGATCGCCGATTGCGCGATGCAGATGCTCGGGGTGGACAACAGCGGATTCGACGCCATGGACCGGCGCCTGCTGGAGACCATTATCGACAAGTTCGACGGCGGACCAGTCGGGCTCGACAACCTGGCGGCTGCGATTGGCGAGGAACGCGGCACCATCGAAGACGTGCTGGAGCCCTATCTGATCCAGCAGGGTTTCATCATGCGCACCCCGCGCGGACGCATGGCGACCAAGACGGCCTACCGTCATTTTGGCCTGCAGGTGCCTGCCGCCGTGGATCTGGAGATGCGCGAAATGGATCTGTTCGATGAATAGACCGGAACGATCCGGGCGCAGGTCTGTCCGATACGCCAATGAGACAAACCGTGACTGAGTTCCTTTGGCCGGTACGCGTTTACTACGAAGATACCGACAGTGGTGGCGTGGTCTATTACGCCAATTATCTCAAATACATGGAACGCGCACGAACCGAGTGGCTGCGGGCGCGCGGGTATGAACAGGATCAGCTGGCCGAGACATACGGCATCCTGTTTGCGGTGCGTTCGGCCAGCATAGACTACCTGCGCCCGGCGCGTTTCAATGATCGGCTGGAGGTATCGGCCAAACTGATTGAACCCGGACGCGCGAGTCTGACGTTTGCACAGGAAGTACGCCGGGAGGCCGAGGTGCTGTGCCGGGCAACGGTCAGGATTGCGTGCGTGGACCGTGAGACCCTGCGTCCGGCCCGACTGCCCGCAGCACTGTATGGAGAGCTGAATTGAACGTCGATATGTCGATCCTGAAACTGGTCACCGGTGCCAGCCTGGTCGTACAACTGGTGATGCTGCTGTTGCTGGCCGCATCGCTGATCTCCTGGACCATCATCTTCCGCAAGGCAGGTGTCCTGCGTCAGGCGCGACATGATGCCGACGATTTCGAGCGCCGCTTCTGGACCGGCACCGACCTGGGTGCGATCTACAAGCAACTCACCGGGTCGCGTCATGCGCCACGCGGTATGGAGAACATCTTTATTGCCGGTTTCAAGGAATTCGCACGCCTGCGCAAGCGCAGCGGTCATGATCACATGGCGGTGGTCGAGGGCGCCCAGCGGGCCATGCGGGTGGCGCTGATGCGCGAGGTCGATGCGCTGGAATCGAGTCTGTCGTTTCTCGCCACCGTGGGTTCGACCAGCCCCTATGTGGGCCTGTTCGGCACCGTGTGGGGCATCATGAACGCCTTCCGCGCGCTCGGGCATGTGGAGCAGGCCACCCTGTCGCTGGTTGCGCCCGGCATTGCCGAGGCCCTGATCGCCACCGCCATGGGTCTGTTCGCGGCGATTCCGGCGGTGATCGCATACAACCGCTTCGTGAACCAAGTCGAACGGCTGGAGACACGCTATGATGCGTTTCTGGAAGAGTTCTCGAGTATCCTGCAACGGCATGTGCACGAGGATGGTTGAGGCATGTCGGTGCCTGGGTCAATGAGGAGAGACCGCTGATGGCCGGCAAACGCGCAAGAAGACGCCAGATGTCCGAGATCAACGTGGTGCCGTACATCGATGTCATGTTGGTGCTGCTGGTGATTTTCATGGTCACTACGCCGCTGCTGACTCAGGGGGTGCATGTCGATCTGCCACAGGCCAGCGCGCGGCCGATGTCTCCCAAACAGAAGCGTCCATTGGTCATCACCGTGGATGCCCGCGGCAGGCTGTTCATTGACAGCGAGAAAAAACCCTCGACGCCAGCGCGCATCGTCGCCTATGTGAAGGCTCTCAGGCGCATGCGGCCAGGCACCCGGGTCATGATTCGAGGACACGATGATGTCGCCTATGCGCGTGTGGTCGAGGCCATGGTACTGGTACAGCAGGCCGGAGTGCCCAGTGTCGGGCTGGTCACGCGCAACCCGCAACGGAGGCGCTGATGCTGCGCCTGGTGCGTGAAAACCTGTGGCCGTTCGTTATTGCGCTTGGCCTGCATGTGGCCCTCATCGCGGTGCTGCTGGTCGGGATGGATTCCGCCCCGCTCCCGCGCGTGGATGAGGCTGGTGCGGACCAGGTGCGCATCGTTCAGGCGCGTGCCGTGCGTGAGCGCGATATCGTGGCCGAGATGCGGCGTATCCAGGAGCGTGAACGCCGGCGCCGGGTACGTGAGCGCGAACGCCAGCGACGGCTCGAGGAACAGGCCCGGCGCGCGCGGCAGGCGCGTCTGCGAGAGCAACGCCGACTGGCGGCATTGAGAAAACGCCAGGCCGAGCAGCGCCGGCGCCTGCGGCAGCAGCGTGCGCGCGAGGCCGCCCTGCGGCGCCAAAGCCTGGCCGAGGAACGCCGCCTGGCCCGGCTGCGCAAGCAACGGCAGCAGGCCGAAAAGCAACGTCAGGCGGCAGCCAAACGCCTGGCCGAGCTGCGGGCGAAAAAGGCGGCTGAGGAACGCAGGGCGCGCGAAGCGGCCGCCCGGCGGCGGCGCGAGGCCGAGATGCGGCGCGCCATGGAGGCCGAGGAAAGGGCGCGCAGGGCGGCGCGCCAGAAACAGTTGCTTAGCCTGCGGCAGAAGTACATGCTGCGTATTCACGATGCCGTCAAGCGGCACTGGCGCCGGCCGCCGAGCGTGCGCAAGGGCGATACCTGCGTGGTGCTGGTCCGGCAGATCCCCGGTGGTGAAGTGGTCAGCGTAAATGTGACAAAATGTACCGGCAACGCGGTTGCCTTCCAGCGTTCGGTGCGCACCGCCGTGCTCAAGGCATCCCCGCTGCCGCCGCCGCCCGATCCGGCGGTGTTCGACCGTGATATCCGATTCACCTTCAATCCGGAAAACTGAATGGACACAAACATGCGCAATCCCGTCATCGCTCTTCTGATGCTGCTGGTCATGGGCCCTGCCCATGCGCTGCTCGACATAGAGATCACCTCGGGGGTTGAGGGCAAGATGCCCATTGCCATTGTGCCGTTCAAGTGGAATGGCAGTGGCGCGGCCCCTGCCGTGAACATTACCACCATCATCAGGAACGATTTGTACCGTACCGGCTTGTTTCGTTTTACTCCCGAGGAAAGGTTCATCGAGCGCCCCCATCACGGCGGTGAGGTCAACTTCCGCAACTGGCAGGTGCTCGGGGTAGAGAGTCTGGTGGTGGGCAGCCTGCAACCCGATGGCAAGGGCGGATATTTCGTTCAGTTTCAGCTGTTCGATATCTACAGCAAGGCGCGTGTTCATCAGCCCGGTGTGCCGGCCTACAAGATCCGCCAGCTTGCCGGTCACCGCCTGCATGTGGCGCCCGGCAAGCTGCGTCTGGCCGCGCACCGCATCAGCGACATCATCTACGAGAAGCTGACTGGTCGTCGAGGCGCCTTCAGCCAGCGTATCGCCTATGTCACGCGTATCACCATTCCGGGCAAGGGCCCGCGCTATGCGCTGCGCGTTGCCGATTCCGATGGTCACGGGCCGTTTACGGTGCATAGCGCCTCTGCACCGATCATGTCACCGGCATGGTCGCCGGATGGCAAGCGCATGGCCTATGTATCATTCGAAAACGGACAGGCGGCGATCTATGTGCAGGATCTGTCCAGCGGCAACCGCAAGCTGGTTTCGGCGCGTCCCGGCATCAATGGCGCACCCGCGTGGTCGCCGGATGGCCGCATGCTGGCCGTGACACTCTCGTTTGAAGGCAACCCCGAGATTTATCTGCTGGATCTGGCCAGCGGGGCCCTGCGGCGCATGACCCGAAACACCGCCATCGATACCGAACCGGCATTCTCGC
This sequence comes from Gammaproteobacteria bacterium, assembly GCA_015484945.1. Taxonomy (GTDB): domain Bacteria; phylum Pseudomonadota; class Gammaproteobacteria; order WFUO01; family WFUO01; genus WFUO01. The sequence goes on along the minus strand of WFUO01000006.1, from coordinate 9,329 downwards.
CCGATGGTCGTTACCTGGTCTTTACGTCCGACCGCAGCGGTCGGCCACAGGTCTATCGCATCCCGGTGAGCGGCGGACGCGCCCGCCGTCTGACCTTCGAAGGCAGGTACAACGCAAGTCCCGCCTACTCATCCGATGGAAAGTCCATCGTCATGGTGCATCACGACGGCACCGGTTTCAGGATCGCCGTCATGGAGCTGTCCACCGGCCAGATCAAGGTGCTCAGCAAGGGGCGCCTGGATGAGTCGCCCTCATGGGCGCCGAACGACAGCATGGTCATCTATGCCGCGGAATATCGTGGCAGGGGCGTACTGCATGTGGTGTCAGCTGATGGCCGGGTCAGCCAGCGTCTGCGATTGCAGACCGGCGATGTACGCGAACCCGTCTGGGAACCATTCAGGAAACCTTGAACAAGGAGCAGCAATGAACAACCTAGCCAGAATCGTCATTCTCGTCACCGGTCTTGTTCTGTTGAGCGCCTGTGGCCCACAAACCCGAACCGACACAAGGAAACCCGAGGTGGTCGATCACTCGGCGCGCGGGAATGCCGGCCAGGATACAGGTGGTAATGGTGCCGCCACGCGCGGATTGAAAGGGCAGGCCGGGGTCTCGATTGGTTCGCTGGACGATCCCTCCACCCCCCTGGGCAAGAAGATCATTTATTTCGACTACGACCAGAGCGACATCAAGGACGAATACAAGGCCATCATTACCGCCCATGCGCGCTATCTGGCTTCCCATCCGGGGGCGCGTGTCATATTGCAGGGGCATACAGACGAGCGCGGTTCGCGTGAGTACAATATCGGTCTGGGCGAACGCCGTGCCCGTGCCGTGCGCCGGATGCTGTTGCTGCTGGGGGTCACGGACGGGCAGATCAAGGTCATCAGTTATGGTGAGGAGCGCCCGGCACAGGCAGGTCACGACGAAACGGCCTGGCGCCGTAACCGGCGTGTTGAGATCGTCTATACGAGCAGACAATGAGGCATGACATGAACAGATTTTCCGTTCGGCCACTATGGCTGGTACTGATGCTGGTGATGCCGGTTTCCGGTATGGCCGCGGATACGCCGGCAAGCACCGGGTCCCAGGCCACCGTACCTAGGGCTCCGGCGCCTGCCCGCAGCAGCGTACTCGAACTGTTGCAACGCCTCGATCAGCTTGAGAAGGAGATTCGGCAGTTGCGTGGCCAGCTCGAGGAGATGCAGCACGACATGCAAGGCGTCAAGCGCCGGCAGCGTGAGCTGTATCTGGATATCGACCGCCGGCTTCGGGAACTCGAACGCAGGGGGGGGACGGCCGCCGCGCCGGGCGACAAGTCACCTGGCACCACAACACCGTCAAGCGGACCGGCGGCGACACCAGCCACCGGCAACCCGGCGGTGTCGCCTTCCGCGGCCGAGCGTAAGGCATACGAAGCGGCCTTTGCGTTGTTGCGCCAGGGACGATACGAAGAATCGATCAAGGCCTTCAGTAGCTTCCTTAAGCAGTACCCGCGTGGCGGCTATGCCGACAATGCCCAGTACTGGCTGGGTGAGGCCAACTATGTCTCGCGGCGTTTCAAGCAGGCGTTGAAGGAATTCGACAAAGTCATCAAGTCGTATCCCGGCAGCCCCAAGGTGGCGGATGCTCTGCTCAAGTCGGGCTTTACCTGGTATGAGCTCAAGGAATGGGCCAAGGCCCGTTCGATGCTGCAGGAAGTGATCAAGCGTTTCCCCGGCAGCAGCGCCGCGCAACTGGCCACGACGCGCCTGCAGCGCATGGCCAGGGAAGGGCATTAGTCTCGCGGGCTAATTGACGGATCAACACGAAGCACATGGAGGGCTGCACAAAGACCATAGAGAAAAGCATGGCGCCAACCACAGAACACAGGGAATGGCTGCTGAGTGCGTGAGGTAACGCAAAGAACGCCAACAGGAAACTTTACGCCGGCAAACAGCACGAGCCTGACACGGAGCACACAGAGGCACGGAGTCACGGAGAAAGATTGTGGATGTCCTGATATGTAGTAGTTCAGACCCGATCTGACAAAGCAAGAATAAAACCTGACTCGAATGCCAGTCCGATACGGTATCAGGCCAGCGGCCAATCGTCCCGGCCCGGTGTCACGTGGATTCCGCGTGCGTATCCCGGAGCATCGGCTGAAGCCGCTCGACGTCCCATCCGTGGCGTGCCACGCCGCCGTCCCGGGCGGTTGTCAGACCAAGTCTGAACTACTACACCTGATAACGTGGTAAAACTTCATCCATGGCCATGCCGACGGCTTGCCGGTTGAGTGTGCGCGTGTCTCCCTCGCCGGGACCGTCATGCGGCTGCCGCGGCCAACGCACCGTCGTCCGTGGGGCGGTGTCCGCTGCGCGTCATCCGTGACGCGCCATGCCGCCTGCCAGGCCCCGGGGCTCGGGCGCGCCAGCAAGCAACCATCAATACCGCTGCCATGGCCCGTAGAGGGAGCATTCATCCAATACCCTCTGTAGTCTCAGTGACTGCTCTGTGTACGCCGTGTTGTAACGACACCGTCATGGTTCTTAATGCCCTGGCAGGAAACATAATGCCGGTCAGCGTCGTCGGGGTACCCCGTATCTTGGCGCTCTCCGTGTGGATATGAACCACTCGTGTATATGAAAAAACCCGCGCCTGGCGCGGGTTTTTCGTGGGTATGGTGGGTCGTATAGGATTCGAACCTATGACCAATTGGTTAAAAGCCAACTGCTCTACCGACTGAGCTAACGACCCGGAAGAGCGGCATTCTACCGGATTCACGGGGAATCTCAAGCCCCGCGAATCCGGCATTCCATCAGACACCTTCCAGCTTGCGCATGCCCTTGGGCAGCAGTTTCAGGTCAACCAGCGATGTGACGAGTACTGCACCAAAGCTGGCGTCTTCGTACATCATCCGATAGAGCTGGATCTTCATCGTCAGGGCGGAGCCGAAGACGATGCTGATGAATGTCAGTATCGAACCCAGCGCAAGGGTGGAGAAGCCGGTAACGCCCTGGCCGATGGTGCAACCCAGGCCCAGCACGCCACCAAAGCCCATCAGTATCGCACCGATGAAATGGCTGCCGAAGTCCTTGAACGAGGCAAACCACTCGATCCGGAAACTGCGTGAGAGCACCGCCCACAGGAATGAGCCGAGAATGACCCCAAAAAATGCCATCACGCCGAAGGTCCAGTAGGGTTTTTCCATTTTGTTGGCCACGGCGCGCACGGTCTGACCCATCGGGTTGATGAACGTGAATGACTGGGTGCCCAGGCTGAAACTTTCGACCGGCTTGATCAGCTTGGGCGCGTTTTCTTCGTCGTCTTCTTCAACAAAAGTATCCCAGTCGGCAACGAACTTGCGCAACGAGACCTGGGTCTTTTCACCAAAATTGTCAGCCTCGACCTTGATCGTGCCGGTGACATACCAGGCGGCGATGACGGCCAGGCCGACCGCCAGGCCACCGAGGACATTATCAAAATTGCGGCGGAACTCGGACGACTTGAAGATATAGATTAGCAGCAGACCCGCGATGGCGAGGCCGCTATAGAAGCGCATGCTGGCCAGATTGTCCTTGCTGCCAAGCAACGCACCGATATCCTGGTGCTCACCCACGCTGAAACGCAGATGTTTCATCCACGGTTCGAACAGTACCGACATCAAGGTCTTGTCAGAGCCCGGGAACGGGTTGACCATGAAGTAGGCGATGATGCCGATGATGATGGCAACCATGATGGACTTGATATTGCCGCCGCCGATACGGATCAGGGTCTTGTTGCCACAGCCACTGGCCAGGGTCATGCCGATGCCGAACATGAAACCGCCGAGCAGGTATTCACTGATACGGAAAGTACCGTGCCGGTAGGGTGGAAAGGTATGATCGACACTGAGTATGCCGAATTTCTCGAACAACGTTATACCGAGGATGGCCAGCGCGATGGCGAACAGCCAGGCCCGCATGCGGCCCTTGTCACCCATGTTGACCCAGTCGGATACGGCACCCATGGTGCAGAAATTGGTCTTGTTGACCAGCAGTCCCATGACCAGGGCGATCCCGAAGATCGACCACAACATGGTGGACCAGGCGTCGGAAAAGTTGTCGAATAGCATGGCAGTCTCCCCTTGGCGCTCATCATCCTGCAGAGACAGACGGCATTGTTATGGTATGTTGGCCAGGCCTCAAAACGGGACAATGGAGCTTGACACTCGATTATCAGATTTGTTCCGGCATTGTACCGCAATGAATGGGTGATGTAACCATCTGGCGGGAGAGTACATATAAATCAACGATTTATCTGTATCTTGTTGGGTCGTCTATCCCGGCCCGAAGGAAACCCTCACGGCGCAAGCGGCAGGAATCGCAGCGTCCGCAGGCGCGCCCGTCGCTGTCGGCCTGGTAACATGAGACGGTCAGGCCGTAGTCCACGCCCAGCCGCAGCCCGGTGCGGATGATCTCGTCCTTGCCAAGATCGATCAACGGAGTATGAATCCGCAACGGATGGCCTTCGATACCGCGCCGGGTCGCCAATCTTGCCATGTTCTCGAAAGCGGTGATAAACCCGGGCCTGCAATCGGGATAGCCCGAGTAATCGACCGCATTGACCCCGATAAAGATATCGTCTGATCCCAGTACTTCGGCCCAGCCCAGCGCCAACGCCAGAAACACGGTGTTGCGTGCAGGGACATAGGTGACGGGGATGCCGGTGGTTGGCGCTTCTGGTACATCGATGCCGGTGTCTGTCAGGGCCGAGCCGCCGATCGTGCCGAGATCGATGCGTATGGTCTTGTGTTCGACGGCGCCCAGCGCCTCGCTGATCCGGCTGGCGGCATGCAGTTCCGCATCGTGTCGCTGGCCATAATCGAAACTCAGGGCGTGGCATTCGAAGCCCTGATCCCGGGCAATCGCCAGCGTCGTGGCGGAGTCGAGCCCGCCCGATACCAGTACCACAGCCTGTCGGGTATCCTTGTCCATACCGGCTACCTTCCGCGTGCGTCGCCCCAGAGAAACTTGTGCAACTGGATCTGGAAGCGGGCCTGAACATGGTCGTTGAGCAGCCACTGGGCCAGCTCGGCAGGTTCCATCTCACCCCAGGCCGGTGAAAACAGGATCTCGATACCCGCGGGCAGTTCATGCCCACGCAGCCACTCGAGCGACCATTCGTAGTCCTTGCGGTCACAAATCACGAACTTGATCTGGTCCTTGCCTCGCAGCAGCGGGATGTTAGTGCCAAGGTTGCGTTCGTGTTCTCCCGAACCCGGTGTCTTGATATCCATGACGATGCTGACCCTGGGATCGACATCGTCGATGGGCAGGGCGCCGCTGGTCTCAAGTGAGACCTCGTAGCCGGCCTCACACAGCGTCTGCAGCAAGGCAATGCATGCCTTCTGTGCCAGCGGTTCGCCACCGGTGACAGTTACATAACGGGAGGAATGGCTTGCCACGGTTTCAAGCACGTCGTCCAGGTCAAGCCATTCTCCTCCGCTGAAGGCATATTCGGTATCACAGTAGCCGCATCGTAACGGGCATCCGGTCAGGCGCACGAAGACCGTAGGCAGTCCGATGGTACGGCTCTCACCTTGCAGTGACAGGAAGATCTCGGTGATGCGTAACTGCCGGTCGTGGTCGTTCATGGGTGCACGATACAGGATCGGGGCGGGATGGTGCAATCTCTCCGCTTGCCGCCGAGTTGCTGTACTCGGTAATTCCAGTGAAATGAGAAAAACACAGAGATCACTGAGTCACGGAGACACAGAGAAAGACAAAGGCGGCTGTTCACGATGCCGGCTGTTTGCAGGCGGAATAACTATCGTTTTACCTCTGTGTCTCCGGGCCTCCGTGTTCTTCGTGTTGAATCCATACACTCAGGGTTTTGAATAAAAAACCCCGCCAGGTGGCGGGGTTCGTATCTGATTGACAGGGTTGCCGTCAGACGTCGGCAATACCCATGTTGTTGGAGATGCCCTTGATCTTGGGAACATTGAGTTCCGAGATCTTGATGGTGCCCTTGTCCTTGAGGTACTCGACGCACAGATCCCAGATGGCCTTGCCTTCGAGCGGTTTCTGAACGCTGGCCCAGCCGGCGACCGTGTATTTCTTGTTTGGTTCGATCGGCTTGCCGTCAAGCGTCATGTCGCTGATGCGCTTGCCGATCTTCTGGGTCGGATCGATCGCGTATTTCAGGCCACCGACGCGTACCATGTCACCACCCTGTTGGTAGTAGGGATCGGTGTTGAACAGGTTGTCGGCCACATCCTCGAGGATGGTCTTGATCATCTTGCCGGTCATTTCGTTTCGGGTAACGACCGGGTAGGTCAGGGCCGTTTGCGTCATGATGTGCTCAAACGTGATGTCCTGGCCCGGCAGCACACTGACCCCCCAGCGGAAACCAGGCGAGAAGGCGATCTGCGCATCCTGGACCTCCATCAGCGCATCACAGATGAGCTGATCGAAGGTGCCGTTGAAGTTGCCACGTCGATAGAGCACGTCACCGGCCACGGCCAGCTTGGTTTCCAGTTTTTTCTTCATATTGAAAGTTTCGCCACGGAAGGTGACATCCTGGTTGCGCATCTTTTCGATATACGCGCTCATGGCCGGGTCCGGCTTGATGAGATTGGAGAAGACCGGCAGCAGCTTGTACTTGTAGCCGCGAACCTTTCCATCCTTGACGTCCAGGTCGAGTACGGACAGGAACTTGCCATTGGAGCCGGAGTTGATGACCAGGGTCTTGCCCTTGGCGTTGCTGACCTCGACCGGGGCCGGTACCGCATCGTGGGTGTGGCCGCCCATGATCGCATCGATACCGGTGACGCGGCTGGCCATCTTCAGGTCCACATCCATGCCGTTGTGCGAGACGACGATGACGACCTGGGCGCCCTTGCCACGCGCTTCATCGACCGCCTCCTGCATGTTTTCATCCTGAATGCCAAACGACCAGTCTGGCACCATGTAGCGTGGGTTGGCGATCGGCGTGTACGGGAAGCCCTGGCCGATGATGGCAACCGGCACCCCGTTGATTTCCTTGATCACATACGGGTCGAAGACACGTTCCTCGAATTCCTTGTCAACAACATTCTGACAGACGAAGTCGATATGACCCTTGAAATCCTTCTCTACGACCTCCTTGACGCGCTTGGCGCCAAAGGTGAATTCCCAGTGCGCGGTCATGACATCCACGCCGAGCAGTTTTTGCGCATCGACCATGTCCTGGGCATTGGTCCACAGGCCGGTGCCGGAACCGCCGCCCCAGGTGTCGCCGCCATCGAGCAGCAAGGCGCCAGGCCGCTGGGCGCGGATATGCTTGACCAGTGTGGCGAGATGGGCAAAGCCGCCGACCTTGCCATATTTGCGCGCCGCTTCCTCGAAGTTGAGATAGGTAAACGCATGCGCCTCGGGGGTGTTGGGCTTGATGCCGTATTTCTTCAGCAGGTATTCGCCAACCAGATGCGGCGGCTTGTTCTTCATGCTGCCCACGCCCAGATTGATGTTTGGCTCACGGAAGTAGATCGGAAGGAGCTGGCCGTGGCAATCCGTATAGTGCATCAGCGAGACATTCCCGTATTTGGGCAGTTCGTAGATGTCGCTCGGACTCTTTTGTGGCTTGGGACCGCTTGTCGAACTGGTGGAGCCCTGATCGCTCTGCGAGCCGGAATCGCAGGCTGACAGATTGATGCCCGCAGCACTGGCAACCGCCAGCATTTGCAGGAACTCGCGACGAGACATATTCATTGGCCATTTCCTCCGCTGTATTCGAATGACGCCCTCGCGAGTGGCAGAGGCGAGGACGAATCACTGCTCAATGGTAAAGGTTTGATTGTTTTCATTTTAGCTATGGTTTGTTACGACACCTGAGCGCCGTATCGCAAGCCGGACGCATCAGGCGCAATTTGCCTAACTATACCTTGCCATGCGTGAAAATACTACCGATTGTTATCATCTCGGCGTCACCGTCATTGGTTGATAAGTTCTTGTTAATATTATGGATATGATCGATGCCCCGAGGTGGTGCGCCAGCCGGTTATCTCCCCGTATGGCTTCATGCGGTAGTTGACAATCTGCTGGCCTGGAGGTTCCACGCGGCCTGTCAGACGCTGGCAGACCGCACGCGTCCACCGGGGTTTGGTGGCGCCCGCGCTGGTCATCGGCATGCCGGCGACTCATGCCGGATTTTTCTCGTACTCCCCGTGGCAACATCATTTGCTGGCGTGCGGTCTTCGTGTTGATTACCGCCCGATATGAGACACAAAAAAAGGCCGGTCTGTTTCCAGACCGGCCTTGTACTCCACAGGTGAGCCGTTGTTACTGGCGCAGGCCCGGCGCGTTTACGGCGATGCCGTTGCTCATGTAGGTGTGGAAGTATTCCAGCGCAGTGTATTCAGCCTTTTGGGCCTTGAACGGCTTGGCGCGTACCTGCTTGTTGCAGCCGCCATAACGACGGTGCAGGGTACCGAAGCCATCCAGTGGTCCGGACTTGCCTTTCTTGGCGGCAGTCTTCCTGGCCCATTTCTTGCGCCAGACCGGGAAGTGGGTGACGTGACCCAGTGCCGGACTGAGCAGGTTGCCACGGATCATGCTGCCGGCGTTGTAAACGTGGCAGTCCGCGCACGAGAAGTTGAGCTGGCCACGCTTGGCGTAGAAGTGACGCTTGCCGCGGTTGTAGATCGCCAGGGCGCGCGGATCGTTCGGCACCTTGATGTTGATCTTCTTGCCGCGTGACGTGAAGCCCATATAGGCCGAGATGGCTGCCAGTTTGCCCTTCTTCCACTTCAGCTTCTTGCCGCCGTTTTTGACGATGCACTTGTTGATGGCAGCCTCCAGCGTGATGACCTTGCCCGTCTTCTTGTCGAAGTAGGGGAAGTTTTGGCGGATGCCAATGCCACCGTTCTTGAAGCAGCTTGCCAACGTCTTGCCATTGGGCAGGGGCTTGTTGAACAGCTTCTTGCCAACCTCGACACCGCCCTCATAGGGGGGAGCGAAGCTTTCGAACTCGATCCACGCCTCGTAACGGTCCTTGTCGAGAGCGTAGATGCCGTTCTTGTAGTCCTGCAGTTTGACGTTGGGGAACTTATTCTTGAAATAGGCACGGAAGGCCTTGAGATCGCTTTGCGGCGAGGCGGATGCGGACATCATGCCGCCGGCAGCGATACTCAGGGTTGCGGCCAGGATCAGTATTTTTTTCATCATTGTCTCCTCCCGGACTTAGCGGATCTTGAGCGAACGCTTGTCGCTCTGACCCTTGTTATCGACCCAGCTGATGGTGACGGTATCACCCTTGTTGCCCCCCTTGAACTTGAAGTACAGGTAGGGGTTCTTGGATACCGCCGGGCCCCACAGGCCATTCAGAACGTTCTT
>WFUO01000005.1 GCA_015484945.1 Gammaproteobacteria bacterium | reverse complement strand
GCTCAGAAGGGTGCTGGAACACGCCCATCTGCACGTGTCCGAACTGCCCCGGGACCTGACCAAACTCGCGCCGCGCAAGCTGCACGAGCACCTGGCCAGGGCCAGACTGGTGCCGGAACGACGAGACCGCCTGTACGCCTGACAAATGGACTTAATGAGGGATACGGGAATCCCTGTCAGCCGAGCCAGGAAACGCCAAAATGAAAAAAAACCTGTTGATAATAACCATCATCGCCATGAGTCTGACGCTTGCGGCCTGCACCCCGTCCCGGACCGCAAGCGGCTGGAAGCCGGCGCGCACCGTACTCGGGGTGGTGTTCGAACGCAGGCCGACACCCCGCGCTATCCACTACCGCGCCATCAACCAGCGGGCCCGGGCAGTGTGCGTCAGGGTCATGGCCATCAACCGGGTCAACATCGTGTATATCGATCACCCGCGTGGCTGGGTACGCCTGGAGCCTGGCCAGATGCGCTATTTCGGCCGTGTGCGCGCCTACGACCCGCGTTATCGCGCGCGCTGGACGATGCGCTTCAGGGTTAGACGCAACGGCAACAGCTGCTGAACACGGGCCGGGCTTCCGCTCCGGTCCGCCGCTTGCCGGTCATGCCCGTTCTCCTGTATCTTTCCGGCGGTACATGCGGGTGTAGTTCAATGGTAGAACAGAAGCTTCCCAAGCTTCTAACGTGGGTTCGATTCCCATCACCCGCTCCAGTCTTTTGTCTTCTCTCCAATCGATTTGCGCGGCCGATGCTGGCATAGCGTTGCGAAAACGTTTATACCTGTATTCACACCCGCAACAACATGGAGCAGATACTTGAAGACCCGTTTTATTCTGTCGTTTCTGGCAGCGTCACTACTGCTTGGCGGCTGTGTGAACAGGAACGTTCGGAAACAAACCGAGTGGAAGATTGGCGGTGTACGTGCCGGCGTATATATTGAAAAGCAACGCTACGATGCCGGGATCCGCTACCGCGCACGCAACACCAACGATTTCGATGTATGTGTAAAAGTGACGGCCGGCAACATCGTCGGCGATGCCACGTTCTTCGGTCACGATACCTTCCGCCTGGTCAAGGCGCACGGCACGCGCAGCATGGGCAAGATGTTCGTCAAGGGAAAACGGGCGCGCTGGTACATTCGCTACCGGATCAGGAAGGCCCATGGCAAGTGTTCGTACTGATTCCCTCGCGCGATTGCTGCTCGGCCTGTTGATCGTGCTACCCTTGGCCACCATGGCCATGGATGATCCTTCCACCGAGATGCTGACCCGTTACGGCCCGTCGCCGGGGGGGTATGTCATCGTCGTGCGCATCAACGAACAGCGCCTGTACCTTTACCGCAACGGCGCCTGGGTGGCCGACTGGCCGGTCTCGACGGCCGTCAGGGGCATCGGCAACCGCAAGGGCAGCCTGCAGACACCACTGGGGGCGCATCGCATCCGCGAGACCATCGGCGCCGGGGCGCCGGCGGGGACGATCTTTCGCGCCCGGGTCAACACCCACCGGATCGCCGACATCGTGCACGATGACCGCGCCACCAGCGACGACTACGTTACCAGCCGCATCCTGTGGCTGGAGGGGCTGGAACCGGGCCGCAACCGTGGCGGTGACGTGGATTCGCATGCGCGCTTCATCTATATCCATGGCACCCATGAAGAGGGGCGTATCGGAAAACCGGCCTCCAAGGGTTGCATACGCATGCGCAACGACGACGTGATCCGGTTGTTCGACATGGTCAGCAGCGGCGTGCTGGTGTGGATAGAACCCTGAACAATCCTGTGACGGCCCCTCGAAGGCTCAACCTGTGTAGAGCCGCTCGATGTCGGCGGCGTGGTGCCGCATCACCTGCTGGCGCTTGACCTTCATGGTCGGTGTCATCAGGCCATTGTCCACCGTCCACGGCTCCAGCGTGGCGCATACCCGGCGGATCCGCGCATAGCCCGGAAAATTCCCGAGCTGACCGGTGATCAGCCGGCACAGGTGGCGCTCGACCGGTTTTGATTGCAATGCGTCCCGGTCCATGGGATCGACTCCCAGTTCCTGCGCGTGCCGGAACCACTGTTCGCCGTCGAGCACCACCAGCGCGGAGAGATAGGAACGGCCCTCGCCCAGGACCAGGCACTGCTCGAACAAAGGATGCATCAGGATCGCCGCCTCCATGTCGGCCGGCGGCACCTTCTCGCCATTGGACATCACCAGGATGTCCTTGATGCGCCCGGTGATGAAGATGTGTCGGTTCTCGATACGTGCGCAGTCACCGGTGTGCAGCCAACCGTCCGGTTCGATGATCTCGGCCGTGGCGGCGTGGTTGTTCCAGTAGCCGAGCATGACACCGGGGCTGCGTACGAGCAGCTCGTCGCCCTCGCCGATGCGCACTTCGACACCCGGCAACGGCACGCCGACACTGGAAGGAATGTTGTCATCGACCGGGTTGCCGCTGACCACCGGGCTGGTCTCGGTCATGCCGTAGCCCTGCACGATGTCCAGCCCCATGCCGATGAACACCCGCGCGATCTCGGGTGACAGAGCCGCACCGCCGCTGACGAGAATGCGTATGCGTCCGCCGAGCCGCTGGCGTATCTTGCCGGCCACCAGGCGGTCCAGCAGCGGCCAGAGCCACTGCGAAGGCCGCCAACCGGCGCGCCCCATGCGGCGCTCGAAACGCCGCCAGCCCACGGCCACGGTGAGATCGAACAGCATCCGCGCAAGCGCCGACTGGCGTTCGAGTTGCTGGCGGATACGGGCGTGGATGCGCTCGAAGATGCGCGGCACGACGATCATCTTGGTCGGACGGATCTGCTGCATGTCTTCGGCCAGCTGGGCGATGGAACGGCAATAGGCCACCCGGCTGCCGGCCATCATTGGCACATAGTAGCCGGCGGTGCGTTCGAAGGTGTGCGACAACGGCAGAAACGACAGGCTTTGGTCGTCCGGATAGACATCGAAGCACAGTAACGCGCTGTGGGCGTTGGAAAGGATATTGCGATGACTGAGCATGACGCCCTTGGGTCGCCCGGTAGTGCCCGAGGTATAGACGATCGTGGCCAGCTCGTCGCCATCACTGCGGTGCAGGCGGATTTCGCCCTTGCCCGACGCCAGCCACTCCGGTACCGGACGCACGCGTGGATCGCCGGGATCGGCCGGATTGGCGTCCTCATCGTCGAGCAACAGGATGCGCCGCAGGCAGCCGACACCTCGCAGGGCCGGGCCAAAGCGTTTCCACAGCCTGCGATTGCCGATGACGATCAGATGCGCGGCGGCATCCTCGAGAATGTAGGCCACATTGTCGGGGCGGTCGTCGGTGTACAGTGGCACCACCACCAGGCCGAGCCCCAGCGCGGCCTGCTCGGCCACCACCCAGTCCACCGAATTTGGCAGCAACAGGGCCACGCGATCTCCGGGCTGCAGATCCTCGCCGGCCAGCGCCCGCTGCCAGGCCTGTACCTGCCCGTTGACCGTGTTCCAGGTCACTTCGCGCCAGCCCTCGCCGTCGTGGTACTGATAGGCCACGTCGTCACCGGAGCGGTGCACCCGCTCGCGGAACAACCCGTCCAGGGTGCCGGCGGCCTCGGGATGAATGATGTCCTCGCTGTGCATCGTGATAATTTGCGGGGTTTGGCCGCGCTTTGCAAGCCGGTGCGGGCCGGCCCCGGTTTGGTGTAGAATCTCCATTCCCGAACGATTCACGGAGCCGTCATGCAAGTCACCGTCAACGGCGAGACCCGCGAAATACCCGCGCAAACCACGGCCGCGCAACTGATCGAGATACTGGGTTTGAGCGGCGAAAAGCTGGCCATGGAGGTCAATCTCGACATCGTGCCGCGCAGCCGCCTGGCCGAACACGTGCTGGCCGAAGGCGACCGGATCGAGATCGTGCGGGCCATCGGCGGTGGCTGACCCACCGCACAAGCCGGAGTGAAAACCTGATGACCAATACCGAAACCCTGCATAACGACCCGCTGGTGATCGCCGGGGTCGAATACCGGTCCCGCCTGCTGGTCGGCACCGGCAAATACAAGGACATGGCGGAAACAAAGGCCGCGGTCGAGGCCAGCGGCGCCGAGATCGTCACCGTGGCGATACGGCGCACCAATATCGGCCAGAACCCGGGCGAGGCCAACCTGCTCGACACCCTGCCGCCGGACCGTTACACCTACCTGCCCAACACGGCCGGCTGCTACACGGCCGACGACGCGGTACGCACCTGCCGCCTGGCGCGTGAACTGCTCGACGGCCATGATCTGGTCAAGCTCGAGGTGCTGGGTGATGAAAAGACGCTGTTCCCCGACATCGTACAGACGCTGGAAGCGGCCGAGACACTGATCAGGGAAGGCTTCAAGGTCATGGTCTATACCAACGACGATCCGATCGTGGCCAAACGCTTCGAAGAGATGGGTTGCGTGGCCGTCATGCCACTCGCGGCGCCGATCGGCTCGGGGCTGGGGATACGCAATCCCTACAACATCCTCACCATCGTCGAAAACGCCCGTGTGCCGATCCTGGTCGATGCCGGCGTGGGCACGGCATCGGACGCGGCCATCGCCATGGAACTGGGCTGCGACGGCGTGCTGATGAACACCGCCATCGCCGCGGCGAAAGACCCCGTCCTGATGGCATCGGCGATGAAAAAGGGTATCGAGGCCGGACGCGAGGCCTTCCTCGCCGGACGCATGCCGAAAAAACGCTTCGCCAGCGCCTCCTCGCCGCTGGACGGGCTTTTCTTTTGACGCACGACATCGACACAGAGCACACAGAGGCACAGAGGCACGGAGAACGGCAACCCGGACAAGACGACCTCCGTGTCTCCGTGCCTCTGTGTACTCCGTGTTCGTCTCACGATGCCTGAGGACGACAGAAAAAAACGCGCGATTCGCAGTTTCGTGCTGCGCCAGGGACGCATGACGGCCTCTCAGCGCAACGCGCTGGAGCGCCTGTGGCCACGTTACGGGCTGGCGTACGATACATCGCCACTGGATCTGGATACCGTATTCGGCCGCCAGGCGCCGCGTTTCGTCGAGATCGGCTTCGGGCGTGGCGATGCATTGGCGGAAATGGCCGCCGCCCACCCGGAACATGACTATCTCGGCATCGAGGTGCACCGCCCCGGGGTCGGCCACCTGCTGATCCGCATCGAACAGGACGGCCTGAAAAACATCCGTATCGTCAATCACGACGCCGTGCAGGTACTGACGCACATGCTCCCGCCGGGATCGCTGGACGGCATCTACCTGTTCTTTCCCGACCCATGGCACAAGAAACGCCATCACAAGCGGCGCATCGTCCAGCCTGATTTCGTCGAAGTCCTTTCGCGTGTACTCAAGCCCGGTGGCATCCTGCACATGGCCACCGACTGGCAGGACTACGCCGAACACATGCGCACGGTGCTGGCCACGAGCCCAACATTCATCAATACCGTGCCCGGCGACGGCTATGCCGACCGTGGCGGGCGGCCGCAGACAAAATACGAACAGCGGGGCAGGCGTCTTGGCCACGAGGTGTACGACCTGCGCTACCGCCGCCAGTAAAACTTGTACTGAAAATGTGGTCGGCATAGACTGGAGTCCAATCAACGCCGCGTACGAGAGGACCCATGGGAACCGAGCTCACCCTGACACCACAGATGATCCTGGTGCTGATACTGCTCGCGTTCACAATCTACCTGTTCGTCTCCGAGGTCGTCCGCGTCGATGTGGCCGCGATTATGATCATGCTCGTGCTGGGCCTGACGACCTTCTTCCGCAAGTTCAAGACCGAGGACGGCCGGCTCATCAACTGGCTGGAGCACCATTTCCCGGAAACCGCGCGCGAGCTACCCTGGCTCAACCAGCTCCTGCAACCGCTGGTGGCGGATGGCGAACTGTTCGAAGGGTTTTCGAGCAACGCGGTGATGTCGATCGTGGCGGTAATGATCATCGGCGCCGGCCTGGACCGCACCGGCCTGATGTCGCGTGTGGCCGGTGTCATCCTGCGCATCGGCGGCACGGCGGAAAAACGCATCATTCCGATCATTTCCGGCACTGTCGGCATCATCTCCAGCTTCATGCAAAACATTGGCGCCGCGGCGCTGTTCCTGCCGGTCGTGAGCCGGATATCGCGCCGTACCGGCCTGCCGATGTCACGCCTGCTGATGCCAATGGGTTTTTGCGCCATTCTCGGCGGTACCGTCACGATGGTTGGCTCCAGCCCGCTGATCCTGCTCAACGATCTGATCACACGCACCAACGCCAGCCTGCCCGCCGACAAGGCGATGACGACCTTCCACCTGTTCGACGTGACCCCGATCGGCATCGTGTTGATCCTCACAGGTATCGCCTATTTCGTCATTGCCGGCCGCTATGTGCTGCCGGCACACGCCGCCAATGCCGATGAAATGGATACCGCCGGCCCCGGAAACACACTCAGGTACCTTGAAGAGGTCTATGGCATGGGCGGCGACATGATGCAATTGCTGGTCACACCGGACAGCGAGCTGATCGGCAAGACCATCGACGAGATCAGCCACATGGACAACTCGATCTCGATCATCGCCCTCTACCATGGCGAGGAGGTGATGATCGCGCCGGTGCGCGACGAAAACGTATGGATCGGCAGCAAGCTCGTCGTCATCGGCCAGGAGGAATACATCCGTGAATTCGCCGAACGCACCCACTGCATGGCCAAGAAGACCCTCGACGACGTGTTCGGCAGCCGCCTGAGCCCGGCCCTGGCCGGGATCGCCGAGATCGTCATCCCGCCACATTCCAAGATCATCGGCAAGAAACTGCGTGACCTGCGCCTGAGCAAGACCTGGGGCATCAATCCACTGGCACTCGTGCGCGCCGATCAGACCATCCGCGAGAACCGCGGCGACGAGGTGCTGCACGGCGGTGACACGCTGGTCGTGCACGCAAGCTGGGCCAGCCTGCACGAACTGTCCGCCAACAAGGATTTCCTGATCGTCACCGACTATCCGCACGAGGACGTGCGCCCCCACAAGGTGCCCCATGCGCTGACCTTCTTTGCGCTGGCGCTCGGGCTGGTACTGTTCACGCATCTGCAACTGGCGATCGCGCTGATGGTCGGCGCGCTCGGCATGATCGTCACCCGGGTGTTGCGCATCGACGAGGCCTACCAGGCGGTGGACTGGAAGACGGTGTTCCTGCTCGCCAGCCTGATTCCGCTCGGTGACGCCGTCTCCGAAACCGGCACCGCCGCCTGGATCTCGCAACGCACGCTGGCAATGCTCGACGGGGTGCCGGTCTGGGGCATCCAGGCCATCGTTGCCGTACTGGCCACGTTCTTCACCCTCATCATGTCCAATGTCGGCGCCACGGTGCTGCTGGTGCCGCTGGCGGTCAATATCGCCATCGGCGTCGGCGGCGATCCGCGCATCTTCGCGCTCACGGTCGCGATCGCCACGTCGAACTCGTTCCTGATTCCCACCCACCAGGTCAACGCCCTGATCATGGGCCCGGGGGGATACCGCGTCAAAGACTTCCTGCGCGCCGGCGGTATCATGACGGTGTTGTTCCTGATCGTCTCGCTGGTCATGCTCAATATCGTATTCTGAGCCGATCGCACGGCTGTAGTATGATGGTCGGGTTGAAGTGAGGAACCCCACTGCTCCGTGGAACTGAACTATGCCACTGCCTTTCTGCTCGGCCTGCTGAGCGCGCCACATTGCATCGGCATGTGTGGTGGCATCATCGGTGCATTGAGCTTTGGCCTGCCTCCCGGTGTACGCGGACAGCGCTGGCGCATGCTGCCCTATCTGTCCGCCTACAGTCTCGGCCGCGTTACCTCTTATACTTTCGCCGGCATTCTTGCCGGAACCTTCGGCGAGCAGGTACTGTTGCTGATGGGACCTGAGAGTGGTCGCATCATTTTGCTGGGGGTGGCGACGATCATTCTGGTCGCCATCGGCCTGTACCTGGCCGGATGGTTCCCGCACTTCGCCGTTATCGAGCGTATCGGCCGGCCGGTATGGCGCGTACTGGAGCCGATCGGCAGGCGCTTGATCCCGGTCAAGACCCCGGGGCACGCCTTCCTGTATGGTCTGGTATGGGGCTGGCTGCCGTGCGGACTGATCTACTCTGCCCTGCTCTGGACCACGACGACGGGCAGCGGCATCACGGGCGGATTGGTGATGCTGACGTTTGGCGCCGGGACTTTACCGGCCGTGCTGACTGCCGGTATATTCAGCGGCTGGATGGCGCGCATGGCACATCACCGGCTGGCGAGGCCACTGATCGGCCTGACCATCATTGCACTGGCACTCGCCACGCTGTGGCTGGCCCTGCAGTACGAGGCCCATGCAGGACATGACTTCCGGCAGCGGATCCCCAGCCATCACACAATGCGGTAACAACGACATGAACGGTTTTGACAAAATCATTGGAGATGCGCCTGAACTGCAACAACTGATCCGCAGCGCACAGGTCATCGCACAAACCGATGTCCCCGTGCTGCTGCTCGGCGAAAGCGGAACCGGCAAGGACCTGTTCGCCAGTGCGATCCATGCCCACAGCTCCAGGGCCTCGTCACCGTTTATCAGTGTCAACTGCGCCGCACTGCCCGAATCACTGGCGGAATCGGCCCTGTTCGGTCACCGTAAGGGAGCTTTTACCGGAGCCAGTCAGGATCAGGCTGGTTTCATTCGTGAGGCTGAAGGCGGCACGCTGTTTCTCGATGAAATCGGCGAGCTACCCATGGCGCTGCAGGCAAAGCTGCTGCGCTTCCTCGAATCCGGCGAATGCCAGCCACTCGGACATTCTCGCCCGTACCATGCCAACGTTCGCATCATTGCCGCTACCAATCGTGACCTGGCTGAACGGGTAAAAGCCGGGGCATTCCGTGAGGATCTTTATTACCGGCTCAACATCGTACCGCTGACCCTGCCATCCCTGCGTGAGCGACGTGCTGATATCCCTGTACTAGTCAACCACCTGAACCGGAGCCTGGCCACGGAACACGGTCTCGAGGGCCCAGCCTACAGCAAGGCCGCCATGGACTGCCTGATGAGCTATCACTGGCCCGGCAACATCCGTGAACTGCGCAACCTCTGTGAGCGGATGTTGATCCTGTTCAGCGGTCGTACGGTCGATACCGCCAACCTGCCGCATGAGATCCGTGAACCGGCCAGTACCGCTTGCACCACATTCAAACTGCCCGAAGACGGTGTCCGGATGGAACAACTCGAAATCAGCATGATCCGCCAGGCTCTCGAACGGACTCAAGGCAACCGTAGCCATGCCGCGCGCCTGCTCGGTCTGACACGCGATACGCTGCTCTACCGGATCCGCAAATACCGGCTGACCTGAGACCACTTCCTGACACGGGTATAACATCAGTCGTTTCATTCGAACGGATCATCTTCGTCCTGCTCCCGAAGCGAGAACCTGACCGGGATCCGTATCTCGCTACGGATCCTGACACCCTCACGCAATGCCGGCCTGAAACGCCACTGCCGTATGGCTCTGACCGCCGCCCCGTCCAGGATCCGGTAACCGCTGCTGCCGGCCACGACGATACGACCGACTCGCCCGTCCGGCATCACCGTCACCAGCAACACGACACGGCCCTGCAGCCCGCGGCGACGCGCCAGCAACGGATAGACCGGCTGCACCCGGTGAACGATCCCGACCCCCCGGCTCGGGGCAGGTGCGGGCATCGCCGCCGGGCGCACGCCCGGCCGGGCTGCCGGCGTGCGGCCAATCGGTTTGATGGTCTGTCTGCCGGCCGGCTCGACGACCCGACGGCGTGGCCGGACACGCCGTGTTCTGGCCGGTTTTGACCGGCTGTGTTGTACCAGCCTCGGCCTCGAGCGGCGCACAGGTTTCGGCAATAGCCTGGCGGCCACGGGTGCCGGGACAGGCGGCGGCCGGGATGCCGGGCGCGTGACCGGGACGAAACGCAATGTCATCAATGGTTCGCGCTCCACGACATCCGGCCCCCGGCTACCGACGAGGACCACGATGTGGGTGAACAATGACAAGACCATCAGCAACAGCAGCCGTCTGCGGCGTGGCGGCGCCGGTTCGGGCTCGCAGGCCGCGTACAGTTTCAGATCCATTTGACCCGCCACCAGCGTACCAGGCCGGTCAGCACCAGCACGATCGCCAGTATCGCGAACAGATCGTTGAGCCATTTCCATTGTGCATGAAAAAGCAGGCCGCTGTGCAGCGCCTCGATGACGAAATACCACGGCACCATCTCTTGCGCCGGCAGTGTCACACTAGCCGGATGCAACGCCTGGCCCGGCTTGCCGACCCTGACGCCCTTGCGGTTGACCCAGTACCAGTTGCCTACGCCATCGGTGCTGATATCCGACGGCATATGACCGCTGTGACGAACCGGCCTCCATGAACCCCGACGCCCCCGAAGGTGATTGGCGCAACCCATACCGCCGGCTGCGAGGCTGTCCCCGACTCGCCGCAACGTCACGATAAAACAAGCGCCCTTCCCCAACACTTCGCGCCGCCAGGTATGACCACCATCCCGTGTCGTAAAAATGCCGAAGCGCGAGGCGAGACTGAAACGGTTCGGCTGACCCGGATAACCGACAATATCCCGAATTTCGCCCTGCCAGCCTCGCATGTCGTAAACCGGCGGCAACCCGGCACGGCTGATGATCACCGATTTCATCCAGCCACGCAGATCCTGACGGTGATCTAGCAGAATACCGGTCAGCGAGAGGTACAGGATTGGCACAACGGCCAGCAGGCCGATCAACGGTGCATGCAGCCGGAACAGCCAGCGCATCGACAACCTGCGCTGCCGTGCGGGCGGCCGTTGCGGTTTCGCCAGCCGCCGCCAGCGCCGTGGCAGGTACCAGAACAACAGGCCGCTAAGCGGCAGAATAACAAGCGCCAGCCCGGTGAGATCGCTCCACAGGAGCGACCACGGGCTGGCGAACACACCCCGGCCGAAGTGCAGGTCATGCACCAGCCGCGACAGGTCGATCGATACGGGGAGGGTCCCGGCGGCAACAGGTTTGAGACCGTATCGTTCTGTCCTGCCATTCAGGGTATTCAGGCCGAGCACCTGACTGCGCCCGGTCACAAGCAGTAAAGACGCGCGCCCGGCACCGCGCGCCACGGCAGTCACATCAACACCGCGTAAAAAGGCCGGCTCGATGTGACGGCCGAAATCGTTCGAACACCACAGGCCATCGTCGGTCGCGAACCACAGACGCCCGTCCGGCAGCCCGGCGACAGCCCTGACCATCGGCATTGGCTGCCGACTGATGGATCGATGCCAGGTCCGGCCGCCATCGACCGACCACCACGCCCCGGAGCGTCCGCCGGCCAGCCGATGACCTCCGGGCCCGATGCGGTAAAAGCGGACCGCAGCCTTGCGCGCCTTAACGGTGACCGTTTGCGGAAGCCAGTCGCCAGTCACGGCCGGACGCCACAACCAGCGCCACTCGTCACGATGATCGAGCAGGAAACCGGTCAGGCCCAGCACCAGCAACCAGCCCGCCGCCAGCAGGCCTGCCCGCCGGTGCCAGCGATCGGCGAACGCCCCCACCCGGCTCACCGGCGTTTACCGGAAACGGTATTGCACGCCGACATACAGCGTGCGCTCCATGCCCGGCGAGTATTCGAACTTTTCCGGTCCGAAGCCGGCCGGCTTGTAGCTGGCCGTGGTCGCATAACGCCGGTCGGTCACGTTCATCAAGCGCGCCATCAGTTTCAGGCGTTTGCCGACCGGGTACCGCATGCGCAGGTTCACGAGACTGTGGCCGCCGTACTTGTACGTATTGGCGTCATCCATCCAGTAGCTGCCGACCCGCAACCACTCGGTCGTCAACAGCCCGCCGCGCAGGAATGACGGCTTCCAGAACAGGTTGATATTGGCCAGCAGCCGCGGCGCCGATTTCATCTCGTTGCCACTGTAATCGACCCCGGACTTCGGTGACCAGGCATCGTACAGGTGCTTCGCATAACTGAACGCAGCCTGCCAGCCAAGCCGCCGATTGATCCGGCCGGCCAGGCCGATCTCGATACCACGGTGCGACGTGCGCCCTGCATTGACTGTCTCACGCGAACCGTCCGGGTTGCGGTAGGTCAGGATGTCATCGCGCAGACGCAGGTAATAGAGCGTGACCTCGAAGCGCAATCCGCCACGGCGGCCCCGCAGGCCCACCTCGATATTGTCACCCTTGACCGGATCCAGACCAACCGTATCGATCGCCTTGCCCTGCCGGAACAACTGGCCCTCCGACGGAGCCCGGAAGGCGTGCCGGTAGGAAACATAGCCATTGAGCTGCTTGCTGAACTGCCAGCTTGCCCCGAGCTTCGGACTCAAGTGGCGAAATGTCACGGCCGTATCGGCCGGCCGCCGGTGACTGCCGGTGGTCACGACCGACAGGCGGTTGTCATAGTCATAGCGCATCAGGTCGTAACGCAGGCCAGCCGTCAGGCGCAGGTGCGGGCGCGGTGATGTCTCGAAGTGCACATAGGGCGAGATAGCCTGGAACGACACATCGTAGTCATAGAGTTTCGTGCCGACCGTGTAACTGGTATAGACATTGCCGACCCGGGTCGTCGATATCTGCCATTCGTCCCGGTAGCCCGGGCTGTAGTCGAAATCGATACCGCTGATCAGCTTGCCCTTGAGCCGCGGCAGATTGCGGCGATGCTTGATCAGCACCCCGACCGACTTGTGTCCGGTCTCATAGACGACCGGATCATAACTAAGTGACCAGTTCGGTAACATGTCCATGCTGTTGTCCCGAATGTACGGAATGATCGACAGCAGGCCGTTCACCGTTTCTTTTTCCCAGGTTATCGTCAGCCGGAAGGCCTTGACCTTGCGATACGAGATCGGCGTGTAGTTCATCGTCGGGTTGTTCAGGTAATCGTCCCTGAGCAGCCGCGACGAACCGGCTGTCTGCTGGTCGATGCGGGAAAAACCGATCACGGTCTTCAGCATTGCGCCGCTGGAGAGGTAGCGGTCCCAACGCGCCGTCAATCCCTGGCGGTCATAGGACGTTGCATCTCGCCAACCATCGGTATGGGTAATGTTGACCCCGGCCCAGTAACCATCGTCACCAACGGTGTTGCCGCCATCGAGCAGCAGCCGGCCCCAGCCCCATTGACCGGCCTCGAACGTCATGCGCAACAATGGCTGCTTTGGAGGGCGCCGGGTGCGGACATTGATAACGGCGCCGATCGCATCACTGCCGTGCAGCGCGGTCCCCGGCCCCTTCAGCACCTCGATCCCGCCGGACTGCGGTACATTGACCTCGTAAAGCGCGTTGTGATTGAAAAACCCGGTCGAACGGGTCGGCACACCATCCTGCAGGTACAGGTACAGCGGCTTGGTGCTGATCGGCTGCCGGATTGCCGTCATGTGACCCTCACCCCCGGTGACATTAAGATGCACGCCGGGTATAAGCGACATGATTTCGGAAGGATGAGCCGGCAGGCGCCGATCGATGGTCTTACGACCGATGACATCGATCGTCACCGGCACCTGACGCCGGCTCTCGGCCTCTCGCGTGGCCGTTACGACGACCTCGTTGGCCCCTGTCGTGGCACCTGCAATGCTGGCAGTGGCTGCCCAAAGATATGACAAAACCACCAGCCTCAGCGTGGGCGAGACCGAAAGGCTGGATAGACACTTTTTGCTCACTGTGAAACTCCCGTCAACTTCAGCACAGCCTGTTCGGAGCAATTTTCCTGCCATTAATACAACATACTGTTTTTACATGTAATTATGTCTCTCAACAGATGCCAGCTGTTGTGATAGTGGGTTAAATCACACAGTGAACCGTGTGAAATGACGCATGTTTGCATTATTTGCCTGAGTGACCAGCCGGAAGTCCGTTGTATCGCGTTATCTTCCTGCTTTATATACACTTTTCTGAAAACTGACTATCAGTGGCGGGGTTTTTTCTTGAGCTCAACCTGCGAATAGTGGTTCAATACGCGCTTCAATTACCCTGTACGGGCCAGCAACCGGCGCCCGGAGTCTGCCAGCGGATCGCTGGCACATTGGTCAGGTGTAGAGAATTCGCTATAGCGGACAGGCCGCTACGGCAAACGATTCATTGCTATTGCGTCTGAGGAGTTAGACATGTCACAGAAACATCCTGTCATCGCGGTCACCGGTTCGTCCGGCGCCGGCACGACGACCGTCAAGGTCGCGTTCGAGCACATCTTCCGCCGCGAGGGCCTCAACCCGGTCGTCGTCGAGGGCGACAGCTTCCATCGCTATGACCGCGCCGAGATGAAGGAGGCGATCGAGAAATTCGCCGCCGAGGGCAAGCAGCTCTCGCATTTTGGTCCCGAGGCCAACCTGTTCGACAAGATCGAGGACCTGTTCCGTGAATACGGCGAAAGCGGCACCGGCCAGAAGCGCTACTATCTGCACAGCGAGGAAGAGGCCGCGGCCCACAACGAACGTCTGGGCACTGACAAGAAACCCGGCGAGTTCACGCCCTGGGAAGACATCCCGCCCGGCAGCGACCTGATGTTCTACGAAGGCCTGCACGGCGGCGTGGTGACCGAGGATGTCAACGTGGCCAAGTACGTCGATCTGCTGATCGGCGTGGTACCGATCGTCAACCTGGAATGGATCCAGAAGATCTTCCGTGACAATGCCCAGCGCGGCTACAGCGCCGAAGCCATCGTCGATACCATCCTGCGCCGCATGCCGGACTACGTGAACTACATCACCCCGCAGTTCTCTCGCACCGATATCAACTTCCAGCGCGTGCCGACGGTCGATACCTCCAACCCGTTCATCGCCCGCGACATCCCGACCCCGGACGAATCCTTCGTCGTGATCCGATTCCGCGATCCGAAGAAGTTCGATGTCGATTTCCCGTACCTGCTCGACATGATCAGCGGCTCGTTCATGTCACGCCGCAACACCATCGTCGTGCCGGGCGGCAAGATGGGTTTTGCGATGGAGATCATCCTGGCGCCGATCATTCAGCGCATGATGGAAAACCGTGGCCGCTGACTGGTAGCCGCATCACGACAACGAAACGGGGCCATAGGCCCCGTTTTTCGTTATCGCCACCGGACCCGGACAGCGTGGATAGCAGTGTCAGGGCAATACGTATAGCGATATTCACACGACCTGTTTCATGACCCCGGGCAGGATCTGCAGCCCGCCGCGCAGAACGGCAACATCGAAACCGGCCTGCGAGAGCAGGAACGACGCGGCCGAGCTGCGCCGGCCGGTCTTGCAGTAACAGATGTAGCGGGTGTTCCTGTCCAGTTCATCCATGCGCTGACGCAGTTCGTTGAGCGGTATGTTGATGGCGTTGGCCAGGTGATAGTGGGTGTATTCGCGCGCCAGGCGCACATCCAGCCAGATGCTGCCATCCCGCACTTCCTGCAGCGCCTGGTCGGCGGATATCCAGTGTATCAGCGGCTCCTTGAGCATTTCGTTGAAATGCGCCTTGGACAGACGCAGCAGCATACCGTCGGTTTCCATGGTCACGGTGGCGTTGCGCACCGAATCGGAGATCAGGGCCTCCTCGCCGAAACTGGCGCCCTCACCCAGTTCGGCCAGCTCCACGACCTGGGTCACACGGGCGCGCCCGGACTCCAGCAGATAGTAATAGTCGCCCGGCTCGCCCTGGCGGACGATCACATCGCCCTTGCGTACCGGTACCTGTTCCATTCGCTCGAGCAGATCACGCATGTTGGCGGCAGGAATGTTCTGGAACGGCACCGCGCTGAGCATCTTGTTCATCCAGCGGAATTCCTGCTGGTCGCCGGCGCCGCCACCCTGTTCATCGCTCACACCGTCGGGGGCCTGTGCCATCGAGGCGACCTGATCCCAGGTGATCATGTAGTCGAGGACGTTGTTGTCGATGTGCAGGATCGTCACATCGGTGAGCGCCACGGCAGAAACCTGGCGTGGTTGATGGTCGCCCAGTGGATGCCGGGATTCGGGCGTGCCGGCGGCGATCTGTTCATTGCGCTGGCCGCCGTTGCCCTGCAGCTCGATCTGACCGTGCATCAGGTACAGGGTCTGGTTATCGACATCGCCCTCCCGAAACACATGCGTGCCGGCCGCGTAATGACGCAGACTGGCCAGCGCAGCCAGTTCGTGAATGCGTTCTTCTGAAAGCGTAAACAGGGGCACAAGGTTTTTCAGTCTTTCTATGTCCTGCCCCGACAACTCGGCTTCCATGGCGGTGGCTACCTCCCGGCATCTGATTGCACCCTGTACAGCCTAGCACAACGCCGCGATGCGAACGTGATATTCTTCGCATTTGGTGACCGGTCTGGCATGGTTCGTTGACTTCCTTCAAGCGCACGTCACCCGTGCTGCAAGAACCTTGCACATCTGCGCCGCCGGGCCTATAACAGAACATACGTCCGGTTTCGTTCCTTGCACGGAGAGAAACAAGCATGTCGAGCCCCCTTCCCATCATCGGCGAGTGGTACAAGAACGACTCGAACGCGGAATTCGAGGTGGTCGCCATCGACGAGGACGACGGAACCATCGAGATCCAGTTCTTCGATGGCACCATCGAGGAAATCGACATCGACAGCTGGGAGGAAATGGGGCCGGTGGCCATCGAGGCGCCGGAAGACTGGTCCGGGTCACTGGACATCGAACGCGAGGATTATGGCGTGGATCTCGATACCCCTGCCCATCCCGATCACAACAACCCGCTCGACGAACTCGAAACCTGACGGCATCCACGGCAGATCGGCGGCCGCTGGGCTATACTTGAGTAACCTGATAGGTCATTTCTGGCTGACCATACCCATGCCGGAAAGGAGGTTTCTCATGAGAAAGCGTCTCTATTTCCTGCTCCCCGATGTCGCCAGCACCCGCCGCATCGTCGATGAACTGCTGCTCTCACGCATCGACGACCATCACATCCACGTCCTGGCGCGTGAGGACATGGACCTTGGCGACCTGCCACGGGCCAACCTGCTGCAAAGCAGCGACATCGTTCACGGTATCGAACAGGGACTGATCATCGGCGGCGCCACCGGACTGATCGGCGGAATCGTCGCGAGTATCGCCATCTCGTTCGGCAGCATGCCCGGCGGCATCATCCTCGCCAGCACGCTGGCCGGCGCGCTGTTCGGCCTGTGGGTCTCGGGCATGGTGGCGACCAATGTGCGCAACTCCAGCCTGCGGCGCTTCGAGCAGGCCATCGATGCCGGTCAGATCCTGTTGATGGTGGATGTGCCCAGACAACGCATGGATGAAATCTCGCGTCTGGTACGCTCCCATGGCGAGGCTCGTGACGGCGGCATCGAGCCTGGCCTGCCCGCCTTCCCCTGATAACGTCACTTCCCCGGCACGCCACCCGATGGGGTGGCGCGGGGCTTGTATTGCCGCAAACCGGCCCCATTCCCTATCCTGTAAAACCACCCGTGCAGGGTGTCCATTGCATGACTAAAAGTTTGCGAATCCATGCCGATAGAGAGATCAGATGCGGCCGTTGCCGTACGCGAGGTGGATCATGATGATACGTATCGACATGACGACCGGTGAGGTCGAGATCAGTGGTCAGGCGCAGGAGAGCACCGCCATCACGCGCCCGGAAGTGACGCCACTGACACCCGCGGTTCGTGAACAGCCTCTGCCACCCGATGACAGGCAGCCGGATGATGCGGTCATTGCCGGCCTGGATATCGATGCCCTGATCGACCGCCAGAACTGAACACCGCTCACCGATTCTCCGGCATCACCAGACACGTCATCGCATGGCCACGCGGTATGCCGGCTCACACCCTGCCCGGTTGGTCCAGCCACACTGCACCGTCATGCAGCCGCACGGTGATGGCCTGTAGCGATTCACCCTGACAGGGACCACTAAAACACATTCCGTCTTCGATACGAAAACGCGCGTCATGCGTGGCGCACTGGATACTGCTTCGATCGAGATCGAGAAACTGGTCTGGCAACCAATCGAGCGGACTGCCGGTATGCGGACAGCGGTTCAGATAGGCGAACACCTCGTCTCCCCGGCGTACGACGAAGATATCAGTCAACCTGCCATCGATCTCGACGCACAGGCCCTTGCTGCCCGGGTCGTCGAGCTCGTCGATTCGGCACAGGAAGCCCTGGCTCACCGCAGCAGCCCCGTATGGCCGCACTTGTCACCTGCCAGCCGGCAGCCTGCGGTCACGGCGGCTTGCAGATCCTGCCCGCGCACGAGGGCATCGATGACCCCGGCATTGAACACATCACCGGCACCCAGGGTATCGATCACACGTTCGGGTGGCGTGGCAGGCACTTCAAAAAGGCTTCCGTCGGCGGGGATGGCCGAGGCACCCTGCTCGCCCCAGGCACACACCAAATGGGTGGCCGGGATCCTCTCTGCCATTTTGGAAAGAAAATCGTCCGCCGAATCGTGGCCGAGCGCACGGGCATAGGCGCGCGAAAACAGCAACAGGTCCACGCCTCGATACAGCATTTCGATACCAGTGCGCGGTTTCTCGATCTCGACCGAGATACGGGCACCACTGTGCATGCGCGCATGCCCGATCATACGCGCCACCTCGTCAGGTTCACGGCCTTCGAAATGGATCCAGTCGAAATCCTGCAGGGCGATGGCCGCAAACTGATCGAAGTGAAGCTCGGGCAGGCGGCGGTGATGAATGATGGTGCGCGAGCCGGTACGGGTATTGCGGATCACCCACGAAACCGGCGAACAGCCATCTGTGATGACCGGGCAGTGCGCATGGCCGACACCGTGCCGCTCCAGATCGGCGACGATCTCTCCGGCCTCGGCATCGTCGGCCAATACGCCCAGCCATTCGCAGGCATGCCCAAGCGTGGCCAGCACCACGAGGGTATTGCTGGCATTGCCGCCGCGCTGGCGCTGCTGCGCGGTTGCGCGCACCTCCTCGTCCTCGGCAGGATAGTCTTCAACGCTGTTGACGATATCCAGCGTGGCAACTCCCACTCCGAGTATGCGGGTCTGGCGATCCGGATTCATGGGCCCGACAAATCCATCAACAGCGGTGAACGGTTATTTTTCGCGCACCAGCCGGAAGCCGATGTTGTCAACGCGCACCCCGGGCGGGAAATGATAGCGGCGTGTCACACGCATGTTCTTGATGGTGCTCCGATAGGAACCGCCACGCGCAACCCGTTCACTGCAACCGGCGAACTCCACCGCGCTGCCATCGCTGGGCGCGGCGTCATAGTTCTTGCGGTAGCAATCCTGCACCCATTCGAGCACGTTGCCGGAAACATCGTACAGGGTCAGCGGGTTGGGCTTGAAGCTGCCCACCGGTGCGGTCTGCCGCGCATCCCATTTCGAACCGCAATTGAAACAGTTGGCCAGCCCCTTGCGGGGATGACGACCCCACCAGTAACGTTCCTTCGTCCCTGCACGGGCGAAGTATTCCCATTCGGCTTCGGTCGGCAAGCGGTATTTATGCCCGGTCTGCCTGCTCAGCCAGGCGGCATAGGCACGCGCATCATCCCAGCTCACATTGACCACCGGCCGGCGGCCACGCCCCCAGCCATTGTCGGACGGCCGCCTGCGCCCGGTGGCGCGCGCAAAGACATCGTATTCGGCGAACGTGATCTCGTAGCGACTCACCGCCAGCGGACGGATGCTGACGGCATGCTGCGGTCGTTCGTCGAAATAGGTGGTACCGGCCGGACTGCCCATCATGAAGCTGCCTCCCGGCACCTGGACCATGACCGGACCATAGCCACCGTTCTTGAGCCTGTCACGCCAGACGCGCCCGGGACGCAAACCGCCCGGTACGCCAACCACGGACGTCCTGGCCGCCGGTTTCGAAACCACGGTTTCCTTCGCCACCGGTGCAGCCGGCACGGCAGGTTTCACGGGCGCCGGCGCGGGCCGCCTGGCGGTCACCGGTGCGGGTGATTTGGCTGCCGTCGCCACAGCGGGTTTCACGGGGGCGGCAGCCGGCGGTGTCACTGTGCTGGTGCTTGTCGGCACGGCCCTGGTCATGGACGGTGCCGGCGGTGGTGTGCCGCGCCCGAGGAACCACCACGCCGCGCCGCCGCCGGCGGCGAGCAGCAGAACGGCCGCGACAATGAGCTTGCCCCTGGAGGATTTCTTCTCTTCCGGTTGCTGTTCACTGAACAGGTTGGCATCCATATCGGCGAGCGAGAAAATATCGCTGCTGTCGAAGGTCGATTCCGGCAGGTCGTCAGGCGGCGTGAATTCGGACATCGGATCGACGGCATTCTCCGCCTCTGTCTTTTGTTCCTTTTTCTCCGTTGGCCTGGCCACGGTCTGTTTGGACTGGCTCGGCGCCGGGGAAGACGGTGGCTCGAGAATGGACTCCGGCCCCGGGGTGGACATGGGGCCACTGCCGAGATCCTTGACATCCAGCGGTTCGGCCATGCTGCTGTCGGCATAACCGCTGACCTGGCTGTTGGTGAAACCGCTCAGACTGCTGCCGGCAAAGCCACTGGCGGAACCACCGATCTCGGACGCCAGTTCGGCATCACGATAGAAGCCCTCGAGTTCGCGCCGCAGTTCGGTATTCTCCTGCTTGACCTTGAACATGGCCTCTTCGAGTTTTCTGCGATGTTCCTCGACCTCGTGCGCCATGGCCTTGCGCAGGGTCTGCATCTGCTGGTGCAGATGTTCGGTGTCGTCGCCCTGCTGTTGCGCCATGTCGAGTTCGGCCTGCAGGCCGGCCAGCTCCTGACGCTGTTTCTCGAGAATCTCTTCGCGCTCGCGCAATGCGGCCTGCGCTGCGGCACTGTTCTGGTTGGCCTCTTCGAGTTCCTTGCGTAATTGCCGGATCTCTTCCTCGGCCTCGGCCCGGGCCTTGTCGATCTCGGCCTGAAGCTGATTCTGCGAATTGGCCAACAGCTCTTCGCGCAGACTTTCGAGCTGCTTCTGGTAGATCTTGTCGTCCTCGCTCATCTGCCGCTTGAGCGCCTCGAGTTCTTCCTGCAGGCGCTTGACCTCTTCGGAATCAGCGCCACTGTCGATCGCGTCCTGCAGCGACTGTCCCTTGGCCTTGAGCTGACTGGACTGCTCCTCGTAAGCCTTTTCGAGACGTTCCTTCTCGGTCAGCGCCTTTTCCCAGCGCCTGCGCAGGGTTTCGACATCGCGGTTGAGGTTTTCGATCTCCTGGCGCCGTTGCTGTTCGACTTCCTTGCTCTGATGCTCGGTCTGCTCCAGGATGCGCTGTTTCTCTTCCAGTTCCTTTTGCACCTGTTGCAGCGCGGCATGTGACTGGCTGATGGTGGCCTCGAGTTGCTGCTTGGCCTCCAGGGCCTGACGATGTTGCTCGGCAAAGCGATCCAGTTCCTGGGTCTTTTCCTCCAGGGTATTGCGCGTTGACTCGAGTTCGGCACGCAGCCTGGACAGTTCCTCCTCTTTCTGCCGCCGCAGTCGTGCCTTTTCTTCCTCGAGCCGCTGACGTTCTTCCTCGATCTGCTGTTGGCGTTCACGCTCCAGGCGCTCGCGTTCCTTGCGTAGCTGTTCCTCGCGTTCGCGTTCCAGGCGTTCGCGTTCCTTGCGTAACTGTTCCTCGCGTTCACGTTCCAGGCGCTCACGTTCCTGGCGCAGTTGTTCCTCACGCTCGCGTTCCAGACGTTCGCGTTCCTGCCTGAGCGCCTCTTCCCGTTCACGCTCCAGTCGCTCGCGTTCTTCCTCCAGGCGCGCCTCACGCTCACGCTCCAGTTCCTCGCGCTCGGTTTGCAGCTGCCGTTCACGTTCCTGCTCGAGACGCTCACGTTCCTGGCGCAGGGCCTCCTCACGCTCGCGTTCCAGGCGCTGACGTTCTTCCTCCAGTGCCTGTTCGCGCCGGGCCAGCGCCTCGCGCGCCAACGCCAGTTCCTGCTGTAGTTGCTCCTGCGATTTGCGGCTTTCCTGTTCACGCGCCTCGAGTTCCTGTTCGCGCCGGGCCAGCGCCTCGCGTGTCTGTTCCAGCTTGGCCTGCAGGCTGGCCTTTTCCTCCTGCAGAAGCTGTTCATTGTGTTCGAATTCGCGCGCCTTCTCTTCCAGTGACTGGCGCGCTGATTCGAGCTCGGCGCGCAACGCCGCCTTTTCCTTTTCCAGCGCGCGCTTTTGCTGTTCAGCCGTCTCGCGCAAGCTGTGCAGTTCACTCTGCAATGCATCCAGCGATTCCTCAGCCTGCTGGCGCTCGGCAACGCTCTTTTTCAGTTGTTCGTTGAACTGCTCGAGTTCACCACGCGCCTGTTCCAGTTCGCTTTGCAGACTCTGCACCGCGGCATCGCGATCGGCCTTGAGAGCCGCGATCTCGTTGCGCATGTCCTGACTGACCTGGGTGGTCTGGTCGGACTGCTGGGCGAGCTTTTCCTCCAGCTCGCGCAGGCGCTTTTCGTAGCCGTCTATCTCGGCCGCCTTGGCGTTCTCGATGGCCTTGAGCGCCTGTTGCTTCTCCTCCATGCTGCTCTGCAAACGGGCCATGTTGCGATCCCGCCGGTTGATCTCTTCCTGCAACTGGCCGAGTTGCCGGTTGAGCTGTTCCTGCTGCTTGCGGTTCTCCTCGCGCGCCTGCTCGAGTTCCTTCTGCAGCTCGGACACGGCCTGCTGCTCACTGGCCTTCTGCTCAATGACGTGATCGGCCTCCTGCAGCCGTTCCTGCATGGCCTTGAGCTCGGCACTGAGTTGGCGTACCTTCTCTTCGTGCTGCGCGCCGCCCGTACGCGAATCACTGAGCTGGCCGGCCTGTTCGTTCATGCGCCGGGTGGCCTCTTCCAGTTCCTGCTTGAGGCGCGCGATCTCCTGCTGTTGCTGACTGGCGGCCTCAAGACTGCCGCCCAGATTGTCTATGCTGGCGCGGCGTTTTTCCTCCTCCACACCGAGCTGGGTCAGACGCGCCTGCTGTTGACCGAGCTTTTGCTGGCCCTCGGCAAGCTGGCGGCGCATTTCCTGCAACTGGTCCTGCAATTCCTTGGCCTGCTCGCGTTCACCGTCGCCCCCGTTTTCCTCTTTCTGGCCCGGCTTGAAGTCGATGATCTCGGCACCGGCGGTCTCGCTTTGGCCCACAGCGATGTCACGCGCGGTTTCCACGGTCCCGACCATTGCTTCCTGTGGCACACTGGCCAGGCCGTCGGCCAGCATGAAGGTGTTGAAGCCGAGCTTCTTGAGCAGGAAAGCGGCGCTTGCGCTGCGTGTGCCGGTGTCACAAACGACGATGTAGTCACGATCCCGGTTGAGCTTGTCGGTGGAAGTGCGAATACTGGCCACAGGCAGGTTGATGCTGCCATCGATACGCTGCTGACGGAACTCACCGGGGAGGCGCACATCGATGACCATCGCGCCCTGCTTGAGCTTTTCCTGTACTTGTGCGTAGTCGAGCTGTTCCACCAGCGGTTCGCGCAACAGGGCGTCGAAATCCTCTTTCGACAGACGCATGAGCTTGCCGTCGGTCATCATGCGAATGGTGGCGTTGCGCTTGCCGCCTGACAACAGCGCCTCTTCACCGAAACTGTCACCGGCCCGCAGTTCGGCAATCTTGACCAGACGCGGGCCATTGCCAGGCCGCCTGATGACCTCGGCCTGGCCACTCTTGATGATGTAGTAGTAGTCGCCTTCCTCGTCCTGGCTGACGACGATCTCGCCCGCCCTGAAGCCAACCTCTTCCATCTTCATGATCAATTGCTGGATGTTGCTCGCGGACAGGCGCTGGAACATCTCGGACTGCAGCATGCGTGTCATCCAGTCCTCGTCGTCCTCGGACTGGATCTCGGTGACCTCGTACTGCGAGTTCTGCGACTGATCCCACGACAGGATGACATCGAGCAGGCCTGTGTCGATGCGCAGGGCCTTGACCATGGTGTTGGCGCGTGCCGACAGGGGGCGCGGCATGCCCGGCGCAAGCGGGCTGAGCGCCTTGTCGCTGCCGCCCCTGATCAGCGCCTCGACGGTCTTGCCGTTGAGCAGCGCCACCTCTCCCTCGAGAACATACCAGGTGTCGGGATCGCGTTTGCCCTGCCGAAACAGGTATTTGCCACTCTTGAACGTCTCGATCGAAGCCTTGCGGGCAAGATCCGCCAGGTGGGCGTCGGACAGGGTCTCGAGCGGGGTTAGCTTTCTAAGTATTTCAATATCAAGCAATTTTTCTGCTGCTGTCATGTAAGCCCCTGTGCCCCGCGCGCTCGTACTGCCTGTACCGGTCGATTCGCCGGTCGCCAGCCCGGCGTCTTTCCGGGTTTATAGACCAGACCGACGGCTCGGGTTGTGGCGCGGTTCACAAGGCAATGATGTTCCTGTCACCCGAAACGGCGATTCAGGGCCCTGTTCACAATTATAATCCCAAATGGTAATTTTTCCTTTCCTGCCAGTATTTTACTGGATAAACGCAAGATCTGCGGCAATCCGTCGCCGTGCACGCCTCATTCGCCTACACCATGCAGCTCGATGGCGTAATCGATGGTCAGGGGGGCGTGATCGGAAAACCATTTGTCCTTATAGATAGCGGCCCTGCACACGCTGCCCTTGAGCGCGGGTGTGATCATCTGGTAGTCGATGCGCCACCCGACGTTGTTCTCCCGTGCGCGTCCACGATTGGACCACCAGGTGTACTGGTCCGGTTGCTGGTTGACGACCCGGAACGCATCCACGAAACCAACCTCGTCGAACAGCCTGTCCAGCCACGCGCGTTCTTCGGGCGTGCAGCCCGAGTTCTTCTGGTTGCTCTTCCAGTTCTTGATGTCGATCTCACGGTGCACGATGTTGAAGTCGCCACAGATGATGAACTCCCGCCGCATACGGCGCATGGCACGAAACTTCTCGAGCAGGATGTCCATGAATACCAGCTTGTTCGCATGCCGCTCCTCGCTCGATGAACCCGAGGGCAGGTACAGCGAGGCGATACTGAGCTTGCCGAAATCGGCCTGGATATAACGCCCTTCACGATCACAGTGATCCCAGCCCAGCCCGTAATGGACGGTGTCCGGTTCGTGACGGGTGTAGATGGCGGTACCGCTATACCCCTTCTTTTCGGCATCGAAGAAAAAGCTGTGCCAGCCGCGCGGATGAAACACCGGATCGGCGAGTTGATGCTCCTGGGCCTTGGTCTCCTGAATGCACACCACGTCGGCACGCTGACGCTTCATCCACTCGAAGAAGCCCTTGCTCTGGGCCGCACGTATGCCATTGACGTTGATGGTGATGACGCGCATCGAAACTCCCCGGCTGTTCACGATGACGATAGTGTGCCGCAGCGCGCGTCACTTTGCACCTGCAAGACACCACTGCCTGGACGCGACAAACGACCATCACCGTTGTAGTATATGCGGCTATTCGTTCCATCCGGCTTTGCAGGCATCCCATGCAGGATTATCAACGCGAGTTTCTCGATTTCGCCATCGACACCGGCGTTTTGCGCTTTGGCAGTTTTACCCTGAAGTCCGGCCGCCAGAGCCCGTATTTCTTCAACAGCGGCCTGTTCAATACCGGCGCCAGCCTGGCCCGTCTGGGACGGTTCTACGCCAGCGCCATCGTCGATGCCGGCATCGGGTTCGATGTGCTCTATGGCCCCGCCTACAAGGGTATTCCGCTGGCCGCGGCCGCCGGTATCGCACTGGCCGACCATCATGGCCTCGATCTGCCCTACAGCTTCAACCGTAAAGAGGCGAAGGACCACGGCGAGGGGGGGGTGATCGTCGGGGCGCCGCTCACGGGCCGGGTATTGGTCATCGACGATGTGATCTCTGCCGGCACATCGGTGCGTGAATCGGCCGACATCATCCAGGCCGCCGGCGCGACACTCGCCGGCGTGGTGATCTCGCTCGACCGCCAGGAGCGCGGTCAGGGTGAAGCCTCTGCGATCCAGGAAGTCGAGCGCGAGTATGGCATCCGGGTCGCCAGCATCGTGACGCTCGCGGACCTGGTCGAATATCTGGCTCAACAGCCCGACAGGCAGGAACAACTCGAGGCCATCGAGGCCTATCGCGCCGAATACGGCGTCCGACAGGCTGCTAGCCGATGACCAGCTTGCTGCCCACCAGCAGCGTGATGATCTCGAAGGCACGCTTGATCCAGTAGTTGCCTTTCGTGATCGCCAGATGAGCACCGAGATAACCGCCCAGCAGCGAACCCAGCAACAGCGCCGGCAACCAACTCCAGCGGATCTCGCCCAGAATGCCCAGTGTCATCGCGCCGAAACCGTTCCAGAACACGCCGACCAGAATCAGCGTGTAGGCCACCGCACGCTTGTAGTCCAGCCCGAACCAGCGCACCAGCCACAGGGTCACGAACAGCCCGGTGCCCGATGTCAGCGAACCGTTGAGCACGCCGATGAGGTACAGCACCAACCCCCCGGCAAGCAGGCCACGCCGCGAACGGTGGCTGGGCGCATGCACCTGGCCGAGCTGCCGGTTGGCAATCGAATACAGCCCAAGCCCGATGGTCAGCACACCCAGCGCGATCTCGGCCCAGCGCCCCGGCACGCCGAGAATAAGACTGGCGCCGGTCACCACGCCGGGCAGACCGGTGGCGAGGATGAACAGTGCGAAACGCCGCTCCAGACTGTCCTCACGCAGGTGACGCAGGGTTGCGCCCAGGCCCAGGGCGACACTGGCGACCTTGTGGGTGGCCAGTGCGACACCAAACGGCAAACCGAGAAAGATCAGTGCCGGGAGCTGTATCAACCCGGCGCCACCCCCGGAAAAGGCGGAAAACACATTGGCGAGCAGGGAGATGACGAACAGCAGGGTCTGATTGAGGATATCCATGTCGGAGCCGGTATCGTGCGGGGGCCGCCACGATTCTTTACATCGAAGGGCTGTTCGGTTTCTGTTCAGCCAATGCGATCTATAATAGCATGAACCATGGAGAAAACCGTCGTGTCGAAAGTGTTTATGCGAGCAATGATCGTCAAACCTGTCTCCCTGATGCTGCTCATGGTCCTGCTGTCGCCGCCTGTCATGGCAGGCAAGCGGCTGTACAAATGGGTGGATGACAAGGGTAACGTCTATTACAGCGACAAGGTGCCGCCTTCGGCCGCACCCAGGCGCAAGGTCATCATCAACGAGCAAGGCCTGCCGGTCAAGACCATCGAACGCGCCAAGACCCCGGCCGAAATCGAGGCCGAGCGCCGCAGGCAGGCCGAGCTGGCGAAACAACGCGCCATCGAGGCCCGTAAAAAGGCGCGTGACCGGATGTTGCTGGACACCTTTGCCACGGTCGGCGACATCATCAAGGCACGCGACGAGAAACTGGTATCGATACGCAACCAGATACGCATCACCGACAGCAGCATCGTCAAGCTGGAAAACCAGCTGGCCAGGTTGCGTTCACGCGCGGCCGATGCCGAACGCGCCGGGCGCCCGATCAGCCAGCAACTGAAGGCCAACATCCGCAGCATCGAATCCCAGATTGCCAACAACCGCCGTTACATCCGCAAACGGCGTATCGAGGAACAGGCTATCCGCAAGCGCTTCGAGGAATACATCGCGCGTTTCAAGGAACTCAAGGGTATCGACTGAACACCGGCTCAGGAGCGAATCAGCGAACCAACCCCTTCATCGGTGAACAATTCCAGCAGCACGGCGTGCTCGACCCGGCCATCGACGATATGCGCGGTGCGCACGCCCGACTGTACGGCCTCGAGCGCGCACCGCACCTTGGGCAGCATGCCGCCATGGATGGTGCCGTCGGCGATCAGTTCATCGACCTCGGCAGCACGCAGGCCGGTGAGCAGCCTGCCCTGACCGTCGAGTATTCCCGGGGTATTGGTCAGCAACAGCAGTTTCTCGGCGCCCAGCACCTCGGCCATCTTGCCGGCCACGAGATCGGCGTTGATGTTGTAGGAAAAACCATCGTCACCGACCCCGATCGGCGCGATCACCGGAATAAAATCGCTGTTCACGAGCATCTCGACCACCGATCCGTCGATACTCTCGACCTCGCCGACATGACCCAGGTCGATGATCTCGGGGGCCTTCATTTCCGGGGCGCTGCGTTCCATCTTCAGCTTGTGGGCACGGATCAGGTCGCCATCCTTGCCGGTCAGGCCAACGGCCAGGCCACCGTGCCGGTTGATCAGGTTGACGATTTCCTTGTTGACCAGCCCGCCAAGCACCATCTCGACCACGTCCATGGTCTCGCTGTCGGTCACGCGCATGCCGTCGATGAACTCGGTCTGCTTGCCGATCTTGTCCAGCAGCTGGCCAATCTGCGGCCCGCCACCATGAACCACAACAGGGTTGATGCCAACCAGCTTCATGAGCACGATGTCGCGCGCAAAGCCGCTCTTGAGCTGTTCGTCCACCATGGCGTTGCCACCGTACTTGATGACCACGGTCTTGCCGGAAAAACGGCGGATATACGGCAGCGCTTCGGTCAGTACCCGCGCGATGTGCATGGCGTCACTGGAATCTATGCTCACGATGTCCCCCTGTAGCCGGATCAGAAGGGTAACGCAAGATCCGGCTGATTGGCCAGCAGGAACGCGCGGAACTGGTCCTGAATACGGCGCAACGCCGAGGCATCATTGGCCTCGAAGCGCAGCACCAGTGATGGCGTGGTGTTGGAGGCGCGTATCAGGCCCCAGCCATCCTCGAACTCGACACGCAGACCGTCTATGGTGATGATGCGCGCACCGGGAAACTCGGCATGATCCTTGAGCTTGTCCATGAGACGGAAATGCTCGCCCTCCTTCATCGTGATCGTCAGTTCGGGCGTGGAAACGCTCTCGGGGAAGCTGGCGAACACGCGGCTTGACTCTTGCGACAGCGACGACAGGATCTCGAGCAGCCGCGCGGCGGTGTACAGCGCGTCGTCGAAGCCGTACCAGCGATCCTGGTAGAAGATATGGCCGCTCATCTCGCCCGCCAGCAGCGCGCCGGTCTCCTGCATCTTGGCCTTGATGAACGAATGCCCTGTCTTCCACATCAGCGGCTTGCCGCCATTGTCCTCGATCACCTTCTCCAGTGAACGCGAGCACTTGACATCATAGATGATCAACGACGCCTTGTTGTGCGCCAGCACTTCGGTGGCCAGCAGCATCAGCAGACGGTCGGGCCAGATGATCTTGCCACGCGAATCGACCACGCCGATACGGTCGCCATCACCGTCGAAAGCCAGGCCGATATCGCCTTTCTGCTCCAGTACCGCGCGTGTCAGGATGGTGAGATTCTCGGGCTTGCTAGGATCCGGGTGATGGTTGGGGAAGTTGCCGTCCACATCACAGAACATCTCCACGACCTCGCAGCCCAGTTCACGCAACAGCCGTGGAGCGACGGCCCCGGCCACGCCATTGCCACAATCAAGCACGACCTTCAGCGATCGCTTGACCTTGACATCACCGGTAATGCGTTCGATGTAGCTGGGCGTGATGTCGATGGTTTGCACCGACCCTTCACCGCTGACCAGCCGGCCTTCAATAATACGATCGTAAAGGGCGCGGATCGCATCGCCATGCAGGGTCTCGCCGCGCAGCATCATCTTCAGGCCGTTGTAGTCGGCGGGGTTGTGCGAACCGGTCAGCATGATGCCGGACCCGGTACCCAGATAATGGGTGGCAAAATACAACACCGGTGTGGGCACCATGCCGATATCGATGACCTCGCGACCGGACTCTTTCAGCCCCCGGATCAGGGCCTGCGACAATGACGGGCCTGACAGACGCCCGTCGCGCCCGACCACGATCTGCTGCTGGCCACGCTCATAGGCCTCACTGCCAATGGCGCGGCCGATCAGATAGACGATGTCCTCATCCAGGGTCTCGCCGACGATGCCACGGATGTCGTAGGCACGAAAGATTTCGGGCGATACATGCAGGTTCCCGCTCTCGGAGACCTTGACATGGCCGCCGGCCGTTTCCTGTTCGATACCGGCATCGCCGTCGCTGGACTTGCCGATGGCCGCGCGCGAACCGGCCAGATCCTCCATCTCGCGCGCCATCTTCTGCAACTGACGGATGGTGCCGTGGTTGTTTTTCAACTGGCATGGATACTCGGACTGTACGTCACCTTCCTGCAGGTCGCGGAACAGGCGGATGATGCTGACCTGGTCATTGCGCATGGCGGCGACGACCTTGCGGTAGAGCAGATAACACACAAACCCCAGCAACAACACACCGATACCGAACACGCCCCAGAACACCAGGTGCGACGTGGTGCCGAAACTGACACGGGACCGGTCCAGCCACAGATACACGCGCCAGCGGGTGCCGGATATCTGGCTGCTCACATCCGCCTTGCCATTTGCACTGTCATCCGCGCGGCGGCCGATCCGGGCGAGCACGACGTCACCCTGCCTGACCTCGGCATAGCCACCACTGAGACTGACCTTGCTGAACGACCTGCTAAGCTGGTCCACCGACAAGGTAACGAGAATGCGACCAACGATCTGGCGATCGGTATCGACGATACGGCGCACGATGTCGATGTGCTGGGCGGGCTTGCCCGGCTGGTGCACCTCGACCGGTGGCAGCGGCTGACCCCTGATGACACGCTCGAGCATGTCCTGACAGGCATAACTGATGGGTGGCGTCGCAGCGGGATCCAGCGCCACCGGCCGGGCATCGAAGATCTTTACCCGCAGGGCGCCGGGAAACATGCGCACCAGTGTCTGTTCACGCCTGCGCAGGGCATCGCGTTTTCCCTCGCTGAGCAGTTCCGCCAGCTCGGGCATGGCTGCGATGCGCTCGGTGGTGCGGGTATAAAACCGGATCATGGTCTTCACCTGCCCGTTCAGACTGTTGACGACCTGGCGTGCATTGCCGGTATAGACCTCGCCAACACGACTGGTGATAAGGACATACAACACCACAGACATCAACACCACGATCATCAGCAAGGTCGCCAGAGCGCGTATCAGGGCCCCCTCGAGGCTGAAGGCCTTGCGGTCGCTCACGCCGAACACCATCTTTTTCTTGTTCTCGCCCATGGTTGGAAAGTCTTCCTTTTGCGTCAGGCCGTTCAGCCGCGTCCGGTGTGCCCGAAACCACCGGCGCCCCGGTGACTGCGATCGAATTCATCGACGATCTCGAATGCCGCCTGTACGACAGGTACGATGACCATCTGCGCAAGCCGTTCACCTACCTCTATGGTAAATGGCTCCTGCCCGCGGTTCCAGCATGAAACGAAGAGCTGACCCTGGTAGTCGGAATCGATCAGGCCGACCAGGTTGCCAAGCACGATGCCGTGCTTGTGGCCAAGGCCGGAACGCGGCAACAACATGGCCGCCAGGCCGGGGTCGCCGATATGGATGGCGATGCCGGTAGGAATCAGCCGGGTCTCGCCCGGCCCGATGCGCAGGGGTTCGTCGAGACAGGCGCGCAGGTCCATGCCCGCCGAGCCATCGGTGGCGTAGGCCGGTAGCGGGATGTCGCGGCCGATGCGTTCATCGAGTATCTTCAATTCGATCTTTTGCATGGAACCTCTCGGCTATCAGTGAAATCAGATGCCGCGCCAGACGCGGCTTGGACATGCGAGGCAGCCGTGCCTCACCCTGCGGCCAGATGACGTGCAGGGCATTATCCTCGCTATCGAAGGCCTGGCCGTCACCGACCATGTTGGCGGCGATCATGTCCAGACCCTTGCGCGCGAGCTTGGCACGCG
The DNA here is from genome assembly GCA_015484945.1 of Gammaproteobacteria bacterium. GTDB lineage: Bacteria > Pseudomonadota > Gammaproteobacteria > WFUO01 > WFUO01 > WFUO01. The sequence continues at coordinate 47,496 of WFUO01000005.1, read as the reverse complement.
CATGGGTAACCATGTCCGCCGTTTCTGCGGCGAAGCCGACCACGAACGGGCGCGGATCGAGGCTGGCCACGGCGGCGATGATATCGGGGTTGGCGACCAGATCCAGCGTCATGCGCTCATGCTTGCGCTTGATCTTGCCGGGCTGCTCGACCGCCGGGCGGTAGTCGGCCACCGCGGCGACGCCAATGACGATATCACTGTGCGGCGCCTCGGCCATGACCTGCACAAGCATCTGACGTGCCGTTTCGACATCGATGCGCCGCACACCGGGCGGGGCGTGCAGATGCACCGGCCCGGACACCAACACCACCTCAGCGCCGGCCTCGGCAGCCGCGGCCGCCACTGCGAAGCCCATTCTGCCGGAGCTGCGGTTGCCGATATAGCGCACCGGATCGAGCGGCTCGCGCGTAGGGCCTGCGGTGACCAGCACCCGCAACCCGGCCAGCGCGCCGGTCTCGAACAGTTGCGCGCAACGCCGCGCGATCTCTTCAGGCGCCAGCATGCGGCCGGGGCCGGTCTCGCCACAGGCCTGTTCGCCTTCCTCCGGGCCGAAAAAATGCACACCTAGCCCGAGCAGGCGCGTGCAGTTGTCGAGCGTGAGCGGATTCTCCCACATGCCACGGTTCATCGCCGGGGCCACGGCCAGTGGCGCGTCAGTGGCCAGACAGACGGCCGCCAGCAGATCGTCGGCGCGTCCATGGGCCAGACGCGCGAGACAGTCGGCCGTGGCTGGCGCGATCAGCACCAGATCGGCCCAGCGCGCGAGCTCGATGTGCCCCATGGCCTGTTCGGCGTCGGCGTCGAGCAACTCGCGATGCACCGGATGCCCGGATACGGCCTGCAGCGTCAGCGGGGTGACGAACGCCGCCGCGGCGCGGCTCATGACCACGCGCACCGTAGCGCCGGCCGCGCGCAGCCGGCGCACCAGATCCGGCGCCTTGTAGGCCGCGATGCTGCCGGTAACGCCGAGCACGATGTGCTTGTTGTGCAGACTGTCCATGTACCCGGGAGTCTAACATACAAGCGCCACACCCGGCTTGTGCGGCCGGCCGCGGCTGCTGTATCTTTGCCGCAAAGAGAATCACAGGGGACAGGGACATGCCCATACGTGACTGGCCGGAAGCCGAGCGACCACGCGAAAAACTTCTGCAACGCGGCCCCGCCGCCCTTTCCGATGCTGAACTGCTGGCCATCTTTCTGCGCACCGGCATCCCCGGTCTGACCGCCGTGGATCTGGCGCGCCGGCTGATCGATTCGCACGGCGGCCTGCGCGGGTTGCTGGAGGCCGACGAACGGTCCTTCTGCAGCCATGCGGGACTTGGCCGTGCCAAGTACGCCCAGCTACAGGCGGTGCTCGAGATGGCCCGCCGCCACCTGGCCGAGCGCCTGCAGCGCGATGACGCGCTGTGCAGCCCGGATGATACCCGCCGCTACCTGAGCGCACAGCTGCGCGACCTGCGTCACGAGGTGTTCGCCTGCCTGTTCCTTGACACCCGCCACCGGGTGATCCGCTTCGAGCCCCTGTTCAACGGCACCATCGACGGCGCCAGCGTGTACCCGCGCGAGGTGGTCCGTCGGGCGCTGGACTGCAATGCCGCGGCCGTGATCCTGGCCCATAACCACCCGTCGGGCGTGGCCGAACCGAGCCAGGCCGACCTGGCCATCACCCGCCGGTTGCGCGAGGCGCTGGGGCTGGTGGACATCCGCGTGCTCGATCACATCGTGATCGGCGACGGTGAAACCGTATCGCTGGCGGAGCGCGGTCTTTTGTGACCAGGCTTGCAAGTTGGCCGCGGGGCCAGTAGAATCCCCGGTCTTGCTGCCCCGTGTGGGTGCAGAACGATCGAGAACCGGAGCAAGCACATGTCCAAAGTATGCCAGGTAACGGGCAAGCGCCCGATGAGCGGAAACAACGTCTCGCACGCGCACAACAAGACGCGTCGTCGTTTCCTGCCCAATCTGCACACCCACCGCTTCTGGGTGGAAAGCGAGAACCGCTGGGTTCGCCTGCGGGTTTCATCCAAGGGCATGCGTATCATCGACAAGAACGGCATCGACAGCGTTCTGGCCGACATGCGCGCCCGCGGCGAAAAGGTCTGAGGAGGCTGTCATGCGCGAAAAGATCAGACTCGTTTCCAGTGCCGGTACCGGCCACTTCTACACCACCGACAAGAACAAGCGTACGATGCCTGAAAAGATGGAAATCAAAAAGTACGATCCGGTGGTGCGCAAGCACGTCATCTACAAGGAAGCCAAGATCAAGTAGGCGATCCCGCTTCCTGCTCCTGGAAACCCGCCGGCTGGCGGGTTTTTTGTGCCTCAAGACGCGGAGTGACAAATTCAACTCGGCGCGCGGGAACACTGCGCCACGGCCTGAAAAAATGGCGCTGGCAACAAACGGGAATGAATACGAATTGTCATCAGCCCCTCGCCACACAACGCCGCGACTCCAGCGAGATTTCCGTACGCCCTGTGACCGCACAACCAGCAAACACATTGGCAATAACGCCAGCATGGCAACAAAAAAGCCCGCTCGTGCGGGCTTTTTTGGCTGGCTGACGCAATTGACGTCAGGCCATGGAGGATTTCCCCAGCCGGTAGTGCGGCAGGCTGCGGGCAAATTCCTGCAGCGCCTTGATGCCGGTCTGTTCGGCCTGGCGAACCCAGTCACTAACCGCGGCCAGGGCCGCCTCGTGGTTGTCGTGCAGCTTTTCCCACAGCGCGGCCAGGCTTTGCTGGAAGCGGTAAACGGTGCGCAGCTCCTCGTCGCTGTTGATGACCTTCTCGAAGGTCTCGTTGCTGTTCGGATCGAGCAGCTTCGGGTCCTGCTTGAGCAGGTTCATGGCGCGGCGCACCAAATGACGACAATCGTCGCCAAGACAGGACTTGCGCTTCATGACCGGGCGCGTGACCTTGTGCATGTAGTCTGCCATGACCGCCAGGCGGTTGGTCAGCAAGGCCTTGATGCTCTCGGCATCGAGCGACTGCTTGCTCGGATCGATGACCGGCCGCGGCGCGACCTTGCGAATCTTCGCCAGCCCCAGCAGCGACAGGATGTTCAGATACAGCCAGCCGATGTCGAACTCCCACTTGTGATACGAGAACTTGGCAGAACCCGGAAAGGCGTGATGGTTGTTGTGCAGCTCCTCGCCACCGATCCAGAACGCGATCGGCCACAGGTTGGTAGCGGTATCCGGGGTCTTGAAGTTACGGTAGCCCCACCAGTGGGCGGCGCCGTTGATGACACCGGCGGCCCAGAACGGGATCCACATCATCTGGATGGCCCATACGGTCATGCCCACGACGCCAAACATGGCCAGGTCCAGGAACAGCATCAGGAAGATGCCGCCACGCGGGAAGCGCATGTACAGGTTGCGCTCCAGCCAGTCGTTGGGCGTGCCCTTGCCGTACTTGTCCAGGGTCTCCTGCACGCGCGATTCCTTGCGGTACAGGTCAGTGCCGTCCAGCAGCAGCTTGCGGATGCCATGCACGACCGGGCTGTGCGGGTCGTTTTCGGTTTCGCAGTGCACATGGTGCTTGCGATGGATCGCGACCCAGGCCTTGGTGGACATGCCGGTGGTCAGCCACAGCCAGAAACGGAAGAAATGACTGACGATCGGATGCAGGTCAACGGCGCGATGCGCCTGGCAACGGTGCAGGTACAACGTGACGCCGGCGATGGTCACCTGCACCAGAACCAGGGTGATCGCGGCGATCTGCCAGCCATTCAATTGCAACAGGCCGTCAGACAGGAAATTCAGAATGGTATTCATAGGGTGGTACTCTCTTGGGTTGTTCAGGCCGCAGTGGTGTCAGGCAATGCGACCGCAGTAATGCCACTATAACACGAATGCGGCAACCGCACAGTGCTAATTTCAGTAACATTTTATTGAATATTCAGAAGGTTATAGTTTTCTCGACAGAAGTGGCTGCTTATATGCCAACGAAGTATAGTGTTTTCAAGCCCTGGATGCATTGATCCAGGTCATGACCAGGTTGCCCGTTTTATCGGTCATCGCACGCCAGCCTTGAGCGATCCAGGTCGTAGCGACCGTTTCGGTCACCAGCGCCGGCCCTTCGATGGCCTGGCCCACGGCCAGGCATTCACGCCGGTACATCGGAACCGGCGCTTCGACACCGGGCAACCGGACAACGCGCGGCGCCTGCGCGCGCATGGATGGCCGCGGCCGCAGCGACAACCGGGGCGGCGGTCCGGCCAGCAGCAGGCGCACGTTGACCAGCTCGACCGGCGCATCCAGCGCATGGCCGTAGCGCTGGCGGTGGCGTGCGTGAAAATCGCTCTCGGCCTGCGGCGCGTCACACCATGGCACCGTGAGTGTACTGGACTGGCCCTGATAGCGCAGATCCACCGCGGGAGTGACTTCGATCGTGTCGGCATCGATGCCTTCGGCCACCAGCTCGGCGATACCCTGCTCGCGCAGGTGTTCCAGGGTGCCCATGATCTCCTCCACGCCGGTTTCCGCCAGGGGGCCGATCAGCGCATGCGAGAGCCGCCGGGTGCGGCGCGCGGCAAGCATGCCCAGCGCCGAGAGCACGCCACCATGCACCGGTACGATGATGGTACGCATGCCCAGCGCCTCTGCCAGTTCGCAGGCATGCAGGCCACCGGCGCCGCCAAACGGCACCAGGGTGAAATCACGCGGGTCATGCCCGCGCTGGATCGAGATCACGCGCAGTGCCTGCACCATGTGTTCATTGGCCACACGCACAATGCCGCGCGCGGTGTCCAGCGGATCCTTGCCCAGTTGCCGGCCGAGCGTGGCAACCGCCTGCCGCGCTGCTTCGGCATCGAGCCGCATGCGCCCGCCCAGGAACGCATCGGGCTGCAGCCGGCCGAGTATCAGATTGGCATCGGTCACGGTTGGCCGCGTTCCACCCCGGCCATAACACGCCGGCCCCGGATCGGCGCCGGCCGACTCGGGCCCGACCTGCAGCAGGCCACCGGCGTCGATGCTGGCGATGGAGCCACCACCGGCACCGATGGTGTGCATGTCCACCATCGGCACACCAACCGGATAGCCGGCTATTCGTCCTTCACTGGTCAGTTCGATGTCTCCGTCGATCAGCGCCACGTCCGATGAGGTCCCGCCCATGTCGAAGGTCATCAATCGTGTGTGGCCCGACAGGCCGGCGACATGGCGCGCGCCGGTGAGCCCGCCAGCGGGGCCGGACAACAGCATATGGACGGCATGACGCCCGGCCCGGCGGGCCGCCAGCGTGCCGCCGTCGCTCTGCATCACCGTCAGCCCGGCTGGTGACACGGCATCCTCCAGGCGGTCCAGATACCCCTGCACCAGCGGTCCGACCGAGGCATTCAGCCAGGTGGTGATGCCGCGCTCGTATTCGCGGTATTCAGGCAAAACCGCCGACGAACGCGAGACGAACAAACTGTCGGGCAGGGCCGCGGCGATCCTGCGTTCATGAGCATCGTCGAGAAATGAAAACAGCAGATTGATGGCCACCGCGCGCGGCGCAAGCTCGCGGATCCGGCGCACCAGCGCCTCGATGTCTGCTTCGAGAAGCGGACGCACCTCCTCGCCATCGGCGGCGAGCCGCGCATCGACCTCCAGGCACAGTGACGCCGGCACCGGCGGTGTGCGGGGTTCAGGCTGCAATTCATAGAGTTCGCGTCTTGCCTGGCGCCCGATGGTGAGCACATCGGCCAAACCGCGGTTGGTGACATACACCGTACGCACTCCCTTGCCCTCGAGCACCGCGTTGGTGGCCACGGTCGAGCCGTGCACGATCTGCAATCCTGCCAACGGCAGGCCGAGCTCGCCGATTCCCTGAACGATCGCGCGTTCCGGCGCCTCGGGCGTGGACAGAACCTTGTGGACCCGCACCGTTTCACCATCGACGAGAAAAAAGTCGGTGAAGGTGCCGCCGGTATCAATTCCCAGCCACATCGTCTTCGATCACCACGCGATTGCGGCCCTGCCGCTTGGCCTCGTAAAGGCAGGCATCGGCACGATCGACCAATGATTCGACACTGTCATCCTTGCGCGCCTGCACCAGACCGATGCTGACGCTCATGCCGATGTCCCGGCCGCCGACCCTGACCGGTGACGCGGCCACATGCTCGCGGATGCGTTCCGCAATACGCTGCGCCGTTTCCAGCCGGGTGTTGCGCAACAGCAAAATGAATTCCTCGCCGCCATACCGGCCAAGCAAATCACTGTCGCGCATGGCCGAACGGATGCGGCGCACGACATCGACCAGCACCCGGTCGCCCACCGGGTGACCATGGGTATCGTTGACGGCCTTGAAATGATCCAGATCCATCATCGCCACACAGAAGGGCCGTTCTTCCGGCCGTTGCAGCAGCTGACGGATATGGCGCAGCAGCGTCTGCCGGGTGGCGGCACGGGTCAGGGCGTCGGTTTCGACGCGGCGGCGCAGGCGGCGGCTGATACGGCGCATGTCGTCGAGTGAATGTTCCAGGCTTTCGAGCCGTGACTGGAGGTAGGTCTCACTGGCCAGCGACATGTCCAGCATCGTCACCTTCAACACCCAGCGGCGCAGGATCCGGCGCCAGTGCGCATCGTCGATGGCCGCATCGATACGCTCGATGATCAGCTGCATCAACAAACGATAGGCGCACTGGTAGAGAATCAGCGGCACGCCGACCCGTGCGTGCACGAGGCCGATGCGCAGGCGCGATTCGAAATAGGCCGGGGTATCAAAATCCATGCCCAGCGTGAGTATGTAGTCTTTCTGGGTCTGCCTGAGATTGTCGATATTGTAACCACCCTGATCCAGAATGGCCCTGAATTGCTCGTCGCGCATCATGTGGGCATAGAAGTCCGTCGCCACGTCCTCGACAGCCGGAGCGATGATCTCGCGGTATCTGTCGTAACAGGGAAGATCGTCTTCCTCCAGTTGCAACAGGCGCAGGCGTCGGCTGATTCCTTCTTCATCGAAACCGTAATGCCGACAATAGGTCGGAAGTTCAGGCATGGATCGGCAACATACACCTTTCAATCGAACGTCTTATTATCAATAATAGTTGGCATGCCCGATGATATATTGATTGATGTCAAGCAGGCCAGCTATTCGTATGGCGGCCAGGCTGCAGTGTGCGGGCTGGATCTGCAGCTGCGGCGTGGGCGTGTCACCGGCCTGCTGGGCAGCAACGGCGCCGGAAAATCGACCACCCTGAGGCTGCTTTCGGGCAATCTGCTTGCGGACGAAGGCAGCGTGCACATCGCCGGGCTCGACGCCGCGCGCCATACGCGCCGTATCCGCCGCCACATCGGCTACTTGCCCGAGGTGCCGCCGCTATACCCCGATCTGCGCGTTGCGGAAGCACTCGACCACGCCGCGCGCCTGCAGGGCTTGCGCGGCGCGGCCCTGCGCCAGGCCGTGGCGCGTGCGATCGAACGATGCCGGCTGGGCGATGTGCGGCGCCGCCTGATCGGCCGCTTGTCGAAAGGTTATCGCCAGCGCACGGGCATCGCCCAGGCCATCATCCACGACCCGGCCGTGATCCTGCTCGATGAACCCTCGTCCGGGCTGGATCCTTTGCAGAACATCGCCCTGCGCGAGCTGATTCGCGAACTGGGCAGCGATCATGCGGTGCTGTTGTCGAGCCATATCCTCGCCGACATCGAGGCGGCCTGCGACGAGGCGCTCATCATGCATGACGGCCGCATCGTCCACCACCAGAAAATCGGGGCCGGGGAAGGCTATACGGCCGGCTTTGCCGGCCCGCCGCCACTGCAGGATCTGGCCAGCCTGCCCGGCGTGACCGGCGTGGAAGCAGTCGATGAACGGCGCGCGCACCTGGCCTGCCCTGAAGCGGCGCAAGCGGACATGCTGACGGCCCTGATCCGGGCCAGCGCCGCGAATGGCTGGCCGTTGACCGAGCTGCTGCCCGCGCGTTCCGGTCTCGAACAGGTTTTCGTGCGCCAGCTCTCGCAACGGGATACCGGACCGGAGCCGCACCCATGCTGATCACTATCGCGCGCGCCGAACTGTTGCGCCTGTTCCGCACCCCGGTCGGCTGGGTGCTGCTGGCCGTGGTGCAGTTCGTGCAGGCCTGGGTATTCTACCGGCTGGTACAGAACTGGCAGCTGAGCCCGGTGGCGAGTGGTTTCGATGCCGGCTTCTCGTTCAACATCGGCTCGCGCTCGCTCGGCAGCAGTGCGTATGCGGCAATGCTGGTGATCCCGTTGCTGACCATGCGCAGCTTCAGCGGTGAATGGCGTAGCGGCGCCATTCAGTTGCTGCTCGGCGCGCCTGCCAGCGGCGTGCAGATCGCGCTCGGCAAGTTTCTCGGCCTGATGGGCTGGGTCACACTGCTGTGCCTGATGCTGTCGCTCATGCCCCTGTCACTGGCTCTGGCTGGCCGGCTGGACACCGGCCTGGTACTGTCCGCTGCGCTGGGCGTGTGGCTGCTGCTGGCCAGTTTCACGGCCATCGGCCTGTATCTGTCGTCGCTCACACGCCAGCAGGCCGTGGCCGCGTTCGCCGGCATCGCGGTGCTGATGCTGTCGTGGCTGCTGGCGCTGCTGGCCGGCACCGGCATCGGCTGGCTCGATGAAGCGCTGCGCCAGCTGTCCAGCCTGGGACATCTCGAATCGCTGTTGCGCGGCCTGATCGACAGCCGTGACGTGGCCTGGTTCGTACTCGTCACGGCCCTGTTCATCGGACTCACTGCGCTGCGTGTGGAACGGTTGCGCGAGGGGGGCATCTCGTGAAGCGCACACGCCTGCGGCGACACATGCGCCGTGCCGCCATCACCCTGCTGTGGCTGGGAACGGTGCTGCTGCTCGGCTGGCTGTCACAACGCTACGCCGTGCAGTTCGATGTCAGCCGCTATCGCCACAACAGCCTGTCACAACCCAGCCGCGACCTGCTCACCCGCCTGCGCGGCGCCGTGCATGTCACCGCCTGGCTGCCTGCCGACCAGCTCGACCGTGGCGATCGCCACAGCGGCAACCGTTATCGCGCCAGGCATCGCCAGATCAGCGCGCTGGTCGAACGCTACCGGCGCTACAAACCCGACATCACGCTGCGTTTCATCGACCCGCGTCAGCAGCCGGCCCTGGCCCGCCGCCTGAACATCCATCCGCGCGGCGAGATCGTGGTCAGCCACAACGGCCGCTTCGAGAAACTGCAGCGCATCGACGAACTCCACATGAGCAATGCGTTGATGCGCCTGAGCACCCGGCCGGACAAATGGATCGCCTTTCTCACAGGACATGGTGAACGCAGCCCGTTCAGCAATGCCGTGCACGGACTGTCGCGCTTCGCACTGCGTCTGCGTCAACGCGGGCTGCGGGTGCAACCACTCGATCTCACCCGCACGCCGGTGATCCCGGACAATACCAGCGTGCTGGTGATCGCAAGCCCGCGCAAGCCGCTGTCGAACGACGAATCCCGGATCATCCGGCGCTGGCTGGCGCGCGGCGGCAACCTGTTGTGGCTGGGCGACCCCGGCAGCGCGACACCCGGTGAACTGGCCGACAGCCTCGGCATCCGTTTCCTGCCCGGCACCATCCTGACTCCACCCGCGCCCGGCGCGCCGACACGCAACCCGGCCCTGGTGATCGTGAACCGTTATGCCGACCATGCGCTAACGCGCAACCTGCAGCAGGCGACCATCTTCCCCTTCAGCCGCGCGCTGATCGCGTTTCCGGCACACCGTTGGCAGCCGGTGACCCTGCTGCAAAGCAGCCTCCGCAGCTGGACCGAGACCGGAGATCTGCGCCGACCACCGCTGCGCTACGATCCGGGAAGCAGCGAACGCCCGGGACCGCTGGCCATCGCCGTAGCCCTGGAACGCCGGCGTGATGGACGTTCACAGCGCGTGGTGGTCACCGGTGACAGCGACTTCATCAGCAATGCCTGGCTGGTCAACGGCGGGAATGCAGAACTTGGGCTCAACATGATCCACTGGCTGGCGCACGACGACCGCCGACTGGCCATCACTCCGGTAACCATCGACGACGTCTCGCTGGCGTTGGACGATGGTCTGGCAACGTTGTACGGCATCGTGTTCCCGTTTGTGATCCCGGCCCTGTTGCTGCTGGCCGGTTTCCTGATCCAGCGTCACCGCCGCCGTGCCTGAACTGCCCGAGGTCGAGACGACGCGCGCCGGTCTTGCGCCACATGTCGAGGGGCGTCGTGTAACGGATGTAGTGGTGCGCGAACGCCGCCTGCGCTGGCCGGTGCCCGCTGCGTTGTCGCGTGAACTGCCGGGGCAGATCATCCAGCGTATCTGGCGGCGCGGCAAGTATCTGCTGCTTTCAACCCCGATCGGCAGTGTCATCATCCACCTGGGCATGTCCGGCAGCCTGCGCATCGTCGCTGCCGGCAGCCCCGTCCAGCCCCATGAGCACGTCGATCTGGTGCTCGACCATGACCGCGCGCTGCGCCTGCGCGATCCGCGCCGGTTCGGCTGCGTGCTGTGGACCCGGCGCGACCCGTTGCGCCACCGGCTGCTGGCCGGGCTGGGCCCGGAACCGCTTGGCGAAGCCTTCGATGGCGCCTATCTCGCGGCCCGCGCGGCCGGACGCCGGCAGGCGATCAAGGGCCTGATCATGGACAGCCGCGTGGTGGTCGGCGTCGGCAACATTTACGCCACCGAGGCGCTGTTCCGCGCCGGCATCCATCCGGCGCGCGCCGCCGGACGCATCTCGGCCGCGCGTCTGGAGCGCCTGGCGCGCTGCATTCGCGATGTGCTCGCCAGCGCCATCGAGGCCGGCGGCACGACCCTGCGCGATTTCGTCGATGGAAACGGCCGGCCCGGCTATTTCAGTCAGCAGCTCGATGTCTATGGACGCACCGGACAGCCCTGCCCGGCCTGCGGCACGACCTTGAAAAGCGGCGAGATCGGCCAGCGCACGAGCGTCTGGTGCCCGCGCTGCCAGCGGTGATACGAACCAGAGAAAAGATCCAGGAGGCAAGATACAAGACAAAAGCCATGGCGTGTACCGGGGCAACCTGACGGCTGACCACTTTGTCGCTTGATATCTTTATATCCTGTATCAGCCTGGCTGGCCGTCGATGCGCGGACGCAGCAGCATCGGCGCGTAGAGGATCACGAACAGCGCAAACGCCGCCATCCACAACCCCTGCGAGACCCCGATCAGGAGCCGGTAGTGTTCTGGCATGACGATCGGCAACAACACCCGCGCCACGGCGCCAGCGAACAGCAGGCCGAACATCGGACCCAGCCAGCGCGAGCCCTCGTGGATGTTGCGCCCGGTGTGACCGAGCGAGACACGCGCCATCATGCCCAGTGTCATCATCCCCAACCCGCCATACGACAGCGCATGCAAGGCCAGTAACGGGTTAATGCCAGCCACGGCGGCCACGGCGCGCAGGCCGAAACCGGCCACGATCCACGCATAGGCCAGCCACAGCACCCACAGCAGCGGGCGCGACCAGATGCCGGACTTGTGCCACCAGACCAGCCGCAGCAGATGCAGCGCGAACAGCGCAGCGGCCACCAGCGCCATCGGCCAGCCCTTTGGATACAGCAGATCCATCAGCCAGTAGATCACGAACAACGCGATCCCGGCGATGTCCACACGGCTGTCGTTGCGCACCGTGACGTTACCGCCGATGCCACGTTCGATGAAAAACGGAATCACGCGCCGGCCCATGACCAGGATCAGCGCGATCAGCAGATACAGACCCGAGTAGATGCCCCAGCGAACCCCGTCCGCCAGCCAGCCGCCCGCGCCGAGATAGAACACGGCGTTGAATACGAGCAGCAACAGCACCTTGGACAGAATGCCGGCCTGGGTCCACTGGCGCACCGCCACCACCGGCCGGACGATGGCCACCAGCACCCCGGCCTGGAACAGCAGGTCGGCCGCGGCCATCAGCCACAACGGTCCGCCAAAGGCCAGTATCCGCGCTGCCAGCCAGGCCAGCGCCAGCAACATCAGCGGCCAGCCGGTCACGGTCGGCCGGCCGGTCCAGTTGCGTACCGCGGTGAGCAGGAAACCGGCCACCACCGCCATTGCGTAACCATAGATCATCTCGTGCGCATGCCAGCCCAGCGCACCGGCGGTCACCGGCGGCGTGCGCCCGAACAGGTACAGCGCCATCCATACCGCCACCGAGATCACGCCGAACAGACCGGCGGCGAGAAAGAACGGACGAAAACCGAGTTGCCATAGTGCCAGGCGCGATGGCGCGGCGGGCTCATTGATCGATTGCAGCGACATACACTCAAGATACATCAAGCTGCGCGGCGCACCAAGCCGATGCCCAGGTGGGGTTGACCGGGATCAAACCGGAACAACGCGGAGAACGGTGCCGGAGCATGCCTGTACACGATTTGAGCAGTCGGTTAAAATGCCGGACCTTCCCGGAAACACAGGGCGATGGCATGGATCCGATCTACGAACAGCAGGACAACAGCGGCAGCGCCTGCGAACGCAACGCGCCTTTCGCGCTCATGGTGCTGGGCGACAGCATGGAACCGGAGTTCCGTGACGGCGCGGTCATCATCGTCGATCCCAGCGTCCCGCTGCACCAGAACTGCTACGTGGTGGCGGATTACAACGGCGAGACCATCTTCCGCCAGTTCGTCGTACGGGGCGAGGATCACTACCTGGTACCGCTCAATGACAAGTATCCGGAGATCAAGCTCGAGGGCGAGTACCGCATCCGCGGCATCATCACCCAGCAGGCGCGCAGCCGCAAGCTGGGCATCAAGCGCGCCATCCACTACATCTGAACCATCTGTCAGGCTTCGGGCGTGCGGTTTTTCAGCGTCTTGCCCGTCACTTTCGCCAGAACCACTTCGGTAACGAAACCGGCCGCCATGAACCCGATCAGCATCAGCACCAGTCCTGGCGCATGGCTGGCCTGATGATAGACGGACAACAGCATCGCGGCGCCGCTGCTCAGGATCGCCAGTATCACCAGCGGGCGCGATGCGCCTGTTTCGTGAATGATGCGATAGTGCCCGATATGGGTCATGGTGTGAACGAACAGGATCGACAACGAGCCCAGCACCGCGATCTCGGTCAGATCGAAGAACAATGACAGCACGATGACGAACATGCCGCTGATCAGCAGACCTTCCCGGCTGTGCCCGACGGGTTTGCCGAATTCACCCGGCAGCTCGCCATAGCGGGCGAGCTGGTAACTGACATTCGTCACCGCATAGAGATTGGCATTGATGGATGAGGCTGTGGAAATCACCGCCACCACGGCCACGATGACAAACCCGACATTCCCGAATACCGGACGCGCCGCCTCGGCCAGCGCATAGTCCTTCGCCTTGATGACCTGGTCAGCGGGCAGGTTGCCATAAACGGCGATCGCCACCGCGACATACAGCACGGCCACGAGCAGGATCGCGGTCATCATCGCCCGCGGCAATGTCTTCGCCGGATTGGGCATGTCTTCCGCCGCGTTGGTGATGACCCGAAACCCCTCGTAGGCAAAAAACGTGATCGCCAGACTGTAAAAGATATCGCTGACCGGTGGATGCCGGCTGGCCGCAAGCAATTCGGGCCGAACATGCCAGATGCCGGTGACGGCCAGCACGATCAGCGCGGTGAACTTTATGCCCACCGTCATGCGTTCCCAGACGGCGATATCCCTCGCCCCGCGCAGATTGACGAGCACGAACAGCACCACCACCGATACCGCGAAGACACCCGGCCAGTACGGGCTGCTTCCGTCCGGCAGCATCGAGGCGGCATAATTTCCGAAGGTCTTGGCGATCATCGACAGGGCGACAAGCGCGGCGATATACATCATCACGCTCATGCCGCCAGTGAATGTTCCAATACCGTAACTTTGGGTCAGGTACTCGACGATACCGCCGGAAGATGGATAACGGGCCCCCAGGCGACCGAGTGAATAGCCGCTGAACAGGGCGATCACGCCCCCCGCAAGGAAGGACAGGTAAACGGCGTTGCCGGCCAGCGTGCCTGCCTCACCCAGCAACGCAAAGATGCCCGCCCCGATCATCGAGCCAATGCCCAGTGACACTGCCGACCAGAATCCAACCGGCTTGCTGCCCGATTTATACATGCCTCATCCTGTTTGCGCGCACACGGAAGATGGCAGCACCGATGCGATATGGACCCTTGCCATTATGATCATCTTACCCTGGCACGGCCGATGCCGCGCGGGTCGCTGGCGGCGCTGACACGGCCGCGGCGCTTGTCCCAGACAATGACCTGCATGTTGCCGTAACGTGATTTGAGCGCCTGCAGACGATGCCCCATCCGGCGCAGCCCCGCCTGCTGCTTTTGGCTCAGCGCCCCGGGCTCGAACTGAATCAGATCCGGCAGATACTGGTGATGAAAACGCGGCATGGTGACGATCTCGCCTGCCGTCAGGCCGTTCGAATGACCGAGAATGCCCAGCAGCACCATGCTGATGATGCGGCTGCCCCCTGGCGTTCCGATCAGCATGACAGCATCGCGGCTTTCGACAAAGGTGGGTGACATGCTCGACAGGGGACGCTTGCCGGGCGCGATGGCATTGGCATCGTTGCCGACCAGGCCATAGACGTTGGGGGTGCCGGGCTTGATCGAGAAATCGTCCATCTCGTCGTTGAGCAGCACCCCGGTGCCGGGCGGCATGAAAGCGGAACCGAACGGATAATTGATGCTGAGCGTGGCGGCAACCCGGTTGCCTTCACGATCGATGATCGAGAAGTGGGTGGTATCCCTTCCGCCAGGCTGGCCGGTCGTAATTGGCGGCAGGCTGCTGCTCGGTGTGGCCCGGTCCATGCGAATACCCGCACGCCATTGCCGGGCATGGGCCTGCGACAACAGGCGTTCGACCGGGATGCGGACGAAATCCGGATCGCCGAGATAGCGGGCCCGGTCGTAATAGGCCCGGCGCATGGCCTCGACGACCAGGTGCACGTGCCGTGGCCGGATCAGATCGATGGCATCGAAGCTGGACAGGATGTTGAGCATCATGACCAGCACGATACCGCCCGACGATGGCGGCGCGGCCGAAACGATGGTCATGCCACGGTAATGACCGATGACCGGGCGCCGTTCGACGACCCGGTAGCCTGCCAGATCCTCGAGCGTCCAGATGCCGCCGGCCTTGCGCACCCCGCGCACCAGCGCCCTTGCCACCGGCCCGGCATAGAAACCGGCATGACCGCGTCTGGCCAGGGCCTCGAGTGTGTTGGCCAGCTCCGGCTGGCGAATTATGTAGCCAATGGGCGGCACGTCGCCCTTCATCAACAGGATGCGGGCCGCCTCGGACGAACGGCGCAGGGCCCGGATGCGAAAACGCGCCATGCGCCGGTAATGCGCATCGACCCGGAAGCCGCGCCTGGCGATCCTGATCGCCGGCGCCAGTGTGCGCTTCAGCGGCAGCCTGCCATAGTGTCTGGCCAGGTGCACGAGCGCGGCCGGTTCGCCCGGTATGCCGGCCGCCAGCGGGCCATTGATCGACAACCCTGGCACCGGCTTGCCCTTGCCGTCCAGATACATGTCGCGGTGCGCCTTCAGGGGTGCGCGCTCTCGCCCGTCGATCATCACCCGCCTGCCGTCACTGGCCCGGTACAACAGCCAGAAACCGCCGCCACCAAGCCCCGAACTGTAGGGCTCGACCACGCCCAGCACGGCGGTGACGGCGACGGCCGCATCGAAGGCATTACCACCAGCGGCAAGGATTTCGAAGCCGGCCTGTGTGGCCAGCGGGTGAGCGCTGGCGATCGCCGCGGCGGGTGGCCGTGCGCCCTTCGACGACATCGGCATGGCCGCCGGACTGGCCAGCAGCAGCAACAGGAACAACAGATTTCTCATGGACGTTCTCCGCTATCGCTTCAGGCGCGGCACAGCCCACCGGCGCCATGCGTCTGCTTGGACCGGTACAGGGCCTTGTCCACGCTGTCGAGCAGGGCCTGGAGGCTGTCGCCATGGGTCATGGCCTCGCCAATACCGATCGTGATACTCACGTCGAGACCATTTTCCTGCGCCCAACGCCGCACACCCTGCTGGATACGCAGGGCGATGTGTTCGGCGTCGTCGATGCCGGTACCATCGAGGATGATGACGAACTCGTCGCCACCATAGCGCCCGGCCAGATCCACCTGGCGGATGTTTTCGCGGATGATGCCGGCCACCGCCTTCAGCACCCGGTCGCCCTCGGCATGACCGGCGCTGTCGTTGATCTGCTTGAACTTGTCCATGTCGCAGAACATCAGCGTGCAGCGGTGCGGGTTGTCACGCACGAACTCCATCATCTGCGCGGCCTTGTCCATGAAACCGCCACGGTTGAGCAGACCGGTGAGCGGATCCAGGACGCTGTTGCGCTCCTGCTCGCGGCGCGCGCTATCGACCCGGTACATGAGGATGTAGGCATAGATCAGGATGATGCCGCCGAACACGTTCATGAAGATCACGCCGCCGCTCATGCCGTTGAGCGAACCGGCATAACGCAAGGTCAGGGTGATCATGGCGCCGAGAAAACAGGCGATCAGCGATTCGGTGAAGCTCTGCATGCCGTAACGCATGCCGTTGCCAAGCACGATGATGATATAGATCATCGACATCAGCGGCACGCTGTAGGGATCGTTGAGCACCAGGACGGATACATACAGCACGTCCACCCACATGGCGATACGGAAACGCGTGGGCGAGTATTCATGCCGGCGCGCATGCAGCAGCACCAGAGTAACCCAAACGAAATAGCTGACGATCAGCAGGTTCATCTGGGTCAACGACATCCAGTCGGGCCTGAAGGTGTGCACATGGTTCATGTACACCCAGGTCAGGGCGCCGAACAGGTAACGTGTGATGAACTGGATACGCTGGTCGGACCAGGCCGCGCCCTGCCAGGCGCTGGTGGCCTGTGGCCGGCGCCGGTCCTCCCCCGAACGCCGTTCGACGGCGCGGCGTTCCTTTCCCGTTGTCTGGTCGCGGTTCGCGGTCATGTCTGCCTGTACCGTCTTGTCGTGTCTGTGGCGCCAGGCGCCGTCACCCCCAAAAGGAATACTGCATCAGGACCGGCCCCGAGTAAACCTTACTCAACCGCCAGCCATGTAGGCGGCCAGATAATCATCGAACGACAGACTGTCGCCGGCCTCGATCTCCTGCTGCTGACGCACCGATTCCCGCGCCATCTCACGCATCTTTTGCATCATTTCCGGCCTCGGCGGCAGACCCGTGTAGAAGGCGCGCTGTTCGGCCGAGATGGCCTGACTGTAGTCGAAAAAGCCCTGTCCACGGCTGCGCATCTCGTCCAGCATGCGCGCGGACAGCGACAGGGCGGGGTCGTTCACCACCTCGCGCATCCGCGCCAGCGCGTCACGGTAGCGCGCATCACCGGTCGCCTCTACCAGCAGTTCGCAACAGTCATGCAGGCGGTCGAACACCCCGATGGCGCGCTGTCGCAGCGACACCTGCTCGCCGCCGAACGACAGCGTCAGACCCGGCTCGCGCCCGCGCGTGGCGGCCAGCATCATGTTGCCGTCAACCTCGCGCCGTTCGTTGCTGTCGAACGGCGGACTGGGCAGCAGGGCCGCATATACGATGAGGGTCTCGAGAAACAACATCTGCTCGAGGCTGATACCGGCCGGATCGAAGGGATTGACATCCAGCGAACGCAGTTCGACATAACGCACCCCGCGCCGGCGCAAGGCGGTGATCGGCTTCTCCATGTCCTCGCACAACTGCTTGGGGCGGGTGCTGCTGTAGTATTCGTTCTCGATCTGCAGGATATTGGCATTGAGCTGGCGGTATTCGCCATCCACCTTGACGCCAATCTTCTCGTACTCGGGATACGGGGTGGTGATCGCGTACTCGAGACTGGCCGTATAGGCCTCGAGGCTGCTGTAGTCGGCCTTGATGCCGCTCTCCTTTTCACGGCTGTTCTGGTAGCCGATGTCGCTGAGGCGCAATGACGTACCCCAGGGCAGGTAATGGGTGTTCTCGTTGAAGGCCGGCAGCACCCCCGGCTGGGCACCGAGGAAGCTCTTGCACACCGCCGGCGAGGCGCCGAACAGCAGGGCCACCAGCCAGTCATGGCGCTTCAAGTTGCGCAACAGCGCGAAGTAGCCGGCCGAGACGAAGTCCTGCAGGGATCCGCCGCCCTCGCGCTCGTACAGCCGTTCCCAGAAGGCCCGCGGAAACGAATAGTTGTAGTGCACACCGGCGATGACCTGCATCATGCGCCCGTAGCGGTAACCCAGCCCCCGGCGATAGACGGTCTTCATGGTGCCGATGTTCGACGAGCCGTATTCCGCGATCGGGATGCTGGCGTCGCCCTCGACCACGCATGGCATGCTGGTGGCCCACAACAGCTCGTCACCGAGCTCGCTGTGCACGAACTGGCCAATGTCGATCAAATAACGATACACGGCGTCCATGCTGTCCAGTGGCGGGGTGATGAATTCCAGCAACGCCTCGGAATAGTCGGTGGTAATGGCCGGATGGGTCAGGGCCGAGCCCAGTGCCGGCGGATGCGGCGCCTGAGAGATCTTGCCCTCGGCATTGACACGCAGGCACTCGCGCTCGATGCCGATCAGACGGCCACGGAACAGCGCCGGGACATCGCCCTTGCGCAAATGATGCAGTCGCTGTTCCAGGGTCTTGTACAAGCTGGCGGGTTCCGGGTTCAAAACCTGCATCTTGCCGTAATCGCGCCGTGACGACAAACGCTTTCAGGGCATCGACGGATCAGGACGATTCGATACGCAAATGGCTGATGTCGATGTCCGGCGCCTCGACCGGCTCGTGCTCGACCAGGGTCTCGCCGGGAGGCGCGACACTCAGCGCCGAGGTGTCGATCCCGGGCGCCTCGACGGAGGGACGGCCATCGAGCAGCGCGCCGGGCGCCTCGAGGCCGAGTTCGGCGATGTCGATATCCGGTTCGGGCACCGGTACTGCCTCGACGATGACAACCCCGGGTGGATCGACATCCACATCCGGCACCACGATATCGGGCGCCGGCGGTGGCGGTGTCTCATCAATGGTCGTCCCGGGCGCGGCCATGGCCAGGCCGGTGGTATCGATCTGCGGCGCCGCCACCGAGCCATCCTCGACCAACGGCGTCCCGGACGGCGCCAGGCCAATACCCTCTTCCGCCTGCCCGGCCTGTGGCGCCGGTGTTGGTTCGGCGCCCGCGGATACGGCAGCCTCGCCTGGCATGGGCTCGATCAACGCCACGGCCCCCACGGCCTGCATGGCCTGCTGATAGCGGCTGGCCTCGGCCAGGTCGAGATCACGCTTGACAATGACCTTGCGGCCGCTGAACAACGGCGCGATCCTGTCCTCGGTGGTGCGGAACAATCTTGCCAGCGCGGCACGGACCCTGGCCGGGTCGTGCCCCTCAACGATGCCACCCTTGAAGGCAATGAGAAAACGTGCACCTGTCATGATCTGACCTCCATGCCGCGATCATAGACCCCGCCCCGGCGGCCGGCAAGCAGGCCGGTTCAGACTTGATCTGACAGGACAGGAACAAAACGCGCACGATGCCTGGGCTGATACCAAACCCGACCTGTTGTTTGTCTCAGTGTCCTGAACATGACTTCATTCTGTCAACGCTGCCGGCGTGAGATGCGCCACTTGTCGGGCTTGCGGGTGAAGCTCAGCGCGTGTCCCGGCAGGCCACGGGTCCGGCGCAGCCGGTTCATCAGGGTATGAAAGCGGTCCAGCGGCAGGTCGAGACCGGTCATCTCGCACAACTGCGGTTCCGGCACGATCACATGACTACGCCGGCCATGCTCCAGCCAGGCCGGCAGGCGCGCCAGCAAGGCCTCGCGCAAGGCCGCCAGTTCGCCGTCGTCATCCTTGCGTGGTGGAGCAGGTTCGGGGGCTGGTGCCGGTGAGGGTGCCGGCGGCCTGACAGGGGGCGTGGCAGCCTGTGTGGCCGCGGCCGGCTGCTGACGGTGTTCCCGGTATGGGCGTGTCTCCGGCATGCGAATCCGGGTGGTCATGGCACTGTTGCGGCGAATGACCACCCCCATGCGCGCATGCCAGTCACGCGCGCTGCGCGCGTCGGGCAATGGCAGGCAAATCACCGCCCGCCCGCGCGCGCCACTGACCAGGCGCACGCCATGCCCACGCCGCAGGCGTTCGCAGGCGGGATTTGCGCCTGCCGCCGCCAGGGCCTGGTCGGCGCAGGCGGCAAGCCGCTCGTCGCTGTGACGGTAACGGGCCACGACCTCGCCATCACACAGCAGTTCGCTGGACAACAGGCGGTTGAACGGAATCACGTGCCGCTCGATGCCTTGCCGCTCGCGTTCCAGTACCAAAAGCTGCTGCTGGCGCTGGTCGATGAGCACACAGCCGTCACGCACGAAACCCATCAGCGTGATGTGACGATCGACCCCATCCTGCAGCGTCTCGACCATGCGCGCACGCAACCGGTCAACCTCTCGCGCGGCGATCGCCACCACGCCGAGGGCACCGGCCGCCAGTACCAGCAACACGCCCAGATAGCTCATTTCCGTCTGTCCGGTTTCCGGTCACCGGCCGGGCGCACGATCCGTCGCTGTCGTATCGTGCACCCAGCCTCTATAATCTTCCTGTCCGTCATACACAGGTCCCGCAATGAAATTCTGCAGCCAATGCGCCTCTCCTGTCGAGCTTCTGATTCCCGAAGGCGACAACCGTCCGCGCTTCGTGTGCAGCGGCTGTGGCACGATACATTACTCCAATCCCAACATCGTCACCGGTTGCATCGCCGAGCGGGATGACAGGATTCTGCTGTGCCGGCGCGCGATCGAGCCGCGCCGGGGCTTGTGGACCCTGCCGGCGGGATTCCTGGAAAATCACGAAACGGTCGAGGAAGGCGCCATGCGCGAAACCCTGGAAGAGGCGCGCGCAAGGGTCGATGATCTGCAACTGTATGCCCTGTTCAGCATTCCGCACATCAGCCAGGTGTACATGATGTTCCGCGCACGCCTGCTCAATGACGACTTCGGGCCCGGCAGCGAGAGCCTGGAGGTGGGGCTGTTCGGCGAGCGTGACATCCCGTGGCGGGAGATCGCCTTTCCGGTGATCCACGAGACCCTGGAACATTATTTCGAACAGCGCCGGCACGGCAGGTTCACGCTGGTCAGCGGCACCATCCACAAGGGTGGCCGGGCATCATGATGACGGACGGGACCGACGGTACGGCACGACGTAGCGGTCGTAGAACTTGATGATCATCTCCTTGCCGTCCTTGATGACAAAGGGCGGCATGCGGTACTCCATGATCTTGATGACCTTGAGCGCCTGTTTCAGGCCCTGGCTGGCGGCCAGGCCGACCCAGACATAGGCCTTGAGGCGGTTGCGCTGTGCGCCGGTGCCCAGCCAGTGGGCAATGCCGAGGTTGTACTGGGCCACCGCATCGCCCTTGAAGGCGGCCTTTCGGTAGTATTCGACGGCCTTTTCCGGGTTCTTCTTCACGCCCAGACCGTTGTCATACAGGTAGCCGATATTGGTCAGGGCCGTGACATTGCCCTTCCTTGCCGCCTTGCGGTACCAGCGCATGGCCTTGCGGTAGTTTCTTGCCACGCCCTTGCCGTTCTGGTACATCGCGCCGAGGTCGTTCATCGCCCGCGCATCGCCCTGTGCGGCCAGGCGGCGCAACTCCTGCAGGGCGCCGGCATAGTCGCCGCGCTGCCAGGCCGCACGCGCCTCGTCGAAACCGGCATGCGCCCCCGCAGTTACGCACAAAAGCACCCATACGGCAATCACACGGAATATCCGTCTCGTCTCTGTCGTTTTCATGCCACTGTTAACGGCCGCATAGCGGGATTATTTACCGTCAGGATCACGCAAATACCATCAGCATACGACATGCCGGACAAATGCGCGCGCACCAAGGTCAATGGCGTTTTCCCGGTTTTGCGAACTGATTCGCACACCACGGGTACACGATGGCTACAATAACGCCATGCAATGGAATGAGGTCCCTCATCATGGCCGATGAAAAACCCGACCAGCGCCGTACCATTCGCATCGACGGCAACTGCCCTATCCTCTATTCGCACAGCAGCCACGTGCAATGGCTGGTGGGCATGCTGGCGAATCTCTCGGAACAGGGCATCTGCTTTCTCAGCCGCATACCGCTACCGGTAAACGAGACCATTCTCGTACAGTGCAAGCCGCAGGGTGATGCACGCATCCCGCGCCAGACCTGCCGCGCGCGCGTACTGCGCTGCCACAGCGCCAGTGACGGCTACTACCGGGTGGCCTGCCTGTTGATCCCGATACCGCGCGACTTCGATAACGGCCTGCCGCAAAGACACCATCCGGGCATCCTGCCCGCCTGATGCAAACACGATGGCCTGCCCGTATGTCTTGCACCCTGAATCCTGATCAGTGATTTCTCAGATAGCGCGCGTCATCGAAACTGCTGACCCATTGCGGCCGGTAGAGCACGAACAGGGTCATGAACATGCCGCTCAGGAAGGCCTCGGGAAACATGATCAGCAGCGCATAACCATAGAAATTGTAGCGCAGGTAGGCCAGTGAATGGGTGTCGCTGAGCCAGTGCATCAGGGTGGCGGCCGTGATGGCGCCGGCCATGGCCAGGGCGGCGCCAAAGAAGGCGCATACGAAAATATAGATGAAAAAATGATTGGGCAGGCGGCGGTCCACGAAACGGAACAATGCGTGACTGATCAGCACCGGTACGAAGGCCAGGGCAATGGCGTTGAACGGCAGCCCGCCCCAGCTGCCGTGACCATTGAGCACGCCAATGACCAGCACGATCACCAGTGCCAGCACCGCAAACGCCCAGCCGAACATCAGGGTCAGCACCGTGGCGCCGATGAGATGCAGGCTGAGCGCGCTGATGAAGCCGGCCTTCATGGTCCACAACAACGCCACGAGCACTGTGGCGCCGAACAGCACGTTGGCATCCTCTGGCTTGCGCAGCCGCCACCAGGGGGCGCGCAGCAAGGCCAGGCCCAGCCCGGCCCAGAACACCAGGTGACCCAGCAACAGGCCGAACAACGAAAATTCGTGCGCGCCGATGTCCATCACACCACCTCCGGTCCCGCAGGGGGAGAAATTATACACCCGCCAGACCTGTTGAGACAGGAAGCCGGCCCGCCCCCGGCCGGCTCAAGCCTTGCCACCCGCGGCCGATATGCGGGATACAGGGCGGCGCCACGCTGCTTCAGCCCGGGCAGGCCGCCACAATACACAACGATATGATCTGGAGGATCCGCCCATGCGCACTACCCAGTCTGTTCCCGACACAGTGACCGGCCCCGATGGACGCCTGCGGGATATTACCGCCTGGACCCCTGAGCTTGCCGAGATGCTGGCACGCGAGGACGGTATCGAACTGAGCGACGATCACTGGCTGGTCATCGAGGCCATGCGTGATTACTACCGTCAGTACAATATCTCGCCGATCCGCAAGCTGCTGAAGAAACAGCTCGCTCGCCGTCACTCGCCCGACAAGGCCTCAGACGCGTTCCTCGACCGCCTGTTTCCCAACGGGGTGCAGTACCAGGGTACGCGTATCGCCGGCCTGCCGGTGCCGATGCTGGACTCCGAACGTGAACCGGACGGACACATCCAGGCGGCGGACAGTCATGCCCGTTACGAGGAGATCACGCATGATGGTGAACAGGTGGCCCTGTATCCATCCGGCAACCTGGTGCATCCCGAGCAGTGGTCGCCGGAGCTGGCGAAGGTGCTGGCCGAGCGCGAAGGCATCACGCTCACCGACGACCACTGGCTGATCATCCGCTATCTGCGCAAGTTCTATTTCCGCTACGGCATCGCACCCATGGTCAAGCTGCTGATCCATTTCATGCAGGACGAACTGGGCAAGGCCAATGTTGACCGTGAGGCCATGTACCGGCTGTTTCCGAAGGGGCCGGCGCGCCAGGGCTCGCGCATCGCCGGCCTGCCCGATCCCCAGGGCTGCATCGACGGATAAGCCAGGTACACAACATGCCATGCCAGGGAAGGCGCCTGCCGTTCAGCATGTGTTCAGCGATTCTGTGGATACTGGAGACATGGCAAACACACGACAAGGCAGGCACCATGAACGACAACGCATTGCTGCGCGAAAACCTGGCCTTCGCCGGTAGCGGCGGCGTGAGCCGCAACAATGCCTCGCTGGGCATGGCACCCGGTTTTCTCGATATCCGTACCGGACGCATCCACCGTTCGCGCTATGCCGATGGCAGCCCGGCCCCGGTGCACCTGCTCGAGGGCCTGCGCGAGATCCGCGAATATCTGATCGCCGGTTTCATCTACGAGGAACGCTTCTACACCCGGGAACAGGCGGCGCGCCTGGCTGCTCAGGCCGGAAACTGAACCCCGGTCCCCCCAAGCCCGCAGTAGCCGCCGGGGTTTTTCGCCAGATATTGCTGGTGATAGTCCTCGGCGTAATAGAAGGGCCCGGCCTCTGCGATCTCGGTGGTGATGCACCCGCCGCCGGCGGCATTCAGGGCCTGCTGATAACGCTCACGGCTGGCCCGGGCACGGACATGCTGGTCGTCGTCGAAGGTGTAAATGGCGGAACGGTACTGGCTGCCCAGATCATTGCCCTGACGCATGCCCTGGGTGGGATCGTGCCCTTCCCAGAACCGTTTGAGCAGGCTGTCGTAATCGATCTTTCCCGGGTCGTACACCACCAGCACCACCTCGGCATGCGCGGTGCGCCCCGAGCAGACCTCCTCATAGGTTGGATTGGGCGTATGACCGCCACTGTAACCCGCCGCCGTGCTCCACACACCCGGCGTCTCCCAGAACAGCCGTTCGGCACCCCAGAAGCAACCCATGCCGAACAGCGCCCGGCACAGGCCATCCGGAAACGGTGGCCGGATGCGATGCTGAGTGACGTAATGGTGGCTGGCTCCCGGCAATGGCGTGTCACGTCCCGGCAATGCCTCATCCGAACCCGGCAGTCGTGTCTTGTCGAACATGTTGGACCCTTTGCGTGAATCCCGGGCGCACCACCCGGCTGTCTGGAAAACCACGCAGGCTAACCGGCCTCATGGCCGGGCAACATGATAGCCCGGCGCGACGGCCTTCGGAAACACCCCCGGAATTCAGGACCGGCCCGCCCCGGCGGATGCCGGCATGAAAAGCGACATCGCGATGGACAGATCCTCTTCCAGGCCGTCGCACAGCAGGTCGAGCGCTTCCTCCGTCAGTCCGGTCGTATTCAGCACCTCGGGCATGACCGGATCCATCGCGGCGCTGCCGTCCTCGCCAAGCAATCCGAAGCCTGCACGTGTGGCGCCGACATTGGCCAGATGAACCAGTGCGGCGTCGAAACCGTCATTACCGGCCTCGGGCCGCTGACAGTGACGGATGGTCCTGACCAGCGGCGCGGGCAGACGCCAGTCCTGCATCAGCGCGGCGCCCAGTTCGGTATGGTCGAAGCCGAGGTTTTCCCGTTCGTGCGCAAGCAGCGTGCTCTCGTTGCCACCCGCGGCCTGCATGGCCTGACCGGCCTCTTCGGGGCAATGTTGCAACATCACCAGGAAGCCGACGTCATGCAGCAAGCCGGCCACATACAGGCGCTCGGGATGCAGCACGCAACTCTCGCGTGCCAGACGGCGGGCGAGGCTGGCGGTCGCCAGGCTGTGTTTCCAGAAGGTATCGAGACCGAGCAGGCTGTTGTCGAGCGCGGAGAATACCGTGACGGTCGCGACCGCCGTGGCCACGCTGTAGAGTTCACGCGTGCCCATGATCGAAATCGCCATCGTGACCGTGTCGATCGGCGACTTGAACGGATACAACGGACTGTTGACGATCTTCAGCACCTGTGCGGTCAGGGCCGGATCACACATGATGACCCCGGCGATGTCCTCGGTCGAAGCCGATGGATCGTTGACGACTTCGTTGAGCTGTATCCAGACATCGGGCGGTGAGACCAGCGACGCGGTCTCGGCGACGAGATTGGCCATTCGGTCAGACAAGTGCCCGCGCCTCCCTTGTATCGTGAATCATCTGTTCCATGCACAACCTATCGGCACCGGCAGCGGCACGCTTGAACAAGTATTTCTATACCGCCATCAATCCATTCAGATCATGGTGTCAGGCGATGATGAACAGAACGGGGCTGGGCGGCATGCCGGTAACGCCTGTCGATTGGATATCAGCAGGCTTACACATCGCTTACCAATATAGCCGATTGACAATTATTGACAATCTTTCTGGGTTATTTGTCTGTCTTGCACCATCGTGGTACATCTATCACGCCAACACGACCCACAATGCGTCAGATCATGAACGACCACCCGACGATTACCCGTTTCGACGATTGCTGGCAATTGCGCCTGGATACCCCGGAAGCGGTCCACCGGGACATCGCCGCGCAGCTCGAGGCCGGCCTGGACCAGGCCCGCCGCACCCACCTGTTCGGCGGGCGTTACGAAAACCTCTATCTGCCACTGGACCGGGTCCCGGCGCTGACACCGGTGCTGGATGCGATCGTCACCGCTGCCGCCGGAATACTGGATGTCGAGCCGGCGCATGTCCGTTACGGCTTCTGGTTCAACCGCATGGCGCCGGGAGACACGACCACGCGCCACAACCACGACGACCTCGACGAACGCCTGTCGGGCACCTACTACATCCGCACCGCACCGGGCTGCGGCGACCTGGTGCTGCACGGACGACAGGGGGCCACACGCATCAGTGCCGAGGAAGGCCTGTGCGTCCTGTTCAGGCCCGACCTTGATCACGAAGTCACGCGCAACGACAGCCGGACGATCCGGCTGTCGATCGGTATCAATTTCACTGTCGATGGAGATTCAGGCCGTCACTGAATCCCGGCGGTCACCGGGATTCGCAAACTGCCGGGGTGATGTGGCCGTGTCAGCCTGAACCGGTCAGGCGGTTTCGCCCTGCAAGCGCTTGTATTTCTCGAGCAGCTCTTCCTCGGTCTCGACGTGATCGGGGTCCTTGGGGATGCAATCGACCGGGCAGACCTCGACGCACTGTGGCGTATCGTAGTGGCCGACGCATTCGGTGCACAGATTGGGGTCGATCTCGTAGATCTCGTCGCCCTGCGAGATGGCGCCGTTGGGACACTCGGGCTCGCAGACATCGCAGTTGATGCATTCGTCGGTGATGATCAAGGCCATGGGAAAACCCCGCAAGTTCTATGGTCGCTGTGCGCCCGCGAAGGGCGCGTCTGCGTATATTAGCGCATTCTACTATTTAATGCAGCCATGACGTGCGGATGCACGAAAGGCGCCACATCGCCGCCCAGGCTGGCGACCTCGCGCACCAGGCTGGACGAGATGTAACCATACTGTTCCGCCGGTGTCAGGAACAGGGTTTCGATATCCGGCGCCAGGTGGCGGTTCATGCCGGCAAGCTGAAATTCGTACTCGAAATCCGATACCGCACGCAGCCCGCGCAGGATAACGCCGGCGCGCCGCTGACGGGCAAAGTCCACCAGCAGGCAGTCGAATGGCTGCACCTCGACGTTGTCGATACCGGCCAACACCCGCCGGGCCATGTCCACGCGCTCATCGACCGAGAACACCGGTTGCTTGTTGGGACTGGCGGCCACGGCCACGACGACGTGTTCGAACAGCCGCGCGGCGCGTTCGACCAGATCGGAGTGGCCGTTGGTGATGGGGTCGAAGGTCCCCGGATAGACTGCTGTCATGGCTGCCATGTCCCGTTTCCCTGCCGCCATTCTACGCTGTTGACGCTTGCAGTGCGAACAGCCGGCTGACGACCTGTCCGGCGCGCTTTTCGCGCACAAGCGCCAGTTCTGACGGCATCCCGGGTGCCTCGTCCGCGGCACATTCCAGGTACACGCGCGCCCCGGGCGCCAGCCAGCCGCCGTCGAGCAGGGCGTTCAGGCATGGTCCGGCGAGCCCGCGACGAAACGGTGGATCGACAAACACGATGTCGAAACAACTTGCCGGGCCTGCCAGCCAGGCCAGCGCGTCGGCCTGGACCACCTCGCAGGACTGGCCGGCATCGAGCATCGCGGCATTTTCACGCAATGCCGCCACGACCACCGGATCACGCTCGATGAACGTGCACCGCGCCGCACCGCGCGACAGGGCCTCGAGGCCCAGCGCGCCGCTGCCGGCAAACAGGTCGAGACACCGGGCCGTGGCGATCACCGGTTGCAGCCAGTTGAACAGGGTCTCGCGCACCCGGTCCGGTGTCGGGCGCAGACCCTCGGCATCGGGAAAGCCGAGCCGCCGGCCACGCCAGCGCCCGCCGATGATACGCAGGCGGTTACGGTTTTGCGGCGTGTTTTTTCTGGCCATGCGCCATGCCCCCGCCGACGATCACGGTCACCATGCGCCGGGGATGAATGCGGCGTTTGAACACGCTTCGCACCTGATCCACCGTAATGGCACGGATATGGTCATTGAAGCGATCCAGATAGTCGAGCGGCAGGCGGTAGAAGCCGATCATTGCCAGGTAGCCGGTGATCTTGCCGTTGCTGTCGATGCGCAACGGATAGGCGCCGGTGATGTTCTTCTTCGATGCCTCCAGCTCGGCGGCGGTGATGCCGCGCTCGACGAAGTCGGCCAGCGTTTTGCGCAACACGGCGATGGCCTTGTCCGCCTGGTCGTTGCGCGTCTGCAGCCCCATGACGAACGGGCCTGGCCGCTGCAACGGGAAGAAGTAGCTGTAGGCGCTGTAAGCCATGCCGCGCTTCTCGCGTACCTCTTCGCTGATACGCGAGACCAGGCCGCTGCCGCCCAGCGCATGGTTGCCTGTGTACAACGCGTAGTAGTCGGGATCACCGCGCCAGGTACCGGGCTGACCGATCAGCACATGGGTCTGGCTGGACGGAAACGGCACGCGGATCACTTTGGCCTGCTTGAGCGGTTGTACGGCCGGCAGTGGCGGCGCGGCCTGGCCAAGCGGCAGGCGGCTGAGCAGGCGCCTGGCCAGCAGACGCGCCTGCCGGCGGTTCAGCTTGCCGACGATGACGACGATGGCGTTGCGCGCTACATAATAGCGGCGATGGAAGGCCTGCAGGTCGGCGCGGCGTATCGCTGCGATGCTCTTCAGGTTGCCCGAGGGGTCGTGCGCATAGGGATGGTTGCCGTACACCGCACGGTAGAACCGGCGCCGGGCGATGGCCGCCGGGCTCTGCTGCTGCTGGCGCAGGGCAAGCAGAAAGCGGCGCCGCTCGCGCGCCAGATCGGCGTCGTTGAAATCGGGCCTGGCCATGAGCCTGCCAAGCAGGCGCAGGGCCGGATTCAAACGGCGCGGCTCGCTCAGGCTGCGAAATCCGACCCAGGCGCGGTCACGATCGCTGCCAATGCTGAGCTGAATGCCATGATCGTCGGTGATCTCGGCGATACGATCGGCATTGAGGCCGTCCGCGCCGAAACGCAACAGATGGCTGGTCAGCGAGGCCAGACCCGGCAACTTGCCGTCACGCGCGCTACCGGCCGCGAACACGACCCGCACATCGACCATCGGCAACTGGGGGGCGCGCACGAAATAGACCTGTGCGCCACGGCTCTGCCATGTGTGGATCTTGACACCCGCCAACGCCGGCGCTGCGACCAGCAGCCAGCCCGTCAGGGCCAGGGCCATACCCTTGCGATCAATGCCCATGACGCATTCCTCCCATTGGCCGGCGTTGCTGTTTGCCGGGCGTAACGGGCTGGGGGTCCAGCACCGCCACGGTGAGCCTGTCCTCGATCAGGTACTTGCGCGCCACCGCGCGCACCTGCTCGGCGGTCACCGCCTTGACCCGCCGCACGTACTCGTCGGCGCGTTGCCAGCCCAGGCCAACGGTCTCCAGCCGACCCAGGATCATGGCCTGGTAGAACATGGAATCGCGCTCATACACCGCGTTGGCCACCACCTGGGCCTTGACCCGTTCCAGTTCGGCGGCCGTGACCGGCTTGTCGCGCAGCTCGGCAACCAGCCCCAGCCAGGCCTGTTCGAGATCACGCACGCTCTTGCCCTGGGCCGGCACCCCGGCGAACAGAAACAGGGTCTGCAGGCGCGCATACAGATCGTATCCGACCGAGGCGCTGGTGGCCACGGCGCTGCCGCGCAACAGCCGGCGGCTGACGCGTGAACTGCTGCCGCCGTCGAGAATGCCCGCCAGCACTTCCAGCGCGTAGGGTTCCCAGTCGTCACGGGCGGTCTTCAGGGACGGCACCTTGAAACCCATGACGATATAGGGCACGCGGGCCGGCGCCTTGACCACGATATCGCGCCGCCCGCGTTGGGTTACCTCGCGCTGCGGCCGTGGCGGCACCAGGCGCGATGGCTTGAGCGGCCCGAAGTATTTCTTCGCCAGCGCCAGCACCTCTTTCGGATGCACGTCACCGACCACCACCACGGTGGCGTTGTTGGGCGCGTACCAGCGCCGGTACCAACGCCACAGGTCGTCCACGGTGAGCGCGCGCAGATCGTCCATCCAGCCGATGACCGGGTTGTGGTAGGGGCTGCTGAGCCATGCCACGGCATTGAAATGCTCGTAGGTCAGCGCGGTGGGCTTGTCCTCGGTACGCAAACGGCGTTCCTCCTGCACCACGCGCACCTCGCGTGCGAATTCCTTCGGTGGCAGCGTCAGGCCGCGCATGCGGTCGGCCTCCAGCCGGAAGCTCACTTCGAGGCGGCTCTTCTCCATGCGCTGGAAATAGGCCGTGTAGTCACGCCCGGTAAACGCGTTTTCGCGCCCGCCATTGGCCGAGATGATGCGCGAGAATTCGCCTGGCTTGAGCGTCTTCGTACCCTTGAACATCATGTGCTCTAGCACGTGGCTGATGCCGGTGATGCCGCCGTGTTCATAACTGGAACCGACCTTGTACCAGATCTGCGAGACCATCACCGGCGCGCGATGGTCCTCCTTGACGATCAGCTTGAGGCCGTTGGCGAGCCGGAATTCGTGCACCTGGCCGGTGCCGGCGGCGGCGGAAAGCGCCATCAGCGCCAGTATCAGTGCCCAAAGCGTCCGCGCCCCTAGCGGGTAATGCGTCTTCATGCCTGCCGTCTCTCCTTCGGGTGACGTTTGTCACCTCACAGTTGCGGGCCCGAATCCTGCGGCTGGATGCTGGTGCAGTGTTCGGGCGAGATGATAGGATACCCCAATTTCTCACCAACGAAAGAAGTCATTCGAGCATGCTGGGATTTGGCAAGAACAGGCGATCCGGCGCCGACACTGAAACGCGCAATGACGGGGGATGGTTCAAACGCCTGAGACAAGGGTTGAGCAAGACCCGCGTCAGCCTGGGCCAGGGCCTGGCCAGCCTGCTCGGCGGGGCGCGCAGGATCGACGACGAACTGCTGGAGGAGATCGAAACCCAGCTGCTGGTGGCCGATGTGGGCGTCAACGCCACACGGCGCATCATCGACGATCTCACCGCGCGCATGGACCGCAAGCAGCTGCGCGATGGCGAGGCGCTGATGCAGGCCCTGCGCGAGGAACTCACCGGCCTGCTGGCACCCTGTGACGCCCCACTGCGGATCGACACCACCAAACAACCGTTCGTGATTCTCGTCGTGGGCGTCAACGGCGTCGGCAAGACCACCACCATCGGCAAGCTGGCGCGCTACCTGCAGGGTCAGGGGCACTCGGTCATGCTTGCCGCCGGCGACACCTTCCGCGCCGCGGCGGTAGAGCAATTGCAGACCTGGGGTGAACGCAATGGCGTCCCGGTCATCGCCCAGCACACCGGTGCCGACTCGGCCTCGGTGATCTTCGATGCCGTGGATGCCGCGCGCGCACGCAACATGGACGTGCTGATCGCCGATACCGCCGGACGTCTGCATACCCAGGCCAACCTGATGGACGAACTGAAAAAGATCCGCCGCGTGATCGGCAAGCACGACCCCGATGCGCCACACGAGGTACTGCTGGTACTCGACGCCGGCACCGGACAGAACGCGCTCAGCCAGGCCGAGCAGTTCGACGCCGCCGTGGGCCTGACCGGCATCGTGCTAACCAAGCTCGACGGTACCGCCAAGGGCGGCGTGATCTTCGCCCTGGCCGAACGCTTCGGCCTGCCGATCCGCTTCATCGGCGTGGGTGAGGGCATCGACGACCTGCGCCCGTTCTCGGCGGCCGAGTTCGTGGATGCGCTTTTCGACAGTACGGCGGAAGGATAGGGAAATCGGGCTTACCGGCATCCCGGCCTATGACTGGCGCCCGGATATTGCTATCTTTTCTACTGTATCTTGCCGCTTGTGTCTGACTTTCCATGATCCAGTTTCATCACGTGTTCAAGCGTTACCCGGGTGGCCATGAGGCGCTTTCGGATGTCAGCTTCACGCTGCCACGCGAGACCATGGCCTTTCTCACCGGCCATTCGGGCGCCGGCAAGAGTACGCTGCTGAAACTGGTCTCGCTGATCGAACGTCCCACACGCGGCCAGGTGCTGGTCGATGGCGTCAACCTCGGTGCCACGCGCCGGCGTCGCATACCCTACATCCGCCGTCGTATCGGCATGATCTTCCAGGATCACCGCCTGTTGTACGACCGCACGGTGTTCGACAACGTCGCGCTGCCGCTGGTGATCAGCGGCTATCGCCACCAGGAGATCGCCCGCCGCGTGCGCGCGGCGCTCGACAAGGTGGGCCTGCTGGGCAAGGAGCGCCTGTATCCGGTCACACTGTCGGGGGGTGAACAACAACGCGTCGGCATCGCGCGCGCGGTGGTCAACAAGCCACCGCTGCTGCTGGCCGACGAACCCACCGGCAACCTCGACCCGGCGCTGTCGCTGGAGATCATGCACCTGTTCGAACAGTTCAACCAGGTCGGCGTCACCGTGTTGATCGCCACCCATGATCTGGGCCTGGTACAGCGCCTCGGCCATCCGGTGCTGACCCTGGATCATGGCCGCTTGCAGGCCGATGCGCGCCTGCCGGAGCCCGCCTGATGGCCGGCGCAGATCGCCGTCAACCTGCGCGTCACTCACTGCCCGGGGGCTTGGTACTGTCTCACCTGCGCACGCTGATCGCCTCGCTGGGCGTGTTCTACCGCACGCCGTTCTCGTCGCTGATGACTTCGGCCGTGCTGGGCATTGCGCTGGCGCTGCCCGCCGGACTGTACCTGATCCTGGTCAACATCCAACAGCTCGGCGCCGGCTGGGACGGCACCGCGCGCATCTCACTGTTCATCAAACGCAGCGTACCCGATGCCGAGGCGGCGCAGCTGGCCCGGCGCCTGCGCCAGTGGCCCGAGATCGCCCAGGTCACGTTCCGCACCCGTGCGCAGGCCCTGGAAGAGTTCCGCCGGCATTCCGGTTTCGCCGGCGCCCTGCGCGCGCTGAAGGAAAACCCGCTGCCGGCGGTCATCATCATACAGCCGACCCGCCGTCACAGCGAACCGCGCGCGATCGCGGCCCTGCTCGAGAGACTGCGTCAACTGCCGCTGACCGCGCGCGCCCAGCTCGACCTGCAATGGGTCAAGCGCCTGTTCTCGATCATGGAAATCGGCCAGCGGGCGGTGCACGTCATTGCCGGCCTGCTGGCGCTGGCGGTGTTGCTGATCATCGGCAACACCATCCGTCTCGACATCCAGAACCGCCGCGACGAAATCATCATCGCCAAGCTGATCGGTGCGACCGATGCATTCATCCGCCGCCCGTTCCTGTATGGCGGATTGTGGTATGGGCTGATCGGCGGGGCGCTGGCGTGGCTGATGGTGGAAGTGGCCATCGGCCTGCTGGCCGGTCCGGTACAGCGGCTGGCGACCCTGTACGCCAGTCAGTTCAGCCTGACCGGACTGGGGCTGCTGCCCGGCCTGACCCTGCTCGGTATTGCCGCGCTGCTGGGCCTGGCCGGTTCGTGGCTGGCGGTGCGCCGGCATCTGTCGGCCATTGAACCCACCTGAATATCGTTTTCATCGAAATTTAGCCAACGCCCTGTTTTTTCAGTTTTTTTCAAAAATGCCCCTCAAACGTCGCCCGTCACGGCCGATACTATACTCAATAGATGTACCTGTGCCGCCCTGCGGGCGGCACCGCCGGAACTCCAGACGATGTCTATTTCACCCGTTCACCGTTGGCTTTACCTGTTCGTGCTGCTGCCCCT
Organism: Gammaproteobacteria bacterium; assembly: GCA_015484945.1. Taxonomy (GTDB): domain Bacteria; phylum Pseudomonadota; class Gammaproteobacteria; order WFUO01; family WFUO01; genus WFUO01. The sequence continues at coordinate 13,570 of WFUO01000005.1, read as the reverse complement.
GGCGGCCGCGGCACAACGCCCCGTACTGACCATGGGTGTGTTTCCACACATGCCCATGAACCGCCTGTACCAGCTCTACCAGCCGGCGGCCCTCGACATCAGCCGCGCGATCGGCTATGACATCCGCCTGATGACGCGCAAGAACTTCGCCGGCTTTCGTCAGCAGATCGCCAGCGCACATTACGATATCGCCCTGATCCAGCCTTTCGACTACCCGCTCGCCGCACGCCGGGGCTATCTGCCGCTGGCGCGGCGCAATGTGCCGCTGACAGCCGTCATCGTCGTGCCACGCGACAGCCCCATCACCCGCCTCGATCAATTGCGCGGCAAGACGCTGGTCAACCCGCCTCCCAGTGCGGCGGTAACCATCATGACCCGCCGCGCGCTGATCAGACAGGGGTTTCGGCCAGGCCGCGATATCCGCATCATCCACACGCGCAATCATTTCTCGTGCATGCAGCACATCCTGGTCGGCAAGGCCGATGCCTGCGGCACCGCGCGCCAGGCGCTGGCACATTGGCAGAAGTTCAACCTGCACAAGCGTCTTCGCATCATCTTCGAGACCAAACCGGTACCCCATGCCCTGTTCGTGGTGCACCGGCGGGTGCCTGCCACCGTGCGGCGCAAGATCCTCGCCGCCATCGTCAGCTGGCCAGACCGGCCCGAAGGGCGGCGAATACTCGCGCGCGGTCCGCTCAAGGCCTTCACACCGGCGTATGATCGGGAATACGATATCATTCGCCGCTATCTTAAAGCGGTCGGCCGCCAATGAGTCCGCTGTCGTCGCTGCGCTATCGCATCGCCCTGACCATTTTCACCCTCGAGGCCATCATGGTGGCCTCGGTATTGCTCATCACCCTCAGCTATACCAACCGGCAGTCCGGGGAACATATCCGCAAGATGGACGAAGTCACCATGAAACTGCTGGTTTTCCAGGCCCGCAGCGCGCTGTTCAGCACCGATTACGACGAGCTGCAGCAATACATCGTTTACCTGTCCGAAGACCCGCACATCAACCGCGTGCTGATCACCGACAGCAACGGCCGGGTCGTCATCAGCTCGGATTTCAACCTGGTCGGCCGTCCGGCCCCGCGTCTGACCGCCAAACCACCGCTCTACTGGCGCAGCCAGCCGGTCGCCAATCTGGGCAAGGTGATGATCGAATTCAACAACCGCATCCTGACCCAGACCACCAATTCGGCCCGGCGGCTGGGATTCAGCATCGCGCTCGCGGGCATGCTCATCACCGCCCTGGCCGGTCTGCTGATCGGCCATCTCCTGACCCGGCGCCTGCGCGTTCTGACACGCGCGGTCAACCGTTTCGCGCATGGCGACACATCCATCCGGACCCGCTTCCGCGGCAGCGACGAAGTCTCGCAACTCGGCAACCGCTTCGAGGACATGAAGGCGCAGATCAATGACTACATCCAGTCGCTGGAACAGGCGCGCCAGACACTGGAACAAAAAGTCGATGAGCGCACCCGTGAACTGGCCACCCTCAACCGTCAGCTACAGCACCTGTCGCTGACCGATGAACTCACCGGCATCCACAACCGCCGCCTGTTCAACGAACGCATCGTCCAGGAATGCCACACGGCGGCACGCGGCGGTACCTGGCTGGGTCTGGCACTGGTTGACATCGATCATTTCAAGGCCTTCAACGATTACTATGGCCATCAGAAGGGTGACGAAGTCCTGCGCATGGTGGCGCGCCGCATGCGCCAGACCCTGCCGCGCATGGCCGATTTCCTGGCCCGCTTCGGCGGTGAGGAATTCGTCGTCATCATGCCGGCCACCGATGAGGACGGCTGTCGCAAACTGGCCGAAACCCTGCTCGCCGGCATCCGTGACCTGGCCATTCCCAACCTCGGCGCCGGCGAGCACAGCATCATCACCATCAGCATCGGCATCACCTGTACGCGCAGCCTCGATCGACTGCATCCCGACACCCTCACGCGCGAGGCAGACGAGGCCCTGTACGAGGCCAAACGCACCGGCCGTGACCGGGCCGTGCTGTATCACGAAAAACGTCACCACCGCTCCGCCTGAATCACACCGGTATAACGGAGGGCTGGCCGGCATCAACGACCATGCCATACGGCCGTGTGCCATGCAGTCAGCGTCAAGATTCCGTCTTTTTCGTTTTCATCGCCCTGCCGTTTGTTATACTCACAAAGGGCCGGACGGGTTGCGCCGGCCGCTTGGGGAAGCAAGAAGCGGAACAACCAATGCATAACAACCATACCGCCATCCTGGTCGTCGATGGGTCCGAGGTATCGAGGACGATCATCTCCCGGATCCTCACCACCGAGATGGAAAACACACAGATCACCACCTGTGGCAGTGGCGAGGAAGCCCTCAAACTGCTGCGCGAGGGTCACTACGACCTCGTTACCACGGCCCTTATGCTGCCCGACATGGACGGTCTCGACCTGACCCGGGCCATCCGCAAGGGTGACGATCACGCCTATACCCCCATCATCGTCGTATCCGGCGATGCCGACACACGGCTGCTGCGCGAGGGATTCAACGCCGGTGTCACCGACTACTTCGACAAGTCGCTCGGTTACAAGGCGTTCGTCGAGTTCATCAAAAATTTCAGCCGCCGCAATGCCGGACTGGTGGGCAGTATCCTGTATGTCGAGGACAGCAAGACCGCGGCCATGGTCACAAGCCATGTGATGGAAAAGCATGGCCTCAAGATCACCCACACCACCTCGGCCGAGGTCGCATTGCAAATCCTCGAACAGGCCATGAACGAATCCAGCGGCGAGATCACCGATTTCGACATGATCATCACCGACTTCTATCTCAAGGGCGCGCTCACCGGCGGCGATCTGCTGCATGCCGTGCGAACCCGCCTGCACCTGTCGCAACAGGAAATGCCGGTACTGGTGGTCACCGTGGCCGACAACGCCGAGAAACAGGCCGAGGTCTTCCACGCCGGCGCCAACGACTTCGTCACCAAGCCGATCATCGAGGAGGTGCTGATCGCGCGCATCCGCTCGCTGCTGCTGATCAAGCAGCAACACAACGCCTTGCGCCTGCAGGCCGAGGAAATGCGCCGCATCGCGGCTACCGACAGCCTCACCGGCGTACACAGCAAACGCTACCTGCTCGACAACGCCGGGAAACTGATGAATTCCGAGTCCAGCTCACCGGTCTGGGCCATGCTCATCGACATCGATAATCTCACCGAAATCAACAAGACGCTGGGCTATCTGACCGGCGACCACATCCTTGCCGCGGTTGGCGACCTGCTCAACCAGCTGTTCGACGAAGACGGCATGGTGGTGCGTTTTGGCGGTGAAGAATTCGCGGTACTGATGTCACGGATCGATGCCGGCCAGGCGCAGGAACGCGCCGAAACCCTGCGCCGGCGCATCGAACAACTGCGTCCCTCAGGCGTCGATATCACCATCAGTATCGGACTGGCCTCCAACATCGGCCATCCCGAACTCGATCTCAACAGTCTCATCACCCACGCCGACCGTGCGCTGTCCGCGGCCAAGAACGGTGGACGCAACCGTTACTGCCTGTATGCCGATGGCGAGGTCGAATTCAGCTCACCCCCCGTACCGGTCACGCCCAGCGGCCAAGATGATACTCTATCTCATTGAAATATATACATAAATTTATTTTCATCGATTTCAGGGAACTTTTCTGATCCAGGTCAATCAAAGCATTAGCACTCGCCATGCGAGAGTGCTAATATAATACGCATATCCGAACAAGGAGGGGACGAATCATGAGCAACGCTCTGGTTACCCGTGAACTGAACAACGTACTGGCCGGTCCGCTTGGCAACCTGGATACCTACATCCAGCAGGTCAGGCAGATACCGATGCTGAGCGCCGAGGAGGAAAAGGAACTCGCCACCCGGCTGCAACGTGACAACGACCTCGACGCGGCGAGCCGGCTGATTCTGGCTCACCTGCGTTTCGTCGTCCACATCGCACGCGGCTACAACGGTTATGGCCTGCCGATGGGTGACCTGATCCAGGAAGGCAATATCGGACTCATGAAGGCCGTCAAGCGTTTCGATCCCTCGGTGGGCGTGCGCCTGGTGTCGTTCGCGGTGCACTGGATCCGCGCCGAGATCCACGAGTTCATCCTGCGCAACTGGCGTATCGTCAAGGTTGCGACCACCAAGGCCCAGCGCAAGCTGTTCTTCAACCTGCGCAGCAACAAGAAGCGTCTCGGCTGGTTCAGCCGTGATGAGGTCGAACAGGTGGCGCGTGACCTGAACGTCAAGCCGGAAACCGTTCTCGAAATGGAATCCCGTCTCAGCGGGCACGATGTCGGTTTCGACGGCTTCAACGATGACGACGACGAACGTCCGTTCTCGCCCTCGGCGTGGCTGGAAAGCCCGGAGGCCGACCCGGCCTATCTGATAGAGCATGAAAACAGCGAGGAATACCGCCACGAACGGCTGGCCGAGGCGCTCGAGCAACTCGACGAACGCTCACGCGACATCCTCGCCAGCCGCTGGCTCGGTGACAACAAGGCCACGCTGCACGAGCTGGCTGACAAATACGGCGTCTCGGCCGAGCGGATCCGCCAGATCGAGGCGCAAGCGATCAAGAAACTGCGCGGCACCATGGCCGCATGACCTGAAAAGGCGCCTTCGGCGCCTTTTTTCATGCCCGTACCATGCCGGACTGATTCAGCATGCAGCACGCTGTGTATTGAAGCTGTAATGTGCGCAATAAAAAACGGCCCCTTTCGGGGCCGTTTTGGGCAATTGCACAGGATCAGGCAAGCAGCACTGAAAAGAAACTCAGCCAGCCCATCACTACCAGGGTAATGATGACCACCAGCGGAAAGTTCTGGAAGGTAAACATAACGACACTCCAATTCTGTATTAGAGTAATCTTATATTACTCCAGTGCCCCTGATCAAGCACGAGCTAATTGTCGCTCACCTGTCGCCAAATGCAAGCCCTGCAGCGTTTGTTGCATGATTTGCGCGGGTTTATGCAACATATTGTTTTTAAAATAAATTATTTAGGCGCCATGGACGCTCTGTGACGGCATTTCAAGGGAAATCAACGGCATGGCGTCACAGGGCCGGCGGTAGCGAATCAGCTATAAAATTTTTTAATTGCCCTGTTTTGGTGCGTTGTCGTCCGTCTCGTCACCCTTGTCGGCAACGTGCCCGTCGCCCATGCGCGGGACCATCGGATCGTCGTCGTCCATCAGGATACGATGCGCCGGCCCCTCGAGATCGTCGAACTGGCCGCTTCTCAACGCCCAGACGAAGGCCCAGATGGCCACACCCACGACGATGAGCGACACCGGAATCAACAGGTAGAGAATATTCATTCGATAATTCTAGCATCAAGGGTTTCACATCAACACAGATGCGGTGCCTGACTGTTCAGTCAGTGCCTGCCCACGCGTGTCAACCGCAAGGCGTTGATGACCACGATCAACGAGCTGGCCGACATCCCCAGCGCTGCCATCCACGGGGCGATATGGCCAGTCGCTGCCAGCGGCAGGGCCACGACGTTGTACAGCAACGCCCAGATGAGATTTTCGCGGATGATGCGCCGTGTGCGCCGCGCCATGCGCACGCCATCAACCAAATGTCCGGGGTCGCTGGACAGCAGCACCATGTCGGCGCTGGCCTGGGCCAGTTGGGTGCCGCTGCCCATGGCGATGGAGACCTGTGCCGCGGCCAGAACCGGTGCGTCGTTGACGCCATCGCCGACCATGGCGACGATCCTGCCTTCCGCCTGCAAAGACTTCAACGCAGCCAGTTTGTCATCGGGCATCATTTCGCCCACGGCATCCTCGATACCCAGCTCGGCAGCCACATGGGCCACGCGATCACGATGATCTCCACTGAACAGGTGAACACTGACCCCAAGCCGGCGCAGGCCGGACACCGCCTCTACGGCCCCCTCACGCAGGGTATCGCGCAGACAGAACAACGCCAGCAAGCGCTGCTCGTCGGCCAGCGCGACGATGCTGTCGCTACCGGTATCGACATCGGGCATCGGCAGACCACGGGCGGCGAAATCAAAGCGTCCGATCCGGTAACGTCGGCCATCGACGACACCCTCGACGCCCAGCCCCGGTATTGCCCTCACGTCTTCGGCACGAAGCCGGGATTCCCCGGTGGCCTGCTGCAGGGCAACGGCCACCGGGTGCTCGGACTGCGCCTCCAGCGCCGCGGCCAGCGCCAGGCACTCTGTCTCCGGCAACTCGTCCAGACAGTGAACGGCCACCAGTGAGAGACGTCCTTCGGTCAGGGTGCCGGTCTTGTCGAACACGATGTCGGTACAGCGCGCCAGCGTCTCCAGCGCGTGTCCACGCGTGGTCAGCAAACCGAGCCGGGTCAAAGCCCCGGTCGCCGCGGTCATCGCGGCCGGCGTGGCCAGTGACAGCGCGCACGGGCAGGTCACCACCAGCACCGACAAGGTGATCCAGAAGGCATCCGCCGGCCGTTGTTGCGACCACCAGGCGAACACCCCGACCGCAACCAGCAGCAGTGAGAGCACGAACCAGCCGGCAATCCGGTCAGCGAGCATTGCCAGGCGCGGTTTCTCGGCCTGTGCGCGGTCGAGCAGACGCATGATGGATGACAACACGGTATCCTCACCGACCCTGTCCACCACCATCTCCAGCGGGCTCTCGACGTTGACGGTGCCGCCGGTCAGGCTGTCACCGGGCGAACGCCGCAGCGGCAGGCTCTCGCCCGTCAACAGGGATTCATCCACCGAGCTGCTGCCCGATACCACATGGCCGTCGGCCGGTACCGGTTCGCCCGGCCTGACCAGCACCCGATCGCCGGGTGACAGATCGGTCACCGGTACGACCTCATGTCCGCCATCATCGCCAATACGTGTCGCCGTGGCCGGCAACAGCCGCATCAACTCTTCGGCTGCCCGCCCGGCGCGATGGCGTGCGCCCATTTCCAGATAACGGCCGGTGAGCAGGAAGAACGTGAACATCGTCACGGAGTCGAAATACACCTCGCCCTGGCCGCTCACGGTGGCCCAGGCACTGGCCACGTAGGCCGCACCGATGGCGAAGGATACCGGCACGTCCATGCCCGCGCGCCGGTGGCGCAGATCTCGCCAGGCACTGGAAAAGAATGGCGCGGCCGAATACACCACCACCGGTGTAGCCAGTACCAGGCTGATCCAGCGCATGAAGTTGCGCAGGCCTTGATCCATGCCATCTGCGGCGCCGGCGTACATGGCCACCGCGAGCATCATCACCTGCATCGCGCCCAGCCCCGCTACGGCCATACGGCGCAGGTAGCGCTTCTTCTCCTGCTTCTGTAGCTGTTCCTGCCTGCCCGGATCGAATGGATGGGCAAGGTAGCCAATCGCGGCGATGGCCTCGAGGATCTCGCTCAGATGGATCTTGGAATCATCCCATACCAGTCGCGCGCGATGAGTGGAATAGTTCACCGAAAAGTCGATGACCCCCGGCAGCGCTGTCACATGCCGCTCGTTGAGCCATACACAGGCGGCGCAGACGATCCCCTCCAGTATCAGTGCCGCCTCGCGCACATGTTCCCCGCTCTCGCGCACGAACCCCTTTTGCAGCTCAGGACGGTCGTACAGCCGGATCTGCTGCAACGCCTCGGGCACCAGTTGCTCAGGTGTGCGCGCAGTCCCGGTACGGTAGCGGTAGAAATCGGTCAGACCATTGTCAACAATGGCGCGCGCAACGGCTTCACAGCCAGGACAGCACATCTCGCGCCGTATCCCGTCTATCTCCACATGGTAGGCGCTGCCCGGTGGCACCGGCAGGCCACAGTGAAAACAACTTGTCGCATCGTTATGGGTCAAGCATGCGCCCTGCAACGTCTCACGGAATCAGGCAGCCCCCATGATGTAACAGCGTGCCTTGCAGCGCAATCACCGGGGGCTCTTGTACAGCGAGGTCACGGCCTGCAGACGGTGCAGGTCCTTGCCGCGGCGGATCTCCAGGCGCAGATACCACAATCCCGGCACCGGCAGCGTGACACTGGCGCGATAATAACCCGGCTTGTACTCACGCATCCTGAATACCTGGTCCAGCCGGCTGTCGGACTGACGCAGGAACAGGCCGCTGACACTGGCGCCGGTAACCGGACGACCCTCATGATCCAGTACGGCGATCTTGAATATCTGCGCGGTCCCGGCAACGGGTCGATCGCTGGCCCAACCCTTGCGTACTCGCCAGCCACGCTTGCGCTGCAGCTCCATGCTGCGCAGGTAGCGATTGAACTGCTTTTCCTTCTGGTAATAATTGCGATGCACGACACCCGGGAATACGGTATGCACCTTCTTTGCATCCGATGGCCGGGGCAGAATCTTGTCCTGCCACTGTTCTGGCAAGCCCTTCATCGACAATGAAACAAAGAACGCATCCACAGTGATGACGATCACGAAAAAACCGATGATCAGGGCTGGTCCCCAGTAGAACCAGCGCTTGCCTTCCTCACCGCCGGCCTTGCGTACACTGGTGACGATTCCCAGCACATAGGCCGTTACCAGAAACACCGCCACATGCATGACGATGACATCCACCCCCTGCTGATGGATGGCCGCATAGCCGGTATAGGCGCCTATCGACAGCACACTGACCGCCATGGCCGCCTGCTTGCCGTTCAACGGTGTGAGCCGGTAAAGGATCAGAAACACCAGCGTCAGCGCGATCACACCCACCGGCAGACTCAGGCCAAGACCACTCATCTATCACCTCCCGGCATGGAAAAATATTCGCGCACATGTCTGGCCTTGAGGTCCTTGCGTCCGACCGGCTGGATAATAAAATCGAAAGGTATCTGTCCGCCGTGAGCGCTTCTGCGCATCCGCACCTTGACATGCACCTGCAGCCGTTGACCGGGCGAGAGCGTGATGTGCCTGATCCGGCCCATGTCCAGCACCGCACCGTCAAGTCCCTGCTGGGTGATACGAATCTTCATCGGCCTGTCGCTCTTGTTGTTGAGCTTGATGTCGTAACTGTTCTGGATGTCACCGTTCGACAATACGACATACAGCGGCTGACGCACCTGACGCGCCGCAACCGACAATTCCGACCGTGATGCCACGCTCCAGACCAGCAAGACGATCGACGCCAGCAGCACCAGACCATAGCCAATCGTCTTGGGTTTCCAGAATCTCGCCTTGCCTCCTTTTTGCTCGGCCTCGGAGGTATAGCGTATCAGGCCGCGTGGCCAACCGAGGGAATCCATGATGTTGTCACAGGCATCGATACATAACGCACACGATGTGCATTGCATCTGCAGCCCGTTGCGGATGTCGATACCCATGGGGCAGACCTGAACACAGAAACCGCAGTCGATACAGTCACCCAGTCCCTGCGCATGTCGCTCGTCAAGTTGCTTGCGTCCCTTGCCCAGTTTTGCCCTGCCATTTTTACCCTCACCACGCGCCTGTTCGTAGGCCACGATCTTCGTGTCCGTATCGAACATGATGCTCTGGAAGCGCGCATACGGACACATATAGGTACACACCTGTTCACGTGCCAGGCCGGCCATCACATAGGTCGTCGCGGTCAGAAATATGGCTGTCGCATAGGCCGGGAACGGCGCCTCACCGGTGAAGAACTGACGTAACAACGTAGGCGCATCGCCCCAATAGAGCACAAATGTCAGGCCGGTCGCAAAGGCCACCAGCAGCCACAACAGGTGTGTCAGGCCCTTGCGCACGAACTTGTATGGCCCCCATGGCATCTTGTCCAGCCGTATCCGTGCGGGACGCTCTCCCTGCACGATACGCTCAATCAGGATGAATACATCCGTCCACAATGTCTGGAAACAGAAATATCCGCAGAACACCCGCCCTGCGACACCGGTAACGAAAAATAACAAAATGGCGGCAATCACCAGTATCCCGGCAAGCCAGAAAATGTCCTGCGGGTAAACGGTAAGATTGAACAAATAGAACTTGCGTGCCTGGATGTCGAATAGCACGGCCTGGTCGATGCCGCCCGGCCGCTCCCAACGCAACCAGGGCAGCAGAAAGTACACGCCATAGGCCAACGCAAGGATCGCCCATTTGATGCGACGAAAGCGCCCCTTTACCGATCTCGGATAGATCGGCATGCGCGCTTCGAACAGCACCTCCCTTTTCGTATCATCCGCCATTTATTGATTTTCCAGACAAAAGGACGGGATCAGACATGGTCTGAACCCGCCCCTGATGTTGCAGCTTGTGATGCCTGATCTGGTTATTTCTTTCCTCCACCCAGGTCATAGACATACAGCGACAACAGCTTGATCTCGACCGGGCTCAGGCGATCCTTCCAGGCCGGCATCTTGCGTGATATCCCATTCAGGATCACACGCCGGACCTCCGCCCGCTTGCCTTCCAGATCACGCTGACCATTGACATCGGCCACCGTCCAGATACTGTCTGTCAGGTTGGCCGAACCCGCGCTCTTCATACCGGTACCGGCCTTGGTGTGACAGTAGTAACACCCACCGGTCTGCCCGTTGAAGATTCGCTTGCCGCGTGCCGCACGCGCGGCATCGACCTTGTGCCCGGACAGGCTCAGTACGTAATCGACCACGTCGTCGAGCTGCTTTTTGGTGAACGCGGTGCGAAACGACGGCATAAAACCCTGCCGGCCATGGGTAATCGTTGCCTGGATGTCACTGATCGAGCCGCCCCACAACCAGTCGTCATCAACCAGGTTCGGAAACAGGCCTACCTTGCCCTGACCGCCACTGCCATGACAGGCCGCACAGTTGTCGGCAAACAGCACCTTGCCCACCTTGCGTGTGAAATCCATCATCTCTGGATTCGCCAACACCTGGCTGAAGCTCAGGCTTGCGACCTTCTGCATGTACTTGCGCTGCTTGACGGCATCCTCACCCTGCTGCATGTCACGCATCAGCAATGCACGTGTGTTCCAGTGGGTCGTCACCTTCTTTCCATTGAGCTCATAGGTGATGTCATTCATAACACCCTTGGTGTAGGTCTTGCCCACCGGCCATGCGGGAAACAGCACCCAATAGATCACCGAAAACAGCACGGTCGCATAGAAGCTCCACAGCCACCACCTAGGCAGGGGATTGTTGAACTCCTGAATGTCGCCATCCCAGGCATGACCTGTCGTTTGTACTGCACCAGACTGCTTACTTGTCTTCTGTTCGCTCATCTTCATTCACCTTGAGATCGCCGATGCTATTGTCATCGTCGTCCTGAAAAGGAATATTCTTGTATGACTCCAGTCGCTGTGACCTTTTCTTGTTTGCATACACGTACAACAGGATCAGACAGAAGGTTACAAAGAAAATCAGCAAAGCCAGTACCTTGCTGTTCTCCATCTTCGTAAACCACTGAAAAAATTCCGCCATGCCTCGATCCTGTCTTATCGTGATCAACGGAACTTCGAGAAGTAGCCATCACCGTATTGCTTGAAGTCCACCATGGTGCCAAGCACCTGCAGATAGGCAACCAGCGCATCCATTTCGGTCAGACGGCTGCGATCACCGTCGTAGTTACCCTTTTCCGCCTGCGCAAGCAGGTTTCTTTCTGCATAGTGGATATTGAGCATATCGGCGACCTTCTTGCCGAAACGCTTCACATTGGCCTTGTATTCGGCATCCGTTTCGGAATACGGTACGCCAACCTTCTTCAATGCGCGCATGCGCGCGGTGATATCGGCATATTTCAGATCATTTTTCATCAGCCACGGATAGTTCGGCATGATCGATGCCGGTACCACCGAACGCGGATTAATCAAATGCGCGACATGCCACTCGTTGGAATATTTGCCACCAACACGCGCAAGATCCGGTCCGGTGCGCTTGGACCCCCACTGGAACGGATGATCATATTTCGATTCCGCAGCCAGCGAATAGTGCCCGTAGCGCAACATCTCGTCACGGAAGGGACGAATCATCTGGGAGTGACACAAATAGCAGCCTTCACGGATATAGATGTCACGCCCGCGGATCTCAAGCGGCGTGTATGGCCGAATGGCGTCACGGCCATCCGCTGTCTTCACATCCTCGACGGTCTCGTCAATGAAGAACAGTGGTACGATTTCCACCAGGCCACCGATACTGATCACGATAAGCGTCAGAATGATCAGCAGCCCGCTGTTGGTTTCAATACTTTCATGCTTGAATTTCATGATGATTGCTCCAGAAGATCTACGGGCTTACGCCTTGGCCATCTTGGCGGCGATCTTTGCCTCGATCAGCGCCGCTTCACGTTTCGCCTGACGGATGGTCATATACAGGTTGTACACCATGACCAGCACGCCACTCAGGAAGAACGCGCCGCCAATTGCACGCCAGATATACGGCTGACTCAGGAACTGAACGGTTTCTATGAAGCTGTAGGCGAGGTTGCCATAGTCATCGAAGCCGCGCAGCAGCAGCCCCTGACCGATCCCGGCCACCCACATCGCGGTGATATACAAAACGATACCAATACTCGCCAGCCAGAAATGCACATAGATCAGACGCGTACTGTAGATCTTGGTGTCATACAGGCGCGGCACCATGTGATACATGGAGCCAAACGATACCAGCGCCACCCAGCCCAGCGCGCCGGAATGCACGTGTCCGATGGTCCAGTCGGTGTAGTGCGACAGGGCGTTGACACTCTTGAGCGCCATCAACGGACCCTCGAATGTTGACATGCCATAGAACGACAGCGCAGCGATCAGGAACAGCATGATCGGATCCGTTCGCAGCTTGTCCCAGGCGCCAGACAGCGTCATGATGCCGTTGATCATACCGCCCCAGGATGGCAGCAGCAGCATGATCGAGAAGGTTGCCGCCAGTGTCGAGGTCCAGTCAGGCAACGCGGTCCAGTGCAGATGATGCGCGCCGGCCCACATGTACAGGAACACCAGGGCCCAGAAATGCACGATCGACAGGCGGTATGAATATACAGGTCTGCCGGCCTGCTTGGGTACGAAGTAGTACATCATACCAAGGAAGGCGGCTGTCAGGAAAAAGCCGACGGCGTTGTGCCCATACCACCATTGGGTCATCGCATCCTGCACGCCCGAGAACGCGCTGTAGGATTTCATCGAGAACATGCTGATGGGCATCGCCAGGTTGTTGAAGATATGTAAAATGGCTGTCGCGAGAATGAAACCCATAAAAAACCAGTTGGCGACATAGATGTGCGGCTGACTGCGCCGGCGCAGGGTCTGTACATAGATGACCAGGTAGGCGACCCAGACAACTGCGATCAACAGATCCAGCGGCCATTCGAACTCGGCGTACTCACGACCCTGGCTGTGTCCGGTGACATAACTGATGATGCCCAGCACGATAACGGCCTGCCAGCCCCAGAACGTAAAGTTGGCCACACCATCGCCCCACAACCGGGTTTGGCAGGTGCGCTGGACGATATAATAGGAAGTTGCAAACAGGGCACTGCCACCAAAACCAAAGATTACCAGTGTGGTGTGTACCGGCCGCAGGCGGCCAAAGGTGATTTCGGCGATATCGAAGTTCAGCGCCGGGAAGGCCAGTTCGAGTGCGGCATAGAGGCCGGCGGACATGCCGACGACCGCCCAAACCAGGGCCATGATCGCGAATTTCCGTACAATCTCGTAATTGTACTTTTCATTAG
>WFUO01000004.1 GCA_015484945.1 Gammaproteobacteria bacterium | reverse complement strand
GGAAAAATGTGGGATTCAGGGCATGGCCCTAGAAAAGCTACTTTTTATCTTGTTTCTCGAACGCGACGACGACGTTGTCCTGGCGTACCGGCTCGTCGATGAAACGTGGTCGTGCCGAGGTATCACGACCATGCGCGATGGCCAGTTCCTGCTCACGGGCGCTGATGAGTCCAAAGCACTGGCGAATATCCTCGATGGTCTTGTCGGTCAGAGGGTGCTTGAGCCCGGGCGGCGTGGCGGTATCCTTGACGACTGCGGTCAATACCTGCTTGACGGCACGCAGCACACGCTCTTCGGTTGTCAGTTCTTCAGTCATATTCGCTTCCGGCTGGTTGCTGGTGGCCAATTCTACCGCACTCGGGCCTCAGGCGATAGTGACACGACACGCAGGGGTATTTACCCCTGCCACCCGCCCCTTGTGGTCATGATCAGCGGCGATATAATGAGCCACCCCGACAACGTACCGGAGTCTGTACATGCCCTATTTCGTCTATCGCATCAGCGCCATGAAAGAGCTAACGCATATCGATACCTTCGACAAGTACCGCGATGCACGTAACCTGGTGCGTGAGATGCGCAAGGAACAGAGCGAGGAGGATACCGACATCATCCGGCTGATCTTCGCCCGGCACAAGACCGAGGCCGAGCTGGAGCTGCTCAAACCGCGTGAGCCTCGCCCGACGGGCGAAGAATAGTCCCTCAGATCAGGATCCGGGCGAACCCGTCAGTCGTAATAGTACACTCTGGTCACATGGCGTACCGCATGCGGGCGCCAGTGGTAACGGTAACGCCAACGCGCATGCCGCCACGCGTGACGACGAGGCCACCAGCCATGACCATAGTAACGCTGATGGCCACGGTAGTGACGGTAGCGCCAATGATGACGGTAACGGTAGGTATGGCGTACCGGATAGACATGACTGCGATATGCGACACGGTAACCGTGTCCGCCATCATAATAACTCAGGGCCACTCGGTAGCGCTCTCCGGCCATGGCACTGCTGCCGAACGCCAACAGGCCTGCCACCAGAGCCAGTAAAACGGGTATTTTGTATGCACGATGGTTTTTCATCATTGATCTCCTTCGTTGCTGCCTGTTGAATCAACGATCAGGCAGCCGTAATCCGTCGCCAGGAGCGCACACAAAATGGACGAAGATGAGTACAAAGATGTCTATCACAGCGTCAATCGCTGCCGCTGCGTGTTCGAAAAGGCGTCACTCACACGCCGGTACCAGTGCCGCAACCATATCAAGATCCAGATCGGGGAGCGCGAGGCGGCCGGTTGCAGCGACGAAACGGCACGGCAGCAATGCGCCGAGCTGTTGCGCACCCTGCGCCGGCAGTCGGCCTTTTCGCTGAAGATGCCTTCCCTGACCGGGCATACGGCACTGCCGCATGCAAAAGAACTCAAGGTACAGTGCGGCGGACTCAATGGCCTGTATTCAGCCATCAACGGCAGCCTGCCAAATGGCAATATCGAGGACATCCGGGCACTGGTTCAAACCGCCTTGAAAAACCATGGCGGCATCGACCACCTGCCCTGGCAGACGATCATACAGGGTGTCACCGGTTTCAGCGGCCGGCGTCGCCGGCGACACAACGATCCCTGAACTGGATCAAGGCCTGCTGCACTTCATCGAATACCGGCTCCCACTGCCCCCAGTGGGGCTGTCTGAACAGGCGTGCACCGGGATACCAGGGACTTTCCTGTCCCTCGATCCCCCAACGCCAGTCGGCCGCAAAGGGCAGCAATATCCAGACTGGTCGCTGCATGGCAGCCGCCAGGTGTGGCACCGATGTATCGATGCTGATAACCAGATCCAGATTCTCCACCGCCACAGCGGTATCCGCAAAGTCCTCCAACAGCGGAGCCAGATCAGTCATATCCATTTGCCGCATCAACTCGCGCTCGCGGATTTCAAGTTCACCGACCCGCAGACTGAACAGTGATACGCCCCCGATCCCGCTCAGCGGCAAGAACAGCTCCAATGGACATGGCCGGCGGTCGTTCACCTGACTGACACTGCCTGACCAGACCAGCCCTACACGCACACCATCACGCGAGGCAATTGCCTCGCGTACGGCAGGATTGTCATGCACCACGTGAATATACGGCAATTCGGCGGGGATACTGGCGGGGTCGGGTGTGTACATGCCCGCCAGGCTGGCCATTGGCAGATGTACATCGAATGCGGGCGGCTCGGTGCCATGCGGCAACAAAGTATCGATACCCTCTACACCATCAAACAGACGGTACAATTCCTTCTGTATCTCGACCACAATACGTGCGCCGGTGCGGCGCAGCAATTTCAGATAACGACAGAACTGCAGACTGTCACCAAAGCCCTGTTCATGCCACACTAACAGAGTCTTACCTTCGATCGGCTCACCCTGCCACAAAGGCTGTGAATAGTCACGCAGGGTCTTTCGATCGCGTAGCCAGCGCCAGTGATAACGTTGCCAGCCTTCCTGGTAATCGCCACGTGCGAGCAATGCCAGCGCCAGGCTCCAGTTGGCTTCGGCATGCTCCGGCTGGTAGCGAAGGGCTCGGCGGAAACAATCGACCGCCTCATCGAGATCGTTTTGGGCCATACGCGCCAGACCAAGATTAACGATGAAACCCACCTCATCGGGTGCCAATGACAGCGCCTTGCGATAACACTGCTCGGCATCGTCTGGACGCACCAGAGTCATCAGTGTGACACCGAGATTGTTCCATACATGGGGGAAATCGGGGTTCAGCGCAATACTGCGCCGGTAATAATCCTCGGCCTCGTCAAAGCGCCCCTGCGCATCGACCGCATTGGCAAGACGAAACCAAGCCATGGCATGCTGTGGATCGACTTCCAGCGCCCGCCGACAGGCCTGTTCTGCTGCATCGAAGCGCTGCAGCATGCCGTACACACCGGCCAGATGAAAGCAGGCCTCGGTATCACCTCCCTGCTCGCACAAGGGTTGCAGTATCCTGCAGGCCTCGTCCGTCTTACCAGCAGCCAGCAGTGATGCAATTTCTTGCATGTTGAAACTCATGCGAATGACGAATACGACCTGTGATCAGCGACGCATGCTGCTGGTCTGACGCGCAATATAGAACATCGCGGCATTGAACAGCTTCAATGTATAGATCAGTTGATCGGGGTTGAATCCATACCGGGCGGGAATCTGAACCTCCAACCGCAAGCTGTCACCATCCAGCATATACAGGCGTGGCATGACCCTGGTCTTGTTCCAGTTGTTCACGTAGGTGATCATGTCATTGTAACGCTCCGGCTTGGTGCCAAAACCGGCCAAAATGGTAATACGCTTGATGACCCGTGAGCCCTTGAAACGCGAGAAGATCAATAAACCCCGGTATTCGATATCCCCCTTGCTGAAGTACAGCTTGAGATTTCCGCTTTTGTCCAGCTCATAGTCGATGCCACTTCTGTCCACTGCCTGCCTGACGGCGCTCTCGGTAGTTCGATAGAAACCGAATGGTGAACGTGGCGTATCCTTGAGAACAACTCGCGCATCGGCTGCCCAGACAGACATCGCCAGCACCATCAAAACGAAAATATTTTTCATCTCATCACCCGTTATCCATCTGTCGTTGGCCCGTCAATCCCGGGAACTTCCGCCGGCCGAATGCCCGGCTGGCAGGTTCTCCTCCAGGAAATGCCGGAATTTCTCTCCTGGCACCAGCTGTGTGCCGTCGCAATTGAACTGCATCCTGACGATACCCTGCACAATGGAAATAGTCACGTTCCTGAGATAGTAATCTTCCATCATCCGCAATACTGGCAATGAAACCAGAATATCGGCAACCTCATGCTGTGGCATCGGTTTCCATTTCTCACTGCGACGAGACAGAATGTTACGCCAGGTTACTGGCATCTTCTGATACAGGGGATCCTTACGCAAACAGCGATACAGGTTACGCATCAACTGATTCTTGTCGTCATAACCAATGGCTGGAAACTGTCGTCTCACATAACCAGGATCACATAGCTTGTCGGCTGCGTGAATCTCCTCACGCAATGGATCGAATACCGATGTTGTGCGTATCTCGCCGTTATTGAAACCAACGAACAGCTTGTAAGTGCTTCGTCTAAGCAGAAGATCCTCGAAAACGGGGATCAGATCGTCGATATGTTCATCCACACTGCTCTTGTAGCGTTTGCGTTGGAACGTGGTCTCACGCATTGACGGATCGCCACGAATGCCAATCTGCACCTGACCGGAACTCAGGCCCACGGCACTGACGATACTCTCCTTGAGGATATCTTCTTCATTTTCCAAGTCTTTCTCGATGGTCATAACAACAAAGTCGTTCTAGGTAACGGCAGGATCAATGAGCATTGATGATCGGCAGACGAAAAAAGAAGGTTGATCCTTCACCCGGCGTGCTTTGCACGCCAACCGTACCACCGTGGCTCTCAACAATCTGTCGCACGATACTCAAACCCAGGCCGGTCCCGGTGCCATGGCGCGCGGAACCGCCATCGACCTGGGTGAATTTGTTGAACAGAATACCCAGATACTTCTCATCGATACCCTTGCCATGATCGGTAACCGCCACCTCGGCCATATCATCCACCCGATCCACTACCACGGTAATGGTATCATGCTTGCCGCCATACTTGACGGCATTGGACAGCAGATTGGTCATTACCTGGGTGAGACGGCCACGATCTGCACGCACCCGGATATCCTCGTTGCATCTTGGCACCTCGATGACACTACCATGATTTTCAGCATAGGCACGATTATCACTGACCGCCTCACGCACAATATCACACAGTACTGCTTCCTCGAAATGGTACTCCATCTTCCCGGCTTCCATCTTGCGAAGGTCAAGCAGATCGTTGACCAAAGAAGCCAGCTTGTCAGCATTTCGATCGATCATCGCGCTTAATTGCGCTGTCTCCTCATCAGCCGATTTTAGCCGTTTGTGGAGCAAACCCGCAGCCCCCTTGATTGCTGTAAGTGGCGTACGCAGCTCATGACTGACAACGGCCAAAAAATCATCACGTGCCTGCTCGGCCTTCTGGCGTTTGCGCTCTTCATGACACAGCCAGCGCAACAGGGCCAGACTGATCAGCAAGATGATCGACAAAACGATAAAAGACTGCAAAATCAGACCAAAGACAAAAGATGTAAACAAACCTGGCGCACCCAGGTCCACCACTGACCATGAGGTATCCTTGACCGGACTGATGGCAAGAATGCGCTCGCGCTCATTGGTTGTCATCCTGTAGTCGTCACGAATAGTTTTGATTCTGGCACCCTTCGATGTAACCTCCATCAGCCACGACCTTTTCGGATCGACCAGCCAAAGTTCGTGATCACGCACTTCCGAAGCCTTGAGTATGCCAGCCAGCGCATCTGCCCTGAAGCTGACAAACAGTATCCCCTTGTACTTGCCAATATCGATACGAATCATTACATCGAAGTGATAATCGATATTGTTCGGATGAATACGTGTCATCGCCTTGCCATGTCTGGCGAATTCGCGTATCTCTCCCTCACAAATCTCGCCCACATAGCCATCGAAGTCCTCTATCAGAGTTTTGCCATCGAGATCAGCCAGTGTAAAGGCAAAAAACAATGGAAAGAAATTGCCAAGATCCTTACGCAGATATTCATACGTGCGGGTGTCTTCAGGATTGGAGAATAGCCGCTTGATGGCGGGTTTGTGCTCGTCGGCAAACAGCCAGATCAGCCGCTCCCGGTCTCGCAAATACGACTCTACCCGCTCACTGACCTGTTTGACTGAGCGTTCGGCGATCGTTCGGTGATATTCCCGAAAATCCCGGTAGCGGGTAACACTGTGAATAATCAAAAGGATGAGGCTGATCAGGATGACAACCAGCACAAAGGATTGATATCGTTTCATCGAGCCTGCGCCCACCTCAAGCCTGGTTTCTGGCAATCAGTATAGCCCGTTTCGGCGCGGGCAGTCCCTCAATCGTATATTCCGGGTATTCGGGGTGCAGGAAATCGGATAGCGACTGAAAACTCATCCAGTCTGTAGAACGCTGCTCCTGTGTCGTAGTCACACTGATATCCACTACCCGGATATCGACCAGACCACAACGCCTCAGCCAGCGTTGCAGCAACGGTACGGAAGGAATGAACCAGACATTACGCATCATCGCATAGCGGTCTTCAGGAACCAGTACTGTTTGGTCGTCACCCTCCACGACCAGTGTCTCCAGCACCAGCTCTCCACCCTTGCACAAGGCAGACTTGAGTTGACGGATATGATCAATGGGTGACCGGCGATGGTACAACACTCCCATTGAAAAAACGGTATCGAAACACCCCAATCCATCGGGCATTGTCTCGATACTGGCAGGTAAGACATAAACAGGCAACTCACCCGCATAGCGCCTGACGGCCTCGAACTGAACCACAAAACGGGGCGATGGATCGATACCTGTCACGGTCTCGGCCCCTGCGCCAAACATGCGCCAGCAATGATAACCATTGCCACACCCGACATCCAGCACATGGCGACCGGCCAAAGGCGTAATGTGGTCCATGAGCCTGTCCCACTTCCAGTCTGAACGCCACTCGGCATCGACATGAATACCAAACAGCTCAAAGGGACCCTTGCGCCACGGGTGCAGGCCTCGCAGGGCCCGCTCGAGCTGCATGCGCTGCGAAGACGATGCATCCTCCTCCCGGCCGATGCGCACACCTTCGACAAGATCTATGTCGCTGACCGTGATATCGGGCAGTGATGCCAGGCAGTCAAGCCAGTCGGGCAGATCTCCATAACGACGAACCGTAAAGTGCTCATCGACATACTCACGCAACGGCCCCACCCAGGAGCCGGCACCAATACACGCAAGTTGTTGCCAGGCGGAATGAAAGTCGATCATCTGTGCGCCATCAGTGACATGAAATTCAGACACTGATGCCAGCGTAACACGTGATCAAACCCCGCCTCCCGCAGACGCGTGACATGGGTCTTTTCGGTTTCTGGCATCAGCACATTCTCCAGCGCGGTACGTTTCTGACTGATCTCCAGCTCGGAATAGCCGTTGACACGCTTGAAGCGATGATGCATGACCTCATGCCAGGCATTTTCACGCGCATCCTCGAAGATCACTTTCTCCGACAATATCAGTACCCCACCGGGCACCATACCGGCATGGATGCGCCGCAGTAGTGGCAGACGCCGTTCGACCGGCACGAATTGCAAGGTATAATTCATGACTACGACTGAAGCCTGCTCAATGACGATATCATTGATATCTGCACAGACCAGATCGACTGTAACCCGGCTGTTGCCCGCACCGACATGATGCTTGCAGCGTTCAAGCATATCGGCTGAGTTGTCCACTGCAACGATGCGCACATCCCGCTCACCGATGGCATGCAGCATCGACAGTGTGGAAGCACCCAGGGAACAACCCAGATCGTAACACCGGGTGCCTGGTTGCGCATGTTCGTCAGCAATCTGGCCTGTCATGCGAACGACCTCGGCATAGCCGGGCACCGACCGATTGATCATATCGGCAAACACCCGTGCCACCGAGGCATCGAACCGGAAATCGACGATCTCGTTCAGCGCTTTGGCATACAGGCAGTCACGTTGTCTGCTCATCGGAAAATCATCCGGGTATGGCAACCACATCTTTCACGCAACATTATATACCACCCACCCGATGCAATATCCCGATCCACAGCGGAAGACTCAAAAGACTGACAACTGTCGTTGCCGTCACCGCCGTTGCGTACAGGCCGTTGTCGAGCCCATAGCGCTCACAGATCACGATGCCAAGCACCATGCTTGGCATGGCCGCCTCCAGCACCACGGCACTGAGCAACCCTCCCTTTATGCCCATAACACCCGCCAGCCCCAGCACTATCAGTGGCACAAGTACCAGCTGGATTACGATAACTGGTATCACAGACGGCAACTGACGCCAACGCGCACGCTGCCAGGTCAGACTCAGCCCCAACGAAAACAGCATCAGTGGCACCACGCCACTGGCAAGGATGCGTAACACGCCATCGACCACAACCGGGGATGGAACATCCCCCAGGTTCAGGACAACCGCCAGCAGCGCCGCCCACAAGGGCGGGATACGCAACACGAACAGCCACATCGGGCCGCCGCGCCCCTGCCCGCCGTAATGATGGGCAATCACGATACCCAGAGTAAACAACAGCGGCGTACAGGCAAACAGATCATACTGGATGGCCACCCGGCTGGCCCATGGCCCGAGCGTCGCCTCCAGCACCGGCAGGCCCAGATAGGTCGCATTGGGAAACATCGTTGCCAGCAACAGGGCGCCAGCGGCGGCACGCGGCATCCGGCACATGCGGCAAACCATCCACATCAACAGCATGCCGGCAATGACACCCACCGCAGCCAAAATCGCCACCTGCACGGCATCCACACCCAGCGGCGAGCGCCACAATACCTGCAACACCAGCGCCGGCAGCAGCAGATAGTACACCAAATCGGTCAGTGCCCGGCGCATGGCCTGTAGATCCATGCCGCCGGGACGCAACCAACGCCACAACACGCCACAGACAATAATGGCCGCCATCTGCAAAAGCACAGTGATCATGGATCCGCCCCCGGAAAAACCTGTATGACGGGGCCATGATACCGCGCCCGACCTTACGGAAGAAAATACTTCCGCTCATGGCATTGCAAACAAAAAAGGCCCGGCAAGTGCCGGGCCGATGGTAAGGATACCAAGAAGAGATATAACCCAATCGAAGTCCTTGTCGGTTCCGCGCCTCCCTGCCGAAGTTGACCAGACTTCCGGAACCCATCTAGCGATGTTGCATCCTTGGGAAATATTATGGGTACAAACGGACGAGATACATTGACCTGCGTCAAGAGACCGACTGTTGGTCATCCCGAATCCGGTTCAGGCACCCAGATATACTCTCGTAGATCTGCGCTGGCGGTGTCCCCTTGACGATCACACCATTGACGCCAATGATGGCATCGGTCACCTCGTGCGCAGAAAAAACCACTACCGGCACATGCCGGTCACAATCACGGATGCGTTCGACCAGATCCAGACCGGATCCATCTGGCAACACCAGATCCAGCAGCACCAGATCAATGCGGTCGTTACGCAGGATATCCACTGCCTCGTCCAGACGGCCAGCGTTGATGACGATAAAATCATCATCAAGAATCCGATGGATATACTCGCGCAGAAAATCCTCGTCTTCGACGTGCAGAATTCTCGGCTTATCCATGATTGGCCCTTTTCATGACTATCATTGCTGTATTTAACGGCCACGGATCAGAATCTTTGAGTCCTGGACGACAGATGTCGCACAAGGGCGGCCCGTGTAAGATAAGGGACGAGACAACATACAAGCGCCGGTACGGCCGAATACCTCCATGACCCAACTGATTGCTCTCAACAAACCCTATGGCGTGCTGTGCCAGTTCACCGACCGGGATGGCAGGGCCACCCTGGGCGACTACATCGACATACCTGGCGTCTATGCCGCTGGACGCCTCGACCGTGACAGCGAAGGGCTGGTGCTGCTGACTGATGACGGCCGGCTACAGCAACGCATCAGCAACCCGCGCCACAAGTACTGGAAGACCTATCTCGTCCAGGTCGAAGGCGAACCCGAAGAACCGGCCCTGCAAGGCCTGCGTCATGGCATCAAGCTGCGTGATGGTCTCACACGTCCGGCGCGTGTTCGGCGTATCGAAGAACCCGCCTGGCTGTGGCCCCGCCACCCACCAGTCCGCTATCGCGCACGCATCCCCACCAGCTGGCTGGAAATCAGCCTCCGCGAGGGCCGTAACCGACAGGTACGGCGCATGACCGCCGCCATCGGCCACCCCACCCTGCGCCTGATCCGCACCGCCATCGGCGGCATCCACCTGAACGACCTGCAACCCGGGGCCTGGCGCCACGAAAACCCAGCGCGCCTCGCCAAACCCGGACACCCATAAACCGACCCGATCTGACCCTCAATCCAGGACACCCATCAATTGATCCTATCCTCAATTTGGGACACCCATAATCTGACCCCACTAAACGGACAGCAAACCTTGAACAAACCGGGACGCCCGGTATGGCGGGGCACAAACAGGCAGAGGGAGGGATGAATACTGAACAGAAATTCAGGCGCAGATCAGCGCTTGATCAGCCGGGCAAGCTTCTCTGTCAGCTTGCTGCCAAGCTTTTCGGTCTTTTCGGCAAGATTACGCTTGACCCGCATGATCAACCGGTTGTTGCGTTCCTTTTCCAGCCGGGCACGTTCGACCGCCTCACGCCACTCGGCCTCGCGCATCTCCATCTCACGCCGCTGGCGGTCCTTTTCCAGCATCTCCTGGATATGTCTGCGATCTTCCTCGGAGATCTCCAGCTGTAGAAAATCGTGCATCTCGCGCAGAATATAACGGCCAAAACGCTCCATCATCTCTTCCGTGATCTGGGCCGGCTGCAGATTCAGCCGGTGCCTGCCCAGATCATCGAAGTTGCGGATCTGCAACACAATCCTGCCATTCTCCGGCTCGGCAATGAAGCTCAACCGGGCCGGCACACGATTCTTCACCAGAAACCGCCCTTCCTGGGCGACTACCAGCTCATCCATCTTTACCTTGAATTCAAACTTGATTCCGGCGCCAATCAGCTGTTCGCGGATGGTATCAATGTTTTTCTTGCCCTCGACATCAAAACCCGTCTCTCCATCTGCCTCGCAGATGATCTCGAAATCGATACGGGTCATGTTCTCGCGGCTATCGACGCTGATTTCATAAGCAGTCTGCTTCAGCTCCGGCGTCCTGGCCTTGCCGAACAGATCGTAACGCATATACACGTCAGGCAGTATCAGATTGAGATGCTTGGCCAGCTCGGTCAGATAACCGTAGATATACTCCATGCGCGGCAGTATCTCTTCCCGGTAACGCCGTTCACGCTCCTGCTCAGCGCGCTGCTCGTCGGTCTCACCGGTCTTAATAGCCTCTGCCCTGGCTTTCAGTTCATCGAGAAGGCCCATACTGCATGCCACTCCAGTTACCGCATGACAACAATCCGGCTCCAGTAAATCGCACGTGGAAATTGACAAACCGTCATCTTATTATTGTGAGCGTTTGCCGTGCCCTGCAAGAGTTGGACACACTCAAAGCTTAGTCCAGAAAAAATATCCCGACAATACCGAAAGGCCATTTCGAAAGCAGGGAAAATCACTCCTCAGCCAGACGCGCATAGAGATCATATTCGTCAGCCCCGATGATATCGACCTCCACGAAACGACCCGGCGCGATGTCCTCGGCGGTATCGATTACAGTCTCGCCATCCACCCCAGGGGCCTGCCCTGACGTACGTCCGACCAGAATACCATCCTCACTCCGGCCATCCACAATTACCGTCACCCGGCTGCCAACCTGTGCCTTCAACCGTTCGGCACTGATCTGTGCCTGCAATTTCATCAACCGCTCCCTGCGCTCCTCGCGTAATGCATCGGGTACCGCCCCAGGCAAATCGTTGGCCAACGCACCCTCGACCGGCGAATAGGCAAAGGCGCCCACATGATCCAGCCGGGCCTCGCGTAGAAAATCCAACAGCATTTCGAAATCATCCTCGGTCTCCCCCGGGAAACCGGTAATGAAGGTACTGCGCAACGTGATTCCGGGGCATGCTGCACGCCAGCGCTCGATACGACGCAGGGCGTTCTCGGCATTGGCTGGACGCCGCATGGCCTTGAGCACGGCCGGACTGGCATGCTGCAACGGCACATCCAGATACGGCAGGATGAGCCCCTCGGCCATCAAGGGAATCACCTCATCCACATGCGGGTAGGGATAGACATAGTGCAGTCGTACCCAGGCATCCAGCTCACCCAGCGCCGCTGCCAACTCACGAAAACGGGTACGCAGCGGGCGCCCGTGCCAGAAACCGGTGCGATACTTCACATCCACGCCATAGGCGCTGGTATCCTGCGAAACGATCAACAGCTCGCGCACACCAGCCGAAATCAGACTCTCAGCCTCCTGCATCACCTCACCCACCGGACGACTCACCAGATCACCACGCAGTGATGGAATGATGCAGAACGTGCAACGATGATTGCATCCCTCAGAAATTTTCACATAGGCATAATGACGTGGTGTCAGCTTGATACCACCAGGCGGCAACAGGCTGGTATGCGGGTGCTCGTCCGGAGGCAGATGCGCATGAACGGCCGCCATCACCTCATCAGTGGCCTGCGGCCCCGTCACGGCCAGAACATTCGGGTATTCCTGCTCGATCAGACCCGCACGCGCGCCCAGACAACCGGTCACTATCACCCGGCCGTTCTCGTCAAGCGCCTCTCCGATCGCCTCAAGCGACTCTGCCACCGCCTCATCGATGAACCCACAGGTATTGACCACCACCAGATCAGCCGAGGCATAATCCGGCACGATCTGGTAACCCTCCGCGCGCAAGCGCGTCAGAATCTGCTCGGAATCCACGGTTGCCTTCGGACAACCCAGACTAACAAAACCGACTTTGTGCGGTGTCTGCATCCCATATCTCCGAAAAGGACGCTATGGTACATGAGCCCGACAACCGACACACGCCGAAACCATTGGAAGTCTTGCAGATCGCATAACAACTTCCGCTTTGAATATTGCATATTGCAATATCAAGTGATCCATTTCCAGACTCATTGCGAAAAAAGCACCCCAGAAAAAATACGCAACTTATTATTTTTTTTTAGATATTTTTTTATTTCCCGCGTCTTACTGTAACTTGGAACACATTTTGCTGCCCAAGCGGTGAGAGATGCTACCTCGCAGCTTATGTTAGGGAGGAGTCCAGAATAACAAGAGCCGCCGGATGCGGTGAAGATACCTGTCTCAGGGGGGGACTGACGCCGCACCGGCAACGGAGCGGCTTTTTTTTGTCTTATTTTTTCCTTATGGGACACCCATAAATTTGAGCACTTCAATTTTTGGGACATCCATCAATTCGACCAGCTCGAAGCAGAATATCTATCAGTCATCACCCGAAGTTTTTGCTGTCACACGACAAAATGACGAAATGATGTCGCCTGTTGCTCAAAACTAATCAACAGGAAACCAGGAAATACGCGGTAAACGAAAGACAGGCGTAAAGGGGCATGCGTATCAGGCAAGATACACGCAGTTATTGGATATAATGAATCAGCGCTAACGGTAGGCCAGTCTTTGCCCTCGCACCCACTGTTGCCCCAGGCGCTGGACAAAGGCCTGTACCTGTTCCAAGGCCCCCTTGACCAGGCCATGACGATGCCCTGCATAACGCAGAGCCTGGAGCCAATCATCAGTCTGACAGTCAAGACGTTTAATAATGTGTGGATAACCCGGCGGTATATACCCTGATTTGTCTGAACGGATCGCCCTGCCACACCAATCGATCAATTCCAGATATGAAGACAGCTCAAGATCAATTTCAGAAAATGCAAGCAATACCGGCCCTCCCGGCATATCGTTCAATCGCTGATATAGGCTGGTGTAAGGGCTTGCCTCAGGCTCATTGACCTCACCTGCCCGCAAGGGGTTGAGGTCAACATAGCCAAGACACTGTATGAGCGCACGTTCATCCAGCAAAGCCTGGCTCTGGAAGCGCCCCTCCCAGAACCGGCCGCGACAACCATCCTCGTTATTGGCAAGACGCGCGATATGTTCATTCAGACAACGCATGTACCAGCTAAGATCCCCCAGACGCCGTCGCCATTCACTCAGGATTTTCAGCACCACCTTGCGCTCAGCCTGACCAAGCCTCTCACCAAGCTCATATCGCTTCACCAATACCGGCAGACCACGAATCTTTGCCCAACGACGGATGACTTCCCTCTCGCCCCAGTCTGACACCCGTTCAGCGTCAACCCGCACCACCAGATGATAGTGGTTGCTCATCACCGCATAACCAACCAGATCTACCGCAAAGACCTCGCCCAGCACAGTCAGGCGATCGAGAACCCATCGCCGACGGTGGCTGTAGTCATGACCTGTGAGCGGATCCTTTCCGCACAGCCAGGCGCGTCTGACACAGCGACTCATAAGATGATAATAATGGGTGCTTTCCAGAGAAACGAGTTCACGACGTGGTCGGGTCATCCTACCCTCCTGATGTATCCATACAAAGAGCCACAAAAAATCTAGCCAGACACAAAAAAATTGTCAATCCAATTTTCATGGGTGTCCTGAAATAATTTGTGGGTGTCCCGAGTTTGGCACACAATAGCGCAATGGAGATTTTCGACACCCATTGCCATATCGATCTGCCCGCCTTTGATGCAGACCGTGAGGCCGTGATCAGCCATGCCCGCGAACTGGGCGTCACGCATATGGTCGTACCCGCCATCGTCGCACGTGGTTGGAAGCGTCTGGTCTCGATCTGTAACGAACACCCGGGTCTGTTGCCGGCACTCGGTCTGCACCCCATGTTTACCAGTGAACACATCGATGCCGACATCACAGCCTTGGCCGAGACCGTCGAACATACTCGCCCAGTGGCAATCGGCGAAATCGGCCTGGATTACTTCATCGACGGGGCAGATCGTAAACGCCAGCAAACCCTGCTCGAGGCTCAGCTTGACCTTGCACGCCAGTTCGATCTACCGGTCATCCTGCACGTACGCAAGGCACACGACAACATGCTGGCCACGCTACGTCGCCTGCGCGTATGCGGAGGTACAGCCCATGCATTCAGTGGCAGTCTGCAACAGGCACAGCAATACATCGATCTTGGCTTCCGTCTCGGCTTCGGCGGTATGATTACTCACGAACGCGCCACCCGGCTGCGCCGACTGGCCTGCGAACTGCCGGCCGAGGCCCTGGTACTGGAAACCGATGCACCAGACATGCCAGGTGCCGCCCACCGCGGCCAGCGCAACAGTCCCGAGTATCTGCCTGAATACCTGCACGTACTGGCACAATTACGCAACGAAGACCCCGAAACACTGGCACGGCAGACCAGCGCCAATGCCCGGGAAGTGTTTGGCTTGGGCAGCCTCTGATACCATTGATGACATGAACGACGATTACCCGCAGCGTTTCGCCGGCATCGCACGCCTGTACGGACAACAGGCGGCCGCCCTGTTCCCCAGCCTGCACATCTGCGTTGTCGGCCTTGGCGGTGTCGGCTCATGGGCCGTCGAGGCGCTGGCACGTACTGGAATCGGTCACCTGACACTGATCGACTACGACACTGTCGATATCAGCAACATCAACCGCCAGCTCCCGGCCCTCGACAACACCCTGGGCCAGAAGAAGGCCGATGTACTCGTGCGACGGATAAACGCCATTAACCCGCATGTTGTTAGTCATGTCATCGATGACTTCGTCACCCTCGACAATGTGCGCGACTACCTCTCCCCGGAACATGGCTACGACTATGTCATCGATGCCATCGACAGTATCAAGTTCAAGGCCGGCATCATCTACCAGTGCCGACGCAACAAGATACCCGTCATCACCACCGGTGGCGCCGGTGGCCTGACCGACCCCACCCATATCCAGGTTCGCGATCTCAGCCGCACCTGGAACGACCCGCTCGCAGCCAAGGTGCGATCCCGTCTGCGCCATGAATATGGCTACACCAAGAACCCAAAGCGCTATTTCGGCGTCGAATGCGTATTCTCCACCCAGCAACCGCTCTACCCCACCGCCGATGGTGGCGTCGGCCACTGCAAGCCAGGCATTCACGGTGTCTCGCTCGACTGTCGTATGGGCTACGGCGCCGCCACCCATGTCACCGCCTGTTTCGGCATGGTTGCTGCAGGGCGCGTTATCGACCGAGTCCTGCAACGCCGGAATCTCAGGCCCTGACAACCACTCATGAGTGCCCAGGATTTCGATCCCAAGGCTCCAATACAGGACACCCATAAATTTATTCTTTGGAGTGATACCAGATTTATGGGTGTCCCGGATCGGGGTCCTATTGGCCCCATGAATTTTTCCAGTGGATCGATACCAGATTAATGGGTGTCCCAGATTGGGGAGGATGAAAGCAACTTTATGGGTGTCCTGGAATGGAGGTATAATCGGCACTCTGGACATTACGGGAGTCATCCATGAGCGAGATCACGGTCTATAGTACCGGCACCTGCCCGATCTGCGACAAGACCAAGGATTTGTTGAAGAAATGGGGGCTGGACTTCGAGGAGGTGCGTGTCGATCTCGACCGGGATGGACTCAAACGCATGCTGGAGGTCAGCAACAATGCCCGCACGGTGCCACAGATCGTCATTGGCGGAAAATGGATCGGCGGCTTTACCGAACTGACCGAGCTGCACATGGATGGTGAGCTGGACACCCTGCTCGGCAAAGGCTAAATGTCCGCTCAGTCTTCCGCGCGCCGGTACACGCGGCTCAGCCAGATGGCGGTTGTATCCTCATGGATACGTTCAAAACCGGCCTCGACGATCCAGCGCTCGATCAATGCCGGATCATGCACATAAGGACGGAAATCCGAGCGCATCATCCACATCAGAGCGGCAATCACACCCACACCCAGGCGCACGAACCACCGGTCACGCGGAATCGTCAGCGCATAGACCCGCCGGGTCTTCTCCAGGGATGCGTGCACGAGGCCGTCGGCATCCGGGTAGCAGCACACCACCTTGTCCAATACCGTGACATCGGCATCGTCGATGGCATCACGGCATTCCATGAAATCCCCGGTCAGGTAGTTCACCCGTTCCGCCAGGCCCCGTTTGTGCGCCCAGTCACGCGCCTCGTC
Source organism: Gammaproteobacteria bacterium (assembly GCA_015484945.1). Classification (GTDB taxonomy): domain Bacteria; phylum Pseudomonadota; class Gammaproteobacteria; order WFUO01; family WFUO01; genus WFUO01. The sequence goes on along the minus strand of WFUO01000004.1, from coordinate 7,367 downwards.
GATCATTACCGGCGCGAGATCGATACCCGTGGCGATGGCCGCCCCGCGTTCGAGCAGGCTCTGGTGCAGGTGCCCCACCCCGCTACCGATCTCGAGGATACTGGCATCCGCGTAGCCCGCCCTTCCCAGCCCATCGAGCAGCTGTTGCTGTGAACGCTCGAACCCCTTGCGCTCGAAGCGCCGACGGTAGCTGCGCGCAAACCATGAAAAAAACCGGCTCGCCGAACGACTATGGGGGCAACAACAACTCATCTCATCCGTCTCCTCGATCGGGCAACCGCAGTCGCTGCACGTTTGACCTGCATCAAGGTCATCCGTTCCAGAGAAATAATACTAAAAGTAAGGCAGTTGTAAGCAACCGATGCCATCATTCAGAGTGCTATCACAAGGATCAGTAAGAGGAAAATCAAGGGCATGCGTAAGAACCTCAGCGTTTCGACCCACTTCCGGCTCACCAACCGTCAGGTTGAGCCGTATGAGGAGAACATACGCAAACTCGAAGACCGTTACGCAGCCAACATCCGCCTCAACATGCCCGACGGCCAGCTTCACCTCTACTGTGTCGTGCTGCATCGTAACATCTCGCCACGCCAGCGCGCCCTGCTGCGCACCGAGATCAACCGTCTTTCGCCCCAGGTTCTCATCGACCCGGGCGACCAGGGGCACACATGGGTCTGCGCCCTGACCCGCGAGCAGTCCGAACATTTGCGCAGCCACCCCGGTGTGAAACTGGTCGGTGGCGTAACCCTGAATCTCAAGCAGTTTAAGGCAATTTTCTTTCCACAAGGCGTACCCAATCCTTCTTAACCACCGAAAGGGAGAAGCAACATGAGCGTAGGACAAGAACTACTCGACGTACCGCTGCCTAAGATGGTAGCCGACCTGTCCATGGGCATTGCAAGGGCCCAGGAAGCCCTGGACCAGAACTCGGTCAAATCGGCTGTCATGCTGGCGGAGGAAAAGATCAGCTACGTGCCAAAGATCGTTGGCACCGTCAAAGAAGACGATGGATCGGCCAACATCAATGTCGTCAAGGTCGATGACGTACCGCTGATCGCCTTCCTCCAGCCCACCTTCTACCAGTTCTCCGAGGCCAGCATCGAGGTCAAGATGGACATCAAGACCAAGCTGGAAACCTCAACCTCGGTGGGCGTCTCTGCCAGTGTCAAGGGTGGCTGGGGCCCCGTATCGGCCAGCATCAGTGTCGATGTCAAGCACAACCGGAAGTTTGGCAAGGAGGTCAACGGAACCAGCCGGCTGTTCGTAAAAATGGTACCGGTACCACCACCCCAGGGACTGCTCCCCGAAGTGGACATCAAGTTCATTCCCAAAGAACCCGCAGGTGGCGGTGGTGGCAGCAACTGATTACCACCCTGTCAACAGGCCAGGCCGCATCAGCGGCCTGGTCATCGGCAGGCCCTGACAAAACGATATAAAAGGAGAACATCATGGCCGAGACCCTCAACGAGGGCGATCTGCCTCTGGCCGACTTCGTTAGTGACGCAGCCGAGGCCATCGCCAAGGCACAAGCCACACTCGACCGCGAGTCCGCCCGACTCATGCAAGAGCTGGCTGAAACACGCATTCGCATACCCGTACAAACAACCCGCATACGGCAGAAAAAGGACGAAGATGGCAATGTCGTATCCCAGACCAGCAATATTGAGACCAGCCAGGTTGACAGCACGCTGCTGGCCATCGGTGTCATGCCCACGTTCTACGCCTTCTCGAAAACCCAGATAGAAGTCGCCATGGATATCAGCATCAGCGAACAGTCTGAAGAACGCCGCCGCGAAACCGGACGACCGTTTGGGCTGCGCATCAACACCCGCAAGCTGCGTCTGGAACGCAAGATCAACAAGGATATCAAGTCACACAGCAAAATCAGTGTCGAAATGGTGCCCGTCGCGCCACCCGATGCACTGCCGGATCTGCGCCAGGTCATCATCGAGGAAGAATGACATGCACGGCGCCAACCCGCTCATCCAGGCCATTGGCACCGAGGTCGCCACATTGCGTAGCCGCCATCGTAAGCTGCTCGACAAGGGGTACGCCTTGCGGCGCATCCGCCTGGAAACCGGCCTGGACAATCACAACGGCACCCTGCGTCCACATCGGCGCATGGCGGGCCGTCAAGACCCGGAAATCATGCGCATACGCATCACCATGCAACTGACCAGCAAGCAGGAAAGGTAACACTATGCCCACGATCAACGCACTTGGCAACAATGTACTCCGAGGCATCTCAGCCGTACCGGCCAACATGCAGCCACGCATCAAAAGCCTGGTTGAAGCGGCCAAGGCCAACGAGCTCAAGCTCAAGAACCTGGAAAAGGAAAACAAGACGCTCAAGGCAGATCTCAACAACAAGACCAAACTCTCGCGCAACCCCGTGGTCAAGCAATTGCTCGAAGAAAAGATTGCGGCTGAACGGCGCAAACAACAGCAGCTCAGCGCCACCATCCGCCAAAAAGACGCACGGCTTGCCTCACTCACGCGCCAGCTCAAAACCCTGAGAGACAAACTCAAGCTCGCTGACGCCAAGCCCAAGCCCCTGCCGCTTGAGGAATACAACGATTTCATCGCCCGCTCCATCGTCGATCTGAAAAAGGAACTGATCGCCCGGCCAGTAGCCGAACAGGCAGAAGACGACTACGAGCTGGTCGTCAGCGACATCGAAGTCGAAACCGTCGTGGTCCCCGAACGGCGCGGCAGCCAGACCGGCTTTCTACTACCCAGCCGGGAAGAACTCACCAGCCTGCCACCAGAAGGACTTCAACGCATCCGCTACAAAATATCGGCAATACCGAAGTAAGTCATCGCCCCCACAGGAAAGAGGTGGCGAAAGCCCCGAATCATTGCAACCTATCCCAAATGGGTGTCCCAAATTGATGCGGCACCTCCCTCTTCTGCCCACCGGAAACACCGTAGCGAAGGACATCATAAAAACATGGGTGTCCTGGATTTATGGCGGATGTAGGCATTTTCTTACAAAAGATTCAGAATTATCCGATTGCCTTCACCAGGGCCAAAATATTTAATACCGCGCGACAGGATGCATTATTCCAAGGAGAAGATCATGAAAGGACAATTTCACCTAAAATTCAACGCTGATACCATCAAACGATTCCATGACGATCTGTTAAAAATACTACCCGATGCACGCATCTCATGGCGAAGAAATAATGATCCCGCCACATCGCTAAAAGACAGCGGCCAGGCCAACGCCGCGATCATCAAGGTCGAATCCGGTATTTTTCTAGAATATTTCAGAAATCGCGGCACGATCAATATGGGCGTCATACCGGAAAACAAACATCAGGCAATATTGCAACTCATCAAGAAACATCGTTTATACACAGAGCCATCAACTGGCCAGCTATCGTTTGCCACCATCGTTTTTCTCGTGATACTGGCATTTGTTCTGGACAATATAGACAATAGCTACGGCTACTACGACGACTATACATCCACACTGAAAATCATTATGTTCACGTTGTCGATCATAGCGCTTGTCCTGATCTGGGGTGGACGTTTAATCATGATCAATGCCGCTCGACTCAACCAGAAGCCTGGTAAAAAATTCAGGCTTGGTTCATTTATGTCTGCAATCGGTATTATCATCACCTTACCGACATCTGTTCTCCTTGCCACGGTTTTCAGACACCCCAATCAAGCGGCACTGGCAACGGCAATCAATGAATCTGACCAAGCCAAACAAGCCGGTTAAAACAGATCACCCATCCCCCAGAAGCCGCGCATAATGCGCGGCTTCTTGATTTACGTAATGCTTGCCCGGATGTCGCATCAGCATTCCGAGAGCACCATAAAAACATGGGCGCAATGGATTATGAATTCAGGAACCACCAAGCCGCTCCAACCCCCGTACGAATGCCTCGCTGGCCTCATCCAATGTTTTCAGTGCCTCATCACGCTGGCCATCCTCGATAATACCCTGCAGGTAGGCGCGGCACTCGGCATACCATTGCCGGAATTCATCACAGGCCGCATTCAGTGGTACCTGGACATCGCCCGTGCCACCGGAACCCGTAGTAGCAGTCACATCCACCCTGGCAAAGCGGGGTATCAGCTTCTGCCTGCCGGTTTCGGCATGTACGCCCATAATGGCATTCAACTTGCTATAGGTCTCGCCCTGGTAAACAAACTGCGCACCCACAGGCAGGTTGGCAAATTTCATGGTTTCTACTCCAGCCATGCCTCTGCCTCCTGACGGTTGCGAAAGACCATGATCTCACGGCCATCGAAAGCCAGCATGGATTCCAGCATGCGTGAGATACCGTAACTCTCATCATCCACCGCTACCACCGCCGTGCGCCCGCCGCCGACACGCCGATCCCGGTGCTCTCGAATCCGTGCTGCCAGCGACTCTATGTGCTCATAGCCAAGCTCGGCCCGGCAACCAGCCTCAATCATAGTCAGAAGATTCATGTCAGGCTCAAAACCGGAACCATCGGCAAACAGAAACTGTATGACCCTGATGATATCGTCATAATCGACTCTGCCACGCAACGTCGTCACCACCCGCCATGACTCACGTTCGACAACCATCTCTATGGGCATCATCAGCCCCTCCCTGAAAGCTCACCTGCCCCAACCTCCCAAAAGGCTCACGATGGCTGGTCAATGATATGCACATCCCGCTGCGGAAACGGGATCGTGATTCCATGCGCCTTGAACGCGCGCCAGATAGCCAGATTGACATCCGATTTGACACTGCCGATCCCGTTCTGTGGATCCTGCAACCATACACGCAACTCCAACTCGATGCCGTTGTCACCAAACTTCAGCAACCGGCCCGCCGGTGCCGGATCGGCCAACACCCGCGCACAGGTTGTGGCCGCCTCTTCCATCAACCGGATAGCCAGCTCCGGGTCGTCAGCATAACTGATCGTCACCGGCAGTTTCACACGAACATGACGGTCACTGTAACTCCAGTTCGTCACCTCCGAGGTAATCAGATTCTCGTTGGGAATCAGTGTCTCCACCCCTTCCCGGTCACGCACAACGATATAGCGCGCATGCAAGGCCACCACCCAGCCGAAGCGGTCACCCACGGTGATCACATCACCCGGCTTGATCGAACGGTCGAACAACAGAATGAAACCACTAATGAAATTACTGGCAATCCGCTGGAATCCAAAACCCAGCCCCACACCCAGCGCGCCACCGAATACCGTCAGGGTGGTCAGGTCTATACCCACGCTGTTGAGCGCAATCAGCACCGCAATCGTGTACAACACCACCTTGCTGGTCTTGACCAGCCCCACGCGCATGCTTGCACTGATGTACTGCGAACGTGACGCACGCTGCTCGATCAGGCGCGAGAGCCACCGCGCCACCACCACGAACAGCCCCACCGTGATGACCAGCTTGCCCACAGACAGCACCGAGATCCTCGACTTGCCCCAATCGACGCCCATCTCGTCAAGTGTCCTGAGCACATCCGGCAACCAGCCCAGCAAATGCAGCGCCACCACGCCCCAGACCAGCAGGCTGATCAACCCTTCCCAGGCGCGTAACGCCGGGCTTGGCCCGTAGATACGCCGCAGCGTATAGACAGCGATACGAATAATGGCCAGTGAAGCCAGCAGCGGCACCAGAATATGCAGAATCGGCGTATGCACGCCGAAACGGCCCAACACCCCGGATGCAACCAGAATGACCAGCATCATCACACCCGGAAACACGATCCGCACACTGCCACGAATCAGAAAACGGCGCAGATCCCGACGCTCCTGCGTACCAAGCCGCTCCAGCACATAGCGCTTCCAGCGCCGGTGCAGAACCAGCGCAACGACAAACGACACCGCGATCACGCCCACCTGCCACGCTCCCGCCGGAGTCAGCACCTGATCACGTAACGTTTTGAGAATTTGCTCGAAAAATTCCATTACAGGCATCCGGGCCATGCACACCGGCCCCCATTATAGCCACCCGAACTGAAATAAATACAGTTACTTATACCAATCTGACCCCGAAATAATCATAAGAAAATTAGGATATGGCAATATAGCCTATTTCCTGATATAATTACTCAACTATTCAGCCTTACTGAAAAGATTTTTGAAGAGGTATTACCCATGCAAGTAGAAGCCAATGGCAAGACCATCCAGCTCAGCGAAGCCGGCTGGCTGGAGAATCTGGACGAATGGACGCCCGAAGTGGCCGAGGCCATCGCCAGGGAAGTGGAAAAGGTGCCCGAGCTCACCGAAGAACACTGGGATATCATCAACCTCGCCCGTGAATACTTCAAGGACAACGGCGTCGTCGCCGAACCCCGCCTGTTCTCGAAGTTGATGAAGGAAAAATACGGCAAGGACCGCAGCAGCCAGAAGTACATCTACTCGCTGTTCCCCACCGGCCTGATCAAATGCGCCAACAAGATCGCCGGCCTGCCGCGCCCCAAGGGCTGCAGCTAAACGCAACAGCAAGAACGAAAAAGCTCGTATCCGCAAGGATACGGGCTTTTTTCATGCGCCAAGCCGTACATGACGTGACGATTTATGGGTGTCCCAGATCTACCACAGGGGTGAGGGCGCATGTTGAGGTCAATTTATGGGTGTCCTGAATCTATCCTCCTGAATCTATCCCGCGGCAGGTTTTTATTCATCATTTTTATAAAAACTCAATAAATACTTGAACCAGCTTAACAATTTTATTATTTTTACTATTCATTTGTTATTCATTTTATATTCAAACCAATGCACACAAGCCGATGAGTACACTTACATCCAGCATTCTCCAGTACCTGGAGCGGCATGGGCTGGCAAGCGCCAGGGATTTGCAGCAGGTATTGCAGGTCAGCCAACCCACGCTGTCGCGCACATTGAGGTCTTTGGGCACCAGAATATGCCGAATCGGCAAGGGCAGGTCCACCCGTTACACCCTGGCCGATCAGTTTCCAACGGGTGAACGTCAGGTACCTCTTTACAGTATCAACCACAAGGGCCGGGCCGAAGAGATCGCAAGGCTTCATGCCATCCGAAACGCTGGGCATAGCGGTTACTGGGTAGAAACAGACGCATGCCGGCCCTGGCTTCTGGGGATACATCCACAGGGTGTATTCGATGATATCCCCTACTACCTGCTGGACATCCGACCACAAGGATATCTGGGGCGCATCATTGCAAAACGACTAAGCCAGCAAGGTTACACCGGTAATCCAGACCACTGGAGTCAGCACCAGATCATGATGTATCTGATGAATTACGGAACAGATCTGCCAGGAAGCCTTCTCATAGGCGAAACAGCACTGGAGCGCGCGGCAACATTCACGACCGTACGGGTAACAAAGGGGCATGAAAATGAACAATACCCCAAGCTGGCCGCGCGCTCCAGTGCTGTTT
>WFUO01000003.1 GCA_015484945.1 Gammaproteobacteria bacterium | reverse complement strand
GTCACGCCCGCGGGCACCCGGATCCGCATTCGGGCCAGGTTTTATTCTTGCTTTGGCTGATCAGGTCTGAGCCACATACCTTATGGTCACAAAAGGAACAGCGTGGCTAGGCCGAGGAAGGACATGTATCCGACGATGTCGGTGACGGTCGTGAGGACGACGCTGCCGGCCAGCACCGGATCGATGCCCAGCCGGCGCAGGATCAGGGGTACCGCAAAGCCGGCCGCGGCGGCACACACGAGATTGATGATCAGCGCGGCGCCGATGAAAAAGCCCAGCTTGAGGCTGCCGAACCACATCACCGTGATGGCAGCAACGACCACGGCCCACAGGATGCCGTTCAGCGCCCCGACCATGAGTTCCTTGCCCACCAGCCAGCGGGTGTTGCTCTTGCCGATCTGGCCCAGTGCCAGGCCACGGATCACCAGTGTCAGGGTCTGGGTGCCGGCCACGCCGCCCATGCTCGCGGCAATCGGCATCAGCACGGCCAGCGCCACGACCTTGTCCAGTGTGGCCTCGAACAGACCAATGACCCAGGCCGCCATGAATGCGGTCACGAGGTTGACGCCCAGCCAGATGGCGCGCCGCCTGGCGCTCACGACCACGGGGGCGAACATGTCCTCTTCCTCGTCCAGGCCGGCCATGCCGAGCAGGGAGTGATCGGCCTCGTCACGGATCACATCGACCACATCATCGATGGTGATGCGGCCCAGCAGCCGGTTGTTGTCGTCAACGACAGGGGCAGAGATGAGGTTGCGTTTCTCGAACAGGTTGGCCACCTCGCGCGCCGGCATCGACGCCGGAATGGCCTCGGTATCTATGTCCATGACCTGGGCCACGGTCATGGACGGATCGTGAGTCAGCAGCGTGGTCAGCGGCAGGGTGCCGAGAAAGTGGTCGTAACGGTTGACCACGATCAGGCTGTCGGTTTGTTCAGGTATCTCCTTTCTCATGCGCAGGTAGCGCAATACCGTGTCCAGCGTGACGTCCGCCCGCACCGTAATGGTGTCGGTGTTCATCAGGCCGCCGGCCGTATCCTCCGGCCATGACATCACCGTTTCGAGACGCGCCCGGTCCTGCTTGTCCATCGAACGCAGGACTTCCTGGATTACCGCCTCCGGCAGATCGTGAATGATGTCGGCCAGGTCGTCCATGTCCATGCCGTCGGTGGCGGCGACCAGATCCTCGGGTTTCATGTCACGGATCAGGCGGCTGCGCACCTCGTCATTGACATAGACGAGCACATCACCCTCAAGGTCGGGATCGACCAGTTCCCAGACGATCTCGCGTTGGTTGGGGGGCAGGGATTCGAGCAGCTCTGCGATCTCTGCGGGATGCAGCTCGTTGAGCATCTTCCAGACGTTCTGCAGGGTACCGTGCTGCAGTTCCGTGGAGATGTCGGACAGGCGTTGTTCGGTTTGTTGTTCTTTGAGTGTTTCGTGCATGAGACGCCGGTCCTGCGGAGGCATGTTGGTGCCGTTGTTATCCTGGCGTCCGGTCAGTGTGACAGGCCAAACGTTCCACGACCCGATGCGCCTTGCGCATCATCATAGCATATGACGGACGGTTATGGCCGTGTTCTTTTCGGTAGCCTCAGGAATGATTGAGATCTTCAACCAGGGCGGCGGTGATATCGCTGTGCTGGCAATCCAGAATGCGCCGAATGCCGTCTTCCAGATCGGACAGGCGGGTCTTGTTGATGATCGACTTGACCTCCAGCAGGCGGGTGGACTGCATGCTGAACTCGCGCAGGCCCAGGCCGAGCAGCAGGCGTGTGTAGCGGATATCGCCTGCCATTTCACCGCACATCGATACCGGAATGCCGTTGCGTTGTCCAGCAGTAATGACGTGATGGATGAGATGCAGCACCGCCGGGTGCAGCGGGTCGAACAGGTAGTTGACCTCGTCGTCGATACGGTCGATGGCCAGGGTGTACTGGATCAGATCGTTGGTGCCGATGGACAGGAAGTCCAGATGCTGGGCGAAGGCGTCGGCGCTGATCGCAGCCGCCGGTACCTCGATCATGCCGCCGATGGGCATCTCGGGGTCGAAGGCATGGCCCTCCTCACGCAGCTCGTGACGGATCTCTTCGATCAGGCACAGGACCTGGAACAGTTCCTGGGTGTTGCTGAGCATGGGTATCATCAGGCGGCATTTGCCATGCGCCGATGCGCGCAGGATGGCGCGCAACTGCGGCTTGAACAATCCCGGATCACGCAGACACAGGCGTATGGCGCGCAGACCCAGTGCCGGATTCGTGGGTGGCGCACCGCCGTCATGCCCATCGGTGGACTTGTCTGCGCCCAGATCCAGGGTGCGGATGGTCACCGGTCTGTCCGGCAGGGATTCGAGCATGTGGCGGTAGGCCTGGTATTGTTCCTCTTCGTCGGGCAGGCCATTGCGGTTCATGAACAGGAATTCGGTTCGGTACAGGCCGATGCCGGCGGCATTGGCCTTGCGCGCATCGTCCATGTCACCTGGCAGCTCGATATTGGCCTGCAGGCTGACTGCCGCCCCATCCAGGGTCATGGCCGGCGCGCGGGTCAGCTTGCGGAGGCTGGTTAAATAGCGGCGTTCCTTCTTCTGTTTTTTCTGGTAATGCTTGAGGGTTCGTTTGTCGGGGTCGGCGATGATCACACCCTGGCTGCCATCGACGATCAGCTGTTCTTCGTTACGCAGGTATTCACGCGCGTGGTGAACACCCAGCACGGCAGGGATGTTGAGGCTGCGCGCCATGATTGCGGTATGCGACATGGGGCCGCCGTATTCGGTGACAAAGGCGCCGATGTGCTGATGCTGTAGCAGAATGGTGTCCGCGGGTGTCAGGTCATCGGCAATGACGATGGCGCCCTCGAGCAGGACTTCCGCGGCATGCGCCTGGGTTTCCTGATTGAGAAGCACGCGCAGGATACGGTTGCCCACGTGTATCACATCGTCCTTGCGTGTCTTCAGATAGGGGTCGTCCATTTCATCAAACACCTGCACCAGACTGTCGAGCTGCAGGCGAATCGCCCATTCCGCATTGCATTGACGCTCGCGGATGATGCGTGCCGGCGCCTCGGACAGCGCCGAGTCGCGCAGCATCAGCAGGTGGGTATCGATGAACGTGGCAATATCTGCCGGGGTATGCGCGGGAATACGCTCACGGATGGATTCGAGTTGTTGTGAGGCGGTGGTGATGGCCTGCTGGAAGCGTATCACCTCGTTGTCGATCTGGTCGGGCAGGAGCTGGTATTCGGGTATTTCCGGTTGGCCGCGCTCGATGACGTGCGCCTTGCCGATGGCGATACCGCGTGATGCGCCAATACCCGAGAGCATCAGGGTCATTCCCGGCGCTCCCTGTCTTTAAGCGGTCTGTTAGTCGTCTTCATCGAAACGGTTTCCGATCAGTTGCATCAGCGCCTGGATGGCCTGTTCCTCGTCCTTGCCGTCGGCGCGTAGCGTGACTTCCGAGCCCTTGCTGGCGGCCAGCATCATCACGCCCATGATGCTCTTGCCGTTGACCTCGCGGCCATCCTTGCCTATCCAGATGTCGGCGTCGTATTCCGAGGCCAGGTTGACGAACTTGGCCGCTGCCCGCGCATGCAGGCCAAGTTTGTTGATGATCGTGGTGGTCTTGCTGATCATGACCTGCCGCGCTCGTGACGGTGGTATTCGAGGATGCCGTCGTTACCCCCGGACAGGGCCTTTTCCGTCAGTGCATCCAGGCCAAGGCGCGGATAGTTGAGCACCCGGATCAGCATGGGCAGATTGACACCCGAGACCATGTGTGTGTGGCTGTCGTCGAGCAGCCGGGTGGAGATGTTGCTTGGCGTCGAACCATAGGCGTCGGTGAGGATCAGCACCCCGTCGCCGCTGTCGAGACGGGTGATGCTTTCGCGTGCCTTGCGTTCCAGGTCGTCCGGGTCACTGTTGCGCGATACACTGTAGGTGACGGCCTCCAGCGGGCACACACCGAGCATTTCGGTGGCGGCCTTGAGTAACTCCTTGCCAATGTCGTTGTGGGTGATGATCAACAGTCCGACACTCATGTCATTTCCCTGTGGCGTATCTGTACGTTGGGGTAGTGCTGGCGGTAATGCTGGCCGAGGCGCTCGACCAGGTACACGGAACGGTGGCGTCCGCCCGTGCAGCCGATGGCTACGGTGATGTAGCGCCGGTTGATGGATTCGAAGCGTGGCAGCCAGTTGTCGAGAAAGCCGGTGATGTCGTCGAGCATATCGTTGACTTCATCGGCAGCCGACAGGTAGTCGATCACCGGTTGGTCCATGCCGCTGTACGGGCGCAGCTCAGGCTCCCAGTACGGATTGGGCAGGCAGCGGGCATCGAACACCAGGTCGGCATCGTGGGGCACCCCGAATTTGAAACCGAAGGAAGTGAACAGCAGGGCGATGTGATCCCCGTCCGCGCCGCTGATACGCTGCTGGATCAGGCTGCGCAGCTGGTAGATGTTGGTGTTGGTGGTGTCGATGAACAGATCGGCATTGCTGGCGATGGGTTCCAGCTCGCGGCGCTCCAGCTCGATGGCGTCGGCCAGGCTCATGCTGTCGCTGGTCAGCGGATGGGTGCGGCGGGTTTCGCCGAAGCGTTTGATCAGGGTATTGTCGTCGGTTTGCAGGAACATCACGCTGATATCCAGACCGTCGGCGCGCAGGCGTTTCAGCAGGGCGGGAAAACCGCGTATGTCCTCGATCTTGTTGCGCACGTCAATACCGATGGCGAAACGGTCGTTGTGGCGATGCAGATCGTTTTTGATCTGATCGATCAGGTTGTTGATCATCGTGATCGGCAGGTTGTCGATGCAATAGTATCCCGCATCCTCGAGCGTATCGAGCGCGATACTCTTGCCCGAGCCAGACAGCCCGCTGACGATGACCAGTTTCATTCCCCCGCAGACTCCATCATTTGTCTTTGCCGCTCGACGAGATCATCGTAGGCATTATACCCCTTGGTTTGCAGGATATGGTTGCGCACCGCGGTTTCCACCAGCACCGCGATGTTGCGTCCCGGCGCGATCGGGATCTCGATCTGCGGGATGGGCACCCCGAGGATGTCCACCTCTTTACGGCTGCCCTGCAGCCGGTCGAGGGCGTCGGCCGGGACCCGGGTCTGCTGCAGATGTATGATCAGGCGCAGGTACTTGTTGAGCTTGATAGCATTGTGGCCGAACATGGCGCGCACGTTGATGATGCCCAGCCCACGCACCTCGATGAAGTCCTGGAGCACCGGGGGACAGGTGCCGTTGATGATATTGGATGAAATGCGCCTGAACTCGGGCGCATCGTCGGCCACCAGCCGGTGTCCGCGGGTGATCAGCTCGAGCGCCAGTTCGCTCTTGCCGATGTTGCTGCTGCCTGTGAGCAGAACCCCATTGCCGAACACCTCCATGAACACGCCGTGGATGACCTTTTTTTCAGACAGGATGTTGCTGAGGTATTCTTGCAGGATGTCGATGATCTGCTCGCCTGGCAACGGAGAACCGAGCAGGGGCAGCTCGTTTTCGTCGGCCAGCCGGATCCACTCTTCATCGGGCATCACGCCATTGCCGAGCACGACCGCGGCAATGTCACTGCCGAACAGCTGGTTCAGCATGTCGCGGCGTGAACGTTGGCTGAGGCCAGCCAGATAGTCCAGCTCGCGCCGGCCAACCACCTGGATGCGGTTGGGGTGGATGAGATTGAGATAACCGGCCAGATCCTGGTGGAAACTGTCGGGCTGCAACATTTCGATGCAGCGCCCGCCGCCATTTTGTCCACCCAGCCAGGATGTCTGCAACCGCTCCTGCAGTACCTCCATGGTCCTGGCGGTGGTGGTCTTCATCGTCGCCGGTCAGGCTGCCTCATCGCGCTGGCGGAACAGCTCGATGACCTGCTGGGGCTGGCTGCTGTTGCGCAGTGCTGCGCAAAATTCGTCCTGCTCGAACAATGCCGCCAGCGCGGCGAGTATGGCCAGATGTTCATCGGTATAGTGTTCGGGCACCAGCATGGCGAACATCATGTCCACCGGCTGGCCATCGATGGCGTCGAAGTCGATGCCCTGTTCCAGATGCAGAAATGCGCCGATTGCGTTGTCGAGGCCGGACACGCGGCCGTGCGGGATCGCGATACCCTTGCCCAGGCCGGTGCTGCCCAGGCGTTCGCGCCCGACCAGGCTGTCGAATATCGCTTCCGGCGTCAATTCGGCGGCGCCGGTGGCCAGCAACTGGCTGAGTCGTTCCAGGGCGCGTTTCTTGCTGCTCGCCTGTCCATGACAGACGATCCGTTCGGGATCCAGCAGTTCGATGATCTTCATGGCCTTGCCCCTTTGCCCGTCTTGTGATCAGCGCCGATGGTGATCGGTGAGTTTTTCCTTGTGTTTGACGACCTGGCGATCGAGCTTGTCGATCAGTGCGTCGATGGCGGCGTACATGTCTTCCATGCTGGCCTCGGCGAACAGCTTGGCACCGTTGACATGCACCGTGGCCTCGGCCTTCTGTTGCAGCTTTTCGACCGTCAGGATCACATGGATATCGACCACATGATCGAAGTGACGTTCCAGTTTCTGCATCTTTTCCTCGACATAGTTACGCATCGAGTCGGTGACTTCGACATGGTGTCCGGTAATGCTGATCTGCATGATGTGCTCCTTTTTTTGGGAATTTGTCAGGCCAGTCGCTTGCGCTCGTTGGAGGGCGGTATCGACATGGCTTCACGGTATTTGGCGACCGTACGCCTGGCCACCTTGATACCCTGTTTCATCAATATCTCGGCGATCTTGCTGTCGCTGAGCGGTTTGGCCGGATCCTCGGCCTCGATCTGCTTGCGAATGATGGCGCGGATGGCCGTTGCCGAGCATTCGCCGCCATCGGTGGTGCCGACATGGCTGGAGAAAAAGTATTTGAATTCGAACACGCCGCGCGGTGTGTGCATGTATTTCTGGGTCGTGACCCGGGAGATGGTCGATTCATGCATCTCCACGGCCTCGGCGATATCGCGCAATACCAGTGGCTTCATGGCCTCTTCGCCGTATTCGAAGAAACCGCGCTGACGTTCGACGATACAGGTTGCCACCTTGAGCAGGGTCTCGTTGCGGCTCTGCAGGCTCTTGATGAACCAGCGCGCTTCCTGCAGCTGTTCCTTGAGGTAGGTGTTCTCCTTGCTGTTGTCGGCCCGGCGTATGTAGTTGGCATAGGTGCTGTTGATGCGCAGTTTGGGCACCGTGTCCGGATTCAGCTCCACCTTCCAGCCATGCTTGTCACGCGTGACGATGACATCCGGGATGACATATTCGGAGGTGGCGCCGGTGATGGCGCTGCCAGGACGCGGATTGAGCGAACGGATGGTAAGGATGGCCTGTGTCAGCGCGTCGTCGTCCAGTTTGAGCTTGCGCTTGATGGCGTTGAATTCACGGCATCCAAGCGCGGCCAGGTGCTCGCGTACGATGGCGCGGGTCTGTTCCAGCAATGGGGTGTCCGGCGGCATTTGCTGCAGCTGCAGCAGCAGGCATTCGGAAAGGTCGCGTGCCCCGATGCCAGCCGGATCGAAGCTCTGTATCCTGTGCAGCACCGCTTCGACCTCGTCGCTTTCCAGGTCCTCCAGCTCGTTACCCAGGCCCTCGTGGATGTCTTCCAGGCTGGCGGTGAGGTAGCCGTCTTCGTTGATCGAATCGATGATGGCCAGGGCGATGGCTTCGTCGCGCGGGCTGAAGCGCGCCAGCTGCATCTGCCATTCGAGGTGTTCCTTCAGGGTTTCGGCGCCGCTGCGGTTGCCCTCCCAGTTGTCCTGGCGCTCGTCCGTGGCGGATTGTGAAAAACTGGTGCTGCCGTCATAGACGTCTTCCCAGCCGCTGTCCACCGGCAGTTCCTCGGGGATCGGGGTTTCGGGCGTGGCCTCGATGCGCAGCTCGGGCTCGGCTTCGGCGGCCTCGTTAACGGTTGTTTCGTTGTCATCCTTTTCGGATCCTGGTTCGGCTTCCTCGTCAGCGGTCTCCAGCATCAGGTTGGATTCGAGCACGCTCTGGATCTCCTGCTGAAGATCCAGTGTTGAAAGCTGCAACAGTTTGATGGCCTGTTGCAGCTGTGGCGTCATGGTCAGGTTCTGACCGAGCCGGAGTTGTATGGATTGTTTCATCGGGTGGAGATTCTTGCTTGCCGGGAAACCGGTGCCCCTGTATCAATTCTAGTGCATTTCCCGTGCCATGCGGAAGTGGATCACGAAAACATTTTGACCTGTATCACCTCACAGGCGGAAGTGCTCACCCAGATAGACATCTCTTACCTGCTGATTTGCCAGAACTTCCTCGGGTGTTCCCGAGGCCATGATGCGGCCTTCGTTGAGGATCCACGCATGACCGCAGATGCCCAGGGTTTCGCGCACGTTGTGGTCGGTGATCAACACCCCGATATCGCGCTCACGCAGGTGGCCGATGATATGCTGGATGTCTATCACCGAGATCGGATCGACGCCGGCAAAGGGTTCGTCGAGCAGGATGAAGCGCGGCTCCATGGCCAGGGCGCGCGCAATCTCGACCCGGCGTCTCTCACCCCCGGACAGGCTGATGCCCTTGTTGTGGCGGATATGGGTGATGTGCAGTTCTTCCAGCAGCTCCTCGGCGCGCCGCCGGCAGGCTGGCGGGTCCAGGTCGTCGCGGGTCTGCAATACGGCCAGCAGGTTGTCCTCGACGCTGAGCTTGCGGAACACCGATGCCTCTTGTGGCAGATAGCCGATCCCGGCGCGCGCGCGGCGGTACATGGGCAGGTGGGTCAGGTCGGTGTCGTCCAGCAGAATGCGCCCGGCATCACAGGGGATCAGGCCGACGATCATGTAGAAACAGGTCGTTTTTCCGGCACCGTTGGGCCCCAGCAGGCCGACCACCTCACCGCTTTTCACGGTCAGCGTGACATCGGCAACCACCCGGCGTCCCCGGTACTGTTTGGCCAGGCCCTCGGCGTGCAGGCGGCTCATGGTCCGGAGCCGCCCGCTGGTGGCTCGATGGTGATATCGACCCGGCCGTTGCCACCGGCCCCGGCGCGCACACGATCACGGTTCAGGTCATAGACGATGCGCCCGCTGCGAAACAGGTTACCGGCCTGCCGCAGGCGGGCCTTGTTGCGCAGGACCACCACGTTGCGCCCGGCCAGGTATTCCATATTGCGCGCCTGTCCGCGCACATAGCCCTTGCGGTTCTCGACCCGCTGACGGAATGTGGCCGGCGCGCCGTTGGCGACGATGCGCGTCAGGTGGCGGTCCTTGCGATAAACGATGATCCGGTCGGCCGTGATGCGCAAGGTGCCCTGGGTGACGATCACATTGCCGGTATAGGTGCTGGTGCCGGTCTTTTCGTCGATGACAGCCTTGTGCGCGCGGATGCGCACCGGCTGGCTGCGGTCTGACTTCAGCGCCTGGCCCGGCATCGGCAGCAGCAGGGCCAGCAGCATGCACAGGCGGCCGGCCCGGCCGCGCCACGTGACGGCCGTAGAACGATGCGCGGCGGGGGGAGCAGATGGACTAGGGGTCATGACGGCTTCTGACATTGGACAGTATTTCCAGCTTGTTGTGGCGCAACCAGGCCTTGAATCCGGTGCCCTGCAGGACATGGCCGGGACTGTCGATACGGATGTCTGCGTCACTGCGGGCGAAATCCCGTTCAGGGTAAACCACGACATCCCGGGTGACAATCTTCAGCGCGCGATTGACCGGCCCCGGTTCCCGCTCGATCAATACCCGGCCACGCAAATCCACCTGTCTGTGGTCACCGGACAGGCGTCCGGTATCGGCCCGCAGCCGCCATGGCTTGCCCTGTGCGGGGTGGAACTGCATTCGCGGAGCATCGAGCTCGGCATGGCCATCGGCCGGATAGTGACGCATCGCCGTGGCGCGCAGACGGCTGGCGGGACGGCCGTCGGGCCCCAGGCGCAGGGTGGTGAAATCACGCATGAAGTAATCGGGGTCGTGTGGCCGCAATCTTGTCTGGCGGACATCGGACTGTTGCTGGATGCCCTCCTGCAATGTCCAGCCCCCCCAGGCCAGCAGGCCCAGCAGACTCAGGAGCAGCAGTCCGCGCCAGTTCATCTCAGGGCAGGTAGCTGTTCAGGGCCGCCTCGAGCTTGCCCTGGGCTTCCATGATCAGTTCGCACACATCACGTCCTGCACCACAGCCCCCCGCATGCGGGGTCTGCCAGTGGGCGTGGCGAACGACGAACGGGTGCGCATCCTGGACCGCGATCGCCAGACCCACCCGGGCCATGACCGGCAGGTCAACGACATCGTCTCCCACATAGGCGATCTGGCGCGGTTCGATATGCAGGCGCTCGAGCAGGTCGTCGAATGCCCGGGTCTTGTCGTGCTGGCCTTGATAGACATAACGGATGCCCAGATCGCGCACCCGGTGCTTGACCACCTCGGATGTGCGTCCGGTGATGATTGCGATGTCCACGCCACTGGCCTGCAGCATCTTCATGCCGTGGCCGTCGCGTGAGTTGAAGGCCTTGTATTCCTGGCCGTCGTCTCCGATGAACAGGCTGCCGTTGGTGAGCACGCCGTCGATGTCGAAGATGACCAGGCGTATGTCCCGTGCGCGTTCGAGAATTTCCTGCATGTTGCCTCCGTTTCGGGTATCCGGGCTAGACGACCCTGGCGCGCAGCAGGTCGTGCATGTTGAGCGCCCCGACCAGGCGCCGTTGGTCATCGACCACGAACAGCCCGTTGATCTTGTGGTTTTCCATGATCTGCAGGGCTTCGGCGGCCAGCACGCCGCGGGCGATGGTCTTGGCGCCGGTGGTCATGATGTCCGCGATACGGGTATTGTGGATATCGATGCCGCCGTCCAGCGCCCGGCGCAGGTCGCCATCCGTGAACACGCCTTGCAGATGGCCCTGTTCGTCAACGATGGCGGTCATGCCCAGCCCCTTGGCGGTCATCTCGAGCAGCGCCGTCCCGGCCGAGGCATCCTGTCTCACGCAGGGTATCCGTTCGCCCGTATGCATGATGTCGTCAACCCGGATCAGCAGCCGCCGGCCCAGGCTGCCGCCCGGATGCGAGAGGGCGAAATCCTCGGCCGTGAAGCCGCGCGCGTCGAGCAGGGCGATCGCCAGCGCATCGCCCATCACCAGGGCCGCGGTGGTGCTCGAGGTTGGCGCGAGCCCCAGCGGGCAGGCCTCCTTGTCCACGCTGACATCCAGATTGACAGTGGCCTCGCGCGCCAGGGTCGAATCCGGATTGCCGGTCAGGGCGATGAGCGGGATGTCGAGGCGCTTGATCAGCGGCAGAATGGTCAGCACCTCGTCGGTCTCGCCGGAATTCGACAGTGCGATGACGGCGTCCGAGGCCGTGATCATGCCCAGATCGCCGTGACTGGCCTCGCCAGGATGAACGAAGAACGCCGGACTGCCGGTGCTGGCCAGCGTCGCGGCGATCTTGCTGCCGATGTGCCCGGACTTGCCCATGCCGATGACGACGATGCGTCCCCGGCACCCGAGCAGGTGCCGGCAGGCAGCACAGAAATCGTCGCCGATACGCGCCAGCAGGGCCGTAATCGCCTCCGCCTCGGTGCGTACCACGGCCTGGCCGAGGCGGATCAGGTTCTGATCATTCATGGGCCCGAATGTTAACAGTTATCCTGGCGACTGTCTCAGGCAGCCGGGTAGCCCAGGTCGGCGAGTTTGTTGCGGATTGCGGTTTCGTCGAGTTGTTTGCCGCGCACAAGCACCTTGCCGGTGTCGATATCGACCTCGACGTCGTCGGCCAGATCGGCCAGTCCATCCCGGATGGCCTGTGCGCAGCCGCCGCATTTGATGTTGCCGGCAGTCAGTTCGATCTCCATGATGCATACCTCAGATGATAGCTGTCGTAAAGAGATAATACTGGTAGCCGCAGAACACGGCCAGCAGTAGCGTGCCCTCGATGCGGTTGATGCGCCCGGGACCACGGAATCCGTACGACATCGCATACAGGGCCAGGGTCAACACGATCATGACCGGGAAGTCGCGGCTCAGCACCTTGTCGGGGATGACGCCCGGCGCGATCAGTCCCGGCATGCCCATGACCGCCAGCAGGTTGAACATGTTGGAGCCAATGACGTTGCCGATGGCGATGTCGTGTTCGTTGCGGATCGCGCTCATGATGGAGGCCGCCAGTTCCGGCAGGCTGGTGCCCAGGGCGACGATGGTCAGGCCGATGACCAGATCGCTGATACCGAAATACTGCGCCACGTGCACCGCACCCCACACCAGCATGCGCGAGCTGGCCAGCAGCAGCGCCAGGCCGAACAGAAACAGCAGGAACGCCTTGAGGGTGGACAGGTCGGGCGGCAGCTCGATGGCGATCTCGGTCTCGAATTCCCGGCTGATCGGATCGCTCGTGCGCGTCTTCAGTGCCATGCTCACGATCCAGTACAGGCTGGCGGCCAGGGTGGCGAGCAGGATGATCCCGTCGATCCGCGACAGCGCGCCGTCGAGCAGCAGCATCAGGGCCAGCAGAGTGATGGCCAGCAACAGCGGGTATTCGCGGCGCAGCAGACCCGAATGCACGGAAAGCGGCACGATGATGGCCGTAACGCCCAGGATGAGGGCGATATTGGTGATGTTGGAGCCCAGGGCGTTGCCGATGGCCAGGCCCGGGTTGCCGTTCCACGCGGCGATGGCCGAGATCAGGATCTCCGGTGCCGAGGTGCCGAAACCGACGATGGTCAGGCCGATGATCAGCGGTGAGACACCCAGATTGCGGGCGATCCCGGAGGCGCCGACCACGAACTTGTCGGCACCCCAGACCAGCAGCGCAAAACCGGCAACGATGGCGATCCAATATTCCCACATATGCGTGCAACCCCTGGACTGTCAGCCCGGCGACAGTGTATCAGGGCGCATGTTACCAAAAGCCAGGTGGTCAGGGGCGGCCGATGCGCGCATGCCCGGTATTCCCGACACGCGGCTTGTCAGGCTGCTAGCAGGCATCGGTTCGTATCGCCCCGCAGCGGCGGCAGCGGTAGCGGGTCACGAGCCTGCCCTGTTTGGTGTCGAAAGGCGTCGCCACCGGCTCCCACTTGTGGAAACCGGATCGGCACAGTCCCTTGCCCTTGTGGCGTTCGGAGAGTTTTTTCTTCTTGAATCTGACGATCTCGCCCATGTCGCTGCCCGCGCGGGTCGGTTAACATACGTCTGTGAGCATACAACAAAACCGGAGGAAACGGTTTGGCACAATTCGTGGTCATCGGCGCGCGCGGCTGGCTGCATCCCGGCTGGGAGGGTGAATACTATCCGGACGACATGCCGCCGGAGTGGCGGCTGGATTACTATGCGCATCTGTTTCGCAGCGTGCTGGTGCCCTGGGAGGACTGGCGCGGGATCGATGACGTCACCCAGTGGACGGAGGATGTCGGTGATGAGTTTCGTTTCTTCCTCGAACTGCCCTGCGATGCTGGTGAACAGGCCAGGCAGCGCCTGGAAACGCTGGCCGTGCAGTTCGGCAGTTGCTGGGGCGGATTGCTGGTCACTGGTGACACGATGGTGACGGATTTCGACGGCCTGCCGCCCGGTATCGTCGCTCGCGATGGCGAGGGGCAGGCCTGTGCCTGGCGAGATGGCCGCAACTGTCGCGGGGCGCGCATCGGCCTGGTCGGTGACGATGTCGCCGCCGGTGACCTGCGTACGCTCAAGGAACGGATCGTTGCGTTCATGACCCAGGGTGATGATGATGCTATCCTGTATCTGTTCTTCGAGGGCCGGCCGCCTTCGGTCAGAAGCATGCAGGATGCAGCGACCATCACCGAGATCCTCGGTGTGGCATGAGGATGAGCGTAACCCGAACGTGACAACAGCCAGCAACAACAGCGACAGTCTGGTCAGCCTGCGCAACGTTCACTTTTCGATTGCCTCGCGGCGCATCATCGACGGGATGGATATCGAGATCCCGCGTGGCGGCGTCACGACCATCATGGGGCCCAGCGGCACCGGCAAGACCACACTGCTGCGCCTGATCGGCCGTCAGTGGGTGCCCGATTCGGGGCAGGTGATCGTCGATGGCGTCGATATCAATCGCATCGGCCGGGATGAGCTGTACGCGCTGCGCAAGCGTATGGGCATGATGTTTCAGACCGGTGCGCTGTTCACCCACATGTCGGTGTTCGACAACGTCGCGTTTCCTTTGCGTGAGCACACGCATCTGCCGGAACGCCTGATCCGCCACCAGGTATTGATGAAACTGCAGGCCGTCGGTCTGCGCGGCGCGCGCGACCTGATGCCCAGCGAGCTGTCAGGCGGAATGGCGCGGCGTGTTGCGCTGGCGCGCGCGATCGCACTGGATCCGATGATGGTCATGTACGACGAACCTTTCACCGGCCAGGATCCGATCACCGTGGGCGTCATCATGCAACTGATTCGCATGCTCAACGACTCGCTTGGTCTGACCAGTATCATCGTCTCGCACGATGTGGCCGAGGTCTCGGCGATCTCCGACAAGCTTTACCTGGTTGCAGGCGGCAAGGTCATCGATGCCGGCACGCCCGCGCACATGCAACATTCCGATTCAGAATGGGTGCAGCAGTTCATGAATGCGCGGCCGGATGGTCCGGTACCCTTCCACTATCCGGCGCGTGACTATGCCGAGGACCTGCTCGAGGTGGCCACATGATTGCCGACCGGCTCCAGGCGCTTGGCAGCCTCGTGATCGACAGTCTGCGCCGTTTCGGGCAGGCGACGCTGTTCCTGATGCGCGCCCTGGGCGGTTTCACGGACATGCTGCGCAAACCGCATCTGCTGGTCGATCAGCTGTACTCGGTCGGCGTATTGTCATTGGCCATTATCCTCATGTCGGGTCTCAGCGTCGGCATGGTGCTGGGCCTGCAGATGTACAATACCCTGGTCGATTTCGGTACCGAGGACTCGCTGGGCCCGGCCGTGGCGCTGTCGCTGGTGCGCGAACTGGGGCCGGTACTGACGGCGCTGTTGTTCGCCGGCCGCGCCGGGTCGGCGCTGACCGCCGAGATTGGTCTGATGAAGGCCACAGAGCAGCTCGCGGTACTGGAGATGATGGCGGTCGATCCGTTGCGCCGGGTGATCGCCCCGAGACTGCTGGCCGGGATATTGTCGATGCCGTTGCTGGCCGCCATGTTCAGCGCCATCGCCATACTCGGCAGCTACCTGGTGGCGGTGCAGATGCTCGGTGTCGATGAAGGTGCCTTCTGGTCGCAGATGCAGGCCAAGGTGGATCTTTACGAAGATGTCTATAATGGAATCATCAAGAGTGTGGTTTTCGGTATCGTGGTAACATGGATCGCCGTGTTCGAGGGCTATGACGCCACGCCGACGACAGAAGGGGTGAGCCGGGCGACGACGCGCACGGTGGTCTATTCCGCATTCGCGGTACTGTTGCTCGACTTCATGCTTACCGCACTCATGTTTGGAGACTGAATGAATGGCTAGCAGACGCAGCATCGAGATCGGTGTCGGAATTTTTGTGGTCCTGGGCCTGGCCGCGCTGTTCATGCTCGCGATGCGGGTCAGCAACCTGAGCAGCGTGGGCGGCGGTGGAGGTTACGAGCTGACTGCCCGCTTCAAGGACATCGGCGGCCTCAAGGTGCGTTCGCCGGTGCGCATGGGCGGTGTGCTGATCGGGCGCGTCAAGCGTATCGCCTATGACAGCCGCCGCTACGAAGCGGTGGTGACCCTGACGATCGAGGACCGGTACCGCAACATCCCGCGTGACAGCCATGCCAACATCAACACCTCGGGACTGCTCGGCGAGCAATACCTGGGCATCGTACCGGGCAAGTCGCGAGATTATCTCAAGCCCGGCGAACGCATCCTTCGCACGCGCTCGGCGGTGGTGCTGGAGCAGATGCTCGGCAAGCTGTTGCGTCTGGAGGGCAGCGTGCCGGCCGCGGAAGGCTATGAACTCGTGGCCCGTTTCGACAACATCGGCAGCCTGGCCAATGGCGCGCCGGTCAAGATGGGCGGTGTGCGCATCGGGCAGGTCACGGCCATCGAGTATGACCGCGAGCGCTTCGAGGCCATCGTGCGTATGCGTATCGACAAGCGATACAACAATATACCGGTGGATACGTCGGCCAAGATCTTTTCCGCCAACCTGCTCGGCAACCAGTACATCAGTCTGGAACCCGGGGGGGACGAAAAGGTCCTCAAGCCGGGTGATCGTATCAGGCTGACCCAGTCGGCGCTGGTGCTCGAAGTGTTGATCGGGCAGATGCTCCTCAACAAGACCCAGGAAGGGGCGGGAGGCAAGAAATGATGAGGCTGTTTCTCGTATTGCCATTGGCGTTTTTCCTGCTCATGATTCCGGCGGCCAGGGCCGAGACCCTGACCCGGCAGCAGGCCATAGACCTGGCGCTGAAACATGACCCCCGTATCCGTGAGCGACGCCATCTGGTCGATGCCGCACGCGCATTGTTGCAGCAGGTGCTCGGCCGGCGTGGCTTCAGCTACGACGTCAATGCCTTCGTCGGTCTGTCGCCGGCCATTGACGGCGGTTTCTACCGTGACGGTGCCGCCACCTGCACCGCGCTGCCCTGCACGTTGCGCAGTGATGGCGGCAAGCTCGAAGACGGCGTTTCATTGTGGACCCATATCCAGTTCCGCATCGTGCGGCCGCTGGCCACGTTCGGCAAGATCCACCATTACAGCGCCGCCGCCCAGGGTCAGGTCGATATCCGTCGAGCCGACGTGCAGTTGCAGAAGCGCCGTGTGCGGCTGCAGTTGCTCAGGGCGTGGTACGGTTATCTGACGGCGCGCGAGACGCGCTATCTGTTCGAGGATGTGCACCGCCGGGTGGTGAACGCCGAAAGGCTCGTGCGCCGCTGGATCCGTATCGGCCGCGGCACGGTCAAGCAGTCCGATCTGTATGCCTTGCAGACCGCGCGCAGCCTGATGGAGAAATATCTCGCCCAGGCAACCGCGGTGGAGCGGATCGCGCTCGACGGCCTGCGGGTGCTCACCGGCAAGGGGCTGGGCAGTCCGTTGCGCGTGGCCGAACGGCGTATCCGGCCGGTGCCGCTGCCCAAATACAGTCTCGAACGGCTCATACGCTCGGCGCTGGAAAAACGGCCGGAAATGCGCCAGCTGGTCGCGGGCATGCGCGCACGTCGCTCACTGGTGCGCGCGCACAAGGCCGAGAAACGTCCAAACATCTATGTCGGGCTGATCGGCAGCGGCTCCTGGTCGCCGGATCGCGAACGCCTGTATAATCCGTATATCGTCGATCCGTTCAATGGTGGCGGCCTGACCCCGGTGATCGGTATCCAGTGGAGCTGGAACGGCCGCGTACACAGCGCACGCGTGGCGCAGGCGCGCGCGAAACTCAAGGCCCTGAACGAACGCGCGGCCTTTGCCCGCCAGGGCATCCCTTACCAGGTGGCCGAGCAGTATCACCGCGTGCATGGTCTGTACAAGGCGCTCAAGAGCCTGGCGCGGGGCAGCCGTTTCGGCCGGCGATGGATGCTGACCCGCTATACCGACTTCGAGGCGGGTCTGGAAAAACCCGCCAAGATCATCGAGGCGTTTCAGGGTTATATACTGGCCTACAGTGACTATCTGAAGACCGTCAACGACTACAATCTGGCCGTGGCGCGGCTGATGAGCGTTGCGGGTATGGATGAACAATGAAAAGACCGATTTTTCTGTTCCTGTTGTTTTGGCTGATGCCCGTACTGGCGATGGCAACACCGCACCCGGCCGAGACCCTGGTGCGCCAGACCACCCAGCGCCTGCTGGATGCGCTGGAACGGGAAAGGCCAGTGCTGGACAAACATCCGCAACGGATCTATTCGCTGGTCAGGAAGATCGTGTTGCCGCATTTCGACTTTCAACGCATGGCGCGTTCGGTGCTCGGCAAGTACTGGCGACGCGCCAGCCGTGCGCAGCGCCGGCGTTTCGTCGAAGGATTCAGGCAATTGCTGGTGCGCACCTATGCCAAGTCGTTGCAGGAATACAGCGGCCAGAAGGTCGTGTTTCTGCCCATGCGCACGTCGGCCGATGCCGGGGAGGTGACCGTGCGCACCGAGATCGAGCAGAAGAGCGGTTTTCCGATACCTATCGACTATGTTCTGCAACATCAGGGGGGGCGCTGGAAGGTGGTTGGCCTGACCATCGATGGTGTCAACCTGGTGATCAACTATCGTACCTCGTTCAGCGCCGAAATCCGCAGCAAGGGGCTCGAGGCCACCATCCGCAAGCTCGAGCAGCGCAACCGCGAGGCCAATTCGTGAGCGCCTGCACCATCGAACGAATTGGTGATGGCCGGGTACGCCTGCGTGGGCAGCTCGATGTCGAGAGCGTGCCTGCATTGAGCGAGCAGGTTCGGCAACTGGCTGCCGGGGGCGGTGAACTGGATGTCGATCTGGGCGGCATCACCCATGCCGACAGTGCCGGTGTGGCCCTGCTGGTGGAGTGGTACCGGCAGGCACGCCAGCATGGCCAGAACCTGCGTTTCGTCAACCTGCCGGCGCAGATGCAGGCCATCATCCGCGTCAGCAGCCTCGAGCAGGTCCTGCCGATACCTGCTTGATACACAAGGTACGAAAACGGCACGGAGACCACCGAGCTGTGGCGTGGGCAGGCGGATGACGTTCGCCGATAGGGCCCGCGGGTGTCCTTTGTGAAGGCTGTGATGAATCCTCCCCACATGACGCCGAAACGCGTTTTTTGTGGCGTTTTTCTCCCATTTTCACGCGTTTTTCTATATCATCGTCAGGCTTCGATCCCAGTACCATACGGAAACCGAACCCATGATCAGCAAAGAACAGATCCAGCAGTGGATACAGGAAGGCCTGCCCGGCGCAGAGGTCGTTGTGCGCGGCGACGACGGGGCGCACTTCGAGGCCGAGGTTGCCTATGCCGGCTTCGAGGGCAAAAGCATGGTGCAGCAGCACCAGATGGTCTATGCGACCCTCGGTGACAGGGTGACCTCGGGCGAGCTGCATGCTCTCGGGCTCAAGACCTATACGCCTGACGAATGGGCCAGGCGCTGAGATGAACAAGCTCATCATCGAGGGCGGCAAGCCGCTGGATGGCGAGATCAGGATCTCCGGGGCCAAAAACGCCACCCTGCCGATTCTTGCTGCAACCCTGTTATCCGACAGCCCGATGACGGTGTGCAATGTGCCGCATCTGCACGACGTCACCACCACCATGGGTCTGCTCGGGCGCATGGGCGTGGATCTCACGGTCGATGAACGTCTCAGTATCGTCGTCGATCCGACCACGATCAGGGACATGTACGCGCCCTATGAACTGGTCAAGACCATGCGCGCGTCGATCCTCGTGCTCGGCCCGCTGGTGGCACGTTATGGCCAGGCAGATGTATCGCTGCCCGGTGGTTGCGCGATCGGATCGCGCCCCGTCAACCTGCATATCGACGGCCTGCGCAAGATGGGGGCCGAGATAGAGGTCAGCGAGGGTTATATCAAGGCGCGTGCAAAACGCCTCAAGGGCGCCGACATCGTCATGGACATCGTCAGTGTCACCGGCACCGAAAACCTGATGATGGCAGCCTGTCTGGCCGAGGGCACCACGGTGATCGAGAATGCCGCGCGTGAGCCCGAGGTCAGCGACCTGGCCCTGTGCCTGAACGAGATGGGCGCCAGGATCAGTGGTATCGGTACCGACCGGCTGGTCATCGAGGGCGTCGAGTCATTGCATGGCACCCGTTATGCGGTGATGCCCGACCGCATCGAGACCGGCACCTATCTGCTGGCGGCGGCCATCACCGGCGGCCGCATCAAGGTCAAGGACACGCGTCCGAACCTGCTCGATGCGGTGCTGCGCAAGCTGCAGGAAGCGGGCGCCGTGATCCAGACCGGTGACGACTGGATCACGCTCGACATGCAGGGTCGGCGTCCGCACGCGGTGGACATCCATACTGCGCCGTATCCGGCCTTTCCGACCGACATGCAGGCCCAGTTCACAGCCATGAACTGTATCGCCGATGGCGTGTCCACGGTGACCGAGACGGTATTCGAGAACCGCTTCATGCACATCCAGGAGATGCAGCGCCTGGGTGCGGACATCCGCATCGAGGGCAACACCGCGATCTGCAAGGGCGTTGACAGGCTGCAGGGCGCCCAGGTCATGGCCACCGACCTGCGCGCATCGGCCAGTCTCGTGCTCGCCGGCCTGGTGGCCGAGGGCGAGACAGTGGTTGACCGTGTTTACCATATCGACCGCGGCTACGAATGTATCGAAGAGAAACTGCAGCAACTCGGGGCCCGTATCCGCCGCGCGGACTGATGGCTTCGTTTGGCTTGAATATTCCACTCAGAGCACACGCAGGTTCGGGATCACGAAGAAAGGATGGTGTGGCACCGAAGACCCGGCCGGCATGAAGTTTTCTGTCGGGAAATGAGCAGGTAAACGATGAGCCTCTGGACAATCATTCAGCCGCGCGTGAGTTCGTGTTTCCGTGATTTTGCCCATTTCTTAACTTGGGAATGAATATCCTGTATCGTTGCAGCCTATGAGCGACCAGACCCTGACAATCGCGCTTTCCAAGGGGCGTATTTTCAAGGATACGCTGCCGCTGCTGGCGCACGCCGGCATCGAGCCGGTGGATGACCCCGAGACCAGCCGCAAGCTGATCCTCGACACCAACCGCGAGGACGTCAAGCTGGTGATCATCCGTGCGTCCGATGTGCCCACCTATGTCCAGTACGGTGCCGCCGAGCTCGGCGTGGCCGGCAAGGATGTGCTGATGGAGCATGGCGGCGAGGGGTTGTACGAGCCGGTGGACCTGAAGATCGCGCGTTGCAGACTGATGGTGGCGGGTCTCCCGGATGCGGGTCACGGCAGCCGGCGCATGCGCATCGCCACCAAGTACGTCAACGCCACACGCGCCTGGTTCGCCGCGCAGGGCCGCCAGGTCGAGATCATCAAACTGTATGGCTCCATGGAGCTTGCGCCCATCGTCGGCCTTGCCGACCGTATCGTGGATGTGGTCGATACCGGCAACACGCTCAAGGCCAACGGCCTGGTGCCCATGGATCACATTGCCGATATCAGCTCGCGCCTGATCGTCAACAAGGCGGCGATGAAGATGAAACACCAGCGTATTCGCGAATTTATCCGCCTCATCGAGGAGGCAGTCGCGAACCATCATCCGGCCTGACGGCCACTTGCCCGGACGGAGAACAACATGCCCATCACCCGACTCAGTCGTTCCGATCCTGATTTCATGGCCCGGCTGGACAGGCTGCTGGCCTGGGAGTCGGTCTCCGACGAGACCGTGTTCAATACCGTGCACGGGATTATTGACGACGTCAGGCGGCGCGGGGACGCCGCGCTGATCGAATATACCAACCGTTTCGACCGCTTGCAGGTAGCCTCGATGGATGAACTGATCCTGCCACAGGAGCGTCTGCACCAGGCCCTGGAAAGCATCGGCAAGTCCGAGCGCGAGGCGCTGGAGACCGCCGCTGCGCGTCTGCGCAGCTATGCCGGTCACCAGAAGATGGAATCCTGGTCCTATACCGAGGCCGATGGCACCATGCTCGGCCAGCAGGTCACGCCGCTGGACCGGGTCGGGTTGTACGTGCCGGGTGGCAAGGCCGCGTATCCTTCGTCGGTGCTGATGAACGCGATTCCGGCCAAGGTTGCCGGGGTGCCGGAGCTGATCATGGTCGTGCCCACACCGGACGGCGAGGTCAACGAGCTGGTGCTGGCCGCGGCGGCCATCGCCGGCGTCGATCGGGTGTTTGCCATTGGCGGGGCACAGGCCGTCGCGGCACTGGCCTATGGCACCGCCAGTGTGCCCCAGGTGGACAAGATCACCGGCCCCGGCAACATCTATGTGGCAACCGCCAAGCGGCTGGTCTATGGTGCCGTGGGCATCGACATGATCGCCGGTCCGTCCGAGATCCTGGTGATCTGCGATGGCAAGACCGATCCGGACTGGATCGCCATGGATCTGTTCTCGCAGGCCGAGCACGACGAGGACGCACAGGCCATTCTCGTCAGCGACGACGCGGCCTTCCTCGACGAAGTCGAGAAGCGCATTGCGCGCTTGTTGCCGGACATGCAGCGGCGCGGCATCATCGAGTCCTCGCTCGAGCAGCGCGGCGCGCTGATTCATGTCGATGATCTCGACCAGGCAGTCGAGGTGGCCAACCATATCGCGCCCGAACACCTGGAACTGTCGGTCGAAAATCCCGAGGCCATGGCCGCGCGCATTCGCCATGCCGGCGCCATCTTCATGGGCCGCTACACGGCCGAGGCGCTGGGCGACTACTGCGCCGGCCCCAACCATGTGCTGCCCACCTCGCGTACGGCGCGTTTTTCGTCGCCGCTGGGCGTGTACGATTTCCAGAAACGCAGCAGTCTGATCATGTGCTCGGCCGAAGGCGCGTCACAGCTCGGCCGCACCGCTTCGGTGCTGGCGCGTGGCGAAAGCCTGGAGGCGCACGCGCGCTCGGCCGAGTACCGCATCCGGGACTGAGCATGGCCAGCCGCACCCCGGAGGATATCGCGCAACGCTGGTTCAGGCCGGAGATCCGCGCATTGAGCGCCTATCACGTCCCCGACCCGGGAGATATGGTCAAGCTCGATGCGATGGAGAATCCCTACGTCTGGCCCGATGCACTGCGCGACGAATGGGCGGCCATGCTGCACGAAATCCATCTCAACCGCTATCCCGATCCGGGTGCGCGTGAACTGCATGCCGCCCTGCGCGAGGGCTTCGGCATCGGGTCCCAGGCCGGCCTGATGCTCGGCAATGGTTCCGACGAACTGATCCAGATCCTGGCGCTGGCCGTGGCTGAGCCCGGACATGCGATCCTGGCGCCCGAGCCGGGTTTCGTCATGTACCGCATGATTGCCACCTTTGCCGGTCTGAAATACGTCGGTGTACCGCTGCGGCAGGATGATTTCGGGCTCGATCTCGAGGCCATGCGAGAGGCCATCGCCACGCACGACCCGGCCGTGGTATTCCTGGCCTGTCCCAACAACCCGACCGGCAACCTGTTCGACGGCGATGCCATCGAGGCGGTCATCGAAAGCTGCAATGGTCTGGTGGTGATCGACGAGGCCTATGCCGCGTTCGCCAGCCGCAGCTTCCTGCCGCGCCTTGGCGAATGGCCGAACCTGCTGGTCATGCGCACGGTTTCCAAGATGGGGCTGGCCGGCCTGAGACTGGGGCTGTTGGCCGGCCCGCCAGCGCTGATCGGCGAACTCGACAAGCTGCGTCTGCCTTACAACATCAATGTGTTGACCCAGGCCAGCGCCATATTTGCGCTGCGTCATCGTCAGGTGCTCGATGAGCAGACCGCGCGCATCCGCAGCGACCGCGAGGCACTGTATCAGGCATTGTCCGCCATCGACGCCATTCATGTCTGGCCCAGCGAGGCCAATTTTCTCCTGATGCGCGTTCCCGAAGGGCGCGCCAGCGCTGTTTTCGACGGTCTTCGCCAGCATGGCGTGCTGGTCAAGAACCTCGACCCGGCCGGTGGCATGCTGAAAGACTGCCTGCGCGTCACGGTCGGCACGCCCGAAGAGAACAGCGCCTTTGTCACCGCCCTGCGAGAATCATTGTGAGCAGGCCGGGCATGTATGGGATCGACACGGAGGTCAAGGAGGCGCGAAGTCACGGAGGAATGCTGACCAATGCCGATAGTTTTGCCGCAAGAAGTTTGCCGTTACCGACCTGCCGGCTGAAAAGATCCAGTATTTACAACGGATATACTGGCAGCCGTCTTGTGCAATTGAATTTCCGCCGAATACGGTAATCGGTCAGCAAACATCATGGTCTGTGTGGGACCGGAAACCTGTATTTCAACCTCCGTGTTCAGTTGGTGACGTTCTTGGTGACTTCGACGATGGCCCTGGTCAGGGTGTCGAGGTCGTCATCGCCGATGACATAGGGCGGCATCAGATAAACCAGACGGCCGAACGGCCGCACCCAGACACCACGCTCGACGAACGCGTGGGTAATGGCCCGCATGTCCACTGGTTCGAGCATTTCCACCACGCCGATCGCGCCGAGCACACGCACGTCGCGCACGCCGGCCATCTCGCGGCATGGGATCAGTCCGCGTTCCAGGCCAGCCTGGATACGGGCGATATCGTTCCGCCAGTCGTGCCCAAGCAGCAGCTCGATGCTGGCCGAGGCGGTGGCGCAGGCGAGCGGATTGGCCATGAACGTGGGACCATGCATGAACACCCCCGGCTCACCGGCATCGATGGCGTCGCTGACGGCTGCCGTGGTCAGGGTCGCGGCCAGGCTCAGATAACCACCGGTGAGCGCCTTGCCGATGCACAGGATGTCCGGTGAGATGCCGGCATGTGCGCAGGCGAACAGTTCACCGGTGCGGCCGAAGCCGGTGGCGATCTCGTCGGCAATCAGCAGCACGCCGGCCTCGTCGCACAACCTGCGCGCGCGGCGCAGCCAGTCCGCGGCGTAGAACCACATGCCGCCGGCGCCCTGCACCACGGGCTCAAGGATCAGCGCGGCGATGTCGTGATTTTTCTCCAGCGCCGTTTGCAGCGCCTGCATGTCGGCACCGGTGCAGGCATCCCCGAAACGCGGTCTCGGGCGCTCGATGAAGGTCTGGCGCGGCAGGATGCCATCGAACAGCCCGTGCATGCCGGTAACCGGATCACACACCGACATGGCGCCGAAGGTATCGCCGTGGTAGCCGCCGCGCAGGGCAACGAAGCGCGTGCGCTGTGGTTGTCCTTGCGCGTGCCAGTACTGGATGGCAAGCTTCATTGCTACCTCGACCGACACCGACCCGGAGTCGCAGAAGAACACCTTGTCCAGGCCCCGTGGCACGATATCGAGCAATTGTTCTGTCAGACGCACGGCCGGGTCATGGGTCAGGCCGCCAAACATCACGTGCGGCAGGGTGTCGATCTGGGCCGCCATCGCGGCCTTCAGCCGGGGGTGGCCGTAGCCGTGGATCACACACCACCACGAGGCCATGCCATCGATGAGCTCACGTCCATCGTTCAGGCGCAGGCGCACACCCGAGGCCGAGCTCACCGGAAACACCGGCAGGGGCGAGCGCATGGCGCTGTACGGATGCCAGATGTGCTCACGATCGATACGGGTGCGCTGTTCGGGGTTCATGTGTTATCCGGATTCAACGGCGAGGATAGGGACGTTGCGTTACCGTGGCGATGGCCGACCATGGCCGCTGACCGCGCCGACCCTCGATGCGGATGCGCGTGCCCGGTTTGATGGCCGCCAGCATGCTCATGAACTGCTCGGCATTGACGATGTCCTCGTCGCCAATGCGAATCAGAATGTCGCCTGGGCGAATGCCCGCCTTTTCGGCAGGACTGCCGGGCAGCACCCGGGTGACAACGATACCCAGTGTGTGATTGAGGCCGGCCCTGCGCGCAGCGGTCATGGTCAGCGGCCGCAGGCCAATGCCGAGCCATCCGCGTGTCACATAGCCCTGCTCGATGATCTGTTTCATGACCCGGTGCGCGGTGTGGATCGGAATCGCAAAGCTGATGCCCTGCGACTCGCCGTTGCGGCTGAAGATCACCGAGTTGATGCCAATCAATTCGCCGCGTGTGTTGATCAGCGCGCCGCCCGAATTGCCGGGGTTGATGGCCGCATCGGTCTGAATGAAATTTTCGTAGGTGTTGATGCCGAAACCGCTGCGCCCCTTGGCGCTGACGATACCCTGGGTGACGGTCTGGCCAAAACCGAACGGGTTGCCGATCGCCAGCACCACGTCTCCGACACGCAGGTTCTTCGAATCACCAATGGTGATGGCTGGCAGACGCGGCAGGTCGATGTGTAGCACGGCCAGGTCGGTGTCCGGGTCGCTGCCGATGACGCGTGCGCCAGTTGAACGGCCATCGGCCAGCATGACGAGGATATGGGTCGCTCCGGAGATGACATGATCATTGGTCAGTACGTAACCCTGGCTGGAAATGATTACCCCGGAGCCAAGGCTGCGTTCGTGCCGGTGGGGTCGGCGTTCCTGTCCTTGCGAGGGGTTTGGCTTGAAAGCGTGTGGTTTGTCGGTCAGGCTGCGTACCGGGCGCAGCGTGAATATATTGACCACCGACGGGCCGGCCCTGGCCACTGCGTCGGCGAACGATATCAGGCGTGGCCGCGTGGCTGGCGTGCGGCTGGCAGTGCTTGGCGGCGGGGCACTGGTGTGCACCTCGACGACCGGACGCGGGCGCTGCAGCAGTTCGGGTTTGAGAAACAGCAGTACGATGGCCACCGCCAGGCCGATGGTCGCGGACTGGAGCACGAAACGGGCGGTCTTGCTGATCTTCATCGCAGCTGATGTCTTCCTGTGGCTCGTGTTAGACTGGCTGACATGCCGTTCAGCTTGCCAGCATAGAGGAAACGCCACAAGACCGCCATGATAGAGACCCGCGACCTGATCCGATATTGTGACGATCTGCTGGATGCTGCGTCGTTTCGTGACTACTCTCCCAATGGCCTGCAGGTCGAGGGACGGCCGCGCATCGAACGCCTGGTCGCCGGTGTGACCGCCAGCCTGGCGCTGGTCGAGGCCGCGGCCACGGCCAAGGCCGATGCGCTGCTCGTGCATCACGGCTGGTTCTGGAAGGGTGAGCCTGCCGTCATTACCGGCATCCGTCAGCGCCGGATCAGAACCCTGCTCGAAGCCGGTATCAATCTGATTGCCTACCATCTGCCACTGGATGCCCACCCGGAGCTGGGCAACAATGCCGGTCTCGGCCGCTTGCTCGGTGTCACGCCACTGGATGGGTTCGGCCCGGGGGACGGTCCGGCGATCGGCATGGCCGGTGAGTTCGTCGCACCGGTCGAACCGGCATCGCTGGCATCGCTGCTGTCGGAGGGACTGGGACGCCAGCCGCTGTGGATCGACGCGGGCACCGGAAAGATACGCCGTATCGGCTGGTGCACGGGCGCCGCGCAGGGATATATCGAAGTCGCCGCCGCGCATGGGCTGGATGCCTTCGTCAGCGGCGAGATCTCGGAACAGACCGTGCATCTGGCGCGGGAACTGGGCATCCACTATTTCGCCGCCGGACATCATGCCACCGAGCGTTTCGGACCCGATGCCCTGGGACGCCACCTGGCCGGGCGCTTTGATCTCGACTACCGTTTCATCGACATCGACAACCCGGTTTGAGATTGCTCGCGCGCCTGGAATATGAGCATTTTTCTCGGGCATTTATCGCCCCATAAACGTGCACGGAGTATCAAAAATCATAATATTCTGATAGAATCACCGGCGCTTTACGGTTGGATGGTCCGGCGCCCCACTGAAGCTGCCGGACAGATACAAGGACAGAAAAACAAGATTCTTTATTGACGGTTCCGGGGAGAACGTTCATGAGCAAAGATGACGCGGATCTCAGCAGGCGCCGGTTCCTCACCGCCGCGACGACGGTCGTCGGGGGTGTCGGCGTAGCCGCTGCACTAGTCCCATTTATCAGTTATATGGCGCCCAGTGATCGCGCCAAGGCTGCTGGCGCGCCCGTCGAGGCAGACATCAGCAAGATCGAGCCGGGCGAGAAAATCACCGTGCTGTGGCGCGGCAAGCCGGTCTGGGTCGTGCGTCGCACACCGGATATGCTCGAGCGTCTCAAGAAGATCGGCGACAGACTGCGCGATCCGAACTCCGAGGTACCGCAACAGCCGGAATATGCCAAGAACGTCTTCCGTTCCCGCAAGCCTGAATACCTGGTCGCGGTCGGGATCTGCACCCATCTGGGCTGTTCGCCGACCTATCGTCCCGAAGTCGGTCCGGAAGACCTCGGCGCCGATTGGCCGGGTGGTTTCTTCTGTCCCTGTCATGGTTCGCGCTTCGATCTGGCCGGCCGCGTGTTCAAGAACGTGCCGGCGCCGACCAACCTGGTGATTCCGCCGTACAAGTATCTCAGTGAATCACTGCTCCTGATTGGTGACGACAAGGGGGCCGCATGATGGAAAAGAAACCGAATGCCCTGCTGACCTGGATCGATGCCCGTTTCCCGCTCAGCAAGATGTGGAAAGAGCATCTTTCCGAATACTATGCGCCGAAGAACTTCAACTTCTGGTATTTCTTCGGTTCCCTGGCGCTGCTGGTGCTGGTGATACAGATCGTGACCGGCATCTTTCTGGTCATGAACTACAAGCCCAGCGCCACCGAAGCCTTCGCCTCGGTTGAATACATCATGCGCGATGTGCCGTGGGGCAACCTGATCCGCTACATGCACTCCACGGGCGCTTCGGCGTTTTTCATCGTGGTTTATCTGCACATGTTCCGTGGCCTGATGTACGGCTCATACCAGAAACCGCGTGAACTGATCTGGATCTTCGGCATGCTGATCTATGTCGCCCTGATGGCCGAGGCCTTCATGGGTTATCTGCTGCCGTGGGGCCAGATGTCCTTCTGGGGCGCGCAGGTGATCATCAACCTGTTCGGTGCCATCAGCGAGCCGCTGGCCGAGTGGATCCGTGGTGACTTCGTCATCGCCGACGCCACGCTGAATCGTTTCTTCTCGTTCCATGTCATTGCCGTGCCGCTGATTCTGCTGGGTCTGGTCGTCGCGCACATCATCGCGCTGCACGAGGTCGGTTCCAACAACCCGGACGGCATCGACATCAAGGCCAACAAGGACGAGAACGGCATACCGAAGGATGGCATTCCGTTTCATCCGTACTACACGGTCAAGGATATCGTCGGCGTGGTCGTGTTCCTGATCTTCTTCTTCGCCGTGGTGTTCTTCAAGCCCGAGTTCTGGGGCTGGTTCCTCGAGAAGGACAATTTCATCCCGGCCGATCCGCTCAAGACCCCTGAGCACATCGTGCCATTGTGGTACTTTACGCCGTTCTACGCCATTTTGCGCGCGGTGCCCAGCCAGCTTGGTGGCGTCCTGATGATGGGGGCGGCGATCATCATGCTGTTCCTGCTGCCATGGCTGGATCGCGGCAAGGTTCGGTCGATCCGTTATCGCGGCGGCATCTACAAGACCATGCTGACGCTGTTCGTGATCAGCTTCCTGGCACTGGGCTATCTGGGCACGCAGCCGGCGACCCCGATCCTGACCAATTTCGCCAGGGTCTTTACGATCATCTATTTCGTGTTCTTCCTGGCCATGCCGTGGTACACGCGCATTGACAGGACCAAGCCGGTACCGGAAAGGGTGACATTCAAATGAAAAAACTCATCGCACTTTTCATTGCTTTCGTTGTGCCGGCCATGGCCCTGGCCTCGGGCGGCAAACTGATGTACAAGGCCGACATCGATCTGACCAATACCGCCTCCCTGCAGCGCGGCGCGAAAATATTCGTCAACTACTGCATGGGCTGTCATTCGCTGAAGTACATGTCGTATGGCCGCATGGCCCGCGACCTGAAGCTCAGCGAGGACATGGTGCTGGAAAACCTGATGCTTCGCTGGGGTGCCGACAAGAAGATCGGTGCCTACATGACCATCCCGATGCCGGCGGAAGAGGCAAAAAAATGGTTCGTGGCCGTGCCGCCGGACCTGAGCCTGGTGGCGCGCTCGCGCGGCAAGGACTGGTTATACAGCTACCTGCTGACGTTCTATGTCGATGACAAGCGCCCGTTTGGCATGAACAACCTGACCTTCAAGAACGCCAACATGCCACACGTGCTGTGGCAGCTGGAGGGGTTGAAAAAGGCGGTGTTCCGCAAGGAAAAGGGTCATGACGGCAAGGAGCACGAGGTGTTCGACCGCTTCGAATATCTCACCAAGGGCAGCATGACGCCCGACCAGTACAAGCAGGCCGTACGCGACCTGGTGACCTTCCTGGCGTATGTCGGCGAGCCGGGCCGCCTGGCACATCAGCGCCTGGGCGTCTGGGTATTGCTGTTCCTGGCGGTATTCTTCGTTGTCGCCTACATGCTGAAGAAGGAATACTGGCGCGACGTTCATTGATCGTTTTCGGTAACATCACCGGCCGGCCCGCGGGCCGGCCGGGTCTTTTCCGCTCGCCACTGGCGGGCGTTTCTGTATAATAGCTAACCGATATTCCGTATCCTGGAGTTGAATTCATGGCACTGATAGCCAACCGTCGTTCCGTGATGACCCTGTTCTCCTCGCCAACCGATCCCTACTGTCACCAGGTGCGCATGGTCCTGGCCGAGAAGGGGATCACGTTCGAGGTCTGCGATGTCTCACCCGACGATCTGCCTGAAGACCTGCTGGATCTGAATCCCTACAGCACGGTGCCCACCCTGGTGGACCGTGAACTGGTGCTCTACGATGCGCGTGTGATCATGGAGTATCTGGATGAGCGCTTTCCGCACCCGCCACTGATGCCGGTGGATCCGGTATCCCGCGCCAAGACCCGGCTGGCCCTGTATCGCATCGCTGCTGACTGGTACACGCTGGCTGACCAGATAGAGTCCAGCAGCGACAGCCGTCAGCGCACCAGGCTTCGCAAGCAGTTGCGTGACAGTCTGGTATCGAGCAATGAGGTTTTCGCCTACAAACCATTCTTTCTCAGTGACGAGATGAGTCTGGTCGATTGCGCCGTTGCGCCGCTGTTGTGGCGTCTGCCGCATTACGGTATCGAACTGCCGGCCCAGGCCAAGGCGGTGCAGGACTATGCGACGCGCATCTTCGGGCGTGAATCGTTCCAGAATTCGTTGTCGGAAGCGGAACGCGAGATGCGTCCGCAGTCCTGACGGAGAACCTGATACCGGCCCGGTCAGTC
This sequence comes from Gammaproteobacteria bacterium, assembly GCA_015484945.1. Lineage (GTDB taxonomy): Bacteria > Pseudomonadota > Gammaproteobacteria > WFUO01 > WFUO01 > WFUO01. Next base: position 759 of record WFUO01000003.1, on the reverse strand, counting down.
CATGAACACTGAGATGACATCGAGCCGACCGTATCTGATTCGCGCCCTGTACGAGTGGATACTCGACAATGACATGACCCCATACCTGCTTGTCAATGCCGCGGATCCGGCGGTCAGGGTGCCGGCGCGTTATGTACAGGATGGCCGCATCGTGCTCAACATCACCCCGCACGCGGTCAGCAACCTCGATCTCGGCAATCAGAACCTGTCCTTCGACGCCCGCTTCGCCGGCGTCAGCGAGTCCATCTTCATACCCATCGAGGCGGTCATGGCCATCTATGCGATGGAGAACGGTCAGGGCATGGTGTTTAGCCAGGACGACGGCGGCAGCCCCGACGATGACCCCCCCGCCGGTGGTGACGACGCCGGCAAGCCATCGCGCCCGCATCTCAAGGTCGTCAAGTAGCCAGAGAAAAGATAAAAGAAAAAGGGAAAAGTCATGTAACCTGGATGCGGCACAGCGGAATCCAGGGGATTTTTAATACAGATGTTGTTGCGAAGGCCAGGGTGCGAACGGGGAAGCCTGAAGGCTGATCGCTTTTCTCATGTGTACTAGTTCAGATCAGATCTGACAAAGCAAGAATAAAACCCGACTCGAATGCCAGCCCGATACGGTATCAGGCCAGCGGCCAATCGTCCCGGCCCGGTGTCACGTGAATCCCGTGTGCGCATCCCGGGGCGTCGGCTGACGCCGCTCGACGCCCCATCCGTGGGTCGGCGTGCGGCACGCGCCATCCGTGGCGCGCCACGCCGCCGTCC
>WFUO01000002.1 GCA_015484945.1 Gammaproteobacteria bacterium | reverse complement strand
GGAGGTGATGGCGGTGCTGTTCTGCGTGCTGGCCATCGGCGCCAGTCTGGGTGGCGGCAACGCCTTTCAGGTCAACCAGTCGCTCAACGCCGTGCAGCAGAACATCGGTTTTCTGAAGACCTATCCGTGGGTATTTGGTGTGATCATGGCCGTGTTGGTGGCGGTTGTGATCCTTGGCGGCATTCGCCGGATTGCACGCACGGCCGAGGCCATCGTGCCGTTGATGGTGATCATCTACCTGCTGGCGGGGAGCTGGATTCTGATTGCCAATGGTGATCGCGTCTTGCCGGCGTTTGGCTTGATCTTCGAACAGGCCTTCACGCCGGCCGCCGGTTTCGGCGGCCTGATCGGGGTGCTGGTGCAGGGATTCAAGCGCGCGGCGTTCTCCAGCGAGGCGGGTATCGGTTCAGCGGCCATTGCCCATGCGACAGCCAAGACGCCCTATCCGGTGCGCCAGGGCGTGGTGGCGTTGCTGGAACCGTTCATCGATACGGTCGTGATCTGTACAATGACCGCGCTAGTCATCATCGTGACCGGTGTTTATAGTGATCCGTCACTCAAGCAACTCGGTGGTTCGGCACTGACCTCGGCGGCCTTCGGTTCACAGATTTCGTGGTTCCCGGTGATTCTGTCCATTTCGGTGGTGCTGTTTGCCTATTCGACCATGATTTCATGGTCGTATTACGGTGAACGCTGCTGGACCTATCTGTTCGGCGAACAGTCATCGATGGCGTACCGTATCATCTTCGTTATTTTCGTTGTCGTTGGTTCGATGACCAGTGCCGGCAACATCCTGACATTCAGTGATCTGATGCTGTTGGCCATGGCCTTCCCGAACATGGTGGGTCTTTACATTCTCAGCAACAAGGTCAAGCTGGCGCTGGATGACTATCTGCACCGGCTGCGAAGCGGCGAGCTGGATCGCGAGGTCGGGCGCGGCTGATACATGACCATGACTCATGCCCTGGCGGCATCCTGCCGATAGGATGGACATGCGAGCGTGTACAATTGTCCGGGAGGGCTGATCGATGCAGCGGGATTCCGTTCATGGTATCTGGTCCAGTCAGTTCGCCTTCATCCTGGCGGCGACTGGTTCTGCCGTCGGCCTGGGCAATATCTGGAAGTTTCCATATATCACCGGTGAGTATGGCGGCGGCGCTTTCGTACTGGTGTACCTGCTGTTTGTGCTGATCCTGGGCATACCCGTGATGATGGCGGAGATATTGCTTGGACGCCGTGGCCGCCGTAGCCCGATCAATACCATGCGTATGCTGGCGCGAGAGGAACGTGCCACCCGGCTTTGGTGCTTTCCGGGTTATGCCGGGGTGCTGGCCGGATTCCTGATCCTTTCCTATTACAGTGTCGTGGCCGGCGAGGTGATAGCCTATGTCTTTCGCGCCGCAGCCGGCGTGTTCGAGAATCAGACCCCAGACGGGGTTCGTAGTATCCTCTACAGCTTTCAGGGCAATGCCGAGAATCTGCTAGGCTGGCATACCATCTTCGTGGTCATGACCATGTTGGTGGTGGCGCGTGGAGTACGCAGCGGTCTGGAAAAGGCGGTGCGCTTTCTGATGCCATTGCTGGTGATCCTGTTGCTGATGCTGGTGTTCTATGGCATGACCAGTAGCGGCTTCGACCGCGCCGTGCGTTTCCTGTTCCAGCCGGATTTCAACAAGCTGTTCTATCGCGCCAACGAATCCGGCAGTGTGGTGTTCACGCTGGAGGGCGTGTGGGTAGCGCTGGGTCACGCCTTCTTTACCCTCAGTTTGGGGATGGGTGCGATCATGGTCTATGGCGCCTATCTGCATCGCGATGCCTCGATCGGCAGGGCGGCGCTAACCGTGGCGCTGGCCGATACCAGCGTCGGCCTGTTGGCCGGACTGGCGATATTTCCGATCGTATTCAGCAACAACATGGCGCCGAATGCCGGACCCGGTCTGATCTTCGAGACCTTGCCGGTGGTGTTTGGCGCGATACCCGGCGGTGCATTGGTCGGGACGATGTTCTTCGCGCTGTTGTTATTCGCAGCCTGGACCTCGGCAATCTCGCTGATCGAACCTGCGGTGGCATGGCTGGTGGAAAGCCGGCGCTGGAGCCGGGCACGGGCGGCCACGGTGTTGGGAATGCTGGTCTGGATGCTGGGTATTGCCAGTATCTTTTCGGCGACCGGGGTTACGCTGGGTGACATTGCTACACGCATTGTTTCGTTGTTCGTTGTGGTTGAGCATCCCTTGCGTGGCGGCATCTATGACAGTAACTGGTTCATGCTGATCGATACGCTGACCACGCGGATCCTGCTGCCGCTGGGTGGTCTGACGGTAGTGCTGTTCGTGGGCTGGCGCATGCGGATCATGGCGGTGCGTGACGAGGCGGGCTTTGCGAGCCGCCGGCTGTTTCGCCTGTGGTATCTGACGCTGCGCTATCTGACGCCACTGGCCGTGCTTGCCGTGTTCATAGTTGGTATCATTGAGGGATTCCTGCGTTGATGCAGCCATACGGAAGAGATCCTTGACCTCGATTCATCGCAATGCCCTGGTTTCGCACAGTGCTGACGAAATGTTCGCGCTGGTGGACGATGTCGAACGGTACCCCGAGTTTTTGCCATGGTGCCAGGATGCGCGGGTGCTGAGCAGAACCGAGGACGAGGTGAGGGCGACGCTGGTGCTGTCCAGGGGCGGGGTGCAAAAGTCGTTCAGCACCCTGAACCGGCGTCAGCCGGGCAAGATGATCGAATTGCGATTGCTGGAAGGCCCTTTCCGGCATCTGGAAGGTTTCTGGCGTTTCGAGGCGCTGGGCGAGCAGGCCAGCAAGATCTCGCTGGATCTCGATTTCGAGTTCAAAAATCGCATGATCGGACTGGTGGTCGGCCCGGTGTTCAATCCGGTGGCCGATTCGCTGGTGGACGCATTCTGCAAGAGGGCGGACACGCTGTATGGAAAAGCCTGAGATCATACCGGTGGAAGTGGCCTATGCGTTGCCGGACGAGCAGGTGATCCTGGAACTGGAAGCCGTGGCTGGCATTACGGCCGAGGAGGCTATCCGCCAGTCCGGGATCCTGGAGCGTTATCCCGAGATCGACCTGGACAAGAACCGTATCGGCGTGTTTGGCAAGCTTTGCAAGAAGGACCGGGTGCTGCGCGCCCATGACCGGGTGGAGATCTACCGTCCGCTGATCGCCGATCCCAAGGAGGTGCGGCGCAAGCGTGCCGCCGAGGGCAAGGCGACAAAAAAGGGCGTTCGGGAGGACAAGGGCATCTGAATACAGGGCCTGGATGGGTGTTGCGCGGCCCGGGAGCCAGGGCCGCCCGGCGGCCAGTATGCGGGTTACTCGCTGTCAGAAGGCGACAACCGTGAGTCCACCTTTACGGAGTGTTTCCAGGCAGAAGGCGGGCTATCTTGCTTGGGCGTTTGTGATCAATCAGCCTGGCGGCAATCCGGGCAGATTCCGTAGATATACAGGCAGTGGTCGGTCATCTCGTAGCCGGCCTTGTCGGCGATCTGCTGCTGGCGCTTTTCGATGGTTTCGTCAACGAACTCATCCACCTTGCCGCAGCGGATGCACAGGATGTGGTCATGGTGCGCGCCCTGGTTGAGTTCGAACACCGAGTGACCGGATTCGAAATGGTGACGGTGCAGCAGTCCGGCGGCCTCGAACTGGGTGAGTACCCGGTACACCGTGGCCAGGCCGATTTCCTCGCCGGCGTCGAGCAGTCGCTTATAGACATCCTCGGCGCTCATGTGGCGGGATTCGCTGCTTTCCATGATCTCGAGGATCTTCATGCGTGGCAAGGTGATCTTGAGACCGGCCTTTTTGAGATCGGCAGATTCCACGGCATCCTCCGCTGCTGTTCATTGGTTGGTGGCTGCGTTATCATGCCGGCATTACGCCGGACGGGTTAAATATAAATGAAAAACATTCTCATTTCCATGTTTTGCGCGGCGTTTCTGAGCGCCTGCGGCGGGTTTCTCAAGCCTTACCGGATCGACGTGCAACAGGGCAATGTGATCACCCAGCGAGATCTGGACAAGCTGCGGCCCGGCATGACGCGGGTACAGGTGCGTTTCGTATTGGGCACGCCGCTGGTGACGGATCCGTTCCATGCCAGGCGTTGGGACTATGTCTATCTATTCCAACCCGGATATGGCAAGCCGGTGCTGAAACGGGTGAGCCTGTTTTTCGAGAACAAGAAACTGGTGCGGGTGGCCGGGGATATGCGGCCCGGACCGGCCACCGGCAAGCCGGTACCGCTCAAGGAAACCAGCGTGGTCGAGGTCAAGCCGGGCAAGGAGGAGAAGAAGGGCCTGTTCCGTCGGGCGCTGGAGAAGATCGGCGTCGGCGGCGACTGATCCGGATACGGGCGCTACGAGGCCTTTTTGGCCCTTTCCAGCATCTCACGCGCATGTGCGCGGCTTCGTTCGGTAATCTCCATGCCGCCGAGCATGCGTGCCAGTTCCTCGGCGCGCTGGTCGGCCGTCAAGGCATCCACCCGTGTGCGGGTTTGTTTTCCGGCATTGTCCTTGCTGACCACCAGATGATGATGCGCCTGTGCGGCCACCTGGGGCAGGTGGGTGACGCACAGTACCTGATGGGACTCGCCAAGCTCGCGCAGCAGCCTGCCCACGATCTCGGCTACCCCGCCACCGATACCGCTGTCAACCTCGTCATAGATCAGGGTCGGGATCTGGCTGCTGGCGGCCAGCTCTACCTGTATGGCGAGACCGATGCGTGACAGTTCTCCCCCCGAGGCGATGCGCGCCAGTGGGCGCGCCGGCTGGCCCGGATTGGTGGCGATACGGTATTCAATGCTGTCGAGGCCATGACGGGCCGGCAACGCGTCGGCCGCGCTTTCGACCACCACATCGAGTTGCGCGCCCTGCATGCCAAGCTGCTGCAACGTGGCGGTGACAGCCTTGTTGAGACGCCGCGCGGCCTTGCGGCGTGCATCTCCCAGGCGGGTCGCGGCCGCGCGCCAGGCCTGTTCGGTCTCGTGGCGATCGTTGCGCAGAGCCTCGAGCCTTTCATCGGCATGGTCGAGGCTGTCCAGTTCTTCACGCAGGCGTTCGTGCAGGGCGGGTAGCTCGGTGGCATCCACGTGGTGTTTGCGCGCCAGGTCGTGAATGCGTCCCAGGCGTTCCTCGACCCACTGCAGTCGTGATGGATCGAGCTCCAGTCCGTCGCAGAAACGCCGCAGTGTGTCGCTGGCTTCCTCGATATCGATCAGGGCTTCGTCGAGCATGCTGATGGCCTCGCGCAAGCGTTCGTCCACATCGGCCAGTGGCGTCAGTTCGCCCAGCAGGTGCGTTAGCTGGTCGCGTACCGCGCCCTGTTCCGCATCGTAGAGTAGCCGAACGCCATTGCTGCAGGTTTCCAGCAGGCTGCCGGCATTGGCCAGACGGTGGTGTTCGGCATCCAGTCGGGCAATTTCGTCTGACTGCAGGCCGAGTTCGTCGAGTTCCCGAACCTGGAACTGCAACAGTTCCAGCCGGTCGTGCCGGTCTTGCGCAGCTTCGCGCAGCCGGCGGTATTCGTCGTCGAGTGCGCGCCAGCGCTGATACAGTTCCGCAACTTCCCTGCATTGGTCCTGGTGGCCGGCATAGGCGTCGAGCAGCGCGCGCTGGATCTCTCGTCGCAGCAGTGACTGGTGTTCATGCTGTCCGTGGATGTCGATCAGGGTTTCACCCAGTTCACGCAGTGATTGCAACGTGGCCGGGCGGCCATTGATCCATGCGCGCGAACGTCCTTCGCGGGTGACTACGCGACGCAGTTGGCATTCATCACCGGCATCCAGATCGTGTTCACGCAGCCAGGCGCGGGCGGCATCACAGTCGCTGATATCGAAACCGGCGATGATTTCAGCGCGTTCGGCCCCTGCCCGGATATTGGCATTATCGGCGCGGTCGCCCAGCGTCAGGCCGATCGCATCGAGCAGAATGGACTTGCCGGCACCGGTTTCGCCAGTGAGCACGCTCATGCCTGCGTCGAGATCGAGTTCCTGCTCATCGATGATGGCGAAATCACGGATGTAGATGTGGTTCAGCATGGCCGTAGGATCAGGGGTGTTCGGACCAGTGCAGCTTGGCGCGCAGGATCTGGTAGTAGTCGTAGCCTTGCGGGTGCAACAGGCGCAATTTGTGTGACCAGGTGCTGATACGGATCACATCACCATCGTGCACGCGCTGGTGGATCTGGCCGTCCCAGGTCACCTGCGCCTGGGCCTTGGGCCCCTCACCGGTGCGCACCTCTATGGCACTGGCGGCGGGGATGACGATGGGTCGGTTGCTCAGGGTATGTGGACAGATCGGCACCATCAGTGTGGCATCGACGCTGGGGTGAACCAGCGGTCCGCCGCCTGACAGGGCATAGGCGGTGGATCCGGTGGGTGTAGCGACGATGAGGCCGTCGGAACGGTGATGATGTACCAGGCGGCCGTCGATGTGCGTGGTGTACTCGATCATACGCGCCACATCCCACTTGTGGATGACGATGTCGTTGAGCGCCGGCCCCTTGCGCAGAGTACGGCCATTGCGCTCGATTTCGCAGAACAGCAGGGCGCGTTCCTCGACGATATGGTCGCCCTTGAGGATGTCCGTGAGCTGCTGCTCGAGGTCGCTGCGCGGGATGTCAACCAGAAAGCCCAGCCGCCCGAGGTTGACCCCCAGTAAAGGGATCTCGTGACCGGCGAGGCTGCGCGCCGCGTCGAGCAGGGTGCCGTCGCCGCCGATGACAATGGCCAGATCGCATTGCTGACCAATCTGTTTGCGGCTCGCAATGGTGATATCGTGAGTGACCAGGTGATTGGCCGTATCCTCGTCCACCCGGACCTCATGGCCCAGGCCCTGCAGAAAACCGGCGATGTCCTTGAGGGTTTCGGCTACCGTAGGGTCGCCGAACTTGCCAATCAGGCCGATTGTGTCGAAATGTTCAGGCATGGATCCATATTGTTGTGTTGTCCGGCCAAACTTAACACCTGTCAGCCATTCGTACCAGTCTGCGGACTTGATTTGGCCAGTGAAAGCCCCGATTCCTGTCGCTGGCACTCCTGGTTAGAGAGTGCCAGGCTTTTGCGCTAGAATGGCCCGCATATGTCCAGAAAGAAACGCCAAGCCGAACTGAGCGAACGCAACCGGCAATTGCTCAAATTGCTGGTAAGCCAGTATATAGAGGAAGGTCAACCGGTCGGTTCCAAGACTCTGGCCGAACGCTCGGGGCTGGATCTGAGTGCCGCCACGATCCGCAATATCATGGCCGACCTTGAGGCCCTGGGGCTGGTGCATTCACCACATACCTCGGCAGGGCGGGTGCCAACCATCGAGGGCTACCGCCTGTTCGTGGACAGTCTGCTGACGATCAGGCCGCTGGAGCCGGAGAATATCGAGGCCTTCCAGCGCCAGCTCGATCCCGCGGCTTCGACCACCGAACTGGTGTCGCAGGCCTCGGAGTTTCTGTCCAGCATCACCCATCTGGCCGGTATCGTCACGGTGCCCTACAAGCTGGCCAGCCTGAAAATGCTGGAATTTCTGCCGCTATCCGAGAACCGGGTACTGGCCATCATCGTCACCACCGATCTGGAGGTCGAGAACCGCATCATCCATGTGCAGCGCAGCTATTCGCAGGACGAGCTGCAACACATCGCCAATTATCTGAACGAACATTTCGCCGGCCAGGATATTGCCAGTATCTATCATCACTTGCTTGCCGACATGAAGGCCGCGCGCGAGCACATGGACCGCATCATGCGCACCGCAGTGGACATGGCCGAGAAGGTATTCTCGGAAACCCAGACCGGTGACGAGGTCGTGGTCGCCGGCCAGACCAATCTGATGGATGTGGATGATCTGGCCGACATCAACAAGCTCAAGGAGCTGTTCGAGGTTTTCAACGAAAAACGCGAGATTCTGCATCTGATGGACCGCACGATGAAGGCCGAGGGTATCCAGATCTATCTGGGGCAGGAATCCGGCTATGGCGCGTTCGGCGACTGCAGCGTGGTGGCTTCCACCTATGAGGTCGATGGCCAGACCGCCGGAGTGCTGGCTGTGGTGGGGCCCACGCGCATGCCATACGACCGGGTGATTCCGGCGGTGGACATCACGGCAAAAATTCTTGGCGCGGCCTTGAATTCACGCAAATGACACCCACATCGTCCGCAGTCATGCCCGAAGGGGGTGTTTTGCCGTGTGCGGACGTGGGATACCGGGCAAGAATCGACATCAAAAACCAGAGATAACATCATGAGTTCAGAAGAGAAAGTTGAAAACATCGACGAGCAGGACAAGTCTGCCGAAGCTGGCGATACGCAACAGGCTGGCGATGATCCCGCCGAACAGGCGCCTTCGCATGCCGAACTGACGGCACTGCTCGAGGACGCCCGCAACAAGGCCGATGAGCACTGGAACCGCTGCCTGCGCGCCGAGGCGGAACTGGAGAACCTGCGCAAGCGCAACGCACGCGAGATAGAGAATGCGCACAAGTACGCACTGGAGAAATTCGTCACCGAGCTGCTGCCGGTGCGCGACAGCATGGAGCTGGGCCTGGCCGCGGCGCAGCAGGAGGATATCGATCCCGCGAAACTGCGCGAGGGCATCGATCTGACCCTGAAGATGCTGGCCACGGTGATGGACAAGTTCCATATCACCCAGATCGACCCCCAGGGTGAGAAGTTCGATCCCGAACGGCATCAGGCCATGTCCATGCAGGAGACCGCGGATGCCGAACCGAACACCGTCCTGGAGGTGGTGCAGAAGGGCTATCTGCTCAATGACCGCCTGATCCGCCCGGCGATGGTGGTGGTGGCCAAGGCCCCGGCGGAATAAATCGCCGCCAGCGCTTGAAATGCAAAAAACCAGCCGCATCTAGGCCTTAGCGAAAAGATTCGGCAACAACGACTTAGACAAAGATTCAGGAAATCTGGAGAACGAAAAATGAGCAAAATCATCGGTATCGACCTCGGCACGACCAATTCCTGCGTGGCGGTAATGGAAGGCCAGACGCCGAAGGTCATCGAAAACAGCGAGGGTGACCGCACGACGCCGTCCGTGGTCGCATTCACCGACGATGGCGAGGTGCTGGTCGGCCAGGCCGCCAAGCGTCAGGCCGTCACCAACCCGCACAACACCCTGTTTGCGATCAAGCGTTTGATCGGACGCAAGTTCGAGGACGGCGAGGTGCAGAAGGACATCGACCTCGTGCCGTACAAGATCGTCAAGGCCGACAACGGCGACGCCTGGGTGGAGGTCAATGGCAAGAAGATGGCGCCGCAGGAAATCTCCGCGCGCGTGCTGCAGAAGATGAAGAAGACCGCCGAGGACTATCTCGGACACGAAGTCACCGAGGCGGTCATCACCGTTCCGGCCTACTTCAATGATTCGCAGCGGCAGGCCACCAAGGATGCCGGCCGTATCGCCGGTCTCGAGGTCAAGCGCATCATCAACGAGCCCACCGCGGCCGCGCTGGCCTATGGCATGGACAAGAAGAAGGGCGACTCCGTCGTCGCGGTCTATGACCTGGGTGGTGGCACCTTCGATATCTCCATCATCGAGATCGAGGAGATCGACGGCGAGCACCAGATCGAGGTCAAGTCCACCAACGGCGACACCTTCCTCGGTGGCGAGGACTTCGACCAGCGCCTGATCGACTACCTGGTGGAAGAGTTCAAGAAGGATCAGGGCGTGGATCTGCGCAACGATCCGCTGGCCCTGCAGCGCCTCAAGGAGGCCGCCGAAAAGGCCAAGATCGAGTTGTCATCATCACAGCAGACCGACATCAACCTGCCGTATATCACGGCTGATGCCTCCGGTCCCAAGCACATGAACATCAAGGTCACGCGGGCCAAGCTGGAATCGCTGGTCGAGGATCTGATCGTTCGCACCCTCGAGCCCTGTAAGCAGGCGCTCAAGGATGCCGGTCTGAGCGCGTCTGATATCGATGACGTGATCCTGGTCGGTGGTCAGACACGCATGCCCAAGGTCCAGGAAACCGTCAAGGAGTTCTTCGGCAAGGAGCCGCGCAAGGATGTCAACCCGGACGAGGCCGTGGCCGTTGGTGCCGCGATCCAGGGTGGCGTACTCGGTGGCGACGTCAAGGACGTGCTGCTGCTCGACGTGACCCCGCTGTCGCTGGGTATCGAGACCATGGGTGGCGTCATGACCAAGCTGATCGAGAAGAACACCACGATCCCGACCAAGGCGACGCAGATCTTCTCGACCGCCGACGACAACCAGACCGCAGTGACCGTGCACGTGCTGCAGGGTGAACGTGAGCAGGCGGCGGCCAACAAGTCGCTGGGCCGCTTCGATCTCACCGACATTCCGCCGGCCCCGCGCGGCGTGCCGCAGATCGAGGTCACGTTCGACATCGACGCCAACGGCATTCTCAACGTCTCGGCCAAGGACAAGGGTACCGGCAAGGAGCAGAAGATCGTCATCAAGGCCTCCAGCGGTCTGTCCGATGAGGAGATCGAACGCATGATCAAGGATGCCGAGGCGCATGCGGAGGAAGACCGCAAGTTCCATGAGCTGGTCGATGCGCGCAACCAGGCCGATGCGCTGATCCACGCCACCAACAAGGCAATCACGGATCTTGGTGACAAGGTCACGGATGACGAGAAGAAAGAGATCGAGGCCGCCATAGACGAGCTGAAAAAGGCGATGGAATCGGACAACAAGGACGAGATCGAGTCCAAGACGCGAGCCTTGTCCGAAAAATCGGCCAAGTTCTCTGAGCGCCTCTATGCCCAGCAGGGTAACGAGGGAGCGGCAGCGGCGGGCGCCCAGCAGGCAGCCGGTGGCGACAGCGGCGCCAAGGCGGACGATGGTGTCGTCGATGCCGAGTTCGAGGAAGTCAAGGACGACAAGAAGTAAAGTCATCCGGCGCCATGTCTGGCGCCGGATGAGCACAGGATACCGGGTGGTGGTATCATTGGGTAACGGGTGTCCTGTTGCGGGACACCCGTCTTTGTGCGTGAATCATCGTGAAAAGCTGAAGTCTCATGTCGAAACGTTGTTATTACGAAGTCCTCCAGGTAGCCCGCAATGCCAGTGAGGCCGAGATCAAGAAGGCCTTCAAGCGTTTGGCCATGAAATATCATCCGGATCGCAACCCGGATGACAAGGAGGCCGAGGAGAAGTTCAAGGAAGCCAAGGAGGCCTTCGATATCCTCTCCGATCCACAGAAACGCTCGGCCTACGACCAGTTTGGCCATGCCGGTGTCGAGGGCATGGGTGGCATGGGGGGCGGCACGGCCGGTGGCGGTTTCAGCTTCAGCGACATCTTCGGCGATGTGTTCAGTGACATCTTCGGTGGTGGCGCAGGCGGCGGGGGATCGCGCGCCTATCGGGGGTCGGACCTGCAATACAACCTGGAACTGGAACTGGAAGAGGCCGTGGCCGGCACCACGGTGCGGATCCAGGTGCCCACCCTGGTAACCTGTGGCGAATGTGGCGGCAGTGGCGCGCGCAAGGGCACCACACCCAAGACCTGTACGACCTGTGGCGGCCATGGCCAGGTGCGCATGCAGCAGGGTTTCTTTTCGGTACAGCAGACCTGTCCGCGCTGCCACGGCAGTGGACGCATGATCACGGATCCCTGCGGCAAGTGTCATGGTCACGGCCGGATCGAGGAACGCAAGACACTATCGGTCAAGGTGCCGCCGGGCGTCGATACCGGCGACCGCATCCGCCTTGCGGGCGAGGGCGAGGCCGGTGAGAATGGCGGGCCTGCGGGCGACCTGTATGTACAGATCCGGGTGCGCGAGCATCCGATCTTCCAGCGTGACGGCAACAACCTCTACTGCGAGATGCCGGTCAGTTTCGTTACCGCTACCCTGGGGGGCGAACTGGAAGTACCCACGCTGGATGGCAAGGTCAGTCTGAAAATTCCACCCGAGACCCAGACCGGCAAGCAGTTCAGATTGCGAGGCAAGGGCGTCAGACCGGTACGCGGTGGCGCCACCGGTGATTTGATCTGCCGCATCCACATCGAAACCCCCGTCAACCTGGACAACCGGCAGAAGGAACTGCTGCGCAAGTTTGGTGAATCACTGGAGAGCGGTGGCAAGCGCCACAATCCCAGGGAGCATTCATGGCTGGATGGCGTGAAGCGCTTCTTCGAAAAAATGAAACTCTGAACACCACGAGTCATCGAGGGGATATCCATGACCAGAATCGCAATCGCCGGCGCTGCCGGACGCATGGGCCGGGCACTGATCGAGGCCACCTGCCGCACCGAAGGAATGATCCTCGCGGCGGCTATCGAACAGCCGGGCAATTCGCTCATTGGCGCCGATGCCGGGGAGATCGCGGGTATCGGCAAGCTGGGCGTGCAACTGGCCGACAGCCTGGAACATGTCATCGACGATTTCGACGTGCTCATCGACTTTACCACCCCGGTAGCGACCATGAACAATCTCATTGTGTGCCGCTCCTGCGGCAAGCACATCGTCATCGGTACCACCGGTATGGATGAAACCCAGAAACAGGCGATTCACGAGGCTGCCGAAGAGATAGGCGTGGTGTTCGCACCCAACATGAGCGTCGGCGTAAACCTGTGCCTGAAACTGCTGCAGATGGCGGCGCGCGTGCTTGGTGACACGGTGGATA
>WFUO01000001.1 GCA_015484945.1 Gammaproteobacteria bacterium | reverse complement strand
TGATGATCGATCGGGATCTGGTCATCACCTATGCCAATGACTCGACCATCAAACTGCTGAGCCAATACGAAGACGTGTTGCGCTCGCTGTATCCCGGATTTTCGGTCAAGGGACTGATCGGCACCTGTATCGATATCTTCCACAAGAACCCTGCGCACCAGCGCAACCTGCTGGCGGATCCGTCCAACCTGCCGTTCGAGACCGATATCCAGGTTGGTCCACTGACCTTCCATATCCGGGTCTCGGCAATCCATGATCTGGACGGTAACTATATCGGCAATACGCTGGAATGGTCGGATGTCACCGAGCTGCGCAAGAGCGAGATCGAGATCGCGCGCCTCAAGTCGGCGATCGACGGATCCACGACCAACCTGATGATCTGTGATGCCGACCTGAAGATCACCTACTGCAACCCGGCGGTCATCGAGATGATGCGCAGCCGTCAGCAGGCGCTGCGGCAGATCTGGCCAGGCTTCGATGTCGACAAGCTGGTCGGCGCCTGCATAGACGATTTCCACAAGAACCCGGCTCATCAGCGGGCCCTGTTGCAGGATCCATCCCGTCTGCCGGCCAGGGCCGAGATCAAGGTCGCCGATGTCGAGTTCGAGGTCAACGCGACCATGATCACCGGGCCGAATGGCGAATACATGGGCAACATGGTCGAATGGAAGGATATCACCGAACAGAAGGATGCCGAGCGGCAGATAGAAGGCCTCATCAATAGTGCATCGAAGGGCAAACTCGACGGACGTGTCGATGTCAGCAACTACCAGGGCTTCATGAAAAACCTGGGAGAGAACATCAATATACTCATGGATTCCATCGTGCAGCCGATCCAGGAAACCATTGGGGTCATGCAGAGCCTTGCCGATGGTGACCTGACCCGAACGATGGATGGTCAGTTCGATGGAGAGTTCGCGGTGATGCGTGATGCCGTCAATGCCTCGGTGGACAACCTCAGGAACATGGTGATGAAGATTCTCGAAAGCAGCGGCAATATCCGTTCGGCCGCTTCGGAGATCTCGCAGGGCAACAGCGACCTGAGTCAGCGTACCGAGGAGCAGGCCTCATCGCTGGAAGAGACAGCCTCGAGCATGGAGCAGCTCACCGGAACCGTGAAGCAGAACGCTGACAACGCGCGTCAGGCCAATCAGCTTGCCGCCAATGCGCGAACCGAAGCCGAAAAGGGTGGCGAAGTGGCAGAAAAGACCACCGAGGCCATGTCGGAGATCAATGCCGCGAGCAAGAAGATCGCGGATATCATTGGCGTAATCGACGAGATCGCCTTCCAGACCAACCTGCTGGCGCTCAACGCCGCGGTCGAGGCTGCGCGTGCAGGCGAGCAGGGCAGGGGATTCGCGGTGGTTGCAGCGGAGGTTCGCAACCTTGCCCAGCGTAGTGCCACGGCCGCCAAGGAGATCAAGTCGCTGATCAGCGACAGCGTCGACAAGGTGGCCGAGGGATCGCGGCTGGTCGACGAATCGAGCAAGTCGCTCGAAGAGATCGTGGGCGCGGTCAAGAAGGTCAGCGACATCATCGCCGAGATCGCGGCCGCCAGTGCCGAACAGTCGGCGGGTATCGAGCAGATCAACAAGGCCGTTGCACAGATGGACGAGATGACCCAGCAGAACGCTGCGTTGGTGGAAGAAGCCGCGGCCGCGAGCGAGGCGCTCGACGAGCAGGCGCGTTCACTGGACGAGCAGATGCGCTTCTTCAAGATCGACGAGTCTGCACAGGCGCAGGGCAACCCGCTGGCACCGCCCCGGCATCAGGCGCCGGAACGCCCCACGGTCGTGAGCGGCAAACCGCGCACGGCCAGGCCCGTGCAGCCACGCACTCCACCCGCACCGGATGCAGACGAATGGGAGGAATTTTGAGCCAGCATAGCAGACAGGAAACGCCGTAGTGCAGGCAGTAGAAAGGGAAAGGGAGTTCCACTTTACCGACCGGGATTTCAGGTTCATTTGCAGACTGGTTGGTGAGGAAACAGGCATCGTTCTCACCGAGGCCAAGCGCAACATGGTCTATAGCAGGCTTGCGCGGCGCCTCAGAGCATTGGGCATGGATTCGTTCCGTGACTACTGTCGATTGCTGGAGAGCCATGACAGCGATGAACTGGTCAACTTCATCAACGCGATCACGACCAACCTGACCGCGTTCTTCCGTGAACCGCATCATTTCGAGTATCTTTCCAGCACGCTGTTGCCCGAACTGATGCGGTACAACGATGCCAGCCGTCGGCTGCGCATCTGGTCGGCAGGTTGCTCGTCTGGTGAAGAGCCATACAGTATCGCCATGACGGTACGCGAGACCATACCGGAAACGGCGGGCTGGGATGTTCGCATTCTCGCCACCGATCTCGATTCCAATATGGTGGAACGTGCGCGTGCTGGCATCTATACCGAAGAGCGTGTCGAGTCGTTGTCACGTCAGCGTCTGCGGCGCTGGTTTCTGAAAGGTAAGGGTGAATATCAGGGCAAGGTCAGGGTGAGGCCGGAACTGCAGTCCATGATCACCTTTAGGCAGCTGAACCTGCTGCATGACTGGCCTTTCTCGGGTCCGTTCGACATCATCTTTTGCCGCAATGTGGTGATCTACTTCAGCAAGGATACCCAGCGTGTGTTGATCAACCGCTACGCGGATATCACACACCCCAAGTCGGCACTTTTTCTTGGTCATTCGGAGTCGCTGTTCAAGGTGAGTGACCGATTCGATCTGGTAGGCAATACCATCTACCGGCGCAATGGTAAATAGTCATGACTGTAAATACTTCCAGGCTGCATGACAGCATCCCGTTGCAAAAGCCGCTGCGCGGTTTTTCGCATATCAACCGTTATTGGGACAAGACGCGCCAGGTCTATGCCGCCAAGATCCTGCCGGGCGAGTTTTATGTCACCATTCATGATGAGGTCATCGTCACGGTGTTGGGTTCCTGTGTTTCCGCCTGTGTCCGGGACCGGGTTTTTGGCATTGGCGGCATGAATCATTTCATGTTGCCGCACAGCTCTCCCGAAGATGCCAACAGCTTCAACGGCGTGCTCAGCGAGGCGACCCGCTATGGCAACTATGCGATGGAGCATCTGATCAACGTCATTCTCGCCAATGGCGGACGGCGTGAAAACCTGGAGGTCAAGATCGTTGGGGGAGGCCGGATCATCACCGGCATGAGCAATATCGGTCTGCGTAATGTCGAGTTCGTCAAGGCATATATCGCTTCGGAAGGACTGACCTTGCTGGGCGAGGATGTTGGCGGCACCTATCCCCGTAAGGTCGTGTACAGTCCGCGTACCGGAAAGGTGCAGGTCAAGAAGCTGCGCAACATGCACAACACCACGATCATCGACCGCGAAGAACGCTACATGCACGAGCTCGAGCACAAGCCGGTGGCTGGAGAAGTAGAGTTGTTCTAGAAAGGGAAGCAAGGTGAAAAAAACAAAGGTACTGATCGTCGATGATTCAGCTCTCGTCAGGCAATTGCTGAGAGAGATACTGGACAGCGACCCGATGATCGAGGTCGTGGGTACGGCCAACGACCCCTATGATGCGCGTGAGAAGATCAAAAAACTGCATCCCGATGTGCTGACGCTGGATGTAGAGATGCCGAAAATGGACGGCATCACCTTCCTCAGAAACCTGATGCGCCTGCGGCCGATGCCAGTGGTGATGGTATCGACCCTGACCGAGGCAGGGGCCGATACCACCCTGCAGGCCATGGAATATGGCGCCTTTGATTATGTGACCAAGCCGAAGAGCGATCTGCGGGAAACCCTCGATGAATACAGCGAGGAGATCATTGGCAAGGTCAAGGCCGCCGCCGCGGCCAACCTGGATGCGCTGGTACGCAATCTCGACCGCAAGGCGAAAGCGCCAGAGAAGATGGACGTGGCACCGAGGTATTCGGCCGATGCCATTCTCGACAGGCAGACGCCTCGTCACTTCCGTACCACCGACATGGTCATCGCCATTGGCGCATCCACGGGCGGCACCGAGGCGATCAAGGACGTGCTCGCGGATCTGCCCGCCGACACGCCGGGTATCGTCATCACCCAGCATATTCCGGCTGCTTTCAGCAAGTCGTTTGCACAGCGCATGGACCGGCTGTCGGCGATGAAGGTGGTTGAGGCCAGTGATGGTGATCAGGTCATTCCCGGCCATGCGTTCATCGCCCCGGGACACAGTCATCTGTATATCGATCGAGATGGCGCGCGTTATGTGTGCAGGCTCAGTGACGGGCCACCAGTCAATCGCCACAAGCCTTCTGTCGATGTTCTGTTCCGTTCCATGGCGCAGAAGGTTGGTCCGAATGGCGTTGGGGTGCTGCTCACCGGCATGGGTAACGATGGCGCGGCCGGTCTCAAGGAAATGCAGGAAACCGGCGCCAGTACCATCGCCCAGGACGAAAAGACCAGCGTGGTCTGGGGCATGCCGGGTGAGGCCGTGGCACTGGGTGCGGCCGACCACGTTCTGCCGTTGCAGAAAATCGCCGGTATGTTGCTGACCCTGGTCAGGCGTTGATTACGTGTTGGTCAAACCCTTGGTCATGAACGAGGCAGGCAGGGCGTGATAACACGGGACGAGGCCGGCAGTTCTTCAGCGTCGGCTTCAATCCGGCCGTACCTGAATACAGCTCACAGGTCAGTCCGGCCAACTTGACCCCTGTGTGTTCCGGTCTTCGTACAAACGCTGTGTTGTGTGTTGAAAAGACCGGCATGCCGACCTTTTCCAGCCCGGGTTCAGGGATGTTTCAGCCGGGCGGCGATGGCGCTGATATTGTCGCCAGTGTCGCCGCCGCGTTCGACTGCTTTCCGGCACAGCGCTTCCAGGGCGATGTCGAGGTCATTGCGTGCATGCACCGCGGCGATCTCCTCATCCGTGCACTGTACCCACAGGCCGTCACTGCACAGCAGCAGCGTATCGCCATCCTGCCACTCCAGCATGGTACCCGCGGCTATCTGGCGATGTTCACGCCCCAGAAAGCGGTACAGGCGGTTCTGATCGGGATGCGTGCGCAGTTGTTCGGCATCGATCTCGCCCTGATCGACGAGTAACTGGCTGATGGAATGATCGCGGGTCCGCCACAGGGGCCTGTCATCGCTCATCAGATAGCAGCGTGAGTCTCCGGCATGACAGACATGCAGCGCTGTCGGCAGCACCAGTACGGCGACCACGGTGGTGTGGGGGTCCATGCTGTCATCCATACTGGTGCAGTGGTCCAGCATTCGTGTCGTGGCATCGCGGATGAGCAGGGGCAGAGCGATATCCGGCCTGGCAGCGAGATCGTCATGACGCGTTTTGGCCATTTCCAGCGTGTTTTCACACACGCTATGCGCTGCGCATGCACCGCCGGTATGACCGCCCATGCCATCCGCGAGTATCAGCAGGGCAAGATTGCCGATTTCCACATGGCCCAGGCTGTCTTCGTTGCTTTCCCGGCCACCCCGGTGGGTGAATTCGGCCAGTCTTGCTATCGACTTCCCGGAGTGATAATTTCCCATACGACAGGATGTTACTCTCCGGTTCGGTGGTGAACAACCCGGATCACGCCGGTTTGCGTTGACATGGGCAGGGTTGTCTGTGCCAACAGGCCGAAACAATAACAAGCGGGCCAGTTGCGAAGAACGGCCGCAGCGACTTCGAGGGACAAGCGTGCGAATCTCCCGAGCCAAACTGGCGATCATCAGCCTGCTCGTGGGTGTCTTGCTGATCGCTCTGATGCATTTCCTGCTGCCGGACAAGCTGGCAGTGTTGCTACTCGACCGGAATACCGCCAATCTGCCCTATCCACTGACGATTCAGAACATCATGTGGCTGATGTTCACACTCGGTCTGGGCGAGCTCTGGTACCGGCGCCAGGAATGGCGGGTGGCGGAGCGCCATCTGCATGTGGGCTATCTGCCCGAGGATGAGAATGTCATCATACAGGACCGTGACATTGGTCCGATCTATGGCAAGGTCAAGGCGCCCGCTACCGACGAATCAGCCTGGCTGCCACGCCTGATCCACCAGGTTATCCTGCAGTTCCAGAGCAGCCGCTCGATCGAGCAGGCCAACAGCCTGCTCAACTCGCAGCTCGAACTGTTTCTGCACCAACTGGAACTCAAGTATTCGATGATCCGTTATCTGAGCTGGCTGATCCCCACGCTGGGTTTCATCGGCACGGTTTTCGGCATCTCGGTCACGCTGGCGATCGCCGGCGCGCCTGGCACCCAACCCGACGATCCGAACCTGTTGCCCAGGCTGACAGCGGGCCTGGCTGTGGCCTTCAACACCACGCTGCTGGCGCTGGTGCAAAGCGCGGTACTGGTGTTCCTGATGCATCTCGTCGAGGGTCGTGAGGAGAGAACGCTCAACCAGGCCGGCCAATACTGTCTCAACAACCTGGTCAACCGCCTGTATGTGAAACAATAACGGGGGTGATAAATGTCCAATCTGGTTCGATGTCCTGCCGGCCTGCATCAGTACGATGCCGACCGTTACAGCGTTTGTCCGTATTGCGGCAGCGTATCGTCGAACGATGGTGACACCCGGCCGGTTGGCAGCCCGGTTGACGAAGACATGACCCGCCCGATCGGTTCTCCCGGCTCATCGGCCACAGTGCCCGGTGTCGATGATGAAGCCACCCGGGTCTTGCGCACCGGCGGCAAACAGGCGATCCGGCCTGTGACGGGCTGGCTGGTCGTGGTCGAAGGCCCGGGTACCGGTGCCAGCCTGCCCGTTTACCATGGCGTCAATATCATTGCGCGCAATGACAACGCGCAAATCAGCCTGTCGTTTGGTGGTCATGGCGATGCAAAGATCAGCCGCACCGAGCAGGCACGTCTCACCTATGATCCCAAGGGCAACGCCTTCTATCTGCAGCACGGTGACGCCAGCAACCTGACCTATCTCAACGACGAACCGGTGCTTGAACTGAAGACGCTCGAGGCCTGGGACAGGATCACCATGGGTGATACCAGCCTGTTGTTCGTGCCCTTTTGTGGTGAAAGGTTCCAGTGGCCGGAATGACACCCAGATTCCAGGTAGGTGTCGCCGATACCCAGGGGCGGCGCCAGAAACAGGAAGACAGCCACGTCGTCGCCGATGTCGATGCCACCCATCGCCCCTTCGCAGAGATCGACCGCCTGCTGGTAGCGGTTGCCGATGGCGTTGGTGGCGAGGCGGCCGGTGAGGTCGCCAGCCGCGAGGCGGTGGAGGCCTTTTCACGCGCAGTACAGGCGCAGCGTGCGCTCGGTCCGGTCGAGGCGCTGGAGGAAGGCATACTGGCCGCCAATCGCGCCATTCATGAGCGTATAGCCACACAGCCCGATCTTGCCGGCATGGCCAGCACCCTGACCGGCATATGGCTGACTGCGGACAGCTTGTATTGGGTCAGTGTCGGTGACAGCCATCTGTACCTGGTCAGTGACGGGCGTATTGTCAAGCTCAATGAAGACCACAGTCTGGGCGCGCATCTCGACCGCGAGGCGGCCGCCGGGAATATCAGCGACGAGGAGGCCGCCGGCACGCCGGGGCGCAACATGCTGCTCAGTTACCTGGCCGGTGAACCCTTGCGTTCGGTTGATTTGCGTCATGAACCCATGCGTCTGCACCATGGTGACCGGCTGATCCTGGCCACCGACGGGCTCAACACCCTCGATGAGTCCGAGATCGCGCGTATCGCCTCACAGGGACAGGACGCCCAGCAGTGCGCCAATGATCTGGTCGCCGCCGTCGAGGCGGCGGGACATCCGCGTCAGGACAATACCCTGGTCGTGGTCGTCGATCCCGCCGGTGGCGATGAACGGCGTGATGAGAACAGTCATTCCGGGGTAAGACTTTCGCGCGTGGGTCTGATCGTCCTGGCAGCGTTGGTTACGCTCATACTCGCTGGTCTGGTGTTACGGTGATGAGAAAGCGCAACCGCGAGATCAACATCTTCAGCATGTCGGCCCTGGACCTGTTCGCCTCGGCCATGGGCGCGTTCATCCTGATCATGCTGATCCTGATGCCGTACTATCTCAACAAGGCGCGTCCGCTACAGGAGAAGATCAAGCAGTTGCAAACCCGGCTTGCGGGCATGGAGCGACAGTTGCAGCAGTGCCGCAGCCGCCTGAAGGCCTGTCAGACCAACCTGCAACGAGCACAGGCCGAGGCGGCGCGTGCACGCAGTCAGGCCAGGGCTGCGCAGCAACAGGCCCGTAATGCGCAGGCGCGTCTGAACAGTTGCGCGCAGCAACGCCAGGCCTGCCAGACGCAATTACGCAATTCGATCAAGTTTGCCTTGCTGGGCCTGTCCACCCGCGCGGAGAGTTTCGTACTGGTCATCGACATGTCGGGCAGCATGAAGTCCTACACACAGCTGATGCGCAATACCATTGCGCGCATACTCAAACCCATGAAGGCGCGCAACCGTGTGCAGATCATCGGTTTCCAGGGCAAGAGCAGCAGCCCGGTCATCCATCGCTGGCTGCCACCGGGACAGATGGCGCCCATGGATCCGGCGGGCAAGATGCGGGCGCTACGCTATGCGCAGAGTCTTGAAGCGAGATATGGAGATCTGACGCCCACCCATGCCGCATTGATCGAGGCACTGCGTTACCCGGCCCAGGCGATCGTGTTGCTCACCGATGGCAGTCCCAATACCAATCCTCGCGTAATCATCGATGACATCACGCGCCGTAACGCGGGCCGCAAGGAGATCCATACCGTGGCCATCGGCGAATACTGGAGCAATCGCAAGATGGTCGATTTCCTTTCCATTCTGGCCAAGCGCAATCGAGGCGATTTCACTGGTGTGGCGGGTACCAAATGATCACGAGACATGCAAAAACGGGCAAGGTCTGGAGAAGACTGGCATGGGCCCTGCTTGTACTGCAGGGTTGGCCCTTTGCATACGCGGCCAGCCCCATGGATGCCAGGGCACAGCAAAGGCACGACAGCGCGGTGTTGCGCATCCATGTGACCAATGTTCCATGCAAGCGCAATCCGTATCGCCGTTGCCAGGGGCATGGCACCGGCTTTCTTGTCAACCGCCAGGGATACGTGGTTACCAATCATCATGTCATTGCCGGTGTCATCGGCCATGAGCAGGATGGCTTCGTTCCCGATGGCAGTTTCAGCAACCGCCGGCGTTTCCGCATCGTCTGGGCCAACCGGCGACTGGATCTTGCCATCATCAAGGTCGCTGGTCTCAATCCCGCCCGCCAGCCTCTGAGCCTGGCCGATATCGAGGGTCGGCGCCGGCTGGTCAAGGGCACGCATCTGTGGACTTCTGGCTATCCCGGGGTCTCGGATATCTTCGGCAAGCGTCTGGAACCGGTGCGCAAGGATGGGGTGCTGTCCGCCTATACCACCATCCGCGGCGGTGTGCGTGTCATCGAACACGATGCCGCCACCAATCCGGGCAACTCCGGCGGCCCGGTCTCGGATCTCTGCGGGCGGGTCATCGCCGTCACATCCATCGGTATCAAGGCCGGCAAGGGGGTTGGTACATACTGGTCCGTGCGCATAGCCGAGGTCATCGACGAACTGCGCCGGCGGGGCATACCGTTCACACTCGACCGCAGTCCGTGCAATACAGCGGTCACCGGAAAAACCACGGTCATCAAAAAGACCACCGTGGTCAACAAGATCATCAAGGGGCAGAAAGGCGAAAAGGGTCGTGACGCGCCGTTGTGGGCGCTGGTGGCGCTGGGTGCCGGTATCCTGCTGCTGCTGGTGCTGGTCACATTGCTGTGGTTGCGCATCCGCAAGCGTCCCGCCGGTATTGGCATGACACGCTACATCCGTGATGAAATGAGCCGCGTGCTCAAGCGCCAGCGCCAGGCCGCACCGGCCGGTGATTCCGGGCCGGCAAGGGAATCGTCCTCATCGTCACCTTCCGCACCGGCCGGACGGATCGTGAAGCTGGTGGGCCGTAACCGCCTGAATGGAACCCGGGCCGAGATCGGTGAGCATCCCCTGGTCATCGGGCGTGGCAGCGATGCCGATGTCCTGGTGCGCGATCAGGGTATTGGCAGGCGGCATGCGCGTATTGGGCTGGACGACGAGCGTGGCGGCGTATGGCTGGAAGACCTCGGCTCGGTCAACGGCACCTGGCTGGACAATGGCACGCGCGTGTTGCCGGGCACCCGTGTTCTGCTCGAGTCGGGTGACGGTTTCTATCTCGGCAATCCCGATTTCGCCTTCCGGGTGCTGGTATAATGCGGGCAATCGTCGAACAGGAGCCTCAAGCGTGAGCAGTCGAACCTACATCATCGGACGGCGTGGCGAGATCGTGCTCAGGGACGATACTGTCAGTGCCCGGCATGCCGAACTGACCGTACTCGACGACACCCTGTTCCTTGCCGATCTGGGCTCAACCAACGGCACCTGGCTGATAGAGAACGGACGCCGCCAGCCATTCGACAGGGGCTATGTGCAGCCGGAACAGGAATTCGCCTTTGGCAACTGTGTGCGCAGCATCGCCGAACTGCTCAACGCCATCGAGGCCCTGGGTGGCGGTGGTGTCGGGGCGGCCGCCCGTCAGGCTTCTGCGGCCGCCGCGCGGCCGGGTCTGGCCGCCGGCCGGGCAGCCGAGGCAGAAGGTGATCGCAAGCGTTGCGCAAGCTGCGGCGCCGTGGTGCTGGTCGCGGAGCTGGTATGTCCCGTCTGCGGCGGCAGAACCTGACAAGGTGTCGCCATTGGTAAATGGCCGCGCCGGAAATCTGTTACAATCGCGGCTTTCAGATCCAACGAGCGGCAGATGTCCATCAAAACACGTTTCGCCCCCAGCCCCACCGGCTACCTGCATATCGGCGGTGCCCGCACCGCGCTGTTCTCGTGGTTGTATGCGCGCAAGCACGGTGGCAGCTTTGTCCTGCGTATCGAGGACACCGATCTCGAGCGCTCCACCACCGAATCCGTCAACGCCATTCTCGAGGGCATGAGCTGGCTGGGTCTGGACTATGATGAAGGCCCGTTCTACCAGACCCGGCGTTTCGATCGTTACGGTCAGGTCATCCAGCAACTGCTCGACGAGGGCAAGGCCTACCGATGCTACTGCTCGAAGCAGCGCCTCGACGAGCTGCGAGACAAACAGATGGCCGCGAAGCAGAAACCACGCTATGACGGCCTGTGTCGTGATCGGGAAGATCAGCCCGGCGACCAGCCATTCGTGATCCGTTTCCGCAATCCCGAGCATGGCAGCGTGGTGGTCGATGACCTGGTGCGCGGCAAGGTGGTGTTCGACAACCGCGAGCTGGACGACCTCATCATCGCCCGTTCCGATGGCACGCCCACCTACAACCTGACCGTGGTCGTGGACGATCTCGACATGGGCATGACCCATGTGATCCGTGGTGACGATCACCTCAACAACACGCCACGCCAGATCAACATCCTCCGGGCACTGGGTGCCGAGCCGCCCAAATATGCCCATGTGCCGATGATTCTCGGTTCAGACGGCAAGCGGCTCTCCAAGCGTCATGGCGCGGTCAGTGTCATGCAGTACCGCGAGCAGGGCTACCTGCCCGAGGCGCTGCTCAACTATCTCGTGCGCCTGGGCTGGTCGCATGGTGACCGCGAGATCTTCAGCCTCGACGAAATGATTGAGCTGTTCGATCTCGATGCCGTCAATGTCGCGCCCTCGACCTTCAACGAGGAGAAGCTGTTGTGGCTCAATCACCAGCACATCATGCACAGCGATCCGGCGCATGTGGCCCATCATTTGTCCTGGCACCTGGGTCGTTTGGGTATCGATCCTGCCACGGGTCCCGATCTGGTCAAGGTCATCGAGGTGCAGCGAGAACGCGCCAGAACCCTGGTCGAAATGGCCGAAATCAGCCGCTTCTACTACCAGGATCTGGACGCGTACAATCCCAAGGCGGCGAAGAAGGCCTTCAAGCCGGCCGCCATCGAGCCGCTGGAAGCCGTACGCTCACGCCTGGCGGCACTGGAGGACTGGGAGCGTGAGGCCATCCACGGCGCCATCGAGCAGGTGGTCGAATCCCTGGGCGTCGGTTTCGGCAAGGTCGGCATGCCGTTGCGTCTGGCGGTCACCTATGGCGCGCCATCACCGGAGCTCGACCTGACTCTGTGGCTGGTCGGGCGCGAGGCGACCCTGCGCCGCATCGACAGGGCACTGGATACCATCCGGCGGCAGGCCGGCTGAACACGGAAACATGTCATGACCGACAAGACCAGCAAACCGGTGAACTTCATCCGCCACATCATCGACGACGAGCTGGCCGCGGGCCGGCACCCTGAGGGCGTCGTCACGCGCTTTCCGCCAGAGCCCAACGGTTACCTGCACATCGGCCATGCCAAGTCTATCTGCCTGAATTTCGGCATCGCCGAGGACTATCCGAATGCGCGTTGCCACCTGCGTTTTGACGACACCAATCCGCACAAGGAGAACGAGGAGTACGTGCGCGCCATCCAGGAAGATGTACGCTGGCTGGGTTACGACTGGGGCAGCCATCTGTATTTCGCCTCCGACTATTTCGAGCAGCTTTATGATTACGCGATGGAATTGATCAACAAGGGGCTGGCGTATGTTTGCGACCTGACGCCCGAGCAGATTCGCGAATATCGTGGCACCCTGACCGAGCCCGGGCGTGAGAGTCCCTATCGTGAACGAAGCGTGGAAGAGAACCGCAGGTTGTTCGAGCAGATGCGCGCCGGCGTCTTCGCCGATGGCGAGAAGGTATTGCGAGCGAAGATCGACATGGCCTCGCCCAACATGAACCTGCGAGACCCGACACTGTACCGGATCCGCCACGGGGTTGTGCATCACCAGACCGGCGAGGAATGGTGTATCTATCCGATGTATGATTTTACGCATCCTATCTCTGACGCGCTTGAAGGTGTCACGCATTCGCTCTGCACACTGGAGTTCGAGGATCACCGGCCGCTCTACGACTGGGTGCTGGACAACACCTCGGTGCCTTGTCATCCGCGCCAGATCGAGTTTTCGCGCCTGAACCTGCAGTACACCGTGGTCAGCAAGCGCAAGCTTACCCAACTGGTTGACGAAGGGCATGTCGAAGGCTGGGACGACCCGCGCATGCCCACGCTGGCCGGCATGCGCCGGCGCGGCTTCACGCCGGCCTCGATCAGGGACTTCTGTGACCGCATCGGTGTCACCCGGTCCGACAATTCGGTCGAGATGGGTGTGTTGGAGGACTGCATTCGCAGCGACCTCAATATCAACGCCCTGCGCCGGATGGCGGTGCTTAATCCACTCAAGGTTGTCATCACCAACTATCCCGAAGACCGGGTCGAGGAACTGGACGCCCCCAACCACCCGCAGGATGAATCGGCCGGCACGCGCAAGGTGCCTTTCTGCCGCGAGATCTGGATCGACCAGGCCGATTTTCGCAAGACCGCCAACAAGAAGTACAAGCGCCTGGTGCTTGGCGGCGAGGTACGTCTGCGCAATGGCTACGTGATCCGCTGCGACGAGGTCATCGAGGATGCGGCCGGCGAGGTCATCGAGCTGCGTTGCAGTTATGACCCCGAAACGCTGGGCGCCAACCCCGAGGGACGCAAGGTGCGTGGTGTCATCCACTGGGTCTCGGCGCGGCATGGCATCCCTGCCGAGATCCGCCTGTATGACCGCCTGTTCCGGGTGCCCAATCCGGACAAGGCGCCCGAGGGCGGCAGTTTTCTCGACAACCTCAACCCCGATTCACTGCGCACCCTGACCCATGCGGTGCTCGAACCGGCGCTGGCCGGCGCCGTGCCCGGCGAGCGTTTCCAGTTTGAGCGCGAAGGCTATTTCTGTCTCGACCCGGCGCGTACCGCCGACGGCCGGCCGATCTGGAACCGCACCGTCACGTTACGCGACTCCTGGGCCAAGATCGAGAAAGCCGGCGGCTGACCGGAAAATCCAGCACGGAGTGCTCCGTGTTGAATTAGCGAGTAGCCGATACCCGTTTTACCCAGAAAGCCCCTGAACCACCCTCCACAAGCCTTTCTTTTGTCTCTTGCCGCTTGACCGTGATTTTTTGACAACTTCGCCCGCTTGGCCTATCATTGCGCCTCGTTTTTCGGGGCTATAGCTCAGCTGGGAGAGCGCTTGCATGGCATGCAAGAGGTCGGCGGTTCGATCCCGCCTAGCTCCACCAAACTTTCCGGGCCGTCCAGCCGGCCAGCTACCCGCACGGATCCCGCCGTGGTCAGAATCCTCATCATTAGCGGTATCGCACTGACTGCCATTGGCCTGGTAGGCGGTTTCACCGCCATGATCGTGTTCGAGAACAGCCCGTGGACCCGGCTGATTGGCCTGGTGCCGATCGGTTTTGTCAGCCTGCTCACCGGCCTGGTCGTGGATCTGCTCTCGGTTCGGCCCGACACCCGCGACAGGCAAGACCGGCAGGACGGGTAAAGTTTTCACCGCCCCTACCGATAACCCTGACAGGTGTCCGGGTTACGGATCCCTTCCCTGTTTCCATATTTTTTACAATGTTTTGCGCCGTTTTTCGTAACGTAACGCATACAGCCGGAGAAAGCACGCCATGGGCATCACATCCACGTACGACGCCAACGCCGGACAGGTTACGATCCAGATAGACGGGCGTTTCGACTACACCACCCACAAGGCCTTCCGTGAGGCCTACCAGGATCACGAGCCCGGCATACAATACGAGATCGATGCCAGCAAGATGGAATTCATGGACAGCTCGGCGCTGGGCATGTTGTTGCTGTTGCGGGAACATGTCGGTGATCCCGAGCGCAAGGTGCGTATCGTGAACTGCCAGGACAGCGTGCGCGAGACTCTCAAACTGGCCAACTTCGACCGCCTGTTCGAGATCACCTGAGCGGATGCGGCCATGGCCAGCCCGGAAGTCATGACCCAGGCAGCGGATTACGACTGGCGCATGGAGCTGGAATTCCATGCCAGCAGCCTGTGGGACATGGACCCGGTACCGGCCTTGACACAGATACTGGATCAGATACAAGGGCTGGGCGAGCATCGCGCCAACATCAGCACCATCCTGACCGAGCTGTTCTGCAATGCCGTGGACCATGGCCTGCTGGAACTCGATTCCGCGCTCAAGGATTCCGCCGAGGGCTTCGCTGAATATTACGCCCAGCGGGAACGCAGACTGGCGGCGCTCGCGCAGGGTTGGGTGCGTATTGGCCTGACCGTTTACACCGATACCGATGCCCGCCTGATCGAGATCTGCGTGGCCGACAGCGGCAGAGGATTCGATACCGCCGGGTTGCGCAACTCCCGGCTTTGCGAGCACGAACGGTATGCCGGACGCGGGCTCGGGCTGGTCTGTCATCTGTGCCGTGAGCTGCGTTTCGATGCCCACGGAACCCGCGCAAGCGCAGTCTATGAATTACAGCGATTCACTTGACAGCCGCTGGCGAGTAGCGTAAATTGCGCGCTTCCCGGCAAGGCGCTGGTCTTTACCGGTCCTGTGTCCCCTTCGTCTAGAGGCCTAGGACACCGCCCTTTCACGGCGGTAACAGGGGTTCGACTCCCCTAGGGGACGCCATCTTTGCATGGTTCCTATGCCCGTTACCTGTTTCATCATCAAACCGGCTTGTTGCACGCGATAGCGGCCACCCTTTTTCTTCGCTAAGCTTGAGACAGGAAGTTACAGCCTGGAGAGTGTCTCATGAAAAAAGGCTTGTTCGTGTTGCTGTTAGTCATGGCCCTGCCGGCTTTTGCCAACGAGCGCCTCATTCACAGTGGCTCCTATGTGCTGTTCAACGGTGCGGATGGCAAGGTCTATCGGCTCAACAGCCGCACCGGACTGATTCATGTCATCAACCGTGGACGCCTGACGCCAGTACGCTATGGCGCACTGCCGATACTGCACAAGGGCGGTGTTTACCGCAACGAACGTGGTGAACGGCGCCGCTACCTGGGCGACTGGCGTTTCAAGTAGGCTTCAGGACATCCCTGGCCTGCCAGCACTGTGCCGGACGTCTGTTCGGGTTACAATGCCCGCCCGAACCTCAGGAGTTCCGGTATGGATCAGGACATTCACTGGATGCAGCATGCCATCGCACTCGCGCACCGCGCCGAGAAAGAGGGCGAGGTGCCGGTCGGTGCGGTCGTGGTGTTCGAGGGCAGGGTGGTTGGTGAAGGTTGGAACAGGCCCATCGGCCGCCATGACCCGAGCGCCCATGCCGAGATCCAGGCCTTGCGTGCCGCTGGCCAGCACCTGGCCAACTACCGCCTGCCCGGCGCCACGCTGTATGTCACCCTGGAGCCGTGTTGTATGTGCAGTGGCGCCATTGTGCACGCACGCATCGCGCGGGTGGTGTTCGGCGCCCATGACGACAAAACTGGCGCCGCTGGCAGTGTCTTCGACCTGTTGCAGTCCCCACTGCATAATCATTATGTGGATGTTACCGCGGGTGTTCTCGCGGAACAGTGTGGCAGTTTGTTGACGAATTTTTTCCGTCGCAGACGGTCAAACCACAACAGGAAATGAAATATCGCAGGTGACGCAATGATCAGAAAGCTTTTCCATTACGTAATGGTCATGATACTGGCGCTGGCGGGTGTCGCTGGTGCATCGCCACGCAAGCCGACCTATGCGCCGGTCAGTGTCAAGCTGCGCGCGGTACAGGTGGCCAGACATACCTGGTATGTGCCAGGCTTGCGCGGTGCGGCCACCGAACACGAAGGTTTCATTTCCAATGCCGGTTTCGTCGTCACCAGCAAGGGCGTGGTGGTATTCGACGCGCTCGGCACGCCATCGCTGGCGCATGAAATGCTGAAACAGATTCGCAAGATTACCGACAAGCCCATCGTCAAGGTCGTGGTCAGCCACTACCATGCCGATCATATCTACGGCCTGCAGGTATTCAAGGCCGAGGGCGCCCAGATCATCGCACCGGCCGGCGCGCGTGAATACATCGGATCGCAGCAGGCCAGGGACAGGCTGGAAGAACGGCGTCTGTCACTGGATCCCTGGGTCAACGATGACACCCGGGTGGTTCGGCCCGACCGTTTCGTTACAGGTGACTATAGTTTCCGGGTGGGCGATGTCGATTTCCAGGTCTCGCTGCTTGGCAAGGCACATTCCGATGGTGACATGACCCTGTATGTCAAGACCGACCGGGTGCTGTTCTCCGGTGATATCATCTTCGAAGGGCGTATTCCGTATGTCGGCGATGCCGATACGCGCAACTGGTTGCGTGTGCTCAAACAGATGGAGCTCGATCGTGTCGTGGCGCTGATTCCCGGTCATGGCCCGTTGGCGCGCAACCCGGTGCGCGCGATACGGGCCACCCGTCACTACCTGCAGTTCCTGCGTGACAAGATGAAAGCGGCTGTCGATGAACTGATGCCATTTGACGAGGCCTACAGGTCGGTGGACTGGTCACAGTTCCGCAAGCTGCCCGCCTTCGAGGCCGCCAATCGGCGCAATGCCTACCAGGTTTATCTGTCGATCGAGGCCGAGCAGCTTGAAGCGCAAAAATAGATAACCGGCAGAAGACCGCCAGCGTATTTTTCAGAACACTGGAGAATCCAGTTTTCTGACCGCGGGCGCAGTACGGGTGGCCGTGCCGGTATTGCGTTTTTCCTTGTTCGTCTCCCACACCAGCAGATCGTAGTAGCTGCGAATGCGTTCGACATACAGCACCGGCTCGCGCCCGCGCGCATAGCCATGGCGGGTCTTTTTGTACCACTTGCGAATGCTGAGCAGAGGGAGGTTTTTCTTCACATCCACCCATTTGTTCGGGTCGCCCCCCCGCATGCGGGTAATCTTGCGCGCATCCTGCAGGTGGCCACGGCCGACGTTATAGGCCGCCAGCGCCATCCATGTCTTGTCCGGTTCTTTCAGTTCCTTTGGCGCGTTATCAATGATGTAGCGCAGATACCTTGCGCCGCCATAGATACTGTTCTCGGGCTTGATACGATTTCGGATGTTGAGCTGGCGCGCGGTCGTGCGCGTGAGCATCATGATCCCGCGCACCCCGGTGGGAGAGCGTGCGCGCGGGTTCCAGTGTGATTCCTGATAACCGATCGCCGCCAGCAGACGCCAGTCCAGCCCGTATTTGCGTGCCGCATCCTCGAACCACTTGCGGTAACGCGGCAGCCGTGTCTTGATATGACGCAGATACAGGCGGGTATTGATGTAATCGAACTTCTGCACATGCCCGTAATAGCGTTCGAGTAGCTGTTCGAGCACGCCATTGGCCTTGATCTTGCGAAAGAAGGCCACTGCGGCCTGGTACAGGCTGTCGTCCTGGCCATAGCGGAATGCCCATGCCAGCTGCTGTGGCTTGCTCAGATCGAAGGCCACGCGCAGCTCCGGGTAGAAACGCTGATTGAGCGCCACCTCATTGGAATCGGCGATGGTATAGTCCACCACCTGTTGCCAGACCAGGTACAGCAACTCGTCGCTGTCAGAGGTTTTGTTGGCCTTCCATTTCAGGTTGGGATATTGTTTTGCCAGTTCGCGCAGTCGTTCGATATGACTGCTGCCCGCGATGACCTCGATATCACCATCCAGTTCAGCCAGGCTTTTGGGTTTTTTCGTGCCCAGCCGATAGACCAGTTGCTGGGTGATGGTCTGGTAGGGCGGACCGAAACGCACAATCTTCTTGCGTTTGGCGGTTACTGTCAGGCCGGCCGCGGCGATGTGCGCCTCGCCCCGGATCAGCATGGGCAGGATATCCTTGAAACTGGATGGCACGATGATTTTCAGGCGTACGCCCAGATAGTCGGCGAAACGCCGCGCCAGCTCATACTCCAGCCCCATTTTGTCGCCCTGCGGGCCTTCGTAGTAGGTGGTCGGGCTGTTGCGGGTCAGCACCACGAGCTGCCCCTGGCGCTGGATGCGTTGCAGCTCGTTGAGCGGCTGGTTCCCGTTGCCGGTGCAGGCAGCAAGCAGCCAGGCGAGCAGCAGGGCCAGCAATGCCCCCCAATAGCGTACCCCCATGTCCATACCCCGGATTCTAGCGAAAAAACGCCGGATACCGGGAATTTTTCGTATTTGACTCATGTATGCCAGAGATAATGCCGCAGGCGAGGGCTTTCAATCGGTGTCGCCAGGCTGATGATGGCGCCAGTGACCGGCGCCGGATCATGCAGATACAGTGTCACAGGGCGCCTGTTCCCGTCTTCAAGGATGACAGCATTGTCGTCGTGTGCCGGAATGCACGAAAAACGTCCCAGACCGTACGCAAGACCGTGTCCGAGGCATTTGAGCAGCGCCTCCTTGCGTGTCCACAGGCGCAGGAAGGCCAGGCGGCGGTCGTCGCCATCGCATTCGGCCAGCCAGGCGATCTCGTGTTCGTGGAAGTAGCGACGCGCCAGGCGCAGCGCATCGACCTGTCGATTCCGATTTTCGATGTCGATGCCTACTTCGGTGGTGGAAAGCGCCACCACGGCTACGTCAGGCCCATGACTCAGATTCCAGGCCAGTGGCGGTGCGCCCGGCATGGCCAGGCGAGGCTTGCCGTGCGGCCCATGGGACAGTCGAAGCTCATCCGTGGCGCAGCTCAGGCAGGCGGCCAGCAGTTCGCGGGATACCATACGCGCCAGTCTGCGGATGTCCTCGTCCGGGGCATTATCGATGCGCCATACATGTATCTCGCCATCGGCGGGCAGGGTAGGTCGATCGGCAGGTATGTAGGGGTCGTCGGTCATCGTATGGTAGTGGCCGGGGCAAGTCACACCCCGGATATTACACCATCACACCCTTTCAGGGCGTGACATTGAACGACGGCAGCTTGATGGCACCCTTTTCGCCGGGCTTGACACGGATGACCTTTGGTTCGCCCTGACCCGGCAGTGTGTAGAGTTTTTCGCCATTGTCGCTGGCTTCAGCGGCCGGTTCTGCCTTTGTACCGGTTTCAGCGGCAGGTCTGGATGCCGCGGTGGACGCCGGTTTGTCATGGTTGGTGGATGAATGGTGCTTGTCAACCTTGTCCACCGCCGGCTTTTCGGCCTTCGATTTTTCGGTTTTTGGTTTGTTCGCCGGTTTCTGCGCGGGATGCTTGTAGCCGGCACGCTCCTTGATTTCCTTGGTTGTGGCCCGGTTCATGACGATGATACTGATACGGCGGTTGATGGGGTTGCGCGGGTTCTTCTTGTCGAACAGCACGCTGTCGGCCAGGCCCACCACGCGGCCGACGCGTTTCGGATTCAGACCGCCCTCGACCAGCGCACGGCGCGCGGCATTGGCGCGGTCGGCCGATAGCTCCCAGTTGGTGTAATCGTCCTCACGCGAGGTGTAGGGCGTGGCATCGGTATGGCCCGTGATGCTGATTTTGTTGGGCACCTTGTTCAACACACGCGCGATCTCGTGCAGAATGCGCACCGTATAGAACTTCAGCCGGGCGCTGCCGCTGCTGAACATGGCGCGGTTCTCCTTGTCCACGATCTGGATGCGCAGGCCCTGGGGCGTGATGTCCAGCAGCAACTGGTCCTTGAACGGCTTCAGCGCCTGGCTCTTGCCGATCGCTTCCTTCAGATCTTGCAGCAGGCTGTCGAGCCGTTTCTTTTCCGCCGCCTGCTCGCCACGCTCGCCACCCGAGGAAGAGGAAGGGCGCTTGGCTTTTTTCTTCGCCTTGTCGGCATTGCCCTGGTCGGCCATGATCTTCTTGCCGCTGCCGCGGGTGATCTCCATGGTGCCGCCGAGCTTGATCATGCTGGTGCTGGCACCGCCCGGGCCCATCTGGCCCTGGGCCGCCTTCTGGCTGCGCCCTTCGGTCAGGCTGGGGTTCTGGAAGTAGCTCGATATGGCCGCCTTCTGCTCGGTCGTCGAGGCGCCCACCAGCCACATCACCATGAAGAAAGCCATCATGGCAGTGACGAAGTCGGCGAACGCCACCTTCCACGCACCACCGTGGTGGCCATGACCACCGGCGATGATCTTCTTGACGATAATCGGTTGTTTCTTGTCTTCCATGCCTGTCTGGCCGGTTGGATTTTACTTCTGGGCCTTGAGGTGTTCTTCCAGTTCGGTGAAGCTGGGGCGGTCGTGGCTGTAGAGCGTCTTGCGCCCGAACTCCACGGCGATCTGCGGGCTGTAGCCGTTTACCGTGGCCAGCAGGCAGACCTTGATGCACTCGAAGAACTTGGCCTCGGCCGCCGCCTGGTGTTCCAGTGATTTAGCCATTGGGCCCACGAAGCCATACGCCAGCAGGATGCCAAGGAATGTACCCACCAGTGCAGCCCCGACATGAGCACCGATTTGTTCCGCTGAGCCCGAGATCATGCCCATCGTAATCACGATGCCGAGCACCGCCGCGACAATACCGAAACCGGGCAGGCCGTCAGAAACGGCTGTCAATGCATGTGATGTTTCTTCTGACTCGTGGTGGTGGGTTTTCAGTTCGACGTCCATCAGGTTTTCCAGTTCAAAGGCGTTCATGTTCCCGCCCACGATGATCCGCAGATAGTCGGAGATGAACTCCATTACATGGTGGTCTGACTGCAACTTGGGGTACTTGCTGAAGATTTCGCTGTTCTCGGGCTCTTCGATATCATTTTCGATCGCCATCATGCCTTCCTTGCGGGCCTTCTGAAAGATCTCGAACATCATCGACAACAGATCCATATACAAGGCCTTGTTGTACTTGGAACCCTTGAGCAACGGGCCGATGCTGCCGAACACCTTCTTGATAACCTTGCCAGGGTTGGCGATCACAAAGGCGCCGAAAGCGGCACCACCAATAATGACAAGTTCGTAAGGTTGCCAGAGAGAGGCCAGGTTACCGTGTGAAAGCACGAATCCCCCGGCTACAGAACCAAAAACAATGATAATGCCTATGATGAGTTTCATGGGCTGCAGGATCTCCTGATAACTGATACTCCAATTGTCCACTAAATCGACCGGTCACAGACATTCTTGAATATCTACAAAAAATGGTGTTGAAGCCTAAAGTTCCAGGCATTTCAGTCGATTAACCAGTTACAGGCAAGGCGCGCCGAATATACACATGAAATAGGGGTACCCTGAGGGATGTCAAAGGCTGCCATGGCACCAGCCACAAAAGGTCTGGATGAATGGGCTGACTTTCTGTCAGACAAGCAGTTGCCTATGTTTGCTCATAGCGCTCGGTTGCTGGTGAGCTTGAAAGAGGATGCGGGCTTGCCAATCGATCGCATCGTTGGTGACGCGCTGCTCGATCCCGGCGCCTGCCTGGCATTGATCAGGAAAGCCAATGCCCAGAAGCGTGGGCGCCTGGGATCGGAGGTCACCACGGTAGAGAACGCGGCCATGATGCTCGGCATCCGCCAGCTTCGGGAGCTGCCGGTGGGGCAGAAATTCATCCAGTTGCCTGGCAAGGGTCTGCGCCAGTACTGGCTCATGCGCCTGATCAGCCGCAACTACCATGCCGCCAGCCAGGCCTATGACT